>JABHSE010000002.1 GCA_018697035.1 archaeon | reverse complement strand
GTTAAGAACGTCGTGAGACAGTTTGTATGATATCTACTAGATGTGTTATTACCTGAGTGGAAGGACCCTCCAGTACGAGAGGAACGTGGGTTCGCAGCCTCTGGTCTACCAGTTGTTATGAGCAGGCTGGGCAGCTACGCTGTAGACTGATAAGTGCTGAAAGCATCTAAGCACGAAGCAGTCCGCAAAACGAGGTAATTTAGGCCGCAGTAAAAGACTGCGTTGATAGAAACGGTGTGTAAGCATTGAGCTTTTGCGATTTGTTCAGCACGCGTTTACTAAAAGCCATATTTTTATCTTCTGATAAAGATTGATTTAAGAGAGAAAGGATTAGTGGTTTCTTATACTGTTCTTATTAATAATATAATTATTAATTTTATGAAAAGTATTTATATGCTGAAAGTGTAGTATTTTCGGAGGTGTGAGATGATAAAAGAGATGAATAAGAATATGAAGAAATTGGATGTCTGGGATATGGCTTTGACTAAGTTGACTGTTGCTGGGTTTGTTTTATTTGTGATAACGATTTGGCCTGCGGCTATGGATTGGGTTCATTCGGTTAATCCTTGGTGGTTCTTTGTGGCTGCTGTTGTATTTGGGTTTAGGCCTACTTTGAGGTTTTACGGGAAGTAGGGTTTTGGATTGTTTTGGTATTGGGATTCTTTGAGACGGGAGTTTCGTGAATCATTAACTTTATAACCTAAAAATTTCTTGTATTTTTGTAATAGCTTGCTATTATGCAGAGTGGGACAGCTAACTGTCGATGATTCCGTCTAATAGGCGAAAGAAATGTTAAATGATTTCTGGATCGTTGAGGAAGGTCCGCGCATCTCTTGTATATTTAGTTATATGGGGGCAAACCAGCAGTGAAAACTGTATACTGTGAGGTATGGTAAGGAAGATAGAGACGAGCGTATTTATTTACGATGGAACGAGTCCTCCTGGTTGATGCAACTGGAAGCCGTTAATTTAGTTTTCGGTCTTGTACAGGCTTAGTCAGATGTTAGCGCAAACTGTTTGTTTTTCGTAAACAAAGTTTGACAGAACGTGGCCTATGTCCCGCTCTACATTTTCTTTGAAAATGTGGTTAGGAGTTTGGAGTTCGCCTTGCTTGGAGTTGAGAGTGATTTGCTGCGCTCTTTTTTCGCGCGACTTGTTCTACCTCAATTAAACTTAAAAAGTAACTTCTCTGTTTTTGTTCATGGGGCTGTAGCTCATTGGGAGAGCACACGGCTGAAGACCGTGGTGTAGGGAGTTCGATTCTCCCCAGCCCCATATGGGAGTAGAAGAAATAATTGGATTGGATGAATCTGCGGAGTTTGATGGTAAGAATATTTGGGTTGCTGTTGACGGGCAGTATAATTGGGCTAATAAGGAAGTTGGGGGTCATGGATTTATTTATAGGAATTTTGTTGGATCTTCGAAGACTAAATTTGGAGTGGTCGAGCATGTTCGTCATAAACTTAATTTTTTAGGTATGGAAGTCGTGGTTAGGCAAAATGAGGGAGACTTTACTGAGTTAGTTTCGGAGGCGAAGAATTATAGGGTTCGTATATTCAAATATGATTTGGATGGACCTAGTATGTTTGATGTTAATCATTAGTATTGATTGGTAACTTTTATAAATAAGGGAAACTGTTGTTTTGTATGAAAGGTGATAAGAGGGGTGCGATTGAGATGTCTATTGGGACGATTGTTATTATTGTGCTTTCTATGTCGATGCTGATTATGGGGATGATTTTGATTAAGAATATTTTTAGTGGTACGACTGGAGCGGTGGACAGTATTAATAGGGGAGTTATTGATGAAATTAATGATCTATTTACGGATAAGAATTCTAAGTTAGCGATTGCTCCATCTACAAGGAAAATTCAAATTGAGCAGGGAACATTAGATTTGGGATTTGCGTTTTCGGTTAGGAATGTGAATAATGAGGAGAAGCGTTTTTCTTATAGCGTTGCTGTTGATCCGGATTTTTCGATTCAAACTAAGTGTGGTATTGCTACGAGAGAGGCTGATGATTGGATATTGGTTCCTAGTGGGAGTATGAATCTTGGGCCTGGTGCTAAGTCTGAATTGCCGGAGCTTGTGACTATTTCTGTTCCTATTGGGGCTCCGCTTTGTACGATTCCGTTTGTTGTATCTGTTAAGGATGGGGCGACTACTTATGTTGAGACGAAGGTTGAGTTGACGATTTTGGCGGAGTAGGGTTTGCTTAGATTTTTATAATTGGTTTTGTATTATATCGGATGAATTTAGAGATTTTGTCTTACGGTGAGGCTTTGGATTATGAACCTAAGGGAGGGGATTATGGGATTCGTATTTTCAATTCTATGTCGAGGTTTATTATTAAGGATTTGAAGAAGAGTAATGATTGGGTTGGTGTTAATAGGTATTATTTTGATGATGTTTGGCCTCGGGGGCACTTGGAGTATGATTGGGTTGATACTAATGACCCTTCTTGGAACGGATTTTTGAATTGGGGTGAGTATCTACTTAATTATGGTAAGACTTCGAATTTGAGCAAGACTTTGCTTAGTTGGGATGAAATTAAAAAGAGTTACCCTAATGTAACCAAAGAAAGTTTAATGGGATTAATGGAATGTCATGGATATCCTTATGGGAGGGATGTTTGTTTTAATGAGATTGCGGCGAAGAGGATTTTGGATGAGTTTGAGGAAGTGAAGGGTGATGTTGAGAATGTTGTTGTTCATTGTGAGAAGGGGGCGAATCGTAGTCCTGCTATTGGGATTGCTATGAATGAGATTTATGGTTGGGGTGCTGAGGGGTTGAAGGAGAGGTTTCCTTTTTATCGGAAGTATATTTATGATGTTATGATGCGGGTTGGGGAAGGTAGAGACTCCCTATTGTAAAGTTTTATTAATTGAGTTTTTGTAGGGTTTTTATGTTGAAGTTGTATAATACGCTTACGAGAGAGAAGGAAGAGTTTGTTCCGGTTGAGGCTGGGGTCGCGAAGGTTTATACTTGTGGGCCGACGGTTTATTGGCATCAGCATGTTGGGAATTTTAGGTATTTTATTTTTAGTGATATTTTGAAGAGGGTTTTGATGTTTAATGGTTTTGACGTGAAGCATATTATTAATGTGACTGATGTTGGGCATTTGACGAGTGATGCGGATGAGGGGGAGGATAAGATGGAGAAAGCGGCGAAGAAAGAGGGGAAGACCGCTAGTGAAGTATCGCATTTTTATTTTGATGAGTTTCGAAATTCTTTTTTGAAGTTGAAGTTGATTGAACCGATGAAGTGGACTTGGGCGACTGAGCACATACCTGAGCAGCTTGAGACGATTAAGACTTTGGAAGAGAAGGGTTATGTTTATGTGACTAGTGATGGGGTTTATTTTGATAGCTCTAAGTTTGAGGACTATGGGAAGTTGTCGCGGAAGAGGATTGATGATTTGGAGGAAGGTAAAAGGGTTGATATGGGAGAGAAGAAGAATAGGACTGATTTTGCGCTTTGGAAGTTTTCGAAACCCGAAGACAAGAGGCAGCAGGAGTGGGATAGTCCGTGGGGTGTTGGATTTCCGGGTTGGCATATTGAGTGTTCGGCTATGGCTGCGAAATATTTGGGGGAAACTTTTGATATTCATACTGGAGGTGAAGACCATATACCTGTTCATCATGAGAATGAGATTGCGCAGTCGAATTGTTGTTTTGATAAGAGGGCTGTGAACTACTGGGTGCATTCTGCGTTCTTAACTGTTAAGGGTGGGAAGATGAGTAAGAGTTTGGGGAAGATTGAGACTATTGGAGATTTGGAGAGCAAAGGGATTGATCCGCTTGCTTATAGGTATCTTTGTTTGACTGCTAAATATCGGAAGCCTTTGGCTTGGAATGAGGAGGCTATGGATGGGGCTGTTAATTCGTATCGGAAGTTGAAAAATGCTTGTTTGGCTCTCGAAGATGATAAGAAAGTTAATGAGGAAGCTGTTGATAAATTTAAGGAAAGGGTTAGTGATGATTTGGATATGCCTGGTGGGTTGGCTGTTGTTTGGGATTTAGTTCGGGGGGAAGAGAAGGGGAAGGTTGGAGCTTTGAAGAAGATGGATGAGGTTTTGGGGTTGGATTTGTTGGAGAAGAATGAGGTTGAGGTACCGAAAAAAATAGAAGAACTTAGAGATAAGATGGATGAGGCGAGAAAAAATAAAAACTATGAATCTTCAGATAATTTGAGAAGTGAAATTGAAAAGGAGGGATTCAAGGTTAAAAGTATCCCGGGTATTCCTGTGAGTGGATTATCTCCTTTCTAATATGATTAATATTTCTAAGACTATGCGGATTTTGGGAAAGAAGTATCCTAGGTCTACGACTACGCTTAATACTATGAGGGGGAAGGCTAGTGCTTTTGAGATTTTGATTTCTTGTTTGCTTTCTTTGAGGGCGCGGGATGAGGTGACGGATGTTGTTAGTCGGGATTTGTTTAAGGTTGCTAATACGCCTGAGACGATTGTAAAGTTACCTATGGCACAGCTCAAGAAGATTATTTTTCGGAGTGGGCATTTTAATAAGAAGGCTGCTGCTTTGAAGGAGGTTAGTTCTGATTTGATTGATAAATTTGATAGTGAGGTCCCTAAGACTTATGATGAGTTGATTGGGATTAAGCATGTGGGTCCGAAGACTGCGAATATTGTTTTGGCTTTTGCTTATGGACAGTTGGTTTTGCCTATTGATATTCATTGTCATAGGATTCCTAATCGGATGGGTTGGATTGAAACGAAGACGCCGGAGGAGACGGGGAAAGCATTGATGGAGATTTTGCCTAAGATATATTGGAAGGAGTTTAATTCGGCTTTTGTTCAGTTTGGGAGGGAGACTTGTTTGCCGGTTAGTCCGTGGTGTTCGGAATGTTTGGTTGCCAAATACTGTGAGAGAGTTGGGGTTTTGAAACACCGCTAGGTATAAAAAGTATTTTTGTTTTGGAAAGTTGAGATGGTGAGTAAGGTTAGAGTTGTTTTTGGTGGATGGTATCAGAGGACGACGTTGCATTTGAGTGAGGTGCATCGGTTTTTGTTGCATGGGACTAGTGACTTGGATTTGTCTAAGGTTAAGTTAAAGGCTTTGAGGAATGGGCTGAAGTTGAAGTCGATGAAGAGGGTTGTTGGGTCGCTGGAGTATTTGGATGTGATGAGTAAGGATG
This sequence comes from archaeon, assembly GCA_018697035.1. Classification (GTDB taxonomy): domain Archaea; phylum Nanobdellota; class Nanobdellia; order Pacearchaeales; family GW2011-AR1; genus JAGVXH01. Next base: position 217,521 of record JABHSE010000002.1, on the reverse strand, counting down.
GGGTTCGAGTTAAGTATTTTGAGGATGGGCTTTATGTTTTGTCTTGGGAAGGGGTTGATATCGAAAAGGGAAAAAGAATCGTTAAGGATTATTTTGATAAGAGGTGGCAGCCGGCTATTCAGTATTTGTTTTCGCTTGGGGCTCCGACTCCGAAGATTTTGTCGAATATGGAAGAGAGGCATCCCTTTGTTATTGAAAGAGTTGTTAGGGATCCTTTGAAGTCTAAAGTTGGAAAGGAGTTTGGTGAGGTTTACTTGGAGACGAGATCTAATCATATTAAAGTTTCAAAGACTAAGGAAAATATTGTTGTTGATATTGCGGCGAGTCGGAAGAGGGAGCTTGAAACGCTAACGGAGATGCAGATTTTTTTTAGTGACTTTAAGTTGCAACTACATAAGTATCTTGATATTCATCGGAAGATTTGGGAAGAGATTAGTGCGATTAAGGAAAGTAAGTTTGTTCGTGGTGGGGATATTGCGAAACATAAGGCGATGCTGGATAGTTATGAGAAGACAGTTTCTTTGATTAAGAATAGGATCAATCAGATGAGTAATTATGCGCGGACTCGTCGGGATATTAGTTCTAGGGTTAATGCCGACAAGAGATTGATTGAATTGTTCCAGTATCGGTTTGAGGATTTGTTTAATACGCTTGAATATATTAAGGAGGTTTGGGCGATGACGCTTGATTATGTTCAGAGTGGAATTAGGGTTTTGGAGGATGTTGAGAAGAAGAGTAGCTTTAAGGGTTTGAAGTCGATTCAGTTTTTGGTTGGGCTTGGGGTTGTTGCTGGGTTGCTGAAATATTTGAAGCCTCAAGGGTTACCGGAGATTGCCCTTAGTGGTGTTTTGTTTGTTGTTGCTTTGGGACTGATTGCTATGGGGGTTGACAAGGTTTTCAAGTGGCGAGGGAAGAGGAAGAAGTACAAGCTTAAATTTATTGAGCGAAGTGAGAAGTTGTGATGAAGTATGATGATTTTTTGAAGGAGAACAATGTTTGTCCGTTTTGTACCTTGAAGGATAATGAAATTGTTAAGAAAAATAAATATGCGGTTTTGACTTTGGCTCAGGCGCCTTATTGTCGGGATCATTTGATTGTGACTTGTCGGAAGCATCATATGAGATTAAACTTGATGTCTAGAGCTGAGAAGGATGCTGTTGAGAAGTTGATTTATTATGGGATGAGGAAGCTTCATAAAAAATATAAGAATGTGACGGTGCTTTATCGTGAGGGAAATTTGAAAGAAGTTGGGAAGTCGATTGTTCATTTGCATTATCATTTGATTCCAGAGATGAAGGTTGGGGCGTTTTCCCCAAAAAGGGATGACTCTGGTGACCCCGGGGTTCATGGGAGGAAGATTTTTTCGGATAGGGTTTTTGCTGGGAAGGTTTTGAAGTTCAAAGAAAGGTTTATTAAGAAAAACTGACTTATTATGTTAAGATGGTGATTAATCGTAAGTATCCTTTTGTTGATCAGAGTTATAAGCCGACTCGTAATGATTTGGTTTGTTTGTTTCGTGTGACGCCGGATTCTATGAGTATCAAGGAGGCAATTAATAATGTTGCTTTGGAAAGTAGTACGGGGACTTGGTGTGAGGTTTCGTCTAATAAGAAATATGTTAATCGGCTTGGGGCGAAGGCATATGCGATTAGTGGGAATTGGGTTAAGGTTGCTTATCCACAGGAGTTGTTTGAGGAGAATTCGGTTTCTAATATTCTATCAAGTGTTGCTGGGAATGTTTTTGGGATGAAGTGTGTTAAGGGGCTTCGACTTGAAGATGTTAAGTTGCCTGCTAAGTTGTTGAAGAGTTTTCCTGGACCGAGGTTTGGGGTTGAAGGATATCGGAAGATTTTGAAAGTTAAAGATAGACCTTTAGTTGGGACTATTGTTAAGCCTAAGTTGGGGCTAAAGACAAAGGATCATGCGAAGGTTGCTTACGAGGCTTGGGTTGGAGGATGTGATTTGGTTAAGGATGATGAAAATTTATCTAGTCAGAAGTTTAATCCGTTTGAGAAGCGGGCTGCTAAGACTTTGGAAATGTGTGATAAGGCGGCGGAAGAGGTTGGCGAGAAGAAAGGATATTTGATTAATGTGACTGCTGAGGCTATGTTGATGTTGAAGAGAGCTGACATCGTCAAGGAGCTTGGAGGTAAATTTGTTATGCATGATGTTATTACGGCTGGATTTAGTAGTCTTGAAACTTTGAGGCAACATTCGAAGCTTGGGATTCATTCGCATCGGGCGATGCATGGGGCTTTTACTGAGAACCCAGAACATGGGCTTTCTATGATGTGTGTTGCTGACTTTGCGCGGATGGCTGGGTCGGACAGTTTGCATATTGGAACTGGTATTGGGAAGATGAGAGGTGGGAAGAGAGAGGTAGCTGAGATACGAGAGGAGATTGAGGCGATGAGGGTTGATAAGACGGCGCATAGGTTGGAGCAGGATTGGCAGGGACTGAAGCCGACGTTTGCTGTTTGTAGTGGCGGGATTTATCCGGGACATATACCTTATTTAATGAAGAACTTTGGGAAGGATATTATTATTCAGGCTGGTGGTGGGTGTCATGGGCATCCGGATGGGACTCGAGTTGGTGCGGTTGCGATGAGGCAGGCGGTGGACTCTGTGATGAAAGGTGAGACTCTGGAGCATTATGGAAGGAGTCATAAGGAGCTTTGGGATGCTATGGAGTATTGGGGAAAGGTTAGGTTTTAGATAGGTTTAATTGTTTTACTATTTTTTCAACTATAACTTGAGGTTTTTCATGTGAAAAAATTTTTATGTCTCCAAGTTCTTTATATAATTTAAAACGTCTTATAAATTTTATTTTTTCCCTATTTTCCTTTAGTCCAAAACCTCTTGAAAGTTGCCTTTCTAATATAATTTTTGTACTTTTATTTAGAGATGTAGATGGTAAAAAGAGAATAGATGTACCAGAATTTTTCAAGGTTTGTTTATGCCTTGATGTTAATTCATCTAAGTTTTTATGAACTAAAAATCCTGAAGATAAGGAGAAAATGACATCTTTTGTATTTTTATTCAAGAGCTCATAGAATAGTTTAGAATTTTCAAAACAATATTTTTTATAGCCTTTCGTTAAAATGTAATCTCCAATGTTTTCAATTTTGTCACAAAATTCTATATCTAAATCAATAAACCTGTATCCTATCCTTTCTGCCAATATTTTTCCGCAAGTAGACTTCCCGGCTCCTCCTGGTCCAATTAGGAATATTCTCATTCTATTCTAAAAGTATGCCGACTTAAAAATTATTTGTTCTGTGTTGTCTTAGAAAACACTTTAAACCTATTTTCTCTTTATACATTATGAGAGAATTTGTTTACTATTCGGCGAATGCTGTTACAGCTGGGAATTTGATTGGGGATAATTTGATGCAGGCTGGGAGGATGGATATTGTTTGTAATTTTATTGTGAGTGTGTTTTTTGTCTCTAATGCGATGAGGGAGAATGTTCGGTTACATTTGATTTTTGATGGGGGGCCTAATAATCCGCGACATATTGTGATGGAGAGTAACTCGGAGATGCCGATAAGCAAGAAGAATGTTGCGGGGTTGATTAAGCGGATGTTATATAAGGCTAAGGATGAAGAGGGGTTGCGGGAGATTGTGCCGGGGTGTTCGATTGAGAGGAAGGGTTTTGAGAAGGTTTTGATGGATTTAGATAAGGAAGGGAAGAATGTTTTGTTGCTTGATGGTAGGGGGAAGGATGTTCGGGAGATTGAGCTAGAGGATGCTGTTTTTGTGATTGGGGATCATGATGGGTTTCCGAGTGGGATGAAGAAATTTTTGAAGAGAGTGGATGGGGTTAGTGTTGGGCCGAGGGTTTTGTTTGCTAGTCAGGTTGCGGTGATTTTGCATAATGAACTTGATCGAAGGTCAAGTTAGTTGGGAGTTGGGGGTTAGGAGTTGGGGGTTAGGAGAAGATTTATTCCATGAAAAATTGCGCAGTCTTCGACTCCGTATTTCTCATGGACACTTTATAGGAAGGAATAAAAAGAGGTGATGCTTTTTTGTTTTATGAAGAAAGCGGCGAGGTTTGTGGTGCAGGGAACTGTTCAGGGGATTTTTTTTAGACAGTTTGTTAAGGGGCATGCTGATGAGTTGAAGTTGAGGGGATTTGTGAGGAATTTGGAGAGTGGTGAGGTTGAGGTTATTGCTGAGGGTGAGGCGGAGGGTTTGGGGAGGTTGAATGAGTTTTTGAAGACTGGGCCTGAGCATGCGCAAATTCGTGGAGTTAAGGTTGAGGAGAAGAAGTGGAGTGGGGATTTTAGTGAGTTTAAGATTTTGAAATTCTAAAGATATATAAATTAGTTTTGGTTGAGTGATTTATGGCAGATAAGTTTTTTTGGGCTGATGGTATTGCGGATAGAATAATCAAAGAGAAAGGAGATAAGGCTGAGTATGTCTGTGCTTCTGGGATTACGCCTTCGGGGCAGGTTCATATTGGAAATTTTCGTGAGGTGATTACTACTGATATGGTGGTGAAGGCTTTGGAGGCTAAGGGGAAAAAGGTTCGGTTTATTTATTCGTGGGATGATTTTGATAGGTTTCGGAAAGTGCCTAAGGGTGTTCCAGAAGAATACGAGAAGTATCTTGGGATGCCGATTAGTGAGATTCCTTCTCCGCATGATGATTCGATGAGCTATGCTGAATATAACGAGAAGAAGTTTGAGGATTCTTTGAAGAGTGCTCTTGTTAATCCTGTTTTTATTAGGCAGAATGAGATGAATAAAAAATGTGCTTATGCTGAGTTCATTAAGGTTGCGCTTGATAGTGTGGATGATATTAAGGAGATTTTGAATAAGTTTAGGAAGGAGTCTTTGGTGGATTCTTGGTTGCCGATTATGGTTTATTGTGATAAGTGCAAGAAGGACTTGACTAAGATAACTAAGATTGATGACTATAATGTTTCTTATGAATGTGAGTGTGGATTTGGTGAGACTTTTGACATTAGGAAGAAGGGTATTGTGAAGCTGGTGTGGAGGGTGGACTGGCCTGCTCGGTGGAAATATGAGGATGTTGATTTTGAGCCTTCCGGGATTGATCATGATGTTTATGGTGGGTCCAGGATGACGGGGCATAAGATTGCCAAGAAGGTTTTTGGGATTGATGGGCCGATAAAGCAGACTTATGAATGGATTAATATTAAGGGTGGTGAGGCGTTTAGTAGTTCTAGTGGGAATGCTTTGAGTTTGGCTGAGGTTGGGGAGGTTTATGAGCCGGTGGTTTTGAGATATTTGTTTGTTGGGATTAAGCCGAAGAGTGTTTTTCAAATTAGTTTTGATAATGATGTTATTAGTATCTATGAGAAGTTTGATGCTCTTGAGAAAAAGTATTTTGATGGTAATTGTAATCCTAAGGAGAAGCGGATGTATGAAATGTCTATTGTCGAGATTCCAAAAGAAAGACCTAAGAGGGCCGGGTTTAAGGGGCTTATTAATTCTGTTCAAATTGGGAGGACTGAGGGTTTGAATGATTATGACAAGATTCGTGTGGAAAAAGTTGCTGCTTGGCTTGAGAAGTATGCTGGAGATGATATGAAGTTTGAAGTTCGAGGAAAGATTGAGGGGAAGTTTAGTGATAAGGAGAAGGCAGCTTTGGTTATGTTGAAGGATATTTTGAGGGAGAAAGAGTTTGATGAAAAGGAATTGTTTGATAGGTTTTATGATATTTGTGAGAAGAGTGGGCTTAGTAATACTGAGTTTTTTGATGCTTGTTATCGGGCGATTATCGGGAAGTCGAAGGGCCCGAGGTTGGCTAGTTTGATTTTATCTGTTGGACAGGATAGAATTGTTAAATTGATTGGGACTCTGAAATGAGTTTGTATATTTTTGGATGTTGGTGGGGATGCCGTCGGAGAGTTTGAAAGATTGGCCTTGTAATAAGTTTTATTAATACCCTTGCGTTTTCTTTTTTGTGAAACATGAAGATATAACAGAAAAGATAATTGGTGTTTTTTATGAGGTCTATCGAACATTGGGTCCTGGTTTTTTAGAGAAAGTTTATGAGAATGCTATGGCACTTGAGTTTACTAGGCAGGGAATTAATTTTGGGAAACAGGTTCCTATTGAGGTTCGCTATAAAGGGGAAATTGCTGGGGATTATATTGCTGATTTTATTGTGGAAGATAAGGTTGTTGTTGAGATTAAGGCTAAGAAGGATTTGGATTCTTTTGATGATGCTCAGTTGTTGAATTACTTGAAGGGGACTGGGAAGAGTGTTGGATTGTTATTTAATTTTGGGAAGAAGGCTGATTTTAAGAGGCGGGTTTTTGGGTGATTGGTTTTGGGAGTGGTTGTTAATTTTTTAGCCACGGATTACACGGACGAGCACGGAAGGGGGGAGGAATTATTGATATTTTTGTTTGAAGATTTCTAGGACGGCTTTTGGGACGGTTTCTATTTTTAGGATGTCTACTGATTGCATGGCGTCTATTTTTATTGTTTTATCTAGGTGTTCTAAGGTTTTGGTAAATTCGAAAAGTTCGGCGTGGGAAGGTGGCATATACCAGAGGAAGAATCCGGTGTGGGTTTCGTAGACGAAGCCAGAGTAGTTATTTGCTCGGATTGTGGTTAATATTTTTTGTTTGTTTTTTGGGATGATGTCTAGTTTCACGAAATATGCGGTGACTCCTATTTTGAAGATGTTTGCGGCGAATCTTATTTTTTGAATTAAATTTGCGTCTATCATTTTTTCTATTCGGAGCTTTATGGTTTTTGGGTCTAGCCCTGTTTCTTCGCTTAGCTTTATTGTTGGTGAAAGTGGGGATTTTGATAGGTGATATAGGAGCTTGTAATCTTTTTTGTCTAGGATTAGTTTTTTGTCTTCTTTGATTGGTTCGGGATGCTTTACTTGGAGGTCGAAGGGATTGTAGTTATCTGGTATAGAACTTATTATGGGGTAAATTTGAAAGTGCTCTGATGACAAGAATTCTTGGCAGAATGAATTGATGTCTTCTGTGATTGCGTAGATGATGTAGTTGTATTTGCCGACTGCTTGGAATAGTGCGAATATTGGAGCTTCTCGTTTTATTTTTTCTAGTTCTGAATCTTCTAGGTTGTCTAGGAGTATCATGTAGGAGGGGATGTCTAGGTTGTGGTAGTTTAGGATTATGGAGGGGTCGATTAGGTTTTCTTTTAGGCGGTTGATTTTATAGTGGAGTCTTTCTTTGGAGATGCATTGTGTTGAAGCTGAGGAGGTTTTGAGGCAGAAAGGTTTTGATGATGAGTTTATTCGAACTGTGCAGTCGCATGGATATGGGTTGGATATTATTCCTAGTTTGAAGGATAAGGAGAGGACTGAAAGAATTGAGTATAGTTTGGTTGCTGCGGAGACTTTGACTGGGCTCATATATGCTTATGCTTTGATGCGGGGAGGGAAGGTTAGTGATATGAAGGTTAAGGGTTTGCGGAAGAAGTTTAAGAGTTTGGCTTTTGCTGCTGCTTGTAATCGAGAGTTGATTCGGGAAATTGAGATGACTGGTCTTGACTTGGGGGAGTTTTTTGAGATTGGAATTGAAGCTGTTAAGGGAATTCGGGATAAAGTTGGGTTAGAGTAAGTTTTATAATTGGGGATATTCTAGATTTGTTATGGGGTTGATTAATAAGAGTAAGCTTCGAGGGTATCTTGATGGTTTGAATTTGGGTGAGGATTTGTTGGTTGAGTTGGAGAAGCAGGTTGATGGGATATTGAAGAAGGCGGGCGAAAGGGCGAAGAGGAATTTTAGGCGGACTGTTTATGCTCGGGATTTGTGATTATATCTGGTTTAGGACAGTGTTTATTATTTCGTGATATCTTTTTTGTGCCTCGGGGTCTCTTAATTTTTCATTAATGTATCCTTCATAATCTGGAAATAATTCTTCTCTATTTTCGTACATCTCTTGGAGTTTATCTTCTAGTTCTTTGGTTCTTTCAGATTTTGGAATGTTGTCTAGTGATATCATGATATTGTTTATGTTTTGATGTTTAAATATTTTGGGAGGGTTTATAATTCTTGGATGCTTTTGTCAGGTATGGAGTTGAGGGTGCCGGAAAAAGAAATTGAGTATAAGGCGAGTGTTGGGGATGATGGGAATGTTGTTTTGAAGAAGAAGTCGAAGATTAAGATGGGTTCGAAGAGTCGAGCTAGGGGTGGGCAATTTGAGTTGAGAGTTCGGAAAGATTTGGAGGAGAAGGGTTGGACCGTTGATAAGTGGAGTAATAATGTTGATTTGGATTTGAAAAAAGTTGTTCCTTGTCGGAGGGTGTTTAAGAGATTTGGAGTTGGTAAGGGTGTTATGACGATTGGAACTGGGTTTCCGGATTTTGTGGCTTTTGATAGGAGGGATAATTTGTTTGAGGTGATTGGGATTGAGGTTAAGACGAATGGGACGTTGTCGAGGGAGGAGAAGTTGAAGTGTTCTTGGTTGTTGGAGTATGGGATTTTTTCGCAGATCTTGATTGCGAGTAAGAAGCAGGAAAGGAAGGGTGGCAAGGTTCGGGTTGAGTACTTGGATTTTCTGGAGATTAAGAAACGGATGCGATGAATACTTAAATGGAATTATGTAGAACTTGCTATGAGTGGGATACATCATATACATCAAAGGAAAAGAGTACATCATAAGTTAGAGAGTTATCCTCATCAGAATAAGTGGGTTCGGTTTTTGGATAGGTTTTTGATTGTTATCGCTGTTGTTGGGCCGTTGATTGCTTTGCCTCAGATTTTTCAGATTTTTGCATTAAAAAGTGCGGCAGGAGTTTCGAGTTTGTCCTGGGGACTTTATGCTCTCTTTAATATCCCTTGGTTTATTTATGGAATTGTGCATAAGGATAAACCAATTACGATTGCTTATGCGCTTTCGTTTATTGCTAATCTGACTGTGCTTGTTGGGTCTTTGATGTATTAGAATTTATTTTTTCATGCTTCCGATATATCTTCTCCAGATGGATTTGAATTTTGAGTTTTCTTTAATATTTTCAAATGTTCCGTGGCCGATTATTTTTCCTTGGTCGAACATGTAGATGTAGTCGAATTTATCTAGAAGGTGGAGCCGGTGGATTGATGAGATGATTGTTTTATCTTTGAATTCGTTGAAGATATTTTCGTGGATTTTCTTTTCGTTGATTGAGTCGACTGAGGATGTTGGTTCGTCTAGTAATATTATATCAGAGTCTTTCGCTGCGAGGATGCCTCGTGCTAAGGCTAGTCTTTGTTTTTCTCCGCCTGATAGTGATACTCCTTTTTCTTGAACTGAGGTTTCTACTCCGTTTGGTAATCTGTTTACGACTGTTTCGAACTGCGCCATTTGGATTGCTTTTTTTAGGTCGGCTTCTTTGTTGAACATGTCCATTGTTATGTTGTAGCGGATTGTTTCGTTGAAGATTTCGGGATCTTGTGGAATTAGTGTTACGGATTGCTTTAGGGTTTGGATGCCGTGCTTTAATTTTTTTCCGTCGCAAGTTATACTTGCTTTTTGTGGGAGGTAGAGACCTCTTAAGAGGGAGAGTATTGTAGATTTGCCTGAACCTGATTCTCCGATTAGGGCGATTTTTTGGCCGTGTTTGAAATTAAAATCTATGTTGTCCAGATGCTGTATACTTCCTTCTTGGTTGTAGGTGAAGTTTAGGTTTTTGATTTCGATTTGTTGCCAGGTTTTTGGGAGGGTTGTTTTTAGTTGGGATTCTATTTTACCGAAAGCTTCATCTATCGGTTCGGCGGATTCTATATCGGCTGCTTTTTTTGTCATGGAACCGTAGAATTGGGAGAATTCAAAAAATGCTTGTCCCACCCTGTCTAGATAACTGTAAAGCATAAAGAGTGTTCCTATCAAAATCATACCTGTTATATAAAAATCAATGTAAGCTTGATAAATTAGGGCTAATACTGTCATTAGTACTATTGCTAATTTTGCAAGTCCCCATTTTATTGTCATCAAGTATGTTGCTTTTTTATGGGCACTATAACTTATTCCTATTTTTTCATCTAATTTCTTTCTAACTATTTTTTTCAGCCTTAATGTAACTACTGTTATTATATTGCTGAAGTAATCAAAAATTGAAGCGGATAATTGATGTTCATATTTGTTGAATTCTTTGTAACTTGCTTTTACTTTTTTATCTAAACTCATTGCTGCGAATAAAATCACTAAACATGAAGCGAGGGCGAATGCGCCTATTTTTACATTAACAAAGAATATCATCCCCAAAGATCCAAAAATTTTTAGTGCTATTGATATTATTTTGAATGACTCATGTTGTGAATATGTCGCTAAAGAAAGTCTTGCTTTATTTATTCTGTCTATTGTATCTCCTGAATGATTATCTTTGTGCCATTTTACTGGAAGTTCTACGACTTTTCTTATTTTATCGTTAGTATAATTTCTATGAGTTGTAAACCCTGTTAGTATTTCTATTATTCTTGCTGTTCCATGAAAAATCCAAAATCCTAGCTCTATGAAAAATAACAGGGAAATCATAAAAAATAGATTATAGAGTTCTGTTTGGGTTGTGACTTGTCCATTTTGAATTGAATTGAATATCGTTCCTATTAGCCATGGAGAAATTAATCTAAAGATTCCTCCTATACTTAGAAGAACTATGTAAAAAATGTATCTTTTTTTGTTTGGGCCGAGATGTTGCCACTCGGTTTTCATCATTGTTATGATTGGATTAGAAGATTCGATCACCATTTATTAAAGACGAGAAATTGGTTTTTAAGATTTTTGGGGAAATTTTATCCGCAGAAAACGCGGAGGACGCGGAATTTTATTTTAGAGATGAGAATTCTACTTTGTCTTTTATTAGGTTTTGAATTGTTTCTGCGATTTTATCTTTGTGAACTTTTACTTGTTCGGTTGTGTCTCTATCTCGGATTGTGACGATGCCTGCTTCTAGTGAATCGTGGTCGATCGTGATGCAGTATGGGGTTCCGATTTCATCAGCCCTTGCATAACGTTTTCCAATTGAGCCGGATTTGTCGTAGGATGATATGATGTCGTTTTCTGTTAGGTCTTTTTGGATATCTCTTGCTAGGGTTGTGAATTCGGGTTTTTTGACTAGGGGATAAATTGAAGTTTTGATTGGGGCTAGTTGTTTTGGGAGCTTGAGGACGTTATTTTTTCTTGTTTTGTCGTAATGTAGATGTTGCTCTAGGGACATATAAAAGTTTCTCCAGTGGCCGAAGCTTAATTCTAGAACGTGAGGTATAAATCGCTCTCCTGTCTCTTCGTCTAGGACTGTTAGTTTTGTTTTGGAAACTTTTTCGTGTCCGCTTAGATCGTGATCTGTTCTATAATGAACTCCTCCAATTTCTATCCAGTCGTTTAATTCTTCTGAGAAATATTCTAAGTCGAAATGATTTTTGTTGTAGAATGCTTTTTCTTTGTCGTTGAGTTCGTAGAATCGGAATTTTTCTTTTGGGATTTGTAATACGTTTAGAATGTATTCTTGAACTTTTGCCATATGGTATGTATAGAATTTTGGTATGCCGTATTTTAGTAGCTCGGCTGGGGAAATTTCTTTTAGAGGCTTGTTTCGTTCGTTCTGCAACATGACTATTAACTTTTCTTTTTTAATGTCGGAAAAGTTTGTGGTGTCGGATATTTTTTCATTGTTGATATTTTTTGGGTTGAAGAATATTTGGAGCTCTGCTTGCTCGAATTCTCGGCATCTAATTAGGGAATTCTTTGGGGAAATTTCGTTTCGGAAAGCTCTGCCGATTAAGGCTAAACCCATTGGTAGTTTCTTTCTTAGGAGTTCGTGTTGGATTTTGAAATTCAGGTATGGTGTTTGTGCTGTCTCTGGCCTGAGATAAACTGTCTGTCCGCCTTTTGGGCCGTATGTTATTGGAAACATCATATTGAAAGTTGTTACTTTTTCAAACTTGGACTTGCATTTCGGGCAGTTTAGGTTATTGTCATGTAATATTGTTAAGAGCTCTTCGTTTGTTGCAGATTCTTCTCTTTGATTTAGTTTCTCTTCAATTATCTTGTCTGCTCGTTCGGTTGTTCCGCATTTGAAGCACTCTGCTAGTGGGTCGTCGAAATTATCTAGATGACCTGATGCTTTGAAGACATTTTCTGGCATTATGACTGAACCCTCTATTTCATAGAAGTCGTCGCCTAGATTTAGGAAGAATTTTTTCCAAATGCTATTAAGATTATCTTTCATCAACTTCCCTACGTGCCCGAATTCCCATGTTCCGGCTAAGCCTCCGTATATTTCTGAACCCTGATAAACAAATCCTTTTCTTTTCATGAATGTGGATAGGTCTTCTTTTTGTGTTGTCATAGTTTGATTAAAGGAAGTTGATTTTTAAGTTTTTGTGAGACAGGAAATTATATAAGTTTTGGATGAGGAGATTTGTAATGTTGAAAATATTTATTGTTTTGGTTTTTTTGATTGGATTTGTTTCTGCGGTTGATGTTGATTTAGATTGTCCTAATGAGGTTTTTGTTGATGAGGAATTTGAGTGTGAGGTTGAGGTGAGTGAAGGGGATGCTCGGTATGATTTGAAAGTTGAGGTTGATAAGGAAAGAGATTCGATTCTGCGGATTTGGGATGGGTATGATGGGAATTGGCAGAGTGGATATTATTATTTGAAGGAGTTTATTGAGGATGATGAGGATGTAAAGTTGAAGGTTGTGGAGGCTGGGCGGTATGATGTTGTGGTTAAGTTGCGAGATGGGGAATGGAGGGAGGAGTTTGATGTTGGACGGATTAAGGTTCGGGAGAGTAAGGTTGTTGAGGAGGGGGATATGGTTGAGAGTGTGGATGATGTTTCTATTATTTTGGATGATGTAGAGCCTGAGGTTATTTCGTTGAGTGGTGATGTTATTGAGGATGTTGAAGACAAGTGGGATTATGTCTCTAAAGATGGGTTGGTTGTCGATTGGTTACCTTATGTGTTTTGTCTGTTTTTGATCTTTTTTGTTGGGATTTTGGTTTGGTCTCAGGTGGCATGATTCTGATGAGTCCGAAAAGTTTTAAAGTGGAAATATTATTGATTGTGAATGGTAAGAGTAATTATGATTGTTGAGATGGCGGGTCGGCCTGCTGCGCATTTGACTGAGGCTATTGAGAAGCATGTTGGGGTTTTGAGGCAGGTTAAGGACTTGGAGATTCATGAGATTAAGGTTAGTGAGCCTAGGGTTATTGCTGCTGAAGAGGGGAAGGAGGTTGTTAAGGGAGAGGAGATGTTTACGGCTTTTGCAGAGTGTGATTTTGAGGCTCCGAGTTTTGCGAGACTTAGTGAAACTATGTTTGATTTTATGCCGAGTTCTATTGAGGTTATTGAGCCTAGTGATATTAATTTGGATTCTGGTGAGGCAACTGGTTTGTTGAATAATATTTCGGGTAGATTGCATCGGTATGATGAGATTGCAAAGATTTTGGGCGAGAGGTATAAGCAGATGGAAGCGCATTTGAAAGTGATGCAGGGTGTTTTGACTGAGAGGGATGAGGAAATTGCGAAGTTGAAGAAGAGGAAGGCCGTTAAGAAAGTGAAGAAAAAAGCTGTTAAGAAAAAGGTTGTTAAGAAAAAGTAATCAGGATTTTGTGAGGTTGCCTGTTGTTCTTTTATTCTCGTTTCCGACCAGACGTTTTTCGAATTTTTCTGTTGATGTTTTCATGGATTGTTTTGGAGTAGGAGTTTGAAGTGATTTTTGTTTTTTATAAAAGTAGTGTCCTATAAATCCTAGGATTGCGAATATTACTATTGCTATCAGCCAGCCGAAGCCGTTTGAATCCCCTGAATCATCATCTTTTATTTCTATACATGAAGCAAGACAGCAGGACTCTTTGTTTTTTGAGAAGGTTATTGTCCCGTTGCAGATTACTCCTGGTTCGCAAATTTGTCCAGACAGTTGCTCGCATGTTTCTTCCTGGATTTGAAAATTTGGTTCAGAGATTCCTTCTGGTAGTACAAAGATTACTAGTGTTACTTCTGTTGTTTTTTCTGTCTCGTTTTGTATGTATGATATATTGATTATTTCTTGGAAATACCCAGAAAGTTCTGAGTTAATTTCTAATGTTAGATTTTGGGTTTCTCGTCCTGACATGTCTCGGAGTTTTTCTATTTTTATGAAGGTTGAGTTTGATGTCGCTTCTAGGTTTGTGAGATTGTCGTCACCGAAGTTGAAGAGTTTTATTGTTTGTTGAGTTTTATTGTTGGTGAATAACTCTAAGAGGATAAGCTCAAATTCGGCTCTTAAGTTAGGCTTTGTTTCTGGAGAAACGAATGTTATGTTGCCTGTTGTGTTGAAGTAGATGATTGGTATTGAGAAGTCTTTATAGGTTGAGATGTTTAAGTGTGAGAAAGTTTGGGTTGGTGTTAGTTCGACTTCGAAAGATTGGAAGGGGTCAATGGATGTTTCGTTGTCGTTGTAGGTTAGATTGAGTTGGAGATTTGTTGGGTTGATTAGTTTGATTATTGCTGATGTGGATGTGAAGATGAATCCGGGTTTGATTGTTAGAGATTGGTTTGTTTTTTCCGTGATGTTTAGTTGCTCTGTGATTGTTGTGGATTTTAGAGTTTCGTTTTCTTTGTAGAGGATGTTTTCTATTTGGAGTGTTAGGTTTCCTAGGGATGTGGTGTAGATGTAGAGGTAGTGTGTTCCTTCGTAATATATTATGTCGTGCTCAAGGGAGAGTTGTTTTCGGCCTTTGAAGAATTTGATGTCGGAAGATTCGATTTGTTTTGTGAATTCGCCTGACGTTGTTATCGTCGCGAAGATTGTTTCTGTTGCTTGGATTTGTTCGTTTTGGAATTCTAAAGTTGGTGATGCGGCAACTAAAGACAGTAAAAGGAGTGGTAAAATTAGTATGCCTCTTTTCATAATTTGGAGAAGGTTTGGATATTAATAAATCTAACTAGACATGTCTCGGAGTTTTCTGAAGGTTTCTGACATTGCTTTGTCTCTTCTGTCGTAGGCTCTCGCTCGCGTTGGACGATTTGGGGCTGGTCTTCTTTGATGTGGCATTGGACCTCTTCTTACTGGTGGGAATCCTGGACGTGGCGGAAGACCTGGTCCCTTTGGAGATGTTCCCTTATTCCCTTTATCTTTTTTGAATTTTGATCTAAGTTGAAACCAGTATAATTTTAGGTTATCTCTATATACGTAACCGATTGCGATTAGGACTGCTATGATTAAAACTATTAGTAGCCATATCCACCATACTGAGCCTTCGTCTGTTGTTGTTTTTGTTTTACAGCAAGTTTGGCCTTGGTCGCAGGAGTATGTTGATATAGGTTCTTGGAGGTCTGAGCATGTGTCTTTACATGAGTAGAAGTTCGCTTCGCATTCGGTTTCTTCCGCTCGATCTTCGCATGAGCCAGTGCAACAGTTGTCTGTATCTGATGCTCTTTTTGAGTTGCCTATGCATACTTTGTTTTCTAAGCATACTTCACCTGAGTATTCTGAGCAGGTTTTAATGTTTTCGTCGGTGCAACATATTGATGTTCCGATTCCGCAGAAGTAGTTATCGCTTACATCTTGCCCTAATATACATTCGCTCTCTGGTATACAAAAGAAATCCGCTTCCTCACACATTGTTACGCTGCTGCCACCTGAAGAACTTGATCTACCTGCTTTACCTTCTAGTGCCCATAAGACCATGGCTGTTTCCATTACTGAGTTCTGCCAACATCCGTTTGAGCTTTGTGAGAAGAGTAGCCAATCTTTTGCTTCTGTGACTTGTTCTGATGATGATGAGGTTAGGGCCAGTAGTGCTAGTGCTGTATCGTAGTATTTGTTGTATGGAGTTGATTTTGCTTCCCAGTAGTTTCCGAGTTTCTGTTCTGATACTAGGTTGTTCGCGTAATCTTCGTAGCTTGTTAGGAGGTAGATGAATGCTTCAGGTAGGTATCTTTCGTTTGCTTCTGATGATGCTATTATGTATGGCATGAATTCTTCGACTTCGTGGTCTGTGTCCAATAGCGCTAGTGCTCCCCATAATGTTGCTTCGTATTCACATGAGCTTTCGCCTAAGCATTGTGAGTCTACGCTTAATTCTATTGATCCGAAAGCTGGAGATGATAGTGTTTGATCTAAGACGTAGATTGTTGATGATTGTGAATTTTTGTATAAGAGGCTTGCTATGAAGTCTTCGTCGCATTCGATTTGGAATGTTTCTTCGTAGCAGTCTGTGTCTACTTGTAGCCAGAAGTTGAGTTGAGCTAAAGATAGGCATGAGCCGGCGTTGGAGTTTATTTTTTTATCTTCTCCGATTGTGACCGTGAAGTCTTGTGAGTCATATGCTATGTGGCATTCCGTTTCTAGATTCGAGTCTTGTTGTATATACCAGATTAGGTCTGTTGGTGTTTGGGTTTGGTCTAGGAGCCAGTCTTCGGAAGGTTCGGTGTCTTTGCCTGCGTGGTTTAGTGCGATGATTGCTAGTGCGGTGTCACGGATGTTTCCCCAGTGGTCTGATGACTCTCTGTCTTCTAGTTCTTCTACGCAGTCGTCGAATATGTTATCTGGGGTTGCCATTATTGTTAGGGCTAGTTCTTGTGTTGTTAGACTTGAGCAGTCGTCGGCTCTCTCTTCTAGGCATTCAAATGCTTCTTCAATTTTGTCTTCGTCTGATATGGCTTCTTCTGTGCATTCGTCGTCTTCGCAGATTTCATCGGTGTCGCAATCGTTGTCTGATGTGCAGTCGTCTCCTTCTGTTGCTGCGACCGTGGAGAATGAGAATAAGATTAGGAATAGGGTTAGGAATGCTACGCTCTTTTTCATGTTGGTTTGAGGGGTTGGTGGTTTATAACTATTTTGATTTGGGCTGTGTGATTTTGTGATTTGTTATTTTTATAAGTGGGACTTGAAATTGGTTGTATCTTTGTGCATTATTGCCGCGTGAGAAATTCCGGTTTTTAGGTCTAATCCTGACCCTTTAGGTAGAGATGGTTTTTTGCCGTGAGCTAGGGCGATTATGCTGTCTGCAATTTGAGGAAGATATTCTTGTCTTGTTCTATAAATGTGACGAGCATATGTTTGCTTGTGTTTTACTGCTGTTTCATAATCTAGATTTTTAATATAATCAGATACTCTTTCCATGATGGAATCGAATGAATCGTGTTCCCTTATATTGTTTGATGCTACTAGTTCTTTATATCCATATTGTCCTTTATTCGCTGGGTCAAATATGAAGAATGGGCCGCCCTCTGAGGATTCTACGAAATTATTTAGAGTTGCAGCATTTCTACCAAAATGATATCCTGATAAATTGATATCTGCCATGGAAAAATAATCCCTTAGGACGCCTTCTCTTTTTACAATTCTTAGTGACCGTCTTGCTGTTTTTGAAAAATTTCCTGTATCCATATATGATGCTACTAATATTATTTTGCTTCTTTTATAGAAACTAGTAACAAATTTTTTGAGTAGCTCTTCATCATAGCTGGCATACCCTATTGTTATAATTGGTAAATCTGATTCTAAGTCGTATTTTACTCTTAGCTTTCTCTTTTCAGTTAAGCTAAGGGGTTGTGTAAAATTTTTTAGTAGGGCTGTGTCTATTCCTAGAGAGTTAGTTTTTTTAAGATCATAAGGAACACTCAGATCTGATAGTGTGAATATGCCCAAATCCCTTTTTTCTTCTATTTTTGCAAATGGAGACTTTCCAATAACTTCCCTTTCTCTTGCTCCTCCTATGGTGCCTCCGTTAAAACAAAACTCCATGTCTCTGGTATTCTCTACTAGATAGTCTTCTAGTGTTTTTAATGCATAGACGTCTGATAGTTCCCTGGTATGTAGTAGGACTTTCTTCATAATGAAATACATTATTTTTTATTTATAAGGTTTGTCATTATATAATGGTGTCAGTGGTCTAGATTTGGCCTTTGTGTTTTGGTTTTACGTAGAAAGGTTCTGAAGCTCTAGGTCTTGCTGCGAACGCTTTTTTTATTGTGTAGTTGATTGGGTTTTTGATTCCGGGAGCTGGGGGTGAAGTTATTCCGAACTCTTTGTAGATTGGTTTGTCGTAGTTTGGGGGAAGTCGTTTGTTTTTCAGGGACCAGTCGATTTGAGCACGGACGTATCCTTCTTTTAGTGGGGCGTAATTTTTTGTGTTCCATGTTTGGATGATTTCTTTGATATGGTCGGCTGGGAATTCGAGGGATGTGAAGAATGCAAGGAGAAGAGATAGGGCTCGTTTTCGGCCGTCTTTTGGGATTCCTTTTAGGAGGAGTTTTATTATTGGTGGGTACATTGAAGAATTTATAACTAAATTCTTCAAGGGTATTCGGTGTTGGGTGGTCGGTGGTCGGTTGGGTTTTTCTTTTGGCTTTTCTTTTTCGGCTTGTTCTAGTGCCCTCTCTAATAATAGGGTTGCTTCGCCTTCGACTGATTGGGGCTGGAAGTTTTTTATTTCTTTTATTTTTAGTGGGTCTGCGTCTGAAGGTTTGAAGGATTGGATTTGATCTTTGGTTAAGGGGATTGAAGCGTAGGCGGTTTTTTCGTGGAGGGAGTATGGGGATCTGAAGAGGTGGCGTGGGGATACTAGGACTATGTCGACGGAGTCTTCGGTTGATTTGATTGTGACTTCTTCCTTGAAACCTGCTTGTATGTTTTTTTGACGTATACCTCCGAATGAAGATGTCGTTTCGAGTTTTGCTGTGTTGATTTTGCAGGTTTCACAAAAATCTACTTCTCGGCTGTTTATGAGATTCATTTTTGTGTTGCAACTTGGGCATATCATTGCCAGTCTTTTTTTTGTGAATCCCTCTAGGACTGATTTGCATTTTATGTTTGGGCAAGTGTACTTGTGAATTTTCTTTTTTATTGTTGGTTTGTTGCATTTTGGGCAGGTGGCCTCAGAGACTAACTCGCCTTGTTCGATTAGTTTTTCTTTGGATGACATTTCTAGTATTTCTTTGTTCATTGGGTTTCGGATTTTTTTGAAGAGGTAGGTTGCGATTGCTCGGGGCCATTCTGGGAATTGGTCTTTTGTTTGGAGACCTCCTAGTTCTTTTGGGAATGCTTTGAAGGGGACGATGATATGGAAGCCTTTGGAGCCTGAGAATTTGATGCCGATGTTGTGGATGCCGTGGTTTTCGAGTTCGTTGATTAGGAGTCTTGCTGCGATTTTTCCGTAGTCTAGGAATGGGGAGTCGATGTCTATTAGGAGGTCCCAGCCGGTTTTGATTTGGTTGTATTGTTGTGGGGTCATGTCTGTGTTGATGTCGAGTGGGTTTGTCCATATTTCTTCTGAGGTGTGGAATGAGGTTGCGCCGTTTTTTGCTTGATTTAAGATGTCTGAGGGGTAGTCAAATGTGTCTGGGCGTTTTGCGAAGAAGTTGTTGTTGTGGTTTGCTACTGTTTCTCTGTTTTTGCAGAATTGGAACATGGCGTTTTGGATGTCTAGGCGGGAGTAGTATGAGACGGCTATGTGAGAGGCTTTGGAGGGTTTTGCGTTTGGGTCTGTTGCCATTATGAGATATGGGGTTTTGAGTTTTTAGGGATTGTTGTGGTGATGTGGGAAATTGGTCATAGGCTGTTTTGACTTTTGTTATTATTAGGTGTTAAATAACTAAACTTAAGGGAGTACGGATGAATTGGAAATAATGTCGTACCAAATATCATATATTTTACCACAACAATAATTAAAAAGAAATCAAACTCCCTTCACTTATGAAACTGGCTGAATCTATCAATTTGTATTTTCCTGATATGAATCATAGAGATACCGCCTCTTTTTTGGAAAAATTAGACGCACTTCCTGGAGAACTGGGACCTATTGATAAAAATACGGATGAAGTTAAAGTTTATATAGAAAATGAACAAGGTGAAAATAAAAATACCTATTCCATTAGAAGGGAAAATTATTTACCACTTAAAATTATTGGACTAGTTGATGATAGTGAAAGGAAATGTGAAGTTGGATTTTCTTTTTCTCATAGCCATCAAGGAGTCCTTGGATTAAAAAATTCAGATGGCGATGTCTTTAATTTCTATTCCTCTCCTAAAAACAGTTGATATTTTATTTTTGAATTGTAGTATAATAATCTTTAAATAAGAAGTTGGGGTTTTTGGAGTATGAGATTTCGTGAAGGCATAGGTGATTTTCGTGGCAGTGAATTTGGAAGAGCTCTTGCATATGTGGATATTGGTTCTATGAATATTAATATTACAAGTAGGACAGATAGTCCTAGGATTAAGTTTTATGTTATAAAAGATTCTGAAAATGATCGATTTGCTATTTTTCCTAAGGATGAAGATGATGTGTTTTCTTATTCTACATGCGGAGACCTGGGTAAACATGGATTTTCCTCTAAAATGTGTGAAATTAACGGAGATATAGTTATGCGTGTTCAAAGTTTGCATGGTACAAAATATGATCTCATTCGATCTAGGAAGTCTCCAGCTTCTAGGCTTGGAGGAACATTGGAATGATTTTGAAACTGGATGATCCGAAGTTGTTGGGGGACGCTATTGATATTATTTCGAATGTTGTTGTTGAGGTTCGGATTAAGTTACTTGAGGATGGACTTAGCGTGGTGGCAGTTGATCCGGCTAATGTTGCCTTGGTTATTTTTAGGTTACCTAAGGAATCTTTTTCTCAATATGAAGTTGGGAGTGAGGTTTGGGGGGTTAATCTTGGGGATTTGAAGAAGATTTTGAAGAGGGCTTCGGGAGCTGCTTCGGTGACATTAGAAGAGGTTGAAGGGAAGTTGAAGATTACGGTTTTTGATAAGATTAAGAGGAATTTTAGTTTGGCTTTGATTGAGGTTAGTGCTGAGGACAAGGATATTCCGGAGCTTAATTTTGGGGCGAGGGTTGAGATGAATGCTCGGGATTTTAGTCAAGCGGTTGAGGATGCTAATGTTGTTTCGGATTCTTGTGCTTTTGTTTTGAAGGATGATGTTTTTGCGGTTGAGGGAAATGGGACGCTTAATTCTGCTAGGGCTGAGTTTAGTGGTGGGGATTTGGAGTTGTTTGGGCAAGGGCGTAGTAAATATAGTTTAGAGTATTTGATGAAGTTTGTTAAGGGGATGAAGATTAGTGGCAATGTTGTTGTTAATTTTTCTGACGACTATCCTTTGAGGCTGGACTTTCCTGGAGAGAAGATGGGAATTGGGTTTGTTTTGGCGCCGCGAGTTGAGAACGATTAGGCTCCCTTTTAGAAAAAGGTTCCCTGGAATCAAAACTTAGTTAGCGATTCTTTCAAATCACATTTTCTAATAAAAAATGCAATTTGAAATATCGTATTTAATGCAAACTAAAATTTCTTAACGGTTCCGCCCTTCTCTTTCGAGTGGGCACCTGAACCTAAAATTTTATTTTGCAGATTTGAGCAACTTATGGCAATATTTATATATGGATATTCATAGGTATTCTAATAGGTATATTATTATGAAGGTTCATAGTGTTGAGTTGGTTAAGTTGATTAAGAAAGAGAGGGTTGTTACTAGTAGTGAGGTTGCTGAGTTTTTTGGGGTATCTTGGAATACTGCGGAGAAATGTTTGATGGAGTTGTTGATTGACGGGAAGATTGATAGGATTAAGAAAGTGGGGGTGAATTTATGGCTGATGCGCTAAAACAAGTTGGGAGTTGGGAGTTAGGAGTTAGGAGCAGAAAGGGACAGGTGACGATTTTTATTATAATTGGTATTGTGATTGTCGTCGCTATTTTGAGTTTGGTTTTTTTGATGGGGCAGGATGGAGATGGTGTGAAGCCGAGTGATTTGGAGCCTCGGGATATTGTTGTTGGATGTGTTCGGGATGTTGTGGAGGAATCGATTGACAAGATGTTGCGGAATGGTGGTGAGGTTTTAGCGTCACAGGCGATTTCGTATGATGGGCGAGAATGGAATTATTTGTGTTATCAGGCTGATTATTATCAGGGATGTTATAATCTTCATCCGATGTTAGAGATGCAGATTGAAAAAGAGATTGTGAAGGATACAAGTATCGAAGTGCAGAGTTGTTTTAATGCGATGAGAGAGGATTTTGAAGATAGAGGTTTCGATGTGAGTGGGGGTGGGACTGATTATTCTATTGATTTGTTGCCGGGATATATTGAGGTTAATTTAATGAAGGATATTGAAGTTTCGGGTTTGGGTGGGGTGCAGAGTTTTGATGATTTTGGTGTTGAGGTTATGTCGCCGATTTATGATTTGGTTCGAGTTACTCGAGAGATCGTGAATAGTGAGTCGCAATTTTGTAATTTTGAGTATAATGGTTATATGTTGCTTTATCCTGAATATGATATTCGGCGAATTGATTATTCTGATAGTAAGATATATAGAGTAATTGATCGACGGACCGGAGCGGAATTTAAATTTGCTGTGAGGAGTTGTGCTTTTGCGCCGGGGATATGATGATGAATAGAAGAATTGTTGCTGGATTTGAAATGGTTTTGATGGTTGGAATGCTTTTTTCGTTTTGCTATTTTGTGAGCTTAAATGAGACTGGGTTTGTTTCTGCTATTGAAGACGAGGAAGAGGATAGACTTCAGGACTTTCTTGATAGGTTTACGTATGGAGAGTTGATTGAGGATGAGAAATGGACTAGCTATCCTATCTCTAGTAGCGCTGATGATGTAGGTTGTTGTTTTTTGAGCATTGATGGACAGGTGTGTGGAACTGCTGATCCTGAAAATTGTGTTGAGGATTCTCCGTTTGCTGAGGGTGCGCTTTGTGAAGAGACTGCTTTTTGTGAAAAGGGATGTTGTTATGATGATGGGGCTGGAATTTATGACAAGAATGTTTTGGAGTTCGCTTGCTCAGCGGATTGGATAGATGACCCTAATTGTAATTTGCCTGGAGCTGCTCTTGGATGTTGTGTTTTAGGGGAACAAACTATTTTTGAAACTAAGGGGCAGTGTGAAGTTGATTATTCCAGGGGGCTTGGAGATACCGATATTGTTGATTGGAGGAGTGATGTTGATGCGGGAGAGTGTTTGTATTTGGCTGCTGTCCAGGATATGGGAGCTTGTGTTTTAGGGGAAGGGGGATGTGAATTTTTGAATGAGGCGGATTGCTTTTCTTATGATGGGGATTTTAATCATAATTATCTATGTACTTCTGATTCGCTTAATACTAGTTGTGAGATGACTAGGCAGACTAGTTGTGTTGATGGGAAGGATGGGGTTTATTTTATGGATTCTTGTGGGAACCGGGCGAATATCTATGATTCTGAAAAGGTTGAGGATGTGGATTATTGGGACATGGTTGCCGAGGCTGAGGACGTTTGTGGGAGTGAGGATATTGAAGGTGGGAATGCGGATAATCCGAGTTGCGGAAATTGTGACAGGTTTGCGGGTGGAATATGTGCTTCTGCTAGTGAGGACAGTTTCGAAGTTGATATCGGTGAGTTTTATTGTCGAGATACTTCTTGTATGTTTGATGGGATTGAATATGAAAATGGGGAATCGTGGTGTGTTTACGATGGGGCGATTGGCGAGGGAGATGATGTTGTTGGGTCTCGGCATTGGAAATATGTTTGTGCGCAGGGTCTTGTGCAGATTGAGCCTTGTGCGGATTATCGGAATCAAATTTGTGTGCAGTCAAAGGAGTTTGAAGTGAATGGGACGGTTGTTGAGTTTGAGAATGCGGCTTGTGTTGCCAATAATTGGAGGAGCTGTATTGATTTGAATGGGAAAAAGGAGAGTGAGCAGAGCGCGGCTTCGAATAAGGCCTGTGTCTCTGGGCTGTCTCAAAATTGTGGGAACTATACCCTTTATCCTGGTGATTTTGAGAAAATGGAATGTATTGATGATGCTATTGCTGCTTGTGGTGGACCTGATGCATTGAGTGTGATGGATGAGTGCGCTACTACTCTGAATTGTAGAGTTGAAAATATTGTTATTGGTAATAAGTTTAGTTTTGATGTTTGTTTGCCTGATTATCCGGGAGGTTTTAGTTTGAATGATGAGAGATATCAGACTAGTGCTGAGGCTCTTTGTGGGATGGCTAGTCAGAAGTGTACTGTTATTCAGAAACCGAAAAAGTGGGGAGGGTGTGAATATGTTGCGAATGAAGGATGTCTGGGTGAGACGTTTGGGCAGGAGATGAATGATTTTTGTCGAGGGCTTGGGGACTGTGGTGGATCGGTTAATATTTTAGGGGAGTGGTCTGGGAATTATATTATTAGGCGAGATGGGGCTTTGAGTGAGGGCATGTTTCTTAGTGGTGATTGGATTGATGCGTTGAGTAGGTTGGCTCTTCCTATTCCTGGGCAGTTTGCTGAGGTTGAGGATTATTCGGAGTATTTGGAAGCAGGTGGAGTCTGGGGAGGACCTAGTGCTCCTGGTTCTCCAGAAGAAGATGAACCTTTTGATATTAGTATGATTGGGCAGGGACTTAGTGGAATTGGAGCGGCGATGAACTTTGCTTTTACTGGGAAGGTTATGGGATTTGCGGTTTTGAAGGGAGGAGGGTTGATTGGAGGGGAGGTTGCAAAAGGATATCTTTTAGCTAAAGGTGGACCTGTTGGAGCTAAACTTGCTTCTGGTATTGGTGGGTCTACAGCTCAGGGTGCTAGTATGGCTGGATTTGCTAGTGCTGCTATTGGTGCTGGGATTGGTATGGTTGCTGGCGCGATGCTCGCTCAGTGGTTGGGGCTTAGTGAGGGTGGTAGTATGCTTATGTCGATTGGAGGGGGAATGGTTGGAGCAGCTCTCATGGGAGCGAAGGTGTTATCCGCAGCAGTTTATACTGCTTTACTTTGGGTTGGTATTTTCCTTATAGTTTTATCCCTATTCTTTGGGATGGCGGATTGTCCACCTATTGAAATTGAGTTTGAATGTCAGCCGTGGCAGGCGTCAATCGGAGGTGACTCTTGTGAGGAATGCAATGGGGACTTATTGAAGCCGTGTTCGGAATATCGGTGTGAGAGTTTGGGTGCTGGATGTGAGTTTATTAATGAGGGTAGTGGGGACGAGCTTTGTGTTAGTGGGAATCCTAACGATGTGACGCCGCCGATTGTTCGTCGGAATATTGCGATTGGTTTTGCGGGTGGGAGTTATATAGATAGTGAAAATGGGTTTAGTGTTGTTAGTGAAGGTGGTGGATGTGTTGATGCTTATACTCCTTTGGAATTTGGTATTGTGACAAGTGAGCCTGCTCAGTGTCGGTTTGATGTTGTTGCGAATGAGTTCGAGGAGATGAGTTACGAATTGGGTAGCCATAGTTATACATATAATCATAGTACGGTTTTTAGTTTGCCAGACCCGAGTCATGGGGAAAGTCAGGGATTGAATTGGACTTCGGAATTAACTTTGTATATCAAATGTCAAGATAGATATGGTATGATTAGTCCTGAGTTTTTTGAGGTTGATATGTGTGTTGTTGAGGGAGATGATGTGACGCCGCCGGTTGTTGTTGGCAGTGAGCCTGAAAGTGGGGACATTGTTTCGTTTGATGCTGTGAATGTTAGTGCTTTGATTGTGACGAATGAGCTTGCGGAATGTAGGTGGGACTTAGTTGATGTCTCGTATTCTAGTATGAGTAATGATTTGGTTTGTCTTGATTTGTTGGGGAGACCTTCGAGTGTTTTTGGGTATGAGTGTAGTGGAGTTTTGGATATTGGGAATTCGAGTCGGGATTATTATTTTAGATGCATGGATCAACCTTGGGAGAATGAAACCAGTGACAGAAATGCTAACGTGGAGAGTTTTGTTTTGAGTTTAGAGAAGCCTAGTTCGAAAATTTCAATTGACAAAGTTGAGCCTGATAGTGATTTTGAGGTTAATACTGATTATACGACGATTGAGCTGAAGGTTGCGACTAGTGGTGGTGGGGATTCTCATTTTTGTTCTTATTCGTTTTCTGGATATGATACTATGATTGAAATGTTTGAGACGGGAGAAAGTCGAACGCATGTTCAGAGTTTGAATCGTCCTGCTGGCTCTAATGAAATTTTTGTTGAATGTCGAGATGAGACTGGAGATTTTGATAGGGGTTTGACGGAGTTTGAGATTGTTCGAGACAGTTCGACTCCTATTGTCGCTCGTGTTTGGCAAGCTGGTAGTAGACTTCATTTCATTACGACTGAGGATGCGGAGTGTAAATATTCTATGGAGACCTGTAGGTTTAGTTGGGGAGATGGAGAGGATGCTGGAAGTGGAGAAGAGCATTCTATTGGTGTCATAAATGGTAATGCTTACTACATCAAATGTAAGGATGATTTTGGGAATGTGCCTGACGGGTGTTCTATTGAGGTGGTTGCTGTATGAAAATGCGAAGCATTTTCGGAGGGTCGATAGTGGATGGTAGCAACTTCGTTGCGATGGTAGCGCTACGCGCGGGACTTGGGTAAATAATATGAGGGACTTTAAGAAATTGGATGTTTGGAAAATTGCTCGAGAGTTGAATAAATTGGTTTATGTTGCTACTGGAGATTTTCCTAGAGATGAGATTTATGGATTGACTAATCAACTAAGAAGAGCCGCGGTTAGTGTTTCTTCTAATATTGCTGAGGGGTGTGGTAGGAGGACTAGTAAAGATTTTGTTTCTTTCTTGCATAATGCCATGGGAAGTCTTAAAGAAATTGAATCTCAATTGTTTCTTGCCAAAGATTTGGATTATCTCACGGAAGGTGGATTTAATGAGTTGAATAATAAGGTTGTTGGTCTTGAGATGAAGTTATTTTCTTTTATTGAGTATATTAGGAAGAGTGAATTGAGATGAGAGATTTTATAAATATGGAAATGTTAGAGTTATTATGAGGAGTTTTGACGGAAAAGGGGGACAGGTGACGATTTTTATTATAGTGGCTATTATGATAGTATCTGTTCTTTTGGTTTTCTTTTTGTGGGCGCAACCTACTTATTTTTCTGAGGGAGTTGGGATAAAGGGATTTGAAGGATGTGTTGAGGATGCTCTTGAAAGTGGGATTAGTGAACTTGAGGGGAAAGCTGGTTTTATCGAGGCTGATTTTACATATTCGTATAATGGAGAGGAGTTGACTTACCTTTGTTATACTAATAATTTTTATGAGACTTGTGTTGTGCAGGTTCCGTTTTTGAAGAATGTGTTTGATGAGAATTTAGAGGCTTTAATTAGGGATGATGTTGATGCTTGTTATGATGCGAGTTTGGCTAGTTTGAGGGAGGAGGGATATGATGTTGATTCTGGTGCGGTTGATTATAATGTTGAGATTGAACCTGGAGCTGTTCGACTTGAGATTGATGCGCCTGTATCTGTTGGGTCGCAGAGTTTTGCTAGGTTTAGTGTTGAAGCTAATGCTCCTGTTTATGATATGGTTATGATTGCGACTTCGATTTTGCAGTTTGAGACTAAGTATGGTGACAGTGATGTTTCGAGTATGATGCTTTATTATCCTGATTATTACATTGAGAAGATTAAGCGAGGAGAGGGGACGACGATTTATGTTTTGGAGCATAAGACATTTGGTAATAAATTTAAATTTGCGAGTCGGAGCTTAGTATTTCCGGCGGGATATGATATATGAAAATAGGGAATTTTCATAAGTTGGGGGTTAGGAGTTGGGGGTTAGGAGATCGGGGGCTACGCCCGGGTTGGTTGTTTTTTGTTATGATTATTTTGTTAGCTGGACTTGGAATGGCTGCGACTAGTGAAGCTAGTTATTGTTGTGAGAAGACAACTGAGGGAGCGTGGTGTGTGAATGACGAAGAGAGTGCTTGTGATACTAGTTATAATGTTGCGCCGACTTCGTGCGAGACTACTTCGTATTGTCGACTTGGAACTTGTTATGAGAGTGAGGAGGGAATTTGTATGGGGAATACGCCGCAAAATGTTTGTAATGAGAATGGTGGGACTTGGGACGAGAGAGAAGTTGATGAGGTACCGCAGTGTCAGTTGGGATGTTGTGTGATTGCGGACCAGGCTGCGTTTGTTCCGCTTGTTCGATGTAAGAGATTGTCGACTTTGTTTGGTGTTGAGAATGATTATAGGACTGATATTACCGACGAGGTTAGTTGTATTGCGGAGGCTCAGGCACAAGATAAAGGTGCTTGTGTTTATGAAAGTGATTTTGAAAATATTTGTGAGTTTACGACGAGAGGAGAGTGTGGTGCTGTTAATGAAGTTGAGATTGTTGCTCAAAATGATACCCTAGATGTTGCGAGTGGGAAGACCTTTTACAAAGATTATCTTTGTTCGGCTGAGGAATTGAATACGGCTTGCGCTAGGCAGACTTCGACTACTTGTTATCAGGGTGATGTTTTTTGGGTAGACTCTTGTGGAAATAATGAAAACGTTTATTCGAGTAATAAGGATAAGAGTTGGAATAATGGTCGAGTTGCTGAAGACGTGGAGGTTTGTGCTGCAAATAATGGGGATGATCTTAATTGTGGGAATTGTGATTATTTATTGGGGACTCGGTGTGAAGAGTTCGATGGGATGATTGGTGGACCTGTTGGAGGAGATCATTATTGTCAGAAGACTGAGTGTATAGATAGGGGGGGGGATAAGCGGATTAATGGGGAGTCTTGGTGTGTAGAGGATTTCGGTAGTCGGGGTTCGGATGTCGGTAGTCGGCACTACAGAGAGATTTGTGTTGATGGTGAGGTGAAGGTTGAGCCTTGTAGTGATTTTAGGAATGAGGTTTGTTTAGAGGGCTCGATTGATACGGATGAAGGGGATTTTGGGACTGCGGCTTGTCGGGTTAATCGATGGCAAGATTGTGTGATGCAGGCTGATGAGGAAGATTGTTTGAATATTGATCAGAGAGATTGTAAGTGGATGGGTTCTGTTATGGGGATGATTTTGGGTGGGGGAAGTAGTAGTTCTAGTAGTTATTCTAATCCTACAAGTGATACCGATACTCCTGCGTTTACTAATCCTACGGCTGCTGTTATTGCGCCTATTACTGGGGATTCGATTTTTGGTGGTGGGGATGATGATGAAGAAGAAATTGAGGGAACTACTACTAATAGGCCTAATGGAATTTGTGTTCCTAATTTTCCGCCTGGTCTAGAATTTTGGAAAGAGGGGAGTGCTGGGACTATTTGTGGACAGGCCAGTGCTCGATGTGTTGTGGTTTATGAAGAGGGTTTGATTGGTGGGAGTGATATTGTTGAGGGGGCTGAGTGTTTGGGTAATGAGTGGGCTGAGAGTGCTAATGCTGTTTGTAGTTCGCTTGGAGATTGTGGTGGGGCTGTTAATTATGATGGGGTTTATACTGATGATGGGTATAACTGGGTTGTTGATGGGGTCGAGAAAAGTCTTGAAGAATAAACTTTTGGAACCAGAATAGGAAGTTTTTTAATGTGTTATTGATAATCTTTATTATTAACAATACACAAAACTTACAGAGACTACACTGACTACTTGCGCTTTTGCGTGGAGACTTCTTTTGACTTGTGTTTGGGTTGGAATATCTTGGTTGATATTTGAAATGAGTCGGAATATGTTTTTGGCTTGGTGTTTTTGTAGAGGTTTGTGTGATTTTTATTTAATTTAATTGGGAGATTGTTATGAAAAAATTTGTTTGTTTAATTGCTGGATTGGTTATTGGGCTTTCTGGTGTTGCTTCTGCTAATCAGGATAAAACTGGGGAGTATTCTTATTTTACACAGGGGAAAAATATTACTAACTTGAACACTCAGTTACCTGCTAGGAGGGGGTTATTGAGGGTTCAGGAAAATGAGGTTAAATCGTCTGGAAATTATCTTTCTGTTGAATCTGCTCCTAGGTCGCATTTGAAAATTGATGTTGAGGTAAATATGACGGGAAATGTTTTAACGGTGAAGTATGGTGCTGACCAAAATGTCCAAGAATTGAGTGGCCGTATCCCTGTTTCTCAGCAGCTGTTTCAAGAAGTTATGACAGGAACGCATGTTTATTTGGTGCTTCCTGAGAAATTGGTTATTAATGGCGAGACGCAAACTATTGATGCTGTGGACAATGTAACTGAAAAAGAAATATCTCTGCGCGCTTGCTCTCCGGAGAATACTGAATTATCTAGGCTCTTGATGAAGTACAATGCTTCTATTGAAGGGACTTATGATTTGAGTGATGATGATCGGACTCAGCTTGAGATGGCATTCGACAATAGTACTGGATTTTTTGGGAAGCATGGGAAGGCTGCGGATTTGGTAAAGGGTGCTGTGAAGTATGGTATGGATAGTCGGGATAAGGAAATGATTGAGAAGCTTCGGGAAAAATATGGAGCTGGTTATGTTGTGTATAAGGTTCCTTATTATGTTCCTGAAGGCATATCCATGATGTACTCTCATCTTGGTAGAGAAATTTCTCTTAACTTTGATAGTTCCAAACTGGAGAAGGATGATAAGATTTTTGTGGAGATTCCGAATCTTACTTTTGAGGTGAATATGGCTGGGGCTGTGAGGCGGGCGAGTTTGGAGGGGATGGCTTATGAGGTTGGAGTTGGGATTGTGGAAAACATTCATAACGTTGCGTTGCCTAAGAGCCTTAAGTCAAATGATAATTGCCTCTTTGCTCTTGTAGATATTGGGTCAATTAAGCCAGGGCAACTTTATGAGATGCTGCCTACTGGTAATTCTCTTGTTGCCGAGGTTAGGAATGAGATTCTTGGGTTGGAGGAATTTGTTCAGGGTTTGCGAGATGTTGCATCTTTTATTTACTTTGTATCTGATCCGGTTGGGAATTATGGTATAGGTATTAAGATTAAGCCAGATTCTTCTTATGATGATATTTTTGAATTCTTGTTTGATTTGTCGCCGAAATGTAAGGGGTGTGAATATAGTGGGTATGAGGTGGAAGATGACTGGTTTATATATCGTAAACTGCCTGATAGTTCAGTTGATATTGATTCTTCTGATTGGCACTTGCCCTTAATACTCGCTGCTCCAAGGGATAGTCAATTTGTTGCTGGTGTTAGGGTTACTCCTAGGGCACTTTCAGAAATTAAAGAATCTGTAGATGAGGATTTTGGTGCGAATGAAATAAATTCAATCAGGAAGCGCCTGCCGTTAATGTCTGCACTAGATATCCTTTCCGTTGGTCAATGGGGATTGGTATCTGGAAAATTGGGTTTGGATGGACATCTTAGTTTCTCTATTGGAACTAATGATGTGGGTTCTTCTCAAACCATAAAAAATCTTTATGATAAATCTATTGATAACTTTTCGGGTTATCTTGACGGACTGAATATTTTTTCGAAGGTTGTCAAAGATATCCGAACTGCTATTGGCATTGTTGATATCAGAAGAGAAGGAGATAAATTTTTACTTCAAGTATCCAATGAGAAGATTATTTCATTCTTGTCTCATCTTGCTTCCTATGAAAATTATTTTGAATTTGAGGACTTTGGAGAAGATTTGGAGAAGTGGATATTCGGGCAGGTTGAAGAGGTTGGGATTAATCATAGAACAGTATTTGGGCAATTTAAAAATCATCCCAGATATGGGAGAATTTATATTGTGAGGGGGAAAATTAAAAATCAGCACGATACCTCTAATGAAATCCCTAAGATTATTTGTGAGTTTAGGGGGAAGAAATCCAGAACCTATGGAAGAGTTTATGTTGGATGCTTAATGGAAGATGATGAAGTATTTCGTTATAGTAAACGGGAAGTATCTGATAAACTAAGGGAATGTAGTAAATCCCATCAGAATATATCTGCAAATAGTGAGTTGCCCTTTATGGTAATATTGTTTAATATTCCCAAAAGTCCGCGTAACTTCAAGTTTAATACTTATTGAAGAACGATATTAAAATTTATGTGTGGGTTTTCCCATGATTGCTTGCACATAAATTTTTTCTATATATGGTTACCATTGGTTGCCTCGTTTTGTATTTGGGAAGATGATAGAATTTATAAATGTGTGATGCAATGTTTTAGTATGAGATTTGGTGTTAGGGGCGTGGCGATGTTGCAGGTTTGGCTGTTGGTTTTTGGATTTATTGGTGTTGTTGGTATGATGGGGATTGTTAGTGGGGGTTCTTATCCTATCTACACTTCAGCTAAAGGAATGCTTTCGCCTGATAAATTATGGGTTTCTGATGGAGTCGGCTGGGAAGCAGTTGGTTCTCCTGCGGGAAAGGGTATATTAGCGGAAGTTCCTGGTACTGTAAACTTGCCTACAACAGCTTCTGATTCTTATTTATCTGGTATATTTAAGATGACTCCTGGAAGTGGACCGAGTGCTCTTGTTTCTGGTTTGCAATGGGCTGCTTTGGCTTATTTTGCTGGGACAATGCTTGGAGATATGTTTGGTATGGATGAAGGTAATTCGGAGGCTTTGGGGATGAGTTTGGCGGCTGGACTCGGGGTGTATAAGGCCTTTAGTTCGTATACGACTGGGACTGGAGCACTTGCTAAGGGTGGGTCAATAGTCTCTAATGCTGGTTGGATTGGACTTGGTGTTGGTGTTTTGGTTTTTGCTTTGATGTATAAGGATGTTGAGATGAAGGTTGTGACTTTTGATTGTATGCCTTGGCAGGCACCTAATGGTGGGGACTCTTGTGAGGTTTGTAATGATGATGATTTGCCTTGTAGTGAGTATAGGTGTAAGGCTTTGGGGCAGGCTTGTGAGATTGTGAATGAGGGGACGGAGGAGGAGAGATGTGTTTATGTTAATCCTAGGGATGTTGACCCTCCTATTATTAAGCCGAATTATGATGAGTTGTCGACGGGTCATGAGTATAAGAATGTTAAGAATTCGCCGCCTGGACCTGGTTTTGAGATTGTGAATGTTGCGACTGAGGATGGATGTTTAATGGCGTTTACACCTTTGGAATTTGGACTTGTGACTGATGAGCCGGCGCAGTGTAAGATTGATTTTAATCATACTACGAAGTTTGATGATATGACTGCTTTCTTTGGTGGGAGTAATTTGTATAGTTATAATCATAGTGATGTGTTTAGTTTGCCTGGGGCTGCGGAGCTTCTAGGGAGTGGTTTTGTTTTGGAGAATGGAAAGGATATGATGTTTTATGTTCGGTGTAAGGATAAGAATGGGAACGAGAATTCGGCTG
This sequence comes from archaeon, assembly GCA_018697035.1. Lineage (GTDB taxonomy): Archaea > Nanobdellota > Nanobdellia > Pacearchaeales > GW2011-AR1 > JAGVXH01. The sequence continues at coordinate 184,640 of JABHSE010000002.1, read as the reverse complement.
AATATGCTGTGAATTTTTGTATTGACCCTAGTCCTGATACTACGGCTCCGAGGATTGATGCGACTAGTATTGTTAATGAGGGTTGTGTTGCTGAGGATGTTGATAGTGCCGAAGTTATATTCTATGTGAATGAGCCTTCGGAATGTAAGTGGAGTTTTCAGGACCAGGATTATGATTTGATGGAGAGCGATATGAGTTGTTCTTCTTCTTATCAGCAGGTTAATGCTTTGCAGTTGTTTGGATGTAGTACTGAGCTTACTGGGATTCCGAGAGATGGCGCGACTTATTATGTTCGGTGTAAGGATCAGCCGGGAGAGGAAGAGAATGATAGGAATGAGAACGGGGAGAGTTTTGAGTTTAGTTTGAGGGGGAGTACTGGTTTAGTTTTGAGTGAGTTGAGGCCGAATGGGAGTATTTCTGGAGGAGTGAGCCCTGCGCCTGTTGAGCTTTATGTCGAGACTATGTTTGGTTGTGATGAGGGTCAAGCTGTTTGTGAATGGTCTAGTGATGGGGTTAATTATATTCAGTTTTTTGATACGAATAATGAAGATGGGATTCATACGCAGAGGTTGGATCTTACGGATGGGGAGCATCAGTATTATGTGAAGTGTGTTGATGGGGGTGGTAATTTAGTTGAGGATGTTGCGGAGTTTGAGGTTGATATTGATAGCAGTCCTCCGATGATTGCGCGGGTTTATGAAGAGGGTGATATGTTGAAGATTGTGACGATTCGGGATAGTGAGTGTTCGTATTCGTTCGATGATTGTGTTTTTTCGTTTGAGCAGGGTGTTGAGATGCCTTATGGGAATACGACGATTCATGTTGCTGAGTGGAATGAAGAAGAGACTTATTATATCAAATGTCGGGATGAGTTTTTGAATGAGGGTGCGGAGTGTTCTATTATTGTACGGCCGACTAGTAATTTTCTTTGAAAATTACTGAGAGGCTCACTTTTGTGGATTAGCTCATGCTTTGCATGGTGGGGCTCATTTTGTTTTACAAAATGGGAAGGCTCACTTCGTGGGGGCTTGGCGGTGGGTTTTTAACTTTGGAACTGTTGATATTTTTTATGTGGAATGTTGAGGGGCGGGGTGTTAAATAGTTTTATAAAATATGTTTGGTTTGGTTTTGGATGAGGAGTGTGATTGATAAACGTGGACAGCAGGCTGTGGGCATGTCGTTTGGGATGATCTTTGCTATTTTTTTGATTGTGGTTTTTCTTGTTATTGCTGGGATTGCTGTTAGGTCTTTCTTGGATATTGGAGATAGTGCTAGGGTTGGGATGTTTTATGATGATTTCCAGGCGGCTGTGGATAATGCTGTTCAGGGGCAGGAGAGCGATAGTGATTTTGATATAAGTTTACCGTCGGGGATTGAGAGGGGTTGTTTTGGGAATTTGAATGAGAGAATAACTAATCCTGGGGATGATTATGATGCGATAGAGGATTTTGATTTTTATGATGCTAATGTTTTTTTGGTTCCGCCGCAGGAAGCTAGTGGTATGGCATGGAAGTTGATTGAGCGGATTAATGTGACGAAGATTACGGCGACTTCGAATCCTTATTGTGTTGATGTTGAGGATGGGTTGAAGATTCAGAAGGGGTTTTATGATCGGTTTGTTGTGATTGCGTAGGTCAATAAAAATATAAAGAGGTTTTCTTATGTTATATAATGAAAAGAGGCAGATTGAAAATCTTTACGTTTTTTTCGCAGGCTCAAAAAAGAGGGCAGTTCAATTTTGTTTGGATATTTGCGATTTTGGCTGGGGGTGCGATTTTGGCTTTGGCAATTTATGGTGCGGTGCAGGCTGGTGATGGTTTGAGATATGGAAGTGATACGGAGGCCGCGAAGAGTTTTTCTATTTTGACTGATCCGTTGCAGGCTGGTTTCTCGGAGGGTTCTTTTGGAAAGATTTCTTTTAAGCAGGAGACTCGGTTGTTTAATGATTGTTTGAATGATGGAAGGTTTGGGGAGAATGAGTTGTCGGTTGCGATGCGGAGTGGTGTTGGGAATGAGTGGAATTTGCCTGGTGGTGCTACTTCGATTTATAATAAATATATTTTTTCAAATAGGGAGAATGAAGGATTTGATTATTATGTTTTTTCTAAGCCGTTTGAGTTTCCGTATGAGGTTAGTGATTTGATTTTTTTGATGGATAGGGAGTATTGTTTCTTGAATGCTCCGGATGTTGTTGCGGGTGAGGTTTTGGATTTGGGGATTGATAATATTGTTTTTGATAATTGTAGTAGTGACTCTGAGAGGGTTTGTTTTGGAGGTGGTAGTGATTGTGATAGTATTGTTTATGGTTCGTGTTCGGGTGGTTGTGATTCGATTTATGATGAGGGTGTTGTGTCGAAACCGTCTGGAGATTTGAGGTATGTTGGAAATTTGATGTGGGGTGCGATTTTTTCTGAGAGTGATGTTTATGAGTGCAATGTTGAGAGGTTGATGTATCGAGTGAAGAGTATTGCTGGTGTTTTTTCTGCTAAGGCTGACTTGATGGATGCTCGGGACTGTGGGACTAACCTAAGGGGAGATTTGATTGTTTGGGGAAGCTTGGCTGGGAATGCTACGAGTGATGATTTGGTTGCGTTGAAGACCGTTGCGGAGAGTATGGATAGAAATAATAATGGGGAGCTGTGTAAGATATGGTGAGAAAAAGTTGGGAGTTTGGAGTTAGAAGCTGGGAGAGAAGAAGGGGGCAGATGAAGATTATGCAGATGTCAAACGCTTCGCGAGGTTGTTGGTCGTTGGTCGTTGGTCGTTGGTTTTATTCTACAAGAAATCACAGCACCTTCGGCACCGCGCTTTCTTGTAGAAACTTGGTAGTTGAACCTAAGAGGTGGGGCAGATGAAAAAATTTGGGCAGATGAAGATTATGCAGATGTCGTTTATGATTATCGGAGTGTTTTTCTTTTTTGTTTTGGTTGGTTTGTTTTTTTTGGTTATTATGTTTAAGGATGTTCGTGGTGGTGCTGATGAGTTGTCTAGAGAGGAGGCGATTTCGTCGTTGGAGATTATTGCCGGTATGCCTGAGCTTAGTTATGGGGACAGGGAATCTATGAGTCTTGACGAGGATAAGTTGAGGGTTATGGTTGAGGGTTATGGGGAAAGTTATGGTGAGTTTTGGCCGATTGCTTCCTTGGAGGTTTACAAAGTTTATCCTGCGTTTGATTCGATTGTGCCGTGTCCTTCTGCTAATTGTAATTATTATGGTGTCTATGATTCGGGGCAGGGGAATGTTGAGAAGTTTTCGTCTTATGTTTCTATTTGTAAAAGGATGAAGGAGTTCGGGAGTGTTTATGACAGGTGTGAGATTGGGAAATTGGTGGTCGGTGTCGACCACCTGGAGGTCGCAATTCGGTAGTCGGTTGTCGCCGACTTGGCTAATTTTGCTATTTTACTATGAGAGATAAATTTCGGATGTCGGAGGTGGGTGGTCGGTAGTCGGTGACTTGTTCGGCTTTGCTATTTTATTATGAGAAATTTTAAGGAATTGGAGATATGGAATATTGCTCGGGGATTAAATAAAATGATTTATGTTTTGAGTAGGGAATTTCCAAGAGAAGAGATTTATGGGTTGACTTCGCAGGTTAGGAGAGCTGTAGTTAGTGTAAGTTCTAATATTGCTGAGGGATGTGGAAGGAGAACAAATAAAGAGCTGATTTATTTTTTACATAATGCTATGGGGAGCCTAAAGGAAGTTGAATCTCAAATTTTTTTGTCTTTAGATTTGGATTATTTAACAGAGAGTGACTTGATTCTGATTTTTGAAGAAATTGACAAATTGGGGAAAAAGTTAAATTTATTTATACAAAGTATTGGTAAATAATATGGAATATTTGAAAAGAAGAGGGCAACAGGAGATTGTGGGTTTTGTTTTGATTGTGGTTTTGGTAATGGTAGCTCTGATGATTTTTTTGGTGATTTCGGTTCGAGATGATGGGGGGAGTGTGGATAGTGTTGGTGTTTCGAATATGTTAGATGTTATAATGAGGACTACTACTGATTGTGCGATTATTGCTGTGCCTAAATATGATTCTTTTGAGGACTTGTTTAAGAGTTGTCATGATGGGGATGATTGTAGTAATTTGGATGTTTCGGCTTGTGATTATTTGAATGAGAGTTTGGGTGATGTTGTTTCTTCGATGGTTCTGAGTGATGCAATGGTTGGGAGTTGGGAGTTGGATTTTTTTGTTCGGGAAGGCGAGGGAATTCTGAAATGGGATGAAGGTAATTGCACGGGGCAGAGTAATGGGGCACAGAGGAGTATTGTTTCGCATGGGGAGAGTTTGGTTGTTCGGATGAGGATTTGTAGCTCTTAGACTTCTATTATTATTTGGAGTTTATCTATTATTAGGACTGGTTTTAGGGCTTCGCGTTTGCCTGTTTTTTCTGAATGGAATTCTATAAATCCGAATCTTTCCAGGACCCTAATGTCATCTCTTACTGATTTGAAATCTCTACCTAATAATTTTGCTAAAGCGTATATTGATTTGGGATTTTGAGTTTTGAGGACGTAGAGGATTCGAGATTTTTCGTTTGAGAGGAGGTTTCTAAGGAGTTTTACATCTGAGAAGTCGTGAGATTTTTTTTCTCCGATTAGTTTTGAGACGAAGTTTTCTTTGTTTACATTTATGTCTACATATCTTATTTTTGTTTTTGTTTTTTGTGCCATTGATATATATGGTAAGTTTGTTTAGATATATAAGTCTTATGTTTTGGTTATATGTGGGATTTTGTACCATATATGTTGTAATATGGAAATTCTTTAAGAGTCGGTTTTTTGTCAATATGTTATATTATTATGTGGTACCAAAAGCCTTATAAATAAACCGGGTAAAATAGGGTATTTTGGGTAGTTTTCGACGCTGATTGAAGGATAAGCTTTATATAGGGAAAGTGAGTCCTTTGTTTAGCGTTATTGTTCATCAATAATGCATTGACTAGTCAGTGTTCATATAGGGACCCCTAGTGATGACAACTTATAACGCTCCCTAAGTTATAAGACCTTGCCAGACTGTTAGAAAAAAGTTGAACTCGAATTTTTCGAGGCCAAGAAGTTGGCGGCTAAACTAATAGTGCTGAAAGGAGGTTTAAAAAATAATGAAAAAAATATTTAGAAAAGCTATGAATATCGCGGGAAGTGCTGCTTTAATTGGTATGACTGTTGGTATGGCTGCTGCTGCATCCTATCCTACTCCTTTTACAAGTAATACTGCTATTGTTGTTGGTGCATCTGCTGCTCCATCCGATGGTATTGCTGCTTCTCAAATCGCTTCTAACTTAGACGCTGCTTCTGCAGGTTCTTCTGTTACTACCTTAACTGGTGCTACAGGTGAGACTGAAGATGAAGTTGTTCTTGGTGGTGCTATTAATGCTACTGGTAAGCTTGCTGCGGCAACTTTAACAGATAGTAAAATCCCATCTTTGCTTGATACAAAGTTAAACTGGGACGATGGTGGTGCTTCTGGTGCTGATGATTATAATATCCATGAAGAAATTCTTCTTGGTACAATGGCTATCCACACTTCATTTAATGATAATGATTTTGAGGAATTGTTAGCTATGACTAATGACAAGCAACTAGAGTACAGATATGTATTTGACGATGCGTTCAACGTAACTGGTGTTGGCGATAGTGATGCTGATGATCTTTACTTGACAATTCTTGGAAAATCATACGAAGTTAGTGCTATGACTGCTTCTTCTATTACTGTAGTTACTTCTGAGGAAGTTTCTGTTGCTATTGGAGAATCTGTTACTATAGATGGTAAAACATTTACTGTGGACGATATCTTTAGTGGTGACGTTCAGGTTAACGGTGAGATGATTTCTAGTGGTTCTACTAAAAAAATTGATGGATTAAAAGTTAAGGTTAAGAGTATAGGATACCATTCTAACTCTCCTGAACTAAGTAAAACAATTCTTCAAATCGGACCTGAAATCTCTAAAACATATAGTGATGGAGAAGAATATATCGGTGAAGATGAAGATGACCCAACTTGGGTATGGCATTTGGACTCTTTGAGTACTGCTGCTGGATACATCGGTGTTAAGTACAATCAAAAGGAAACTAGAGATACTGATGACGTAGTTTATGAAGGTGGTAGTTACCTATTGCCTGAAAACTTCGGTGAAGTTAGTTTTGATGGTATAACTGATGTAACATATGAAGATTTCAAGATTTATTTCGATGATTCTGAGGATCTTTGGAATAATACTGATTTGACTTCAACTGCACAGACTTTAGATGCTCCTGTTTTGATTATCGAGTCTGTTGATGGTACAAAAGATGCTATTAAATTGACTACTGGTAATCAGGAGACTTCTAAGATGTACTTAATGTGGGCTGATGACGATGAAGAAACACAGGGTACACAGGCAAATGCTTCTTTGGAAGTATTCTATAGTGATGTTGATGGAACTATTCAAGATTCTATTCGACCTAGATTCTCTGTAGCTTACCCTACTGTTGCTGCTAGCGGAAACGCTATTGCACAAGCTGACCTTGGTGATTTAATTGTAGGAGATACAGTTGTCGCTATGAACGCTTCTGTTGTTGCTGGTAACTTACAGGTTATCTTTACAGATACTGGAGCTGGCCAATCATTTACTATTGATGTAGGTGGTGAGGTTTTAGCTGAGACTAGTGGTGAATTGAAGTGGTTTGGTGGAGACACTGAAGCTACTGATAAAGAAGATGGTCTTGCTGGTGATATGTTAGTTGCTGCTACAAATGTCGGTACTTACGATAATGATATTATGACTACAAATGGTCTAATTATCCAGACTCCTGAGGCTAACTTAGATAATGACGAAGTTATCGTTAGTGTTCCAAGTGATCGTGTTTATGCTGTTGTTTCGGTTGTTGCTGGCGGAGAAGCTAGTGAGAGCGGAGATGCTGGTGTCATGACGGTTGACGATGCTGATGCTGCTACTGTTTCTGGTAAGAATTTAGTAGTTGTTGGTGGTTCTGCTATCAACTCTGTTGCTGCTGAATTACTTGGTGGTGCTTTGAGTGAAAGCGCATTTACATCTGCTACAGATGTTGCTGCTGGTGAGTTTTTGATCCAATCCTTTAGTAGGGCTGGAAAGACTGCTTTGCTAGTTGCTGGTTACAATGCTGCTGATACTGAGAAGGCTGTTACTTATTTATTGAATAACGACGTTGATACAACTGTCGGGACTAAAATGAAGGGTACATCTGCTACTGAAGCTAGTGTAGTTACTGCATAAAGTTAATACATAAAGAAAATTATTTATTTTTTATTTTCTCGCCCGACCCCAAAAAGGTCGGGCTTTTTTTATGTCATTTGGTTTTTAGTAAGGTTTATATTTGGGGAATTGTTTTTTGTATGATGAGACGGATTAAGAGTATCGCTGATATCGAGAGGGCTCGACGGAGAAATAATATTATTATGGGAGTTGGTATGATTTTTTTGCTTCTAGCTTCTACTGCTGGGTTTGCTATTATGAATGCTGATAGCGAGGAGGAAAGTGTTGTTGAGGAGTTGGGGTTTGAATTTGTTCGGGATGGTGGAATGTGGAAGTTGATTTTAGATGAGAGTGTTTTTGGTTTTCAATATTTGCCTTCGGAGGTTGAGGATGTTGATGTGAACGTGTCGGTGGAGTTTGGAGATTATTCCGGGAAGGCGTTGTATTTTGTAAATCCGAATGAAGGCGTTGGTGAGGTCTTGAATAATTTGGGCGGATATATTTTGAGATATCAGGAATCTTGCTTGCAGCAAGATTCCCGAGAGTCGGTGGTCGGTGGTCGGTGGTCGGATGATTTGGGCAACTTAACTAATAATTCTGATGTGTTCTGCGATGAGAATTTGCCGATTAAGGATTGTGATTCTAACTTGATTATTTTTGATATCGGGAATGAGACGAGGGTTTATGGAGATAATAATTGCGTTTTTATTGAGGGTGATTTCTTGAAAGGAGTCGATGCATTTTTATATGATATATTGGATATATAGATAAATGGCAAACAAGAAAACTATTTCCAAGAAGAAGGTTAGCAAGAATATTGGAAAGAGTGTTAGGGATAATGAGAACCGGCAGTTGATTTGGTTTTTTGTTGTTGTTGGGATTGTTTTTGCGGGGGTATTAGTTCCATACTTCTGGATTGAAAGTTCTAAAAATTTTGAGTATGTCGGTGCTGACTGGCTTGTCGAAGATTATGATTATTTGAAAATATTTCATGGACGATTCCTCTCTTTTGGAAATCCAAACTTACACTATAATATTTTTTTGAGGATTGATCCTCGAGATAATGATGTTTCTACGACTGGTGTTTTTGACACCTTTAAGTATGGAGGTGTTGTTTCGCTTAGTTCTGGAGTTGATAAGTGTCGAGGTGAGATAGGTAGAGGTGTCTTTGATTTGAGTGCGTTTTTGAGACAGGGTGTTGGTGTTGAGGTTCTTGAGAGCGGTTCTACAGATGAATTCATTGCGATTGAGGAAGATAGGCGTTTTGCTACTTGTGATACGGTTTTAGATAGGACTCTGGTTATTGTTGAGATTGGGGAAGAAGCTGAGGTTTTTAAGGATGAGAAAAATCCTTATTGTTACACTATTATAGCAAAGGATTGTGAAGATATTTCGGGGATTGAGAAATTCATGGTGAAATCTATTGAAGATTTTGGGGCGACTCGTGAAGTAGTTTAACTTGCCAAGGACTTTAGGTATTTGAAATCTGAATATACTGGGATTGATTTTATCTTGTAAGTTTTTATTATTGTGAGGTATGTTACCAAGACTAAGACGATTGATATGAGATGCCAGAATATCCAATGTAGTGTTTCGAAGTAGGGTTGACCTATAAAGGGGATAAGTAGGAGGATTCTTGTTATATTTAATGTAAATAGGGTTGCTGTAGCTGCTAGGATTGCGTATGCTCTAGTCTTAGGCTTTATATTTGAGGTTGAGAGGATTAGGGCTATTAATAAGAAGAATGCTGATGCTGCGACGCAGGGTGGTGCTATTTCAATTATAGCGTTTCTTATGTGGATGATGTTTCCTGCTAACGATGTTCGAGTGAAGAGGCTTAGGATCGAGTTTGTAGCGTGGATGGTTAGGGGAGTTAGAACTTTGTATAATATGTAGAGGTTTCCTAGTCCGATTGCTATGATTGCGATATATCTCATAAAAAGACTTAGAATCTTTTTAGCTTGGTTTTGCATTTTTTGAGAAATGAATCTAACTTAAAAAATCTATTGAAAATTAAAATTCTTGTTTTCTTGGCCTGCTGATTACCTTTACTAGAACAACGAAGAATATTAGGACTAATAGTAGGACGATTCCTGTGATTAGGTAGAATGTTGTGTCGCTGATTCCACTGAATATAGTTGGTTCTTCTGCGATGTTTACAGATACTGATTGTGTGTAGACTTCTCCATCGATAATAGTTTCTACATTGAAAGATTGTATTCCTGCTGTCTTTGGCATCAACTTAATTACTACTTCTTGGAATTCGCCTTTCTTAATCGAAGCTGTTTGTGGTGTTACGCTTACTAAGCTTGCCCATGCTTCAAAGCTAGATACAGAGATCACGAAATCGTTTTCTTCTCCATTGTTCGTAACTAGAGCTTTTACTGTTAATTCTTTTCCAATTTCAGTTTCTGACTCTAGATTTGCCGAAACAGTTGGAGTTGGTGATTGGCAAGATAAAACTTCTAGTAATGTTGAGAAGTCGTCTCCCTCGTCCTCTGAACTTTCTCCATATGCTAGTAGTTCGTCTAGTTCGTCTTCGTCATCATCGTAATCGTAGTATGTGTAAATTTTTAATTCGTTAGTTGTTTTTGCAACTTCTTCTGGGATTGATATATAGAATGCTACTTCTTTTCCTTTTCCGTCTCGCAAGTTATCGATTACTGCCTTCTCATAGATTCCTAGCTGAGAGTTTTCTAATATCACTAAAATTTTATCCTCGTCGTTGCTCCCTGTATTATAAACCATGAATCTTACTTCAACATTCTCACTTCCACAAGAGGTCTGTGTTTTTGTTGAATCCTTTTTAACTATCACTGTTGCTCCGTCGCTTCCTACTATTTTAAATTCGTAGTATGTTTCTGCAGTGTTTGTAAAATCGTTTGATTTTGATGCGCATTCACTATCTTCATTTCCATCTTCATATGCTCTTACATATATTCTATAATCTCCTTCACTCATATCGATTGGTAGTTCTCCAATCTTGAATGTTGCAGTTTCTTCGTCGTCATCGTTAATTCTTCCTAGGTCGATTTCATCATCGTTTAGGTCGACATCTTTTCTTGTTATGATGTTGTTGTTGTCATCTTTTATCATAATTTCTACCATTACGTCATTGATGTTGTCATTTCCCGTGTTTTCAATTGTAACTTCGATTTCGATTTCGTCTAAGTATTCCCACTCTTCATCATCTCCTTGTCCGTTATTGATTATTTCGAATCCTGATATTTCTAGGTCGCCCTTCTCTCCTGAGAATTCGTCGCAGAATGTTGTTGTTGACGAATATGTACAAGATCCATCATCTACTGTTGCTGCTGAGTTATAATTGGTTGCTGTTGGGTCTGTGCAACCTGAGATTACGCTTGTGCTTGTATAATTTGCTGTAGAATATGGATGGAAGCCTGCTATCTTTGTGGAGCCGCTATATGCATTTACGTCAACCTTGTGATCTACTGTTCCTGTGAATCCTGATGGAATTGAATATGTTATTGAATACTCTTTTGATGTTGCATTTGCAAGTGTGTCGTTCGCTGGAACTGTTGCTGTTATTCCAGAAGTTGCTGCTGTGTCTGCCCAACTTAGATTAACTGCTGTTCCGTTGTTGTTTGTTACGTTTACTTTTACTATGTATGTTGAACCTGGCGCTACTGGATTTGGTAATTCTGTTGTTGTTGTAACTTTGATGCTATCTTGTGTAGATGTATAGGCTGATGTTAGTCCTAATGTTAGAAGTAAGACTGCTAGGATTCCAAAAACTGCGAATGTGTTTTTTACCATGTTGTAATTCTAGGATTACTACACTTTATAAAGTTTTCTGTTGATCTTGAATAATTGCATACCTGTTTCGTCCCATAGTTTTTGACTAACAGGAAAGTTTAAATATCGTATTGTCGTCGATGAATTATGGTGAAATCAAAGGAGAATTTGGTTGGAGCGTATGCGTTTTTGATTGGTGTAGTTTTGGCTGTTATATTTGGATTATTTAATGAATCGCTTGAATCAGCTGGTGGATTGTTTTATTCGACTTTGGTTTTGATTGGTTTGATTGTTGGAGTTATGAATACTAGCGATAGAGATTCCATGACTTTTTTACTTGCTAGTTTGTCTCTTGTTATTGTTGGGTCTCTTGGGATGGAGCCCTTGAAGTATATTGCTACTAATAATTATGTTGTAAGTTCGCTTCGGAATGTTTTGGGAAGTTTGTTGTTGTTGTTTGTTCCAGCGACGATTGTTGTTGCGTTGAAGAGTGTTTTCGCTATGGCGAAGATTTAGTAATAGTAAAGAGGGAACTAAATAAAATGGAGGTGATAAAAAATGATGAGTAAATTAAATGCTTCACTTGTGACTGCGATCGGTGTTTTGCTGCTTTTACCATTGATCGGCGTTACTGCTTTAGAAAGCTTTTCTGGATGGGCTCTTGCATTGATTATTTTAGTAATCGGTGTTATGGGTCTTATGGACAAGTAATCGTAAATTATTATTATTAATTTTGTTTTTTATTTTAGGAATTCTAGAATGTCTGTTAAGTTTACAATTCTTGGATCATCTCTTGCTAGTCCATAGCAGGCAGTGTTTATCCAGAGTTGGATTTGTGGAAAGTTTTCAAATTCTTGTGTATTGATATTGTTTGCTTCGAAGATGTAGACTTTTTTGTTTAAGGCTTGGATTTTGATTTTGATTTTGTTGATTTGTTTGTGATGTTGTCCGTATTTTGTTGAGAGAATTAGTGCGACTGTGTCTGAGAGGAGGAATTTTTTTTGTTTTGCGAGGGTTTTTTTATTGTGTTGGTCTATTTCTTTTTGGGTTATTTTATCTAGAGTTTGGCCTGAAAATACGTGGACCTCCTTTTGGATTTGGATTGCGTTGTTTATTGCGTGGAATTTGCCGTCGGTTATTATTAGTATTTCGTCTGCTGTTTTGTCTAGCGCTGTTGAGTTGCAACCTAGGACGTGGGCTTTGTGGTGGGCGCCTTGTTTGATTATTACTTTTTTGTTTTTAGATTCTAGATAGGATTTGATTTTTGGGATTAGGTCTATGTATTGGATTGTTGCTGCTAAAGATATTGTTTTTCCTTTTAGGGAATCTAGGAGTTTTAGGTTTATGTCGGAGTCTTTGAATTTGCGTTTTGTTTCTATAAATAGAGTTTTCATTGTATATATAGGAGATAGGGGTTTTTTAAGAGTTGTTAGAATCGTTCGATTTCTTCGGATCTTGACCTTGGGGCTTCAGTTACGCCTTTTTGGATATCGAATACTTTTGATGGTGTTGCTATAATTGTATTTTCTCCGAAGCCTGCGATTTTCCCTTCTAGTGCTTCTACTGTTTTTTTGATTTTAGAAATTGCTCTTTTTAGCTCTATCACGTCTTTAGACTTTAGAGTTCGGATGTCGATTACCGCGATCGTATAGCCTTCTCGCAATGCGTTTAGAACTGGGCTTATGTCTTCGTAAACTTTTAGATTGAATGTTTTTATTAGAACTTTGGAATCTGATTTTTCTTGCTCTAAGTCTATTTCGATGAAATCTGGAGAGAACTCTTCATCTTGTCCTAACATTTTTTTGAATGGGTTGAATGCCATGATGTAATTTGATGATGTTTGGTATTTAAATATTTATGTGACGGAGTAGTATCTCTAGTGTAGTTTTGTTAATATTTTATTGTGTCCTCAGAATCTATCCTTGAATCTTTTTCATTACTTCTTCTCTAATATCTTCCATCTTTTTAGAGAACTCTTGCTCTTGCTCGTCGATAGTTTTCATTCTTGTATCGAGAAGCTTTTTCTTATTTTTCATATCTTCGAGAATTTCTTCTTTTGTTGCTTTAATTACAACTTGATTTCCAATTATTCTAGATACTTCGCCTTCGGTTTTTTCAACTTCTTTGATTATGAGGTCTGTTTCATTTGATTCCATAGAAAAAGCGTTTTTTTGCATTAATAATTGTTGGAATGATTGCTCCATCATTTGGAGTTGTTGGATTTGTTGTTGTGTCTCTTGATCTAGGTTTGCTAGAGGATCTGCGTGATTGTGTGTTGGGTCTTTACATTCTTCTGCCATTTTAATCTGTAGTTATTGTTTTCATTTTAGTTCGTGGTTTGTAGAAAATCCTTGAGCCGCACTCCGGACATACGAATCGTTTTTTTAAGTCTTCTGACTTTAGTTTCTTTCCACATTGAAAACATTTATATCCTGCCATTTTAATTCTTAGTTTTTTGGTTTTTTAAATGATACGCTCCGGAAGCGAATTCTTTATCACACTTCTTACAAAGCCAAATTGATAGTTTTACCCTTTTTGCGTGCCCTTTGCAAAATGGGCACTCTTGCTTAATTCGTTGCTTTCTCTCTACAGCTATTAGTTTTTGCTTTACTTTACCGTAGCCTGCGCCAAATCTTCCTGCGCTTCCGATTTTTTTCTTCTTTACTGCCATTTTTGTTTTTTTGTTTTTATTTTGATATGGGGCTTCTCTCACAATTTGCATTTCGAAACGGTACTTAACCTTTTCCGTTTCTCGAAGCGAATCGTTCGCCACAGACTTGAACCAAGGTCCAAATCGCGTTCTTTCTTGATTTTGAATGGGGCCACGCAGATTTGAACTGCGGTCGCGAAGTCCCAAACCTCGAATCATACCAGGCTAGACCATGGCCCCATAAATATGAGGTGATTTATCTATTAATAAATCTATTTCTTTGCTTCTGGTGTTGCTTCTGGAGCAACTGCATTAGCTGCTTTCTTTTCTTCTTCAGCTGCCTTTTCTGCGTCCTCTTCCTTCTTAACTGCTTCTTGCTTTTCTGCAATTGTTGCAAAGTAATCGTCCAATGCCTTCCGTTTTTCTGAATCTACGTCAGTTTTTTTAGCGCTGATTTCTTCTGCGAACTTCCCTTCATTGATATCTTGCATAATCTCTTTTGTTTCCTTGTTTTCGATTAGTACACCTAGGGCTTGACATGTTCCTATTACTGATTTTATTGTTGCCATGAAATCATTTGATAACATCGAATCGTGCTTTGCTTTTGCCACTGAGATTACTTGCTCAACTGCAAAGTTCCCTACTCGTTGTTTTAGTCTAGCGCCTGAAGCTTTTTCAATTCCTAGTTCTTTTTTGATTAGTTCGGAAGTTGGTGGAGATAAGACTTTGATTGTTACTTCTTTTGTATCTGCATTGACTGTTAGATGAACTGGAAGAGTTACTCCTTTGAATTCTTGCGTTGCCTCGTTTACATCGGAAATTACTTTTCCCATATTAACTCCCATTGGTCCTAACTGTTGTGCAACTGCTGGACCTGGTGTCATGTTTCCACCTTCGACCATTAATTTGATAACTGCCATTTTAGATTTTTGAAAAAGTAGTTTTTAAAACTAACTACTCTTCTTCGAGTTCCTCCCTTCTTATTACCCTGATGTTGTCTAGCTTTACTGTAACTGGGATTGGCACTGCTGCTCCCAATAGTGATACCACGCATTCGTTCTTTGGCTTGTCTACTCTGACCACCTTTGCCTTTTCATTCTTGAATGGTTCAGAAATAATTTCTATTATGTCATTCTTTTCTATTTTGATATCGGCCGTGACTGGTTCTAGCATTTGTTTTACCTTATCGTATGTTACCGTTTCTCCAATAATTCCTTTAACATATGGGAGATTGAATACCGCATCTTCTGCATGCTTGTGATCTGGAGCTTCTAGAAAAATATATCCTCTTAATCCATGAGGTCGTGCTATTGCATAAATGCCAATTTTTTTCTTATTTACTTTGTCGGCTATCATTTCAAGTGCTTTGTCTTCTTTATTTGTTGTTACTTTTACAATATATATCTGAGATTCGAATTCTCTTTTTGGTTTTTCAACTTTGATTTCTTCTTTAATTTTTTCTGGCTCTGGCGTTGGTTCTGCATCTGTTTCTTCTGACATTAACGACGAGTCACTTGCTCCTTTAATTTTTGGTGCGAAACTTTCAGCTACACTATCATCTTCCTCTTCAGAGAGGTAGTCAAATTCGTCGTCATATCCAATTGCCATTTTGCTTGAGCTAGTTCAAAAATTTCTAAGAACTAGATATAATTAGTAGAAAAATTTCTTTTTTAAATATTTGGGTTTGTGATTATGTGGTATTCTGATTATGATACACTCTTGATGGCGATTGATATTAGGAAACCTAGTGCTCCAATTACAAGAAGTCCTATGGCGGAAACTTTTGAGATTGTTTTGAATTCTTCCATTGTTGGTTTTTTAAGGAGTCGCCATACTCGAAGATACTTGTGGTATTGGGATGAGATTTTTCTTGTTAGTTTTTTTACCATGTAGTTAGATAAGTTGTTGGTTTTTAAAAACTTCGCATGATCATTCTTCAAAGAACTTGATGCCTAATTCGCCTTCCATATCTTTTCTCCTGGCTTCTTCTACTGGAAGCCGTTCGCCTGATATTTGTGGAGATTTGACGCCGGTTATTACGACCATTACTTTTATTGCTTTTTCCATATCTTTTGATATTTGGGCTCCTGAGATTAGTTTTGCGTCTGGGGAAAGTTGTTCTCCTATTTTTTGGACTACTAGTTTGTATTCTTCCAAGGAAAGGTCTGTTCCGCCGATTACGTTTACTAGGGCGCCGGATGCATTTTTTATGTCGACGTCGAGGAGTGGGTTGTTTAGTGCTTTCTCGACTGCTTCGTCTGCTCTGTTATTTGAGTCGGATTCTCCCATTCCAATTAGTGAGACGCCGCCGTTTGCCATGATTGCTTTGATGTCTGCGAAGTCTAAGTTTACTAATCCTGAAGATGTCACTAGTTCCGTGATTCCCTTTACCGCGTTTGTTAGGATTTCGTCGGCTACTTTGAAGGCTGTTGGCAAGGGTAAGTCTGGTGCGAGGTCTAGGAGCTTGTCGTTTGGGATTACGATTAGTGTGTCCACGATTCCTTCCATTCTTTCTAAGCCTTCCATTGCGTTTTCAATTCGTTTTGCTCCCTCGACTGTGAAGGGTAGAGTTACCACACCTATTACCAAGGCTCCTTGTTTTTTTGCCATTTCTGCTACGACTGGTGCCGCACCTGTTCCGGTTCCGCCTCCAAGTCCGCAGGTTACGAAGACTAGATCGGAGTTTGCTAGTTTCTTCTTTATGTCTTGGGCTTGTTCTTTTGCGGCTTCTTGCCCGATTCTTGGGTTTGATCCTGCACCTAGACCTTTTGAGATTTCGCGTCCGATTAGGATTTTTTGATCTGCGTTTGCGTAGAGTAAATCCTGTGCATCTGTGTTTATTGCTATGATTTCTCCGCCCTTGATTCCGATTTCTCGCATTCTAGACGTTGTGTTTCCACCTCCTCCTCCGATTCCGATTACTTTGATTCTTGCGGATTGTTTTTGTAGAATTTGTTCTAGTTCTCGGTCGATTTCTGCGTTTGCATTGGTTGAGAATGATTGGGTTGGTATTGCTTCTGGGATGCTATTGCTTAGTATGTCTTCCATGAGTTAGGTTGGTTGTTTGGGTTTTTAAGAATTTGTGGCTTAAAGTGGTAGAATTATTTTTTCTCTGCTTCTTTTTTGGGTTCGATTGTTTTTGCATCTGCCTTCATACCTAGTATCTCTTCGAATTTTGGAGATAACATTTTAATGAATTGCTCGGCTTCTTTTGGAACTTTGAATATTATTGTTTTCTCTTCCACTTCATAATCGAATATTTGTCTGAAAAAGAAATCTTGAAGTGCGATGATTTTCTCTTTTTGGTTTGTGATTTTTTTGTTTATCTTATATATATAGGTGATTGGTTTGCCGGCTAGTGGGTTATTGAAGTCGGCTAAAGTTCGGCCTTTATCGCTCGATAGGACTTTGACTATTTGGCCATCCAGGTTTAGACTCATTCCTCTTTCTGGAGCGATTTTTTGTTCGTGGAAATGTTTTGTTGGTATCATCCTTATTAGGTCTTTGTTTCTTTTGCCGAATGCTTCTTCGGGTTTTAGGTCTAGAGTGTATTCTTTTCCTTCTTCTTTTCCTTCTATGTCAGCATCGAAGCCTTTTGGGAGCATTTCGTGACCTACGGAAATTATTTGGGGCTTGATGCCTTCGGTTTTGAAGCCTTGGGATTTTGCGTCGGCTTCTTTTGTTGTGTCGAAGATTTCATTTGTGCTTGTTATCTTTCCTGTGAAGTCTATTTCTATGAAGTCGTTTTTGTTTATCATGAATGTTTGTGAGGTTTTGGGTTTTTAAGGTTTAGCTTGGGAAATTTTACGCAAAGTTTTATAAAAGAAATAAATTTTAGTGATATATGATAATTTATACGGAGAAAATAGGTTTTATTTTATGCAATGACAAAGTCCTTGCCTATCAAAAATCTAAAGATTTTTGCTAATGGTTGCTAGAGTTATTTGTGCTACGGAAATGCGTGTAGGTGGTTATGTATTGCTTGATGATGTTGCGCACCAGGTTAGAAAAGCGGATACTTCTAAGACTGGTAAACATGGGCACGCTAAGGTTCGTTATGAAGCCATGAATGCTTTTACTGGAAAGAAAAAGGTTGGTGTTATTCCTGGGCATGATAAGGTTGAAGTTCCTATGATTGATAAGAGAAATGGGCAGGTTTTGTCGGTTGCTGGGAATATGGCTAGTGTTATGGATTCGGAGAGTTTTGAAAATATGGATTTAGAGATCATGGAAGGAGTTGATGGAATTGTTGAGGGTGCTGAGATTGAATATTGGGATATTGAAGGCGAGATGTTGTTGAAACGGGCTCTTTGATATTTAAGGAGTAGGAAGTTTTTTAAAGTGAATTTTTGATGTTTGATTATGGCGACTAAAATTCCTGCTGCGCAGAATCGATTGTACAAGAATGCTTTTGTATGTAAGGTCTGTAAGCATAAAATGAAGGTTGAGCCTTTGAAGATAATTGGTGGGAAGGTTAGATGTCGAAAGTGTAAGGCTCGTGAGTTTAGGCCAGTTCGGAAGAAGTAAGTATATATTGTTTTACAGTAAAAATTAAAAAGTTATATTTGTTATGATTTACATGAGTAGTAAATCGTGGGGAAGTCTTTCTTTAAAGGAAAAGGTTCGAATTAGAGTTTTGGCGAAAAATCCTTCTTTGGGAGATGTTGTTATAAAAAAAATTAAAGACAATGGAAATAATATTTATGTTAAATCTAATTCTCTTGGAACTGTAGCTTGGGTTTGTGGAATGGATTATAGTGAGCGTTTACCCAATAGTGAGAGTGGTGATAGTACATATGCAGTTCATGGAATTAAACGTCCTGGATTTGCGCCTTCTTGTGAATTTACTAAAGTATTAGAAAGAGATTTTGAGGAAATTAATTATATTATTCGGGCTGACTTTAAAGGTAGTCTAGTTGTAGTTCGCAAAATTCCTGAAGAAAAAGATTATGGGCATTCTCCTATTATAAAAGCTGGAATTTGTACTAGTGTCGATGGTAGATATATCAAGGTGTTTGGGCAAAATGATTCTTCTCCTCATAATTTTGGACAATTTTCATGGGACAACGATAGGTTGTTAGATTCTGGACTTGATTGTGAATTTTATAGAAGAAGGTAAGTAGTTTTTTAAAGTCAATTTGTGTTTTGTTTCGATGGTGAATATTTTGGGGCTTGAACTGACTAAGATTATGATTGCAGACATTGGTTTTTGGGTATTGCTTGGAATTGTGTTGACGATTTTTTTAAAGAAGAAGGGGAAATCTGTAGAAGGATTGAGTAGGGATGGTTGGATGTTTTTATGGAGAACGCAATTTGGAGTTAGTGCTATTACGTGGTTTGCTGATAAGTTCGGTGAAGTTATGAGGAAAATGAAATGGTTGATTGTTGGGGTTGGTGCTGTTTTGATGGGAACGATGGTTTGGATGCTGGGGAAGACTGCTTCTATTTATTTGCTTCATCCTGAGATTACGCAGGTGATTAAGGCGCCTCCGATTGCTCCATTGATTCCGTATTTTCCGCAGTTGTTTGGGATGAAGTCTTTTTTTCCAACTTTTTATATAACCTATTTTATGATTGCTTTGGCAATTGTTGCTATTTCTCATGAGTTTAGTCATGGGGTTTTTATGAGGCTGTTTAAGATTAAGATTAAGTCTACTGGGTTAATTTTTTTAGGACCGATACTTGGAGCGTTTGTTGAGCAGAGTGAGAGGAGTTTGAAAAGCAAGAGTAAGTTGAATCAGATGACGGTTTTGGGGGCTGGTGTTTTTGCTAATATTTTGATGGCGTTGTTATTTTATCTTCTTTATGTTGGCTTCTTTTTTAGTTCGTTTGCGGCATCTGGATATGTTTTTAATTCGTATGGTGTGGCTGCGATTCCGTTGGATAATGTGAGTGGGTTTGAAGATATTGATGGCTTAAAGAAAGTGTTGACTAGTGATGGGAATTATTATTTGGATGATGGGCTTGCTTCGCAGCTTAATGTTGTTGGTGCGGAATATTTAATTGCTTATGTGGAGGCGCCTGCTGTTTTGGCTGGGATGAAGGGTGCGATTATTCAGGCTGATGATGTGAAGATTTTGAGGCTTGATGATTTGAGATGGTTTTTAGAGAACAAGAATCCGGGGGATGTTGTTAGATTTGTGACTGAGAATGTTAATGGTGTTGATGGCATTGAGGAGTATGATGTTATGTTGGGTGAGCACCCTGAGGATTCGTCGAAGGCTTATTTGGGTGTTGGGCACAATGAGGCTAATCCTCGAGGAGTTATTCAGGGATTGTTGGCGAAGTTTATGGGGTTCAAGGAGTCATCTACTTATTATAAACCGACTTGGAATGGTGATTTTGTTTGGTTCATTTATTATTTTCTTTGGTGGATTATGATTATTAATTTGCTTGTGGCTTTGTTTAATATGATGCCGATTGGAATGCTCGACGGTGGTCGGTTTTTTTACTTGGCTATTTTGAGCGTCTTTGGTTCGGAGAAGTTAGCTAAGAATGCGTATAAGGTTGCGACTTATTTGATATTATTTATGTTTGCGTTGATGATGTTTTTTTGGTTCGTGAGAGTTATTTGATAAGTTATTTAAAGGGGGATGGCGTCTTAATGTTGAGCTTTTGCTCTAACTAAATGAGGTGTATAAAATATGGCTTTACCAACAACTCCAAAACAGTGTGTGATTAAGATTCGTTCTCTTAAGAAACAAGTAACTGCAATGGAACAAAGAAAAAAGAAACTTGCTGCAGCTGCTAAGAAGAAACCGGCTAAGAAAAAGGTTGCTAAGAAGAAAGTAGTTAAGAGAAAAGCGGTCAAGAAAAAGGTTGCTAAGAAAAAGAAGAAGAGGTAATCTTCTTAATTTTTATTTTATTTTTTATTAATTAATTTTATAAGTGGGAATCGGGTTTTGTTTTTATGGCTAGGGATAATCCAAAACGTAAATGCGAAGCTAATAATGTTCGAGACAAGCTCGAAAAAATGAACTATGGTCTTGTTGGTGAGACTAGTGCTGTGCAGATTTGTCGATGGACGAAGAATTCTTTAAAGGGAGACAGGGGATGTTGGAAAGAGAAGTTTTATGGGATCAAGAGTAGTGGGTGTGTTCAGATGACGCCGTCGGTGATGTGGTGTGAGAATAAGTGTTTGCATTGTTGGAGGCCGATTGAGATGAATCTTGGGACTGAGTTGCCGAGCGTGGATGATCCGGTTGAGATATTGGATGGGATTGTTGCTAAGCGGCGTGAGATGTTGCAGGGGATGAAGGGGAATGCGGATGTTGATTCTGAGAGTTTTGAAAAAGATATTGAGCCTAGCCTTTTTACGATGAGTCTTAGTGGAGAGTCTACGCTTTATCCACGGCTTGGGGAGATGTTTGCGGAGATACGTCGACGGGGAGCTGTTAGTTTTTTGGTTAGTAATGGGTTGAATCCTGAGGCTATTAAAAGGTTGGAGAGAGTGGAGAGAAAAAATGAACCGCGGACTACGCGGACAAACGCGGACAATGAAAAAATGGAACAGGATTTTGTTAGTGGATTGCCTACTCAACTTGTTATTTCTTGTAATGCTCCTAATGAGGAATTGTTTTTGAAATGGCATCGGTCTTCTGTTCGGGATGCTTGGGTTAAGTTTGGAGAAAGTTTGGATGTGATGAGAGAGCTAAAGGGGAAAGTGAGGCGGGTTGTTCGGTTGACGCTTGTTAAGGAGGGTAGCGAGGGTGAGTTTGGGGAGATGAGTAATATGGTAAAAGAGTCGGGAGTTGGGGGTCGGGAGTTGGGGGTCGGGGAAGACGACATGATTGATGAGTATGTTTCTTTGATCAAGCGGGCTGAGCCGGATTTTGTTCATGTTAAGGGGTATAAGGCTGTTGGGTATGCGAAGGAGAGGATGGGTTATGATAATCAGGTTTGGCATGAGGGGATTAAAGAGTTTGCTCGTGCACTTGGAGAGAGGCTTGGGGATTTTAGTGTTGGGGCTGAGGATGATCGGAGTTGTGTTGTTGCTTTGGTTCGGAAGAGTGTTGATATGAAGATTAAATTTTTTTGATTAAATTTTTTAATTTTGAATCTATTATTGCTTCTTTGGCTATTTTTATTAGATTTTTTTTTGTTTCTCCTAACTTCCAGATCATAGCTTCTTCGCACTCAGTACAATGAGCTCTTCTTGCTAAAGACATTTGCCAATAATAATTTCCTGCTGCGTGCTCGTTTCCACCTAGATTTATACCAGGAGCTTCAAGTTCTATCAAACCGGTATATTCTGAACCTTTACAATTTTCCTTACAAAAATCTAATGGAGGATATTCTTCTACAATGCTCTTCCACTCTTCTCGCATGTCCATTTTTATAACATTATCACGCCGTCTTTTGTTAGGGCTGTGAATCGGACGCCAACTGGGAGATTTAGAAGAGCGGATTGGAGGGCCATGTGTTCTTTACCGTTTCCTGATGCGATTGAGAGTGCTACCTCTAGTCCATTGAACTTGCCTTTTAGTTTAGAAGTAAATTCTTTTTTTAGTTGGACTAAATTTTTATTG
The DNA here is from genome assembly GCA_018697035.1 of archaeon. Taxonomy (GTDB): domain Archaea; phylum Nanobdellota; class Nanobdellia; order Pacearchaeales; family GW2011-AR1; genus JAGVXH01. The sequence goes on along the minus strand of JABHSE010000002.1, from coordinate 162,488 downwards.
GGGTCGAATTCTATGAAGTCGAAGGGTTCTCCACTAACTGTGAAATCTTTTGCGAAAGGTGGGCCGACAACTATTACTTTTTCCCATTCGCCTTTTTGGATTAGACCTGCGATTTGTCCCCATGTTCCCTTTCCGGTTGATAAGAGTGCTATTAGTTCCATTTTATTATTTAGAAGATTTGTTATTTAAGGATTGTTGTGATTGGGTTAGAAATTGGTAATGGTAACTTTTATAAAGTAAAATTTTGATTAGTTATTACTACTGTTAGTAGAAGGAGTAATCCGAAAAAATTCTAACAGTTTAATGGACATGGAAACAATAAAAGCAATTGCGGAACTTCGAAATGAGAAGAAGAGAAAGTTTGATCAGTCGGTTGACTTGATTGTGAATTTGAAGAATTTTGATGTTCGTCGTGAGGCTTTGAATACTTTTGTTTTTGTGCCGCATGGGATGGAGAAGAAACTTGCTGCTTTTTTTAGTAAGAGGACTGATTTGATTAATACGATTACCGAGGAGGATTTTGTTAAGTATAAGGATACTAAGGATATTAAGAATTTGGCAAAGAAGTACGATGCGTTTTTGGCCGTTGCGCCGATGATGGGTAAAGTTGCTACTAAGTTTGGTCGTGTGTTCGGTCCGATTAACAAGATGCCGTCTCCGTTAGCTGGGATTGTTCCTAAGGAGGATGATGTTATGATTGAGGCTATGATTGATAAAATGAAGAAGGCGATTAGGGTTAAAAATAAGGAGATGTCGATTAAGGTTCGAGTTGGAAAGGAGAGTATGTCGGATAAAGATTTGGTTGAGAATATTGATGCTGCTGTGGTTGAGTTGACTAAGAAGTTGCCGAGAGGTAATGATAATGTTAAGGATGTTTTGGTTAAATTTACGATGACTAAGCCGGTTGTTGTTTTGGAGAGACGATGAAGGGGTACAATGTTTGCCCTAGTTTTAGTGACTGTGTTATAGACAATTGTAAGAGATTGTATAGGTTGGAGGAAGGAAAGGTTATTGCTTTATATTCTAATGGGGAACATGAATGTAATCGTATTAATGCTATTAGTCTAAGGGAATCTGAGGCAAAAAAATTGGAGAAAATGATAAAATGAACACAATGCAAGAGACACATGTTAGTGATGTGAAAAAAGCGAAAGTTAAGGAGCTCGCTGAATTGTTTAAAAAGAAAACTGTTATGGTTATTTCGGTCAAGGGTTTGCCGTCGGCGCAGTTTCAGGATATTAAGAAGAAGCTTAGGAGTAAGGCTAAGGTGCAGGTTATTAAGAAGAGTTTGATTAATTTTGCTTTGAATGAGAATAAGGTTGAGGCTTTGAATGATTTGATTCCTTATGTTGAGGATTCGACTGCTATGCTTTTTTCGGACGAAGATGCTTTTGTTATTAGTGGGATTTTGGCTAATGAGAAATCGCCGGCTAAGGCTAAGGCTGGGATGATTGCTCCTTTTGATATTGAAGTTAAAGCTGGGCCTACTGAGCTTGTCCCTGGTCCTGACATTTCTGCTTTGAGTGCTGTTGGGCTTGCTCCTAAGGTTGAGAATGGGAAGATTGCAGTTATGAAGGATAAGGTTATTTTGAAGGAAGGTAAGGAAGTTACTGAGGCTGTTGCGAGTATTATGGCTAAGCTTGATATTATTCCGTTTGAAGTTGGGATTGATCCTGTTGCTGCTTTTATGGATGGTAAGGTTTACGCTGACATTGTGATTGATGTTGATGGGGCTGTTGCAGATTTGGAGTATGATTGTGGTAGGGCATTTGCTTTTGCTATTGATTTGGGGATTGTTAATGCGGAAACACTTGATACTATAATTGGGAAGGCTAATGCTGAAGAGGGAATTTTGACTCGAGTTATTACTGGAGAACCTGAGCCTGAAGCTGTTGCTGAGGAAGCACCTGCAGAGGAAGAAAAGAAAGAAGAAGTAAAGGAGGAGAAGCCAGTTGATGCGAGCGCTGGAATGGCTTCGTTGTTCGGATAGATGAATTCTTCAATAAATTTATCTGGAGCATCTCATTGCTTAGATATTCCAGAAGATAAAACTTATACTACAGGAAGTTACCTTGACCGAATTCCTGGCTACAATACAGATAAGCCAAGATCTTCTCCTGGAGCTATTGTTATGACGGATGATGACCTAAAGCATTTTCCTTATCAAATTCAACAAACTAAATTGCAAAATAAGGTTTGTAGAAAATAATACAAAATGGAATACACATATGCTGCTCTTTTGTTGCACAAAGTTGGTAAGGACATCAACGAAGACAATCTGAAAGCTGTTGTTGCTGCTACTGGCGCTTCTGTAGATGAAGCTAAGGTTAAGGTAATGGTTGCTAGTTTGTCTGGCGTAGATATTGCTGATAAGTTGGCGAATGCTAGTGTTGCTGCGGCTCCGGCTGCTGGTGGCGCTGCACCTGCTGGTGATGCACCGAAAGAAGAAGAGAAGAAGGAAGAACCTAAGGTCGAATCGGCTGCTGGTTTGGCTTCGTTGTTCGGATAGATTTAATTTAGGTTAGATTTTGAGATGGCGAGGTCGGAATGGCTTGGCTGTTGGATTCGAAGGATGGGGTCTGTTTAGTTGGACTTGTTCTTCGGAAAGGATGATGGGGTCGTTTTAGTTGTGCGATTGATTATTATTTTGAATGCTTGTTAAACCATTCTTTTGTCATGATTTTTCTTTTAACTTTTTTATGTGATGAAAATTTTATTTCTGCTTTGTCGCAGATGTCTGCGAAATGAATTACTTCTTTCTTTTTTCCGGACTCTTTTAATTTTTTTGCTTCTTTCCATTCTTTTCTCCAAAACTCCTGGACTTTTTCATTATTTTTATAATATTTTTTCAGTTTGTCAAAAACTTTTTTTAATAGCCCTGTGGAATCGTAAACAATTTTGTCATGTTCAAAATAATATAGATATGGATATTTCTCTGTCATCTTTTCCCACTCTTCGATTCCAGCTTCTTCAAAATCTATTTTTATTCCATACCTGGTTTTGTCAAGTAGTTCCCATTTTTTCTTTGAATTATAAATAATCTCGATATCTACATCAGAATCCGGTCTTTCTCTTCCAGAGGCTACGCTCCCAAAAACGACTATCCCTATAACATCTTTTTTGACTTGATACTCTTCTATTATTTCTCTAACTATCTTATGATGAATTTCGCTCATAACGCCTGTACCCCGAATCGAACGGGGATGTCTCGAAAGACCGCGGGTTCGAGCCGCGTGCGATACCATTACGCGATACAGGCTTTTCCTTTTTAGGACGCCCACACCCCGAATCGAACGGGGATACCCCGAAGGGTCTGGTGTTCAAGACCAGTGCGATACCATTACGCGATGTGGGCTTTAGTCCATCATTGCGTAGAAAACTTTTAAGTTTTCGTGTCCGAGCTTCTTTGAAGCGATGGTATGCGATGTGGGCCTAATAATGAATTGAGGTAGAGGTTTTTAAATTTGTTTGATGGATTAATTTTATAAAGAGTAGATGTTATTGCTCGTGATGAAGGGTGTAAAAAAATTGTTGAAAAGAAAAGATGTGGCAATCTTTTTAAGTGTGGGTTTGGTTGTTTTGTTTACGTGGCTTGTGGTAGTCGCGTTTAGTAATATTGATGAAAATATGGGAAATGTAAAAGTAAAACTTGAGACGAATCATGGGGATATTGTGATTGAGTTATATGGGGATATGCCTGTGACTGCTGGGAATTTTAAGGGGCTTACTGAGGCTGGGACTTACGATGGTGTTATTTTTCATAGGATTATTAATGGTTTTATGATTCAGGGCGGGGACCCTACTGGTACTGGAATGGGAGACCCAAAGATTCCTAAGATTGCAGATGAGTTTGTTGCTGGACATAGTAACGTTCGTGGGACTATCTCTATGGCTAATGCTGGACCGAATACGGGGTCGAGTCAGTTTTTTATTAACTTGGTTGACAATAGTAATTTGGATTATGATAAGCAGCCGTTGAGTAGTAAGCATCCGGTGTTTGGTGAGGTTGTCGAGGGCATGGATGTTGTGGATAAGATTGCTGGAGTTGCTGTTGGCGCTCGTGATAAGCCAGTTGAAGATGTTGTGATTTTAAAGGCTGTTGTTCTTTAATTTTTATATAAAAGTATTTATAGTATATGTTGTTATCTTTTGATTATGTTTAACTCTTATAAACATGGCAAGATTTCTCTTGAGAACGCTTTTGTTTTGAATATTGAGTTAAAATTTGAGAGTGTTGATTATGCTAAGAAATTTTATGAGGTGATGTGTGGTAATGTTCCTGATAGGGAAAGGGTGTCCGATTTTGAAACGTCGTATAATTGTGATGGTTATCTTTTACCTTTATCGTTTGGTTCGGATAGCCAGGTTGAACTCGAGGAAATTGCTAGTTGTATTAATGGGGATATCAATGGATTAATTGAGATAGCTTATAATCCTTTTATTTACAAAACATATAATCAATGATTATTTGATTTGTATTGGTTTAAACTCTTCTAGAAATTTTATGGCGTCTTTCATTTTTGTTCTGGATTCTGAATAGAGAGTTATCAAGGGTTCACCCTTTTTGATTTTTTCTAGATGTTTATGAAGGTAAACTCCCGCGGCGATTGTCTCTGGAGTCCCAAGAATTCTACATAATGAATTTATTCCCTTGTTGTCAATTGTTGTTATGTTTCCAGATTTTTGAGCTGGGATTATTTTTTTGAATTTGGCTAATTTCAGTTCTTTTAATTTATTATTAAAATTCTTTTTTCCATTTTGTGCGTTTATTATTTCTTTAAATTTCTCATAGGCCTTTCCTGATTCTAAACTTTCAGTTGCTTTAGTTTTTGCATTCTTTATACCGCAGAGTTTTATGAGTTCGGTTGCTAGATATATTGATTTTTCTTTCAGGTCTTGGGGTCCATTATTTTTGAAGACTTCTATTATATCTAACATTTCTAAAACTGGACCAAATCCATCACCTATTGGTTGGGTTCCGTCGGTGTATATAACTTTCATTTTGAGTTTGAAATGCTTTGCTATTTTATGAAATTTTCTTCCTAGGCGTTTTGCACTTGCTAAATCTTTTACTTTTGCACCGTGTCCATATGGGATATCGATTAGAATATATTTTGCGCCTGTTGCTATTTTTTTAGACATAATTGATGCTAGGAGCTGTGGCTCCACATCTAGATTTAAGAGTCGTTCGACTTGGATTATTTTGTCATCGGAGGGAGCTAACCCTAGAGAGCCACCCCATGCCAAACAGGCACCTTGCTTTTCTATCATTTTGACTATTTTTTTAAGTGATATTTCTACGTTAGCTATTGTCTCTATTACATCAGCTGTTCCTGAGGCTGATGTTATCGCTCGTGATGATGTTTTTGGAAGTTTTATTCCGAGGCTTGCACATATTGCTATTACAATCGGTGTAGTTCTATTTCCCGCAACTCCTCCTATGCAATGTTTATTCGCCACATATTTACCTTTAAATTTTAACCTTGCTCCTGTTTTTACCATTGCTTTCGTTAGATTGATTGTTTCTTTAAACTTCATTCCGTTTAGTTTTTGGGCCGATGTAAAGAATGCGATTTCGGCCTCAGTTAGATTATTATGAACTATCTCTGATACTATGAAACTCAAATCTTTTTCAGAAAGTGTTCCTCCGTTTAGTTTTTTCTTGATTAAAAATGATGCATCGGATATTTCTGAAGCTGAGACTTCTACTATAGATCCGCTTTTGAGCTTGAGTATTCTATTTAACTCATGGGAAATTCCGATTTGATTTTTTTTTACCAATTTGGAGAATATATCCACTATCGCATAAATCTTTTTGCTGTTTGTTATAGCTACTCTATCGTCTACGAAGACGTTCATTTTTGTTGCCACTTCTTCGTTTAGAAATACAACTGGCCTTCCTGCGTGCCAATTGAAATTTTTTGTTTTTAGTTTCACCTTTTCCTTCCTATTTATTGAATAAATCTTTTAGTTTACCTTGTCGGTAAAATTCTATTATGATTAGTGTATATGCGATAATTAGTGGGCCTAGGACGAGACCGGCTATTCCGAAGAATAGGAATCCTCCGATTGTTCCGATTAGACTTAATGCGATTGGGAGTGTAGATCTTCTTGAGAGGAGATATGGTCGTAGGAGATTGTCTATTGATGAGACGAAGAGTGCTCCATAGAGAAGAAGGAAAACTCCTGCGAAAGTTTGTCCTGATACTAGAAGATATATCGAGGTTGGAAGCCATATTAACCACGATCCTAGGATTGGAATTATTGATAAAAGTGATGCCATAAAGGTTAAAACTAGTGCGTTTGGTACACCCAAGAAAAAGAGTCCTGCCCCTAACGCTAGACCTTGTGTTATTCCGATAAGAACTTGTCCGAATACTATTGCGTTTGTTATTCCTCGGAACTCTTGTAATAGTCTTGTTTCTGTTGGTTTGGAAAATGGTGAAAGTGATCTTATATAGGTCCCTAGATTTTCTGCATCTCGTGTTGCGAAATAGAATGTGAACAGGAATACTGCGAATTGGAATGCTAGAGATGGAAGATTTAGTAGGAGGTTCTTAAATTGGACTAGGAATGTTGTGAAGAATTGTCCGATGATGTTATCTAGATTTATTGCTATAGTAGAGGCTATGTTACCTTTTATGAAAATTTGAACTACTTCTGTGAGATTTAGGTTTTGTATCATAACTGATATCTCGAATGCCTGACTGACTATTGCTGGTACAAAATATATTGTTGGAATTAAAACTATTAATATGAGTCCGGCTATTATTATGAACGCTGCGATGTTTTGGTTTTTGACTATCTTATTGAGGAACCTATAGATTGGGCCGAAGATGTATGCGAAGAGGAGTCCGAAAATTATTGGCATGATAATTGGTTTTAAGATTAGAAAGGTTAGTGCAAAAATTGCTAGGATTAGAACTGATGCCACTACTCTTTTTATGCCTCCGGATTCTGCCATATTATTATATGATTGCCGGACTTATAAAGTTTGGGAAAACTTATAAAGAGAAATTCTTTTTAGGTGGGATGATTATAAAAAAAATCTTTGATGGTGATTTTGACGAGGGTGTGCATGTTGCTTTTTTGAAATTTGGACGAGGGGTTTATCGTAATAAATATTTGATTGAGGGGAAACGGCAGGCGAAGAATTGGGCGGTGAAGACTGGAGCTGAGTATGCGAATTTTTTGGTTAGGCGATGTTTGGAGAGGGTTGGTGGATCGGTGAAGGTTACGGGAGTGATTGTTTCTACTTTGGATCTGCGAGATGAGATTAAGTTTGAGTTGAAGAAGGTTGGTAATTTTCAGGGAGTGCGGAAGCATGTTGTGGATTGTGAGATTGAGGGTGAGGAGATTTTTGCTTTGATGGATAAGTATCCTAAGGCGTTTTTTGCTTTGAGTTTCAAGGGAGATGATTTTGTTTTGAAGATTAAACCTAAGGCTCCTGCGAGCGGGAAACCTGGGAAAGAAAAAGGGGATGGGCCTAAGGCTGATTTTTGTACTTTGAAAACTTTGGATGAAGGTATTTTGAAGGAGTTGTTTTTTGATATTGTGAAGTTTGAGAATGTGAGAATTGCGCATGAGATTGATGTGACTGATATTGTTTATCCTGCTGATATAGAGAGTTTGAAGCCGGCTGAGATTCGGGAGATGGCTAAGAGGAAGGGTGTTTTGAAGAGGGTTGTGGATGTTGATGGGGACATGAGAGAGAGTTCGGCTGAGTTTGTTGCTTAATTTTTATTCTTGCTTGTAATTTCGTTGTGATAATTCTCTCACGTACATCTGTACGCTTTAAAAATTCTAACTTAGAAATTACGGTGCAATAATCAAAATTGGTTATCGGAAACTTTATATAGTTACTATTCAATAGTAACATATGGTAAATGATAATATTCGTCTCATTGAAGACGAAGAGTCTAAAAGAAAATTAGCTGAAATGTATTCTTTATTTTATAGGGAAACTGAAGCTGATGGAGATTTTTGTTTGGATGACAAAGAAGCTATTGACACTATGGTATCCTCTATTGGAAATTCTCAAAACAAGTGGGGGTACTTTGTGGATAATTCCCGTGGTGACCCTGTTGGATTTATTTTATGTCATAGGTATACTAATGCGGCCTCAAGTTATATTAAACCTGGAGATGTTGAGATTGAATCTTTTGTAGAGAGAGGGGAAAGGGGGAAGGGACTTGGAAAATTATTGAAGAATGCTGCTACTGATTCTATTGCGGAAATGGCAAAGGGTCCAGCTAGAGTTCTTTCTTTTGTTGAATCTACTAATGAGACAAATTTAGCAGTACTTAGGAAAACTGGGTTTTCCGAAATAAAAGGTTCTGGATATACTGGAGATCCTGGTAGAATGTATTCTATTTATGCTAGAGATATCGACTGAGAAGATTTATATATGTTGTATTGTTTCGTTTGTTATGAGAGTTGATTGGTTGGCTATTAGTGGTATTGTTATTGTTTTGCTTTTGCTTGGTGGTTTTCTTTGGGGGCTTCCGAATTATAAGGTTTATGCTCGAGAGTTGAATGGGAAAGCGCAGTTGAAGGAGGCTGAGTGGAATAAACAGATTGCTATTGAGGAGGCTGCGGCGTTGAAGGAGTCGGCAAAGTTGATAGCGGAGGCTGAGGTGATTCGGGCGCAGGGGATTGCTGATGCGAATGAGATTATTGCGGGATCTATTACGGATGAATATATTAGATATAAGTTTGTTGAGGGATTGAATGATGGGAATACGGAAGTGATTTATGTACCGACTGAGGCTAACTTGCCTATTTTGGAAGCACGTGGTTGAACTTGATTATAATAATTTTTATAAAGCTTATTGGAACTTGATTGCTATGAATAGTAACCCTTATTTCAGGATTGTTAGAGATTCGAATTCTGGTAAATATCTTGCGGAAGTTCATCGTGATGTCGCTAATTCTGATGACCAACCTAATATTACTCCTTTTGGTATTGAGAATATAATTTCTATTGGTGACCCTAAGGAAGTTAATTTATTTGAACAAAGTGGTTTATGTGATGGGTTGAGAGAACTTTATCCTGTTGTAGAGAAAAATGGAAAGGTTGCTAATGCTTTTACTGACTTGAATTTTGAAGGAAGTCGTTTTGTTCAGTTTTACAATATTCCTAGTAAGTGATGTTATCTTTGAACCAATCTAGTTTGTCATATTTGTGCAATGTTTTAATATAACATTCAGCTTTTTGAGCTTCGGATCTGTTTTTGCATTCTTTCGACCTGAGAAGTTTTCTGAATCTTTTTTGTCTGACATATTTTGAGCCTTTACCTTCGGCGTGAGTTTTCATTCTTTTGTCTAGGTCAACTGTAACTCCTGTGTAAAATGAGCCGTCTTGGCATTCTAAGATATAAACGAACCAAGGTTTTTCTTCCATGATTATTCGTTAAGGTTTTTTTGTTTAGCGCAGGCGGCGCAGAGTAGGGTTGTGTCTTCGAGGCTCATATAGTATCTATTTCCGCCTTCGAGAATATCGTTGAATTTTTCCCAGCCTTTTTCTATTGTTAGTTTTCCTGCTATAACTTTTTCGGGAACTTTTGCGGCTTTTTCTAGGAGATCGGTTCGAACCTTGAACATCTTATGATGATAAAGGTTCGGTTTTGCGGCTCTGGATATTTTTTTTGAACAGTTGAAGCATTTTTCTTGTGTCATTAGGAGTTCTTGTTCTCGTATTGCCCATTGGAGTTGGAAATCTGCGTCTTGGATTAGGTGTTTGAAATTTCCGATTCCGCCTAGTCTTTTGAATGTTAGAGTTATCTCTTCTTCGGGAGTTACGATGATCTCTCCTATTTTTTTGGAGTACCTCCATATTGGGTATCTTCTTTCTTTTCGTGGAGTGATTGTTAATTTGCCTATTCTGTAGCCTTTGTATCCTGGTTTTATCTTGCCTATTATTTTATCTTTTTTTCTTCGCACTGCTTTTTTCTTTCTTTCTGTTGCTTTTCTTTTGGCTGTTCTCTCTTTTTTGGGAACGTAGCCTTTTTCGCCTGGAAGAAGTTCTGGGGTTTTTATTGCCATGATTATGTAACGGAAAATTGGTTTTTAAGAGTTACTGGTTGTGGTGTGGGATATATATGTTGGGGTGGCATGATGTTTATAATATATACTGTGTTTATTCGGTTATGAATTTAGAGAGGTACTGGTCGGAGAAGAGGAATGATTCTTTAAGTAGGAAAACTTTTGTTGAGGAAAAAGGTGTGAAGAAATATTTGTTGGCGAATTTTTCTGGGACTGCGCAGAGTATTGATATTGGGAAATCAGCTTATACTGTTGGAGATTTTTATAGAACTAAAGATAATTTGAAAGCTGACCCTAATGATCCTGGAGCTTTAGAGAGAGCTGTTAAGGAGCAGTTTGATATGCCGCAATGGGCTTCGGTTGCTTTGAATAGATCTTTGGCTGAGACCAATATGACTTTCATGCCGCAGACTAAAACTTGTAATGTTTATTGTCCGTGGTGTTTCGTTGATGATTTTAATAAGAATGGAGAGAAAGGTGCAGGTGAGTATTTTTCGGTTAGTGAGGGGATTGATGCCTTGGAAGAACTTAGGAAAGATAAAACTATTCATGTTATGAGGCGTTCTGGTGGAGAGCCGCTTCTTCTTCCGTGGCAGTGGACTGAGAATCTTAGAGAGTTAGATAAGAGAGGGCTTTCTAAGGAGGTGTATTTTCAAGGGGAAACTAATTTGATGACTGGTCATTTTATTGATCATTTGCAGAGTGAAGGAAGGTTAGATAAGAATTTTTGGAATGAGGTTGCGGCTTATGATAATTTTGGGGTTTTATGTTCTTTTAAGGGAACCGATGCAGAGAGTCATCTTGGAGCTATTGGATTTTCTAATAAGAAATTTAGTTTTTTAGAGGAGGAGAGGTGGCACACTTTTGATAGTATGGTTAAGGCTGGTGTTGATGCTTACCCCTTTGTTTACGATCCTAATCCTGCGAGCTTGAAGGGTTTTCTTGAGAAGGGAATGGGGAAATATGGTCCTGATTTTGCTTCTAAGACTTGGGTTTTCCCGTTGAAGATGTATGGACCTGAGAAGATAAGGTTGGAACGAAAGGGTATTAGTAAGGCGGATCTTCAGGCGAGGCTTGATGAGGATTTTCGGATTTCGGATGATATGATGCATGAGCTTGTTCCGAAGATGACGGGACATGAGTATAAGGCCGTTCCTCGAACTGATGTTCAGCTTAAGGTTGCTTAGTTTTCTAGTACGAAAGGATTTTATAGTTTAATGTCGTCAGTATTTTATGAAAGGTGTTTGGTTGAAGGAGGTGGCTAGAGACTTGGTTGCTTTGGGTAGTGTTCCGTTTTTTGTTTTGGTTTTGGTTCGGGTTTGGATGTTGAATAACCCTGTTTATTTTTTGCAGTTCGTTACAAGTGGTGTCGTTTTTGGTTTGATGTTTTTGTGGATTCGGCAAGATGTTTATGCTGGACTTGGTTTGATTGTTTTGGTTTTTACTTCGCTTTATTATGGGGATTTTTTGTATGTTGTTTTTGGGAGTGTGGCTTATTGTTTGTTGGTGGTGTCGCTTTTTTATTTGGAGAAGGATTGGAGGAAGATCCTTTTCGGGGTTGTTGTTGGGGGAATCTCGATTGCCATAAGCTTTATATACCCTAATCTATGATTAATTTTAGTTCCATCCAAAACTTGAATGTTTGGGTGATGAGATTTGTGATTGGTTGGTCACGGTTTTTGCTCCGGTGCTACGGGGGAAAGATCAAGTAGCGAAAACTACTGCTGAGAAGAACACTGGCTTGAAATAGTTAAGTTCTCTCGAGGAAACAATACAGATGACAGATAATAACGGAATACATAGTGGAAGCTTGCAATTTTACCCGCGGGTTCGTGCGAAGAAGATTATACCTAGTGTGAATTGGAGGCCACTCGATAAGGAAGGTGTTGGATTTATGGGCTTTGTTGGATATAAGGTTGGGATGATTTCTGTTTGGGCAAAGGATAATGGTGCGGATTCGATGACTAAAGGAAAGAAGGTTGTTGTTCCGGCTACTGTTTTGGAGTGTCCTGCTATGAGGATTTATTCTGTTCGGTTCTATAAAGATGGGAAGGTGGCTAAGGATGTTGTTGTTTCTAACGATAAGAGTTTGAAAAGATCAGTTAAGGTTGGTAAGTCTGTTGGAAAGATAGATGATGCTCAGGAGTTTGATGATGTGAGGGTTGTGATGTCTAGTGGTGTTGATAAGACTGGGATTGGGAAGAAGAAGTTGGATTTGATTGAGGTTGGTGTTTCTGGGGATAAGGATGCGAAGTTGGCTTTCATTAAGGAGAATGTTGGGAAGGATATTTCGGTTGGCGATGTTTTTTCGGATGGGTTGGTTGATGTGAGAGGAGTTACTAAGGGGTATGGGACCAGTGGTCCGGTTAAGAGATTTGGTATTGCATTGAAGGATCATAAGAGCGAGAAGGGTCAACGTAGACCTGGATCTTTGGCTCCTTGGCATCCTGCTAGGGTTACATTTAGAGCACCTCAGGCTGGACAACATGGTTATTTTAGTAGGGTTTCTTATAATAGTATGATACTGAAAATAGGATCAGTTGGGAGTGGGGAAGATGGTATTAATCGGAAGGGTGGGTTTAAGAATTATGGGAAGGTGAAGAATGATTATTTGATTTTGAAGGGCTCTGTTCATGGGCCTGCGAAGAGAGGAATTTTTGTTACTACGGCTTTGCGGCCTACTAAATATACTGCTAAGCAGAAGTTTGAGGTGCTGGAGTTGCGATGAAAGCTAAACTTTATGATAAGAGCGGGAAGGTTAAGGGGGATATTGTTTTGCCTAAGTGTTTTAGTTCTAGGATTCGGGCGGATATTTTGCTGAAGGTTTTTGAGACACAGAAGGGGAGTTTTGCTCAGGCTTATGGTGCGAAGGAAGGGGCTGGTGCTCAGTATTCGGCTTCGGGGATTTCGAAGAAGAAGAGGCATGATTGGAAGGCAACTTATGGTAAGGGGATTTCTAGAGTTCCGAGGAAGATTATGTCACGGCATGGTTCTAGTTTTAATTGGATTGGTGCGACTATTGCGTCGACTCGTGGTGGACGAAGGCCGCATGCTCCGAGGGCGGGGAAGAATTTATTCAAGAAAATTAATAAGAAGGAGTTACTTCTTGCTTTCAGGTCGGCTTTGGTTGGAACTTTTGACGCTTTGTCTTTGAAGAATAAGTTTGGTCGGGATATGAATGTTGGTGGTGTTTTTACTAGGGAAATTTTGGATATTAAGACTAAGGATTTTCTGAAAGCTATGGAGGCTGTATTTGGTGATTCGTTTGGTTCGGTTATTAAGAAGAAAAGTATTCGAGCTGGGATTGGGAAGATGAGAGGTCGGAAGTATAAGTCTAATGCTGGGATGATGTTTGTTGTTGGGGATGAGGAATCGATGAAGCGGAAGGGGATTGAGGTTGTTCATGTTGGAGAATTGTGTGTTAAGGATTTAGCACCTAATGGTGTTGCTGGTCGATTGGTTTGTTATACGGAAAAGGCTATTGAAGAAATTGGAGGACGGTTTGGATAATGGCAAATTTTCGAAATTCTAATTTTCCTGACATCCCTTGTCCTCAAGCTTTAGAACCATGTTTCAATAAAGATGATATGTGTTCTGGTAAAATTTTCCATATTCGTCATTTGGGTAAATATGTTGCTAAAATGGAATCTAATAGTGCTGATTACAAGGAATGTGTTTTATCTACTGCTTATAATAATATTATTAATAGAAAGGATTTGAATTGTTTCTTGGAGGGTAAAGATGAGTAAGACGATAATTTTGGAAAAAATAAAATCTACTGAAAAGATTGTTAGACAAATTGAAGTTGACAATGTTTTGGTTTTTGTTGTTGACAGAGCTATTGATAAGCCTTCTATAAAGGCGGAAGTTGAGGAATTGTTTGATGTTAAGGTTGCTAAAGTTCGGACACATACTATGAAGAATAAGAAATTAGCTTATGTTAAATTAAAGGAGGATTACCCGGCTGTTGACGTTGCGACTAAGCTTGGGATGATGTAATGGGTAAGAGAATTATACAGCAGAGACGAGGACGTGGTGGGCATACTTATAAGACTCGGGAGAAAGCTGGAAAGATTAGGGTTGGTTATTTGTTTGATTTGGCTGGTGAATTTAAGTGCGTGAGTTTGACTTCGAGTGTTGGGCATTCGGTTCCTATTGCTAAGTTTATGAATAAAGAAGGAATCTCGTTTTCTAATTTTGCTGTTGATTTGCTTTATGTTGGACAGACTATTAAGATTGGCGGAAATAATTTTGGGGATATTGCTAAGATTGGGGATTTGAAGAATGGTAGTGAGATTTTTAATATTGAGCATAATCCTGGAGACGGTGGGAAATTTGTTCGGAGTGGTGGGAATGCTGGGGTTGTTATGGCAAAGGAAGGAGATGTTGTGAAAGTTATGATGCCGTCGAAGAGGATTAAGAAGTTTAAAGTTAATGCACGAGTTACTGTTGGTCGGGCTGCTGGAGATGGGCGAGTTAGTAAGCCGATTTTAAAAGCTGGTAAGAAGTTTTTTATAATGAAGAAGAAGTCTAAGTTGTGGCCTAGGGTTTCTCCGGTTAAGATGAATGCGATTGACCATCCGTTTGGTAGTGGTCGAGGTAAGCGAATTAAGAGTAAGATTGCGAAGAGAAATGCGTCGCCGGGTAAGAAGGTTGGACACATTAGGCCGGCTAGGACAGGGAGGAAGAAAAGATAATGGCAGAAATATTAGCAAAGAAAAGTAAGGATAAGTTTTTCCGAGGGAAGAATGTTGAGGAGTTGAAAGCGTTTCCTACTAGGGAGTTTGCGAAGTTGGTTAGGTCTCGAGAGAGGCGGACGATTATGAGAAATTATGATGTTATTGAGGCTTTTGTTAAGAGGATGGATGATAAGATTGCTAATGGGAAGATGATGAAGACGCATAATAGGACGATTGTTATTGTGCCGAGAATGGTTGGTAAGAGGATTGGAGTTTATAACGGGAAGGAATTTTTGAAAGTTGATATTACTCATGAAATGCTTGGGCATCGGTTGGGTGAATTTTCTATGACTAGAAAGATAGCTAAACATACATCGCTTGGAAAGAAGAAATAATGGTAGACGAGAAGAAAAGTAAAGTTGAAAAAGAAATCAAGGAAGAGATAATTGAGACTAAGGTTGAGGATGTTAAGGTGGCATCCGCTGATGCGGACAAGGTCGACACAGAGAAAGTTGAGACTAAGAAGGTTGAAACTAAGCCGAAGAAAAAGGTTGAGGTTAAGATTTATGATAAGGCTGTGGCTAATGGGTTTGGTTTGAAGATTTCGCCTAAGCAGTGTAAATATACTTGTCGTGTTATTCGGGGGAAGTCTCCTGAGGCTGCGGTTGCTCGTTTGCAGGCTGTTATCGATGAGAAGAGGCCTGTTCCTATGGCTGGTTTGGAAGTTGGGCACAAGAAAGGGAAGGGGTTGGCTGGTGGTAAGTGGCCTAAGAATGCATGTAGAGGAATTATGGAAATAGTTAAGCAGGCTGGTGCTAATGCTGTTGTTTTGGGAATTGAGAATCCTTGTGTTGCTATTGCTCGAAGTGATAGAGCGTCTGCTCCATATAGGAAGGCTGGACGGAAGGCTAAGAGGACTAATCTTTATATTGAGATTCGGGATAAAACTAAAATGATGAGGAAGAAGAAATAATATGGAAGAGAAAGAGTTTGTTGGTGTTAGGAAAGATGAGTATAATGTTAAGCAGTTTGTGAAGCGGATGTTTGGAAAGGGAAAGGTTTCGAGGGTGACGATTGAGTATACACCTGTTGGAGAAAGGATTATTGTTGCTACGCATAAGCCTGGTTGGATTATTGGTAGGAAGGGTGAGAAGATTAACGAGTTGACTGAGGTTTTGAAGAGGCGATTTAAGATGGAGAACCCGCATGTTGATATCGAGGAAATTATGAAACCTGAATTTGATGCGCAGTTGGTTGCTGATGATATTGCTTTGACGCTTGAGAGATTTGGTGCTCAGAAGTATAAGGCTTCTAGTTATCGTGCTCTTGGTAGGATTAAGAATGGTGGAGCTCTTGGTGCTGAATTGGTTGTTTCAGGGAAGTTGCCTAGTGATAGAGCTCGAGTTTGGAGGTTTGCGTTTGGTTATTTGAAGAAGACTGGGGATGCTGCTAAGTTGGTTGATAGGGCTGAGGCGATTGCAAACACTAAACAAGGTGTTGTTGGGATTAAGGTTGCGATTTTGTCTCCTGGTGTTAAGATGCCTGATCAGATTGTTGTTGATGAGGAACTACTTGAGGCTGTTCGGAAGAATGCTACGTTTGAGGAAGTTGAGGAGACAGTTAAGAAGAAGGCTAAACGGAGGAAGAAAAAATGAATGATGTTTATGATGCAATGCTGATAGATGCTAATGCAATGAGTGGGGAAGCTAGGAGTAATTATATTGCTAAGGATCTAAGTCAGAGAATTACTAATGTCGCTTCGAACATCAAGAGAATTGGATCTGGTTCCGCTGATTTTGTTTCAGAAGGTGGAAGAGGAATTGTGATTTCAAAAACAAAGAATAACCTTGTTGCTTTAGGTGAGGATTTGGGACAAACTCATCCTACTGTTGAAGCATTACATACTTATTATTCTGAGGCATTTGGATTTAGGTTATCAGAAGGTGGGAAAAACTTTTTGGGTAGGATAGTTGAAGGAGGAAATAGATAATGGAAAAACTTTATGATATCTGTTCGAATGGAGCTAAGAGTATTGGATGTGATGGTTTTGATACTAGTATTGTTGGGAAATTTGAAGATACTTTTGAAAGTGTAATTGATAATATTATTTGGCTTGGTTTTTTTAATAAAAGTAGTATTTCTGAAACCTGTCAAGAGGATGCAGAAAGGGGATTGATAAAATTAGCTAGGGTTCCTTATTTTGCTAATGCTGTGACTAAGTTAAATACTGTATATGTTGAGGCTCGTGATAGTGGTTTTAATGCTAAGGCTAAGGTAAATTTATATGAGAAATTTAGGGAGATGATTGAAAATGAGTAATGATAAAAAAATGTTAAGTGAGAAGGATATTGCGAAGAAGATTAAGGATTTGAAGATTGAGTTATTGAAGAGTCCGACGAAGAGGGGAAGGGTTAAAAAGGAAATTGCTCGACTTTTAACTATGGCTAATTTGAATAGTGAAGCTAAATCGGAGGGTAACAAGAAGTAAGTGGAAATTTGTCCTAAGTGTGGTTTGCCCGAGGCTGCCTGTGTTTGTGGTGAGATTGCCAAGACGCAGCAGAATATCGAGGTGCGAACTGAGAAGAGACGCTTTGGAAAAGTTAACACAATAATTTCAGGATTCGACGACGGAGTTGACATTAAGGCCATCGCAAAAAAGCTCAAGGCAAAGCGAGCATGTGGGGGAACAATGAAAAACAAACAAGTCGAATTACAAGGAAATCATAAAGGCTTCATAAAACCAATTTTGGTTGCGGAAGGATTTAATGAGGAGATGATTAAAGATTAAAATGGTAAAAAAAACAGAAAAGAAAATAATGGCAAAAGAAAAAACACAAGGGACAGGAAAAGTAAAGAAGGTAGTTGAGACAGCGATTGCTTGTAAGGATAGACTTTGTCCTAAACATGGTGACCGGAAGTTGAAGATGAGGGGTCGTGTTTTTCAGGGTGAGGTTATTAGGGTTTTGCCTGGACGAGTTACTATTCAGTTTGAGCGTATGATTAAGTTGCCTAAGTATGAAAGATATGAGAAGAGGAAGACTAAGGTTCATGCTAGGTTGCCGGATTGTATGAGTGGGGATGTTGTGGTTGGGGATTTGATTGAGATTGCTGAGACTAGGCCGATTTCTAAGATGATTCATTTTGTTGTTGCTAAAGTAATTAAAGTTAAGGAGAAGAAAGAATGAAAGCTGTGAGTGCTAGGGCGACTAAGAGTTTGAATATTGGGAGTTTGCTTGAGGCTTGTGATAATTCGGGTGCTCGGATTTGTAGGATTGTTGGAGTTAAGGGGAGTAAGACCAGTAAGGGTCGAATGACTTATGCTAAGATTGCGGACCAGGTTAAGGTTTCGGTTCGGAAGGGGGATCCAAAGATGAAGGGTGAGATTTTTGATGCGGTTCTTGTGAGGCAAAGGAAGCCTTGGCTGAGGAATACTGGGGAGAGAGTTTGTTTTGCGGATAATGCTGTTGTTCTACTTAAAGATGAGAAGGGGAATCCTAAGGGAACGCAGGTTAAGGGAATGGTTGCTCGTGAAGTTCAGGAGCGGTGGAAAGAGATTGCTAAGATTGCGGGGGGAGTTTATTAATGAAATCAGAATTTAACAAGTCTTGGAATTCAAGTGTTCAGCCACGGAAGCAGGTTAAGTTTAGGGCTAACGCGCCTAATCATATTAAGCGGAAATTTATGGGATGCCCGTTGGATAAGGAGCTTAAGACTAAGTATGGTCGGAGGAATATTGAGGTTCGGAAGGGAGATGAAGTTAAGGTTATGAGGGGCAAGTTTAAAGGGAAGCAGGGGAAGGTTGGAGATGTTGATGTTAAGAATACTCGGTTGCAGATTGATGGTATTCAGAGAGTTAAGAAGATGGGTGGAGAGAAGATGATTACGTGGTTTCATCCGAGTAAGGTTAAGATTATTATTTTGAATATGGATGATAACCGGAGACTTAAGACTTCTGGAATGGTTGAGATTAAGGAAACTAAAAATATAGAGAAGAAAAATATAGAGAAGCGGAGAGTTAAAAGAGTCAGTAAGGAAAAGGTAGAAAAATTTAAGAAAACTATTAAGGAGGATAAAAAGTAAAATGGCTCATATTAAGAAAACCGTAATGCCTAAAAGTTGGCCGGTTCCGCGTAAAGGTAAGAGGAAGAGATTTGTGGCTGTGCCTAGTCATGGGACGAGTAAGGGGATTAGTTTGTTGTTTTTAATTAGAGATGTTTTGGGAATTGCTCAGACCCGGAAGGAGGTTAGGCATATGACGCTTAATGGTATGGTTAAGATTAATAATAAGATTCGGCATGACGAGAATTTTCCGGTTAATGTTTTGGATGTTTTGAATTTGAGTGTTGATAAGGAGAATAGGTTTTATCGTTTGGAGATTGTGAACAAGAAGTTTAGTTTGGTTATGATTGATGCTAAGGAGGCTGATTCTAAGATTGTTAAGATTGTTGGGAAGAAGATATTGAGTGGTGGTAAGGTTCAGATGAATTTAAGGGATGGTCAGAATTTTTTGAATGCGACTAAGTTTAGTGTTGGGGATTCGGTTGTTTTGGACACTAAGAAAGATGTTGTTTCAAAGGTTTTGAGTTTGAAGAAGGGTGCGAAGGTTGAGGTTATCGGTGGGAAGCATGCCGGTGAGAAAGGCGAGTTGGTTGGATTTGAGGATTTGGTTCGAGGTCGGAATTATCAAATTAAATTGGAAGATAAGATTGTGAGTTTGCCTTACAAGACTATTTTGGTTGTTGGATAATGGATAAATATGGTGGAAGGGATATGAGAGATAGTGAACTTACTAGGTTTAAATTAGCTGCTGGACTTGCAGATATGAATAATGATATTGAAAATTCAAACTTTAAGAAGTTTGTAGTTGATGCTTCTTCCTATATTCAAGTTCTTGATGATGCCAAAAAACTTAATATTAATAGTGTACTTCATGAGAAACGATTTAACGAATACATTTCTGAAATGGGGGTTTGTTTAGTATGAATAAAGAGAATTTAATGAGGGAGATTAAGTTGGAGAAGGTTGTTTTGAATATTGGTGGTGTTGCTGAAAAGTTAGATAAGGGTGAAATTTTGTTGAAGGAAATTTCTGGTAAGAAGCCGATTAAAGTTAAAGCTGTGAAGAGAATTCCAACTTGGAATGTTAGGCCTGGTTTGGAAGTTGGTGTTAAGGTTACGCTTCGAGGAGAGGATGCTTTGAAAATGGTTAAGAAGCTGTTGCCTGCGATTGATAACACCTTGAAAGAAAAGCAGATTCAGAACAATTGTTTTAGTTTTGGGATTCATGAGTATATTGAGATTCCGGGTGTTGAGTATATTCGAGAAGTTGGTATTATGGGCTTCGAGGTGACTGTTGTTTTTAGTCGGGCTGGTAAGGCTGTTGAAAAGAAAAAGGTTAAAAGGGGAAAATCGCGTAGGTTGGTTGTTAGTCGGGAAGAGATTGAGAATTATTTGGTGAGTAATTTTAAGACTGAGATTTTGAGGAAGAAGAAAAGGATTATGGAGGACGAAAATGACAGCGAGTGATTGGAGAAAGATAACTAGGCAATTGAGAGTTAAGCCAGCTGTGCTTAAGAAATTTTTGAAGCATAATAAACCTAAGGCTAGGACTATGGGAGTTGCTGCGTTTAAGTGTGAAGTTTGTGGTCGTCATGGTGGAAGGGTTTCGAGTTATAATCTAAATTTATGCAGGCACTGTTTTCGGGAGCTTGCGGTTGAGTTGGGGTTCAAGAAGTACTCATGAAAAAAATAAATTTTTTCCATAGTTGGGAGTTGGGAGTTGGGAGTTGGGAGTATTCCACACAAAACCAGAGAGTCTTCGACTCCCGTGATTTCGCATGGACACTTGGGAGGAACTTACTATGAGTCAGGATATTGTTGCGGATGGATTGAATCAGATTATGAATGCTAAGCGTATTCAGAAGCAGGAGCTTGTGATAAAGCGGTATTCTAAGGTTTTGCTTGCTTTGTTTGAGATGATGAAAGAGCGAGGGCATATTGATTTTAGTGTTGATGCTGAGGCTAAGACTGTTAGTGTTAAGATTGTGAAGTTGAATGAGTGCCGAGCTGTGAAGCCGAGGTATTATGTTGGTGCTGGAGATGTTGATAAGTATTTGAGGCGATTTTTGCCGTCGAGGAATTTTGGAACTTTGGTTATTTCTACCAATAAGGGAATGTTGGATCATAAGGAAGCTTTGAAGGAAAATGTTGGAGGGAGCGTTGTTGCTTATTTTTATTAGGATGAATAAAGATTTAGAAAGAGTTGTTGAAATTGCGGATGGAGTTGAGGTTTCTGTTAATGGTAGGGAGTTTGTTGTTAAGGGAAATGGTAATGAGTTGAAGCGGGAGTTTGAAATTGGTAAGATTAAGGCTGAGGTTAAAGATGGTAAGGTTTTTTTGGTTGCTAAGGGGGCTACGAAGAGGGAGGCTAAGATGATGGGGACGATTTGGGCGCACTTGAAGAATATGGTTAAGGGTGTTGGTGAGGATTTTGTTTATGAGTTGGAAGTTTGTAATGTGCATTTTCCTATGAATGTTAAGGCTGAGGGTAAGAAAATTATAATTAAGAGTTTCTTGGGTGAGACTACTGTTCGTGAGGCTGCTGTAATGGATGGTGTTAAGGTTGATATTAAGGGTAGTAAGATTACTGTGACTGGCAGTGATATTGAGGCTGCTGGGCAGACTGCGGCTAATTTGGAGAAGGCTACTCGGTTGACTGGAAGGGATAGACGAATTTTTCAGGATGGGATATTTGTAACTAAAAAACCATATAGGACTATCTGATGAAATTAAAAATTTCATCAGTGGTGGTCGGTGGTCGGTGGTCGGTGGTCGGGTTGACTTGGGCAACTGGATATTGTGTTGGAGGATTAAAATAAAATGGTTGAAGAGAAAAAGAAAACTACTATTGCTAGGAAGAAGCCGAAGTTTTTGCGGACTGATTGGCATAAGAAGATTAGGCTTGGGCGTGGTGTCAAGAAGAATCAGAAATGGCATGGGGCTAAGGGTCGGCAGAATAAGTTTAGACTGGGTCGAAAGGGACGAGGGCAGAGACCGAAAGTTGGATGGGGAGCTGAGAATGATACTAAGGGATTTGTTGGTGGAGTTGAAACTGTTCGGGTTGAGAATTTGAGGGAACTTGAAGCTGTTAAGAAGAATCAAGGTGTTATTGTGGGACGAGTTGGGGCCAGGAAGAGGATTAGTATTTTGGAGAAGGCTAAGGAGATGGGATTGAGGATATTAAATAGGTATAAGGAGAAGAACGATGCAGTTAGCTAAGAAAAAGGATCTTGCGGCGAAGGTTTTGAAAGTTGGAAAGGGAAGGATTGTTTTTGCTGCGGGAAGGTTGCCTGAGATTAAGGAAGCGATTAGTAGGATGGATATTTTGGACTTACATAAGAGTGGTGCTATTTCTATTCGGGAAGTTAAGGGAAGGACTAAAATTGTTAAGCGGAAGAATCGGAGGAGAGTTGGGAAGATTAAGAAGAATGTTAATACAAGGAAGGCTGAATATGTTATTATCACTCGGAAGCTTCGGGCTTTCGTTAGAGGAGCTTTTAGGATTGGGAAGATTGATGCTGAGGAGAAGCAAGAGATTAGGAAGCAGATTCGGGCTCGGAAGTTTAAGAGCAAAAGACAGTTAAAGGAGCATTTGGAGAATAAATAATATGGAAAATAGTTATACAATCGGAAAACTAGTTGGAGAAATTAGGAAATATGCAAGGGATCATTATGCTGCCATGGAATTTGATGATATTGATGGAGCTATTGATGCGTCTAACAAATTTGCTGTTGTTGCTCATACAATTAAGGAACGTACAAATATTCCTGTTTGTCGTAGTATTATTGACAATAGACTTGTTAATATGTCTAATGCTATTGGAGAAGTTATAATTAAAAAAACGATGAGTTTGGGGGATTTGGAACATGGGGCTTAGGACACAGAAGCGTAGGAGAAGAGAAAATAAAACAGATTATAAGGCTCGTCGGATTATGTTGACATCGGGTTTGCCTAGGATTGTTGTTAGGAGGACGAATAAATATTTTGTTTTGCAGGCTGTTGAATCTGTTGAGGCTCAGGATAAGGTTATTGCTACTATGACTTCTAAGGAGCTTTTGAAGAATGGATGGGATGAGAAGAAGGCTGGGAGCTTGAAGGGTATTAGTGCTGGATACTTGATTGGGATATTGATGGCGAAGAAGCTTGGTAAAAAGAAATATATTGTTGATTTAGGAATGGCTCGGACTGAGAAGGGTGGGAGAGTTTTTGCTGTTATTGCGGGTTTGATTGAGGGTGGTTTGGATGTTGCTGCTAATGATAAGGTGTTTCCGTCGGAAGATCGATTGATGGGTGAGCATGCTGGTTTGAAAGACATGGTTGAAAAAGTTCACCGCTCGGTGTACCCCGAATCTCGGAGTATTGGGGCAAAAGGAGGGTTGAAATAATGGTGAATGAAGCGGAGAAGCAGTTGAAGGAAATGGAGGCTGCTGTAGAAGCTAAGGAGAAGGTTAAGGATGAAAAAGTTTCCAAGGAGTTTGATGCAAAGGCTAAAGTTGAAGAGAGACGAGGAGGACCAAGAGGAAAGTTTGGACCGAGAGAAAGTTGGGATGAAAGAGCTGCTCGGGAACATAAGGAAAAGTTGGAGAGATGGGTTCCTAAAACTGAATTGGGTAGGGCTGTTAGATCTGGAAAGGTGACTGATATCGATGTTGTTTTGAGTGAAGGTCGAAAGATTATGGAGCCAGAGATTGTTGATTTATTGTTGCCTGGATTAATTAATGATACTTTATTTATTGGTCAGGCTAAGGGTAAATTCGGTGGTGGTAAGAGGAGACCATTTAGGCAGACGCAGAAGAAGACCAAGGAGGGTAGTGTTTTGACTTTTGGTGTTATGGCTATTGTAGGGGACGGACATGGGCATGTTGGAATTGGATATGGTCGGGCTGCTGAGACTTTGCCGGCGAAGGAGAAGGCTTTTAGGAAGGCTAAGTTGAATATTACTAAGATAAAGCTTGGGTGTGCTTCGTTTGATTGTTCGTGTGATGAGGAACATAGTATCCCGGTTGCGGTTAAGGGGAAGTGTTCTTCGGTTGTTATTGAATTGATGCCTGCGCCTCAGGGAACTGGTTTGGTTGTTAATGATGAGTTGAAAAAGATACTTAGGGCTGTTGGGATTAAGGATGTTTATAGTAAGACCTCGGGTAAGTTGAGGACTACTTTTAATGCGGCTAAGGCTTGTATGGCTGCTTTGAATAAGATTGGGGAGGTTCGGATATGAAGATGGAGAATCCTGTATATTTCGGAGGGAACCCTTCTATGCAAAATTTGCACGGATTAGAATTGGCAACTATTGTTGAAGGTAGGAATTTTCTTGGTGGGAAAACCGGAGTGGTCCAAAGAAAGAGACTTCGGGGTGGGACTACTTATCAAACTCATAATATTCCTGTTGTTAATGAAAAAGAAGGGGAAATTTACGCTATGAATATTGGAGTTCAGGTTGTAAAGGGTGTTATCAAAAGTGTTCAATCTTTTACATCTTCCTCTAAACTCACAGACGAAAAGCAAGTTGTTTATTATCAAAAAATGCTAAGGGGGATTTTGTAGGATGGCATATTTTGTTGTGAGGATTGCTGGGCAGGTTAAGAATTTGAAGACTCAAAATGAGACCATGAAAAGGTTGAGGCTTGGGAAGAAGTTTAGTGCTATCTTTGTTGAGGAAGATGATAAGGTTAGGATGGGGATGGTTATGAGTGTTGATAAGAAGGTTGCTTATGGTCGTGTTTCGGATGAGTTCGTTAAAGAGTTGAATGAGAAGAGGCCGGCTAAGGAAGGGGTTTATTTTTTGCATCCGCCTCGTGGTGGTTTCAAGAAGAGTTCTAGGTTGCCTACTCCTAGGGGTATTTTAGGTAAGCATGAGGATTTTGTTAAATTGGTTGGGAGGATGTTGTGATGTGTGGGGATGGATGTGCTCGGAATGTTCAGGAGATTAAACCAGGAGTAGAGCTAGGGGGTATCAGTGTTAATCAAGTAATTGTATATAACGGAACGAAGCAGGTTGTTGTTGATACTTTTTATAAGGGATTGACAACAGTTGCAAGGCACGAAGATGGAATGATGCCTAGAACTTTAATGGGTTATGATGCTTATACTGGTAATTTCAAGACCAATATTCCGTGGTCTAACTTATCTAGTATTGATTCTGAGGTTATTAATTCTTTTAATAAAATCATGGAGGAGCGATTATGAAAGTTCATAAGAGGCCGAAGAATTCTAGGATTCGTGGGGCTCGGACTGTTGGATGGGGATTTAGGCAGAAGCATAAGGGTCATGGGAATAAGGGTGGATTTGGTAAGGCCGGAACTGGGAAGAAGGCGGATCATAAGAAGCAGTCTACGGAGATGAGCGTTAAGGGTAAGTATTTTGGGAAGCAGGGTGCGACTTCTAGGGGAACTTCTAGGGATACACGGAAGAGAGTTAATTTGTATGATATTAAGCAGAATATGTTTACTAAAGCTGGACAGAAAATTGATTTGAATAAATATAAAATTCTTGGTTCGGGAGAAGGATTTAAGGCTACTATCACTGCTCGAGCTGCTAGTGCTTTGGCTGTTGAGAAGATGGAGAAGGCTGGTGGGAAGATTGTTTTGCCGGTTAGGGAGAAGGAAGTTAAGCAGTATGTTAAGGTTGAGAAGAAAGAGAAGGCTACTGAAGATAAAAAGAGTTGATATCTATTAGGATGGAAAATATAGTTACATTGAATGAATTGGCGAGAAGCTCTGAAAGTATTAAGAGGTTTGGAATGAAGACTGAGGGTCTTGTAGAATTGATTCGTAAGAATGACGGGTCTTATATTGTTGATCCGGGTTTTGGTATTTCTGTTGATTATGATAAAGGGGATAGTCCTGAATTAAAATCTCATTTTGAGCAACTAACTTCTAAGCTGAGATCTCCTACTATTGTTCTTGCTAGAAGTTCTGATCCTAGGGAAGTTCCGGGTAAGTTCGAAACTCATTCTTTTTTATATTCTCCAGATAGAATGAAAGAATCTTATAATGATCTCATTGAAGCTATTGAAAAGGTTAGGGGATCTGGAGCTCGAGCTGTTGTGGGGCAAGTTGCCGCAATGGAGATTGGTGATATTGGTGTAGATTATGATTATGATGAGGATCTTGATATAGTGTATATGGAAGCTTTTGGTGCAGATGATACTGGTTTTGTGTATAATACTCAAAATCGTTTTGGCAAGGGAAGTGTTATTTGTGCAGCTAAGGGACTTCCTAGTAAGATTGTTCGAGGGGATCGGGATATTTGTATGATTAAAGCTGGAGAGGATGGATTTAGTGCTGTCAATCTTAACCATAATTACCATAGTTCGTCACTTGCAAAATTTATACAAAGGAGAATTGATGTAATTAGTCCCTCTAATCCGAAAGAAATAGTTGATCAGGAGTTAGTTGATGGTGTTGGATTTATGGGAAGACTTGATATGTCTCTTGTTCCATTTTATTCTGGAAGAGGACCTAGTGCTCACCGGGAGATAGGGGAATTATTTAGTGTTTTGGGTGAGTTGCAAACAGATGAGCGAGAAATAGAAATTGAAGGTAGTTGTGTGGGGATATCTCGGCTCTCTCCACATTTATTTCAGTTAAGACATTATGATGCCCCAAAGAAAAGAATCTCTGAGTTGTCTAAGGTCTCTAGTGATAGGATTTTGTCTGGACCTTTTGATTCTTATGTTGCGGATAGAATAACGGGAGACTTGAATTTTGTATCTCAGGATGAAGTTGAAAAGTCGGGAGAGGGTCAACTTATCTTTTGTAACAATTATAAGAGTCTTATGTATGGATTGGGTTGTGCTGAAACAAGTAAATTTGTTAATAGATTAAAGGAAAGAGGAGTTAATGGGATCGTTATTCCGATTAAGGGAAAGCAGGGGGCTCTATATACTGGAGTTCATGAAATGGGTCTTATGACTCAGGAGCTGTGGTTATTGCAAAAAATAATTCCTGCTATTGCAATGGATGGGGACCATATGGGAGAGCTGGAAAGGAGTATTGGGGGAGGGATTGTTCCAGGAGTTACTATTGAATCTGATTCTAGTATAGGACAAATCTACAAAACTTTATAAAACATTTTGAGATGAATAATACATGGCTTTGAGAGATTTATTGCATAATTTGCCTGAGGTTCGGGCGCCGACGGAGAAGAAGGTTAGTTTTAATGTTAAGTTGAAGTGGACGCTGACTATTTTAGTTGGTTATTTTATTTTGGCAAATATTCCTCTTTTTGGAATTAGTGAGGGGAGCCTTGCGCAGTTTGAGTATTTGGCTATTTTGCTTGGAACGAGTTTTGGTTCGATTATTAGTCTTGGTATCGGTCCTATTGTGATGAGTTCGATTATTTTGCAGTTGCTTAGTGGGGCGCAGATTATTAACATTGATACGAGCACGAGCGAGGGGAAGAAGTTTTTCCAGGGTTTGCAGAAAGTGTTGGCGTTTGCGTTTGTGATTTTTGAGTCGATGGTTTATGTTTTGATGAAGGGGATTGCGGCTGAACCTGGATTTACTGGGCTTGTTATTCTTCAGATGTGTGTTGGTGGTTTTTTGATTATTTTTATGGATGAGGTTGTTCAGAAGTGGGGCTTTGGATCTGGTGTTAGTTTGTTTATTGCTGCTGGTATTGGTTGGAGATTGTTTAGTCAGTTGTTTCAGTTTATTGGACCGACTGGTGTTATCGAGCCTGTTGGTAAGGTTTTGGCTATTGTTGCTTCTGTGATTATTGGAGATGGTACTGGTGTCGCACAGGCTTTGTTTCCGATTCTTACTACTGTTGCTTTGTTTTTGGGTGTTATCTTTGCGCAGAGTTTGAAGGTTGAGATTCCGTTAGCGTTTGATAGAATTCGTGGGCATTCTGTAAAATGGCCTTTGCAGTTTTTTTATGCTGGTGTTATTCCTGTTATTTTGGTTTCGGCTTTGGTTGCTAATTTGCAATTGTTTGGGAGCTTGTTGCAGAATTGGATGGGTTCTCCTACTTTTTTGGGAGGGTTTAGTGAAGGAGGTCAGGCTGTTAGTGGGATTGCGTTTTGGATTGGTTCGACTCCGATTTTAGAAACTATTATCACTGGGAGCTTTAGATGGATTTATGCGGCTCAAGCTGTTGGGCACATTTTGTTTTATGCTATATTCTCGGTTTTGTTTGCTTTCTTTTGGGTTGGGACTAGTGGGATGGATGCACGAAGTCAGGCGAAGAAGATTATTAGTAGTGGTATGAGTATGCCTGGATTTAGGAAAGATGAACGAGTTTTGGAATCTATTTTGAAAAGGTATATTGGACCGTTGACAATTATGGGTGGTGTTGCGATTGGGCTTTTAGCTTCTGTTGCTGATTTGCTTGGAGCACTTGTCGGTGGAACTGCTATTCTTTTGGCTGTTATGATTCTTTATCAGTTATATCAGAATATTGCGCAGCAGCATGCGGTTGATATGAATCCGGCTTTGAAGGGGTTCTTTGGGGCTTAATTAATTTTTATTCTTGCTTGTAATTTCGTTGTGATAATTAAAATTGTTGGTTTGGATATGAAGCGGGGATTAGATTTATATAGGTTGGAGTTGTATTTTGTATTATGAGTTTAACAGAGATGATGGTGGCTAGTCCTAAATATTCCATTGCTATCTTTTCGGTTATAGTTACGTTGATTTCTACTTTGGCTCAGAAGTGGTTGACAAACCAGGAACACTTGAAGAGCTTAAAGAAGAGGCAGAAAGAGATTCAGAAAGAGTTGAAGAAAGCTAAAGAGCCTAGTGTTATGCAGGAACTCAATAGTGAGATGTTAAAGTTGACTGGTGTTATGTTTAAGGCATCTATGAAGCCGTTGTTTGTGACTATGATTCCGTTTTTGATTCTGTTTGTTTGGCTTAGGGGTGTTTATGTTCCGGTGTTGGGGAATGGTTGGCTTTGGTATTATTTGGGCTATAGTGTTTTGGCTAGTATTATTTTGCGTAAGGTTCTTAAAGTTGCATAATTGATTTTGGAGATGGTTGAGAAAAATCCGTGTGATGGTTGTGATTTATGTTGTCGGCATGTTGCGGTTGAAATTGATGCACCTGAGAGTGATAAAGAATATGATCAGATTCGGTGGTTTTTGTTGCATAAGGATATTTGGGTTTTTGTTGATAATGATGATAGTTGGAATATGCAGGTGAATCGGCCTTGTGAGAAGTTGACTAGTGATGGGTCTTGTGGGTATTATGAGAAGCGGCCACAGATATGTCGGGATTATTCGGCTAGTAGTTGTGAGAGGAATGGGGATGGGGAATCGTTTAAGATTATGTGGAGGAGTTTGGAGGAGTTTGAGGAGTGGGTTTTGGATGGCAAGGTTGTGCCTGAAGATTAGGTATTATACTATCTAAATTTTTTTAAAGTGATTTTGTTTTTTGCCCTCATGAAAAGGCAAAAGGCTATTTTGAAAGATACGCAAAAATATGTTAATGGTATGGTAGAGGCTGGCGTAGAAACTCCCAGGGATTTGATTACATATACTGAAAGCTATTTTGCAAAAAATCCTGAAGTAATTATAGGTCGTAAACTTGCGGCTGTTCTTTCAGACGAACATAAAGAAACAAGAAATAATAATTTATCTGATATGATCTTGAATAGTGGGGCTGTGTTTAATTCTGGCATATATTGGCACTATACCAACCCTAACGTTGAAAAAGATTGGATTGTGCCTGAAGATTAATCATATATATTAAAACATACAATTGTTTTTAAATTATCTTTTGTTTTTTATCCTATGGAAAAAGATATTCCGATTTTTGCGGCTGATTGTGCCAATGGAATAACATATATTGGGAGAGTTTATAGTAATAAAGATATTGATGAAAGTAGACTAGTAAAACTGATTAATCACACTTCTATGTCTACTGATGATTTACGCGATAATACATATGGCTCTTATACATTGTCTGCAATAAGAAAGTACAATTCTGACAACAAAGAGGGTCTTTGCGATGATAACGCTCCAAAACTAGTATATCCCTGTGCTGTACAATGGGTAGGGACTGAAAAAGTAAGTTTTTCTATTTAGATATTTTTTAATTTTACCCTTGCCTTTTTGATAAATTCTTTTCTTTTTAGAATTCCATATTCTGAGATTATTCCCGTTAGATCTTTTAACTTTGTTTTATCGAATGGCTGGTTTAGAACTTCTATTTTTTTGTTTCGTTCATCCCAAACTTCTTTGCCTGAACGTTTTTTTATTGTTATTTTTTTTGTGAATTTTAAGGATACCCCACATGAATATGTTGGAACCTTGTGAATTTTTGCAAGTTTAACCAAAGTGGAAGTTCCTATTTTATTTGCTACTTCGGTTTTTGTGAAAGCATCGGCTCCGAAAAAGAAGAGGTCGCATTTTGATAGGGAGTTTTCAGCTGCTAGATCTGGAGCTACTATTGTTTTTATTTTTGCTTTTGCTAGATCTTTAGCTGTTGTTCTGCCTTGAAGAAGAGGTTCCACTTCGGTTGTGTAAACTACAAATTTTTTCTTTTTCTTTTTTGCTAGTTTCAGGATATCTATTACGGTTGAGCTGTGGCAGTGGGTGTATATGTTCATATCGTTTTTTATTAACTTGTTTCCGAGTCTTGATATTTTGTCATGAGATTTTTTTAAATTGGTTAGGAATTTTTTTGCTGTTCTTTTTTTGAACTTGGTCTTTTCTAAAACTTTAATTGCGTTTTGAAGGAGAGGTTCTGTTGGACGAGTTGCTAGGATTTGCTTTGCTGCGGTTTTGTTTGGTTGTAATAAGTAGGCTTGGATTCCTGCTTTGCAAACGTTTTCGGCGCCTTGGATTTTGATTGATTTTATGTTAGAGAGTATTCTCTTGAAGCTAGAGCTATTCGCCTTCTTTTTCATAGAGGATAAAGTTGATAAAACTTTAAAAAGATATGTTTGTTTTGGCTTTGATGAGAGAGATGATATTATGTTAGAGATTTTGATGAAGCCGAAGAGAGCAGAGAGAAGGCCGTGGGAGATGTTTTTTGTTGGATTGGTTTGGGCTAGTGTTTCGCTTGCTTTGGTTGTGTTTGTTTTTGGTAAGGATTCTATTTTAAAAGAAGGAGGAGGTCTTTTGCTTGTTACCTTTACTGTTATTTGCTGTATGCCTTTTATGTATTATCTTATCAAATTAGAGGAAGGTAAGGATATCGAAATTAATGATTCGGGGAAATTAATTAAGGAACATTCTAAGGCTGTTCATGCATTGATGTGGATGTTTTTGGGTCTTATTGTTGCGTTTTCTTTTTGGTATTCTGTAGCTCCGGATGTCGTTGGCCCTAATTTTAATTTTCAGATTAAAACCTTTTGTGCTATAAATAATCCTGCTAATTTTAATTATTGCATAGAACAAAATAGCATTCCTATCGGAACGGGGAAAGTTGCTGGAACTGATGCTGTCTTGGGAATTTTTGCTAATAATGTCTATGTTCTTATTTTTACTATTCTATTTTCTTTGGCGTTTGGAGCTGGTGCAATGTTTATTCTTGTTTGGAACGCGAGTGTGATTGCTGCTGCTATTGGGATTTTTACAAACAAGAGTTTAGCTCAGTTGCCAATTGGTTTGTTCAGATATATGATCCATGGGGTGCCTGAGATTGCGGCTTATTTTGTTGGGGCTTTGGCTGGAGGGATTGTTTCTGTTGCGGTGATTCGGAGAGATTTGAGAGGTGAGGGGACTTGGGCAATCTTGCAGGATTCTCTTTTGATGATTGTTATTGCGATTATGATTCTGATTGTGGCGGCTTTGATGGAAGTTTATTTGACGCCTTTGTTTTTTTAGAATCTAAATATTTTTAAGGTGTGATTTGTGAGTTTATTTATGGAATATGTATTATTGGTTTCGGTTTTGATAAGTTTTGTTCTAGCTATTAGCTCTTTACCTATGTGGATTCGAGTTTGTCGTAGGATTGGTTTAGTTTGGGAAGATATGAATAAGTTTGGGCATCCGAAGAATGTGGCCTCGAGTGGTGGGGTTATCGTCATTATGGCTTTTGTTTTAGGGGTTTTGAGTTATGTTGCTTTGAAAACTTTTTTGTTTGGTGGGCAAATTAAGGCCTTAGAGATTTTTGCTTTATTAGCAGTTATCTTAATGCTTGGAATTATTGGTTTGGTTGATGATTTACTAGGACGAGGGAGCGTGGGAAATCGTTCGGATGGTAAGTATGGTTTGCCTAAAAAGGCTAGGTTGTTGTTAGCGGTGGCTGCTTCGGTTCCACTTGTTGTGATTAATGCCGGTACTCATTTTATGTCGCTGCCTTTTTTTGGTTTGATTGATTTTGGTATATTGTATCCGCTATTTCTGATTCCGTTAGCTATTGTTGGTGCGAGTACGACTTATAATTTTTTGGCTGGATACAATGGGTTGGAGGCTGGGCAGGGAATTTTAATTTTGGGCTTTTTGAGTTTTGTTTCTTATGTTACAGGTTCGGCTTGGCTTGGAATTGTTGGACTTTGTATGGTTGGAGCATTACTTGGATTCTGGATTTTCAATAAAGTACCAGCGAGTGTTTTTCCTGGGGACATGTTGACTTATGGGGTTGGTGCGATGATTGCGAGCATGGCGATATTGGGTAACTTTGAAAAGATTGCGTTTGTGGTTTTTATTCCGTATATCTTGGAGGTTATTTTAAAATCTCGTGGTGGGTTGAAGAAGCAATCATTTGGTATTCCTACTAAAGATGGGAAGTTGAAAATGCCTCATGATAAGGTTTATGGTCTGGAGCATTTGGCGATTAAGATTTTGGGGAGAGGAGCTACGGAAAGGAAGGTTGTTTATTTAATTCATGCGTTTCAGATTTTATTTATTTTGATTGGGTTTTTGATGCTTTGATAAGTTTTTTAAAGAGAGTGTGATATGATTGATTATGAAGTTTAATGAAGTTCGAAAGTTTATTTTGGATGTTATTTCTAATAGGAAATATCAGTGGGTTGCTACTGTTTTAGTTTTGTTTCTTGTTTTAATGGTGAGTTCTTCTATCCGGCTTTCTAATTGGGATTTATTGACCGATCATACTAGTGGGGAAAAGATTCCGTTGGCTTTGGATCCTTATTATTTTTTGAGGATTGCAGAGACTATTGTTGCAACAGATGGCGATTTGGGTGAGTTTGATGATATGAGGGTGGCTGGGTTTGATGTAGTTTGGAGTCCTGAGATTATGCCGCAAGTTGTTGTTTGGATGTGGAAGGCGTCTGGTGTTTTTGGAGACTATAGCTTGCAGGCTGTCAATGTTTTTTCTCCTGTTTTGTTTTTTGTTATTGGGTTGCTTTTGTTTTTTATTTTGACTTATATTTTGACTAAATCAAAACTCGCTGGGGTCTTAGCTTGTACTTTTTTGGCATTCACTCCTGCTTATTTATATAGGACTATGGCTGGGTTTTCTGACCATGAAGCGATTGGGATGGTTGGGTTCTTTTTGGCTATGTTGGGATTTGTTTTGATTATGAAGTATTTGGATTTAATAAAGGAAAGGAGGTTGATTGTTTCTGGGATTATGGGATTGATTATGGGGGCATTGACTATTTTTACTATTCTTTGTTGGGGTGGTGTTGGGATATTTCTTTTTATGATTGTGCCTATTGCTTTTGTTTTGTTTTGGATAATGAAATTAAAGAATGAGAAAGATAGTATCAGGGATAATGGTTTTTTGTTTTATTTAATATGGATTGGTTCTAGTATTGTATTGGCTGTTTTATCTGGGATGAGTTTCTCTGGGTTTCTTGATAGATATCTCTTTAGTTCTACGGGAATTATTGCTTTTGCTGTTTTGGGTTTTGTTATCATTGATAGATTAGTACTTTCTTTTGGGAAATTAATAAAATCTTATGATGAAAATGATAGAATTAAGTACAGTATCAGTGCATCTGCAGTATTGGGTATGGTTGCTCTTCCTTTTTTGGGAAAGAATTTTTTTAGTTTATTGTGGGAAATAGTTAATAAATTACTTAATCCCTCTTGGGGAGTCGGAAGAGTTAGTACTACCGTTGCAGAGAATGCTCAGCCCTATTTAGTTAATTGGATAAGTAATGTTGGTGTCCAGATTTTTTGGCTGTTTGTTGCTGGCGCAGTGTTGGTCGGATTTGAATTTTCCAAAAATATTAGGTCGAGAAAAAATAGATATCTATTGATGTTTGGATTTGTTGCGATGATTTTTGGTATTTTGTTTAGCCGTATCTCTGCTAGTTCGATTTTAAATGGTAGTGGTGTTTTTAGTTTGAGTGGATTGGTTTATTTGGGTGGAGTTGGGATTTTTGTTTATGCTTTTTTGAAGAATTATTTTGAAGGAGAAATAAATGCGGGTTCCTCTGTCGTTATTTTATTCTCTTGGATGTTTGTGATGCTTGTTGTTGGTAGGACCACCACTCGATTGTTTTTTGTTATTGCGCCTTTTGTTTGTTTACTTGGAGCTTACTTTATTGTTGGGATGTTTAAGATTTGGAGGAAGGGAAAGTTAGAAGAAGTTTCGAAGGTTTTGGTTTTTGGTATGTTGATTATTTCAGTTGTTGCTGGTGGCGTTGCTATTTATAGTTCTTATAACTCTATTGCTTCTCAGGCGCAATATACGGGTCCGTCGGCGAATGCTCAGTGGCAGAGTGCTATGTCATGGGTTCGTAATAATACAGATGGTGATAGTGTTTTTTCGCATTGGTGGGATTATGGATATTGGGTTCAGACCTTGGGGCAAAGGGTTAGTATAGCGGATGGTGGGCACGCTCAGGGAGTCTATGATGGGAATCATAAGATTGGGAGATATGTTTTAACTACTCCGCAACCCGAGAGTGCGCTTAGTTTTTTTAAGACGATGGATGTTGATTATTTATTGATTGATCAAACCGATTTAGGGAAGTATCCAGCTTATTCGAAGATTGGTGGTGGGAATGATGAGGCTGGTGATACATCTGATAGATATGCTGCAATCCCGGTTATGTTGGCCGATGAGAGACAGACAATAGAGACCTCGAGTGGTACGACCGTTGTTTTTAGTGGTGGGATGTATTTGTTTGAAGATATTAATTATAATGATGGTAATCGGAGTGTGTTTTTGCCTGCAGGGAAAGCTGCTGCTGTTGCTATTGTCGTTAATATTAAAGATAGTAGGTTAGAGCAACCCGAGGCGGTTTATCTTTATAACAATGTCCAGACCAGGATTCCTATTCGGTATGTTTACATTAATAAAGAACTTGTTGATTTTAAAAGTGGTCTTGATGTTGTTATTGATATTATTCCTTCACTTGATGAGAAGGGGATTAATCAGTTAGGGGGAGCTATATATTTGTCTCAAAAAGTTTCTAAAAGTTTGTTTGCTAGGTTGTTTTTGTTGGATGATGCTTTTGGTGAGTATGGGACATTGGAGCTTGTGCATACTGAGGATGACCCTGTTATTGCTAGTTTGAAGGCTCAGGGTATGCCTATTAAGGATTTTGTTTATTACCAGGGATTCAGGGGGCCTATTAAGATATGGGATGTTTCTGATATTCCAGAGGGAATTAAAGTTGTTGAAGAATTTAAGGAAGGTCCTGTTGGTGAGTATGGAACTTTGGATGATTTGGATTTTGGGACTAGGGAATGAAGCACTCTGGGATTATGATTGTAATTGGGACCAAGGCTGAGTTGATTAAATGTATGCCAATTATGAAGCTATTGCAGAGGCGAAAGGAAGATTATTGGTTTGTTAGTACAGGACAGCATCCCCTAAGGGAAGCGGCTAAGGACTTTGGGGTTAAGCAGCCTGATTTTATTTTAAGCAAGGAGCCTGAGACCTCTACTAAGTTTTGGTCTAAGATAAATAATTCCTCTATTATTTGGTGTTTTGCGATGTTGCCTAGGATTAAGAAGTTGATTAAAAAATTGAAGCCGCGATATGTTGTTTATCATGGAGATACTATGTCTACTGCTGTTGCTGCCATTGCATCTTCTCGGTTGATGAATTTTTTTAAGAATTGGAACAATGTTCATCTTGAGGCTGGGCTTCGGAGTGGGAATTTAATGCAGCCCTTTCCAGAGGAGATTTCGCGGCAGATTTGCGATAGGTTCTCTGATACTCTTTTGGCTGTTAGTGATTTTAGTGAGGGGCATTTGAAGAAGTCGCGGAAGAAGGGTGTGTTTGGGAAAATTTACAATACTGGTAATACTATAGTTGATGCTGCTCATATTATTTATGAGGATGCTAAAAAAAGAAGTAAGATGAAGCGGCTGCCAAGGAAGTTTGCTTTGATTAACGTGCATCGACATGAGCACTTGAGGAGCAAGAAAGAGATGAGGAAGATTGTTGATATTATTAAGTCGATTAAGTTTGATGCTATTTGGCCACTGCATGATAACACGCGATATTATTTGGAGAAGTATGGAATAATGAAAGAGTTAGATGTGATGAAGAATTTGAAGATTACTCCGCTGACGGACTACTATACTTTTATTTATTTAATTGCGAGATGTAGTTATTTGGTGACGGATGGGGGAAGTATTCAGGAGGAGAGCTTGGTTTTCAAGAAGCCTTGTGTGATTTTGCGGCATGTGACTGAGAGGCAGGAAGGATTGCATTCGGGGATTAATTTTTTGACTAAGTTGGATGTTGGAATGACTCGTAAGCTGATTTCTAGGATTGAGG
The DNA here is from genome assembly GCA_018697035.1 of archaeon. Lineage (GTDB taxonomy): Archaea > Nanobdellota > Nanobdellia > Pacearchaeales > GW2011-AR1 > JAGVXH01. The sequence goes on along the minus strand of JABHSE010000002.1, from coordinate 126,109 downwards.
CTGGGAAGGTTGATGTTAAGGATTTTGTTAACCCTTATGGGGAGGTTGGAGTTAGTGAGAGGGTTTTGAGGGTGTTGAATGAGAAGGGTTAGTGTAGAAGAGTTAGTGAAATGGAAAGACAGCGTAAGAAAGAAAGATTTGTTTTTAGATGTTGGATGTTGGAGTGGGGCGACTGTTCTTAAAATGAGTGAGAGATGTGAGGCTTATGGTGTTGATTTTAATAGAGAGACTTTGAAATTGGCAGATAAGAGAGTTGCTGATAGGTTGAGGTATTCCGATATTACTAAGAGTATTAATTTTGATAAGAAGTTTAATTGGGCACTTTGTAGTGAAGTTGTGGAGCATATTGAGGAGGATGGGAAGGCTTTGAAGAATATTGCTGGGGCTATAAAGAAGGGGGGGCATTTGGTTTTGACGACTCCTAGAAGTGTTAGGTTTTTTGAGTTTTGGGATCCGGCTTGGGTTCGGTGGAAATTTGGGGGGAGGGAGAGGCACTGGCATTATAGCTTGGAGGAGTTGGAGCGAAAGATGAGTGGGGCTGGATTTAGGATTTTGAAGGTTTCTACTAGGGGAAGTTTTAAGTGGATTGTTCGGAGATGGGTTAATGTTGTGTTACAGTATTTGTTTAGAAATGATTATAAGGTTAAGAATTCTTGGGGAAATGGGTTTGTAGATTGGGTTGTTTTGGCGGAAAGGATATAAATGATGTTGATTGTTTAGGGTTATGAAAAAGATTCAGGTTTATTTGCAGTATCCATTGAGGGTTTCTGATTCGCAATATTATAAATCTATGATTGATAATCCTCCTCATGGCGTGAAGTATGTAATTGGAAATAATAAAACGGGTATGCTTTCTGATAAAAAATCTTTTTTATTATTTGGTTTTTTGAAGAGGCAGATTAGATTTTGGACTGAGAAGTTTAATCTCATAATTCCCAATGCTCATCTTTCTAGAGGTGTGGAAAATTGTGACTTGATTCATTGTGCGCATTGTCTTAGTAAAAATACGGATAAGCCATGGGTTTTAGATGTTGAGTCTTTGTGGCAGCTGTGGATTTCGGGGAGAGGCAAGGTTGGAAGTAGAAGGGAAGTTTTGAGATATCTTGAGAGAGATAACTGTAAAAAAATTATTGCCTGGACTGAGGCCACAAGGAAGGATATTGTTAATATGTTTCCAGAAGTAAGGGATAAGGTTGAGGTGGTTTATTATGCGATGCCTGAACAAAAAGTTAAGCAGAGGAAAAAGGGGGAAGAGTTAGTATTGTTTTTTTCTGGGAGACATTTTTATTCAAAAGGGGGACTTCACGCTACTGAGGTTATGGATAGATTGACAAAAAAATATCCTAATATTGGGGGTGCTATTAATGGTGCAATTCCTTCGGAGATTAAAGAAAGATATTCTGGAAATAGGAAATTGGAGTTTCATGGACTTATGCCGTATAAGGATGTTTTGAAGCTATATCGGGATGCAGATATTTTTGTCTATCCTGGATATAGTGATTCTTTTGGGTTTGTGTTTATGGATGCTATGGCATTTGGAGTACCTATTGTTACGGTTGATGGATTTGCTCGGAAGGAAATTGTTACTGAAAGAAAAACTGGTTTTGTTATAGATGCAACTAGGCATATTGAAAGGAATAAATTAGATGAAGGTATAATTGCTCAGATGATAGAAAAAATAGAGATGCTTATAAAAAATAAAACGCTTAGGAATAAAATGTCTAAAAATTGCATTAGAGAAATCTCTTCTGGTAAGTTCGCTATAAAGGAAAGAAATAGGAAAATTAAAAATATTTATACGAATGCAATAGATAAAAGTTTATAAGTGAGGTTTTTTTTTAATGAAAATGGAAGAAACGAAGGTCGTTGAAAACTGTAGATCGTGTGGAAGGCATGGGTTGATTCCTATAATGTCTTTGGGGGAGCATTATGTTTCTGGGTTCGTAGATTCTGAAGATGTACAAAGCATTAAGGTTCCATTGGAACTCGTTCTTTGTAGTGAAGAAGATAGTGGATGTGGATTGTTGCAATTAAAACACAGCGCTCCTGATTCTTCTATGTGGGGAGAAAAATACTGGTATAAATCTGGAATCAATGAAATGATTAAGGATGATTTAAAGGATATTGTTGACTCTTCGGAAAAATTGATAAACTTGCAAAGTGGTGATGTTGTTGTTGACATTGGATGTAATGATGGGACTTTGCTGAGATATTATGATAAGGAAGGTACTTGTTTGGTTGGATTCGACCCCTCCACGAACGTTGCGAAAGAAGCTATTGTTGGTACTGATAAAATAATTAATGATTATTTCAATGCAAAAAAATTTAGAGAAGAGTTTGGGGATAAAAAGGCAAAAATAATTACCGCTATTTCTATGTTTTATGATTTGGAAGACCCGAATAAATTTTTGGAGGATATTAAAGAAGTTCTGGACAAAGATGGACTTTTTATTATACAGCAAAATTATTTGGTTGGTATGCTTGAGCAAAACGCGTTTGATAATATTTGTCATGAACATAGAGAGTATTATTGCTTTAGATCTTTGAAGAAGTTGCTAGATCGGCATGATTTGGAAATTTTTGATATTAAACTTAATAATATTAATGGTGGAAGTATCCGAACGTATATAAAAATTAAAGGTAATAGTAAGATTACTCCATTTAGAGGCGCTCATGATAGGATTACTAATATAAAAGAAAAAGAGTTGCAATTGGGTTTGAACACATTGAAGCCATATGCGAATTTTGCTTCTCGGATAGAGAATATAAAAAATGAACTACTCGAATTTCTTAGGCAAGAGAAGGCTAAGGGTAAGGTTATTGGAATCTCTGGGGCATCTACTAGGGGGAATACTACCTTGCAATATTTTGGGTTAGGTCCTGATTTAATTACTGCTATTGAAGAGAGGAATCCCGATAAGTTTGGGAAAAAAACCATGGGTAGTTTTATTCCGATAGTTTCTGAAAAAGAGATGGAAGCTATTAACCCTGATTATTTATTAGTTTTGATATGGTATTTTTTCGACGTGATTAAAGGAAGGAAGGAATCTTTTTTAGAAAATGGTGGAAAATTTATATTGCATCTTCCGGAGTTTAGAATTGTCGCAAAAGATTAGCTTGATATTAATTGTTGTTTTACTATATTTAATCCATCTTTGAGGGAATGAGTTTTTATGCCAAGCTTATTGATTTTTGATATATCTAGTGTGGAATTTTTTAGTGGCTTTACTAAAAGATTTTTTTCACCCAATATTGATATTTTGGATTCTTTTCTGATTAATTTTTCTAATTTTTTTATAAAATTTAGCATAGGTAATTTATCTGGTCCGGCTATATTGAAAATTCCTTTTTGTTTCTTTTTTACTAAAGATATTATTATTCCTGCTAAATCATCTATTAGTAAGGGTTGCCTTACTTGATTTGGGCTTCCTAGAAAAATTTGTTTATTTGAAAAAATATTATTTAATATTCCATTGTTTTTTTTCTTGCCGTTATATCCATATATTGCATCAATTCTAAGTATTAACCCTTTCTGTAGATTTAATACTTCTTTTTCTGCCATTACTTTAGTTTCGCCATACTGGTTAATTGGATGTGGCCTTTCGTTTTCTTTGTAGCTCCCCCCTTTTCCATCGAAGACATAGGAAGAGGAGGTAAAAACCAAATAGGCGTCCAATTTCTGACAAACCCTAGAAACGTTTTTGGCGGTTTCATAGTTTAGTTTTTTAGCCAAGGAAGGTTTTCTTTCACATGCGACAGAACTAGTTAGTGCTACGGTGTTTATAACAACATCTGGGCTCTCTCTCCTCAAAAACTCTTCAACCTTTTGTTTATTAGTTACATCTAAAATCTGTAGCCCCTTAGACGGTGTATTTAAATACGTTCCTATGACTTCATGCTCAACTGACAAAATATCCATCAGTTTAGTTCCCAATAATCCAGAAGCTCCAAGAATAACTACTTTCATTTTGACAAGGAAGTATAGAGTTTTTTATATTTCTTAGATACTGAAGTTAATCCGTTTTCGCTAAAATATCTCTCACATTCTTTAATCATTTTTTTATAGTTTTTAATTTTCATTGCGTCTTTAATTAATACTGGAAAATCCTTATCTTGTTTTGCTATTTTTATACAGCCGTAATCTTTTGTAAATCCTTTGAAATATTTTCCACTTGCAATCACTGGTTTTTTCATCGCCATGGCATCTGCAAAAATACCGCTGCCTATGCCTCCTCTATAGGGGAGTAGTATTAAATCTGCTGCGGAAAAGTATTTCCACCATTTTTCATACGGGATAAATCCTAAATCGAATCTAACGAGTTTTTCAAAATTATTATCTCTTACTATCTTTTTGTTGAGTTCTAAAAAGTTTGTTATTTTACTTTCATTTCTATCGTTAACTGCAGATGGATTTGTTACAACGAGTATTGTTTTTCCTATATCGCTTGACTGCTTGGTTATTATATCATGTCCGTGATCTGGGATCATCGTGCCGATTAGAAGATATACGTTCCCATCAAGATTTAACTCTTTTCTTGCCTGGACTTTGCTAACTGTCTTTATATCTTCTATAATTGCGTGAGGTAAAACTATTATTTTTTTTGAAGGAATATTGTATTCTTCTGTAAGAATTTTTTTAAAGGATTTCGCATGTACTATGATTTTTGCAGATGTCCAACTTATCCATCTATTTTGAATTTTATATAAGATTTTTCTTAAGAAAGTTTTTAGTTTTCCTGATTTGAAGTTTTCTTTTTGTGAGAGAACAGTGTGCATTGTTACAATGGATCCCCGTTTTTTAAATAATCCTAAAAATCCTAAAAAAAAAAAATATGGCAACCCGTACCAACCTAACATATTGTATTCGTGTTGTATATGTATTACATCATAATCTAACAACTTGTGTATGTGTTTGAATAATGAGAGCGGCTTTCCTTGTATAAAATTTATATCTTCTACTTCCATTCCTTGTTTTCTTATGTTTGTCACCAGCTCCGAGGAATATTTGGAGATTCCTTTTTCTGATGAATAATCTGGGTATATCATTGCTATTTTCATATGTTTTAAAAAAGCTGATTCTTTAAAAAACCTATGATAAGAAATAGTGCTGTGGGTATTCTGATTAACTCCAATAATGAGTTTTTACTGCAGAAAAAAACTGCAGACTATCATCTTTGTCCTGGGCAATGGTGCTTATTTGGTGGAGAAATTAAAAGTAATGAGTCTCCACTAGATGCTATAAAAAGAGAGCTTGAGGAAGAGCTTGGATTGGAATTATCAAATATGTCTTATTTCTTCAAAAATAGTTGGAAAATGGGAAAAAGAGAATACAGAGAAGATGTTTTTGTTGTATTTTTTGATAAAAATATAATGGATATAAAATTATCGGAAGGAGCTGGATTTGCTCTTTTTAACAAAAATGAATTGTCCTCTCTTAATTTATTTAATAAATCTAAAATTGCATTAGAGAAATATATTCTCGAGAGCGATTAAACTTAAAAAGATATTTTGTCACGATTAATGATGGACAAAACAGCTTTGATTACTGGGATAACTGGACAAGATGGATATTATCTATCTAAATTTTTGTTAAATAAAGGTTATACCGTATATGGAATGTATAGAAGAACAAGTCAGGACCCCTTGTTGAATATAAATAATTTTAATGGCAACCTCAAGCTTACAGAGGGCGATGTGACTGACATGGGCTCACTTCTTAATATTATTAAAGAAATACAACCTGACGAAATTTATAATCTTGCCGCTCAATCTTTTGTACCATCATCCTGGACTCAACCGATTTCTACTGCTAAAATCACTGGACTCGGAACTTTAAATATGTTGGAAGTCATAAGGCACGTTAACCCTAAAATTAGATTTTATCAGGCTTCTACGAGCGAATTATATGGAAAAATTCAAGAGACTCCTCAAACTGAAAAAACTCCATTTTATCCTCGCAGTCCTTATGGTGTTGCGAAAATTTTTGCTTACTGGACTACTGTAAATTATAGAGAAAGTTATGGCATTCATGCTTCAAATGGCATTTTATTTAATCATGAGTCTCCAAAGAGAGGGAAGCAGTTCGTAACTCGGAAAATAACTCATTCTGTTGCTAAGATAAAATTAGGATTACAGGATTTTTTTGAGATTGGAAATCTAAATGCTAAGAGAGACTGGGGGTATGCTGGAGATTATGTAGAGTCTATGTGGATGATGTTGCAGCAGGATCAACCTGGGGATTATGTTATAGCTACGGGAGATACTCATTCTGTTAGAGAATTTATTGAGGAATCATTTCGAGTTGTTGGAATGGATATTGAATGGGAAGGGAATGGCCTTGATGAAGTTGGAAAAGTTGATGGAAAAATTGTTGTTAAAGTGAATGCTAAATTTTACAGGCCCGCAGAAGTAGATATTTTAATTGGTAGTCCTAAAAAAGCTATTGATAATCTTGGATGGGACCCTACTAAAACTAAATTTAAGGAATTGGTTCGAATGATGGTTGAGAGTGATGTGAAAGAATTGAGCGAGAAGGGTTTGGGTGATATTGATAGGGGTCATTTGGATGCTAACGACTCTGATTCTATATATAAATGTAGCTAAAATGAAGAAGGACCGAAAAATTTTAAATGTTGGATGTGGGAATGAGACTTACGGCACTGATTTTATAGATTTATATCCTTCTCGTTCGGAAGTAAAGAAAGTGTTTATTGGGAAAGAAAGATTTCCTTACAAGAATGATTTTTTTGATGAAGTTTATTCCAATTGTGTCTTAGAACATCTAGTAGATATTGGTCATTTTATAAAAGAATGCAAAAGAGTTTTAAAAAAAAATGGAAAAATTATAATAATAACGGATAATGCTGCATGTTATAAATTTCATATTCATTTTTTTCCACACTCAAAAGGAGCTCATCATGGGAGATATGAAATACTTGGAAGGGTAGGTGGAGGAACCGGAAAGAGCTCTGAAGATAAACATTATTCATTGTTTACCCCAACTCACTTAAAAAATCTTTTTGATTATTACGGGATAAAAACAGAATCTTTAGAATATTTGTTTGGATATAAAAGGAATAGAATTAATAAAATTTTGGATTTCTTAATGTCTTTGGTGGATAGGGATATTGTTCACCCTCAAATAAAAATTATCGGACAAAATGTATGAAAATATGTATAGTTTGTACTAGATTTAATTTAAAAAGATTGGGGGGAGTGGAGAGGGTGATATTAAATTTATCAAAAAAAATTATATCTAAGGGGCATGATGTAACAATCATTTGCAAGCAAGAATGGGACGAGTGCCTATATGAAAAGCATGCTGGGATAAAAATAAAAAGAGTTAAATGTGTTAAGTCGCCTGGGCTCAAAACCTCAACTGCTTTTTTTTCCTTAAGAAAAAAAATTCTTAACGAAAAGGCCGACATTTATAACCCCCATGATTGGTCTTCTGGTTTCCTATTTTTATTTGGAAAAATGAATAAACTCAAATATATATTAACCTCTCATGGGTTTCTTGCTGACTATGAGAGCCCTCCTCTTTTGGCCAAGATGGTAGAAAAATTTGTTTTTTCTAAAACAAAAGCCGAAATAGTTTGTGTACAAAGATTTTCAAAAAATACTAACTATTTGAATGATTATAATATGGAATATATTCCGAATGGTGTACATACAAATTTGTTCTCTATAGATAAGTCAAGTAAGGATGGAGAATATGTATTATTTGTAGCATCTATAGATGAAAGAAAAAATATTGCTCGTGTCTGTAAGGCTTTTTCTGAAAATGGACTACCTATTAGAATTGTTGGGGATGGACCATTGAGAAAAATGTTATCTCAAAAATATAAGAAAGACAGAAATATAAAATTTTTGGGCAGAAGAGAGGGTCTCGGTTTAATTAAACTTTTTCAGAAATGTAAGTTTTTTGTCCTTCCATCTACAGCAGAGGGATTTGGTCTTGTTTGGATAGAAGCTCAATCCTGTGGAAAACCAATTGTAGCTTCTAATGTTGGAGTTGGGCCAGAATTAATTATAGATAAAGACTTTGGAAGGCTAATAAATAATACATCATCACAAACTGACATATCTCGTAATATAATTTCTCTTAATAAACAAATAGATCAAGACGGAACAAAATCAGAAAAAATCAGAAAAAATATAATAAATAACTATTCTTGGGATTCCATCTCTGATAAATATTTAAATAAATTTGAAGTTCTGTTAAGCAAATGAAAATAGTCATAATACTTGGAACTCGTCCAGAAATAGTTAAGTTAAGTTCTATTATTCGGGAATGTGAGGATCTTGGATTAGATTATTTTATAATACATACTAACCAACATTATTCTCCAGAATTAGATTCTATTTTCTTTAAAGATTTAGATCTTCCCAAACCTAAATACAATCTAAATATTGGATCTGGTACACAGGGAGAACAGATAGGCAGAATGTTTGTTGGGCTTGAGAAAATATTTAAAAAAGAGATGCCCGACCTTAGTATTGTACAGGGAGATACTAACTCGGTTTTTGCTGGAGCATTTATTTCATCTAGATTTGGAATTAAAATAGCACACGTTGAAGCAGGTTTGAGAAGTTACGATAATGAAATGCCAGAAGAAATAAATCGTATATTAACGGACCATATCTCTAATTATTTTTTTTGTCCTGCGGAAAGACAGAAAGCTACACTACTTGAAGAAGGAATTTCTAAAAAAAATATTTTAGTTGTTGGAAATACTGTTGTGGATGCTGTTTTTTGGGCACGTAATCATAGTTCAGATATTATAAGAAAATTGAATTTAGTAGATAAGGGATACTGCCTCTTAACATTGCATCGTTCAGAAAACGTTGATTCTGAAGATAGGTTAAAATACTTATTAGGTCAGATTGGGTCGCTTACTGATGAAAATATTATTTTTCCTATACATCCTAGAACTAAAAAAATGATAGGATTTTTCGGTCTTATTATTCCTGGGAATGTTCAATGTATTGAACCTATAGGATTTTTAGATATGGTAACTTTGGAAAAACATTCAAAATTGATTCTTACTGATTCTGGTGGAGTACAGGAAGAAGCCTGTGTTTTGGGTATTCCGTCTATAACCCTAAGAACCACAACAGAAAGGCCGGAAGTAATTGATGTTGGTGCGAATATCTTAATGTCTGGAAATCTTTTACATGATTTTAATAACATGGTAAATATAAGACATGGATGGGAAAATCCTTTTGGGGATGGAAACTCTGGGAAAAGTATTATAAAAAATTTGGTGGGTATAAATAATGAGTAAAAAAACTATTGCTTTAATAGGTGAAAGTTTCGGAGGAACTGGTAAGGGGTTGTATCCTGTAGAAATTTCCAAATCTATTAATAGAATTAGTAAAAAGTATAAGGTTAAGCTTTTTATGAGAGATACTGCTAACTATAGTTCTAAATTTGCGGTAAAGGTAAAAACCTTCAAAACTAGGTTAAGAGTAATTGCAGGACTTGGTTACTATATTCCCTTGTTATTAAAGTTAAAAAGAGATAAGTCTATAGATTTAATTCATGCCTATGATGAAAAAACTAACCTTGTTGCGACTCTTTTAAATAAACCTGTGGTCACTACTATTTGTGATATGTATCCTGTTGAGTTCAACCGCTTTCCTATGAAAAATTTTTTTCAACTTATTTATAGACTACTAGGTAGATGCGATCAAATAGTTACCATATCTAAAAATACCGCGGATAAGTTAATAAAAAAGTTTCCAACTTTCTCTGAAAAAGTGACGCCTATTCATCTCGGAGTAGATATTAATCGATTTAAACCTGGTTATAAAAAAGATAAAAAAACCATTACTATTGGAATATTATGTAGTGAAGATGAAAAATTGGTTGAGGTTTTTAAAAAAATCTTGTTGGAATATGGTGATAATGTAAAAGTTATCTTGGGGGGCAGAACTATTCCAAAAGAATTTAATATATTGAAATCTTTTTCTAATGTTACATTTGGTGGTTTTATAAAAGAATCGGAGCTTTCTAAATACTATCAGAATATTGATATTTTTGTATATAATACCAATATTGCTGCATTTGAATTAATACCAGTAGAAGCTATGTCTTCTGGATGTGCTGTTGTAGTTAGTAATGTTGGTGCATTGCCTGAAGTGGTGCAAGAGGGGGCTATTCTTACTGACAATACCGAGAAAGGTTTTTATGATGCAATAAAAAAACTACTAGAGGATAAAAACCTTATGTTGAAATATAAAAAGAGGGGTAGAAAAAGATCCAAGGAATTAACCTGGGATACCTGTGCAAAAAAATACATGAAGGTATATGATAAAGTATTGGGGCTTTCATGACCTTACATGTATTGACGGTTATGGGTATCCCAAAACAATTAAATAATACAAAAATTATAAGTAAAAATGAATAAAATAAAATTAATCAAATCTACGTTTTTAAATGAAGAAGAAACCAAAAAGAAACTTTGCGAGTTTATAATGAGCTCTGAAATTCTTAGTATGAGTAGTGAGTGTGAAAAATTTGAGGAAAAATTCTCAGAGAAACAAGAAAGAAAGTATTCTGTTTTTGTATCAAGTGGTAGTTGTGCAAACCTATTGCTGATTCAGGCAATGTTAAATACTGGAAAATTGAAAAAAGGTGATAAAATATTTGCGTCAAGTTTAACATGGGCCACGAATATAATGCCAATAATACAGTTGGGATTAGTTCCTATATTATTAGATGTTGAAGAAGACACACTAAACGTATCTTCTAAGACACTTATGGATGGATATACAAAAAACCCAGATACTAAGGCTTTCTTTTTGACTAATGCGTTAGGCCTCTGTTCAGATGTAGACGAGATAAAGAAGATTTGTGCAATTAATAATATTTTATTATTTGAGGATAATTGTGAGTCCTTGGGTTCGGAATACAAGGGAACTCGTATGGGTAATTTTGGCATTGCCTCTACTTTTTCTTTTTTTGTCGGACATCATCTTTCAACTATTGAGGGCGGAATGATTTGCACTGATGATTCAGAATTATATGAAAACCTTAAATTGATAAGGGCGCATGGTTGGACAAGGAATAACTCGGAGGACTTTAGGCGACGGAAGAGAGCCGATAGCTTGATAGATGATTTTTATGGTATCTATGCATTCTATGATTTGGCATATAATTTTAGACCCACAGAGATAAATGGATTCATAGGAAATCAGCAAATAGCTTTTTGGGATGAAATTATAAGGAAGAGGGAAGATAATTTTGATAAATTTCATAAAGCTACTTTAAATAACGATGATATAATTAAGTTAAAAACCGGAGATATGAATGTTGTATCTAATTTTGGGTTCCCACTTTTATTTAAAAATAAGGAGCTTTTTGAAAAGTATAAGGAGCTTTTTGAAAAAGAAAATATTGAAATTCGTCCGATAATAGCTGGAAATATTTCCAAGCAGCCTTTTTATAAAAAATATAAAAAAAATAAAAATGTTTGTCCAAATGCTGAAAAAATACATAGGAATGGGTTTTATTTTGGAAATAATCCCGAAATGAATTACATTGAGATAGCTAGGATTGTAAATATATTAAAAAACACATAAAATATGTTAGAGAAAATTTGAACAAATATCTTATATTTAGAAAATTACTGAAAAATTCTCGTAGAAATAGTAATTAAAAGCATATTTGTAAAAAAGATTTGGATTAGCCTATTCTTTTTGAAATAATGAATCCCGCCAAATATATCATCCTAGAACATATCGTCGCAACACATGCTCCGATTACCCCTTCCATCATTCCAAACTGTAACCCGTATTTAATAAACCAAATATTTAATACTACATTTACAACTGTTGATATGATTAATAATTTTGCTATTATCTGAGTTTTCTTTATCGAAACAAAATATGAATTATAGATAGCTACAACTGGCATGATAATTAAAATTAATGAAAATAATTGTAGGAGTATTGTTGCTGGTAAAAACTCTTTTCCATAAATCATTAGAATATATTTAGCTGTAAGAAAAGTAAAAATCGCTGCTGCCAATCCTATCATGAAAGTGAAGTTTCTAGTTTTTGAAAAAATATTTTCTAATGACTTCCCTTTAGCTCTTGCAAAAACTGGCAGGACTGCCGCTGCTACAAAACTTATAATTAATCCTGCCGCTCCGATAAGTCCGAATGCCGCTCCATAATAACCTATATGTGTTAAATCTACATAATGTCCGAGCATTAAAATATCAATATATCCAAAAAACATTCCGCCTAGGGCCGTCACACTTAGAGGTAAGATAAATCTTACTAATTCTAGTTTTTCATTCTTAGTTAAGATTTTCGCTTTTTTTCTCAAAAAAGGTATTTCTTTTTTTGCTACTATTCTCAAATATAGTAATCCCAGAAAATATGAAAAAGTTATGGCTAGGATTATTGATGCTACTATTATCGATGCTTCTAGGCTAATTCTAAATAGTAATAAAATAGTTATTGGAATCAATGTTAATCTCGAAATTTGAAAAATTATCTCTTTAATCATCGTTATTTTGAAGTTATTCCCTGCGTGAAATGCCGCTCCGATATATCCTGTGATGGTGACTATGGGAATGTATATTGCACCCGCTAAAAGTGCGTAGAAAATTGGCTTGTTGTAATAATTGTTTGCTAAGAAATATCCCAAAGTTATTAAGATAAAGGAGCATATTATTGTTAAATAAATTTTGTATCTCAATAGCCCTTTGAAATATGTCTTTGCTTTTCCGAGTTTATTTTTGCCTAAAGATTTGGATGCGAATGTTATCATAGCTGTCGAAATTCCTAAATCTGAAAATGAGGCGAATAGGATAATTGTGGTAAGCGCCAGGGTATATAGACCGAAAATTTCAACGCCCAACATTCTTGCTACAACTACTGTAAATATTAAACTTCCAAACTTTGCGATTAAACTTGTTGTTAGTTGATATGAAGAATTCTTCACAATCTGCCCAGTATCTCCAGAGAAATCTTTTCTTCTAAATCTTCCGAAAATATTTTTAACGTCATTCATCTCTTCTTTTATTATATTACTCATAATTCTCGAAGACTTTTCTTGTTTTTATTTCTTCTTATAACGGCACTTAGAAATATTTTGTTGTAAAGTGGTTCTCTGTGATATATTAGATGTGGAAAGTCTGCTGCCATATGGATCCCTATTCCAATTAGCATCCAAAGAAAAATTGGATGAAGGGATGATAAAGTAAAAAGTAGAATCCAAAAACCAATGCTGTGGAATACGAAAATTCCTCGTTTGAATTTTTCTCTTTCTTTAAATGATATTGCGAACCATCTGTCTATATTTTTATTATACCATCTTAGTGCTTTGAATGGATTTTTATCTTTTAGTTCGAAGAGATACCAAAAATAATGATCTATATCAATTATCCACGATGCTATAAAAATTGTTAATCCTGCCGATAAGGTAAAATTGAAAAACTGGATTAGAATGTAAGAAATTGTAAACCCGAATAAAAGGTGCCACTTGAATTTCATTCTTCTAGTTGCCTTGCAATGTCTGCGAATGCTGGTCTAGATATTAGGACACCGGTTGTGATTCCAATTAGTGTTGTGACTGCGAAGCCTTTTAGAAGACCTGCTGAGGCTGCTCCGATGCCCATGAAACCCAGTAGTCCTGTTAATGGAATCATTGCCACGAATGTTGTTGTGAAGGCTGTGACGATTATGAAGAGTGCTTTCTTGATTCGTTGTTTTATTGATTCCCTTTTGTCTTGGGCTTCGTCTAAAATTATTATTTGTGAATCTATTCCTGTTCCGATTGCGGCGATGATTCCGGCGATTGAAGGTAGGTCTAGATTCCATCCAATTAGAGAGGCTGTTCCTAGAATTATCAGGACTTCTGAAAGCGAAACTGTTACTAATGCCAAGGATGCTTTGATTTTTCTATATCTTATAAATACGACTAGAGAGACTGCAATGATTGCGAATAGTCCTGCCAATAGAATTTGTTTTGTAAATTGCTCTCCTAAATTTGGTGATATTTTATCTATCTTTACTATTTCTAATTTGAAAGGAAGGGAGCCTGTTATCAGAATTGTCTGGAGCTGTTTCATTTCTGCTTTTGCTGATTCTATTGCTTCATTCCTTGTCGCACCTTGACCTGATCCCGATATTGCTATCTGTGTTGTCACCGAGCCTTTTAGGGATGAGCCTATATTTAGTGATGATGTCAACTTACCGTCGATGAAGAAATCTAATTTTTTACTTAGGTAGGAACCGTTTATGGAGAGCTCGTCGGTTATGTCTGCGTGTCGCTGTGCTGCCGCTTCAGATAAGAAGATTGTGAATTGAAAGTTGCAGGATTCTCCTTCTTGAATTGTAAAACATTCGGTTATCATTGCATCTGAACCTGTTCTTCCAACGTGAGTTATGTCTTCTTCTCCACCTACGAAAACTGTGTCATTTCCAATTTTGGCTTCAAAGTGTCCTTGTTTTGCGATTAGTTCTTCTAGATCTTCTGGACTTGAACCTGCTATCTCTATTCCCATTAGGTTATCGCCTGAAGATGTGGCTATTTTGAAAAATTTAACATCGGATAGTCCGTAGACATTTAACCTTTGTTCAGACACTGCTATTAAATCTCCGAGTTGTGCATCGTTTAATGGGATGTCTGCTTTAATGAATGCCCTAGCTCCTCCTCTAAGGTCTAGTCCGGTTTTTATTTTTGTTAGTGATATCTCTTCTAATGAAATGTCTTCTAAAATTGTTTTGTCATAGAGATTTATGATTTCTATTTCTTTAGTCTGGATTGTTAATTTTGTTGTTTGGTTTTCTTCAAGATTTGTTATCTCAGTCATGGCTAACATATACTCATCTAATGATGCAACTTCTTCTCCGTTGATTGAAAGAAGGGTCATTCCTTCTCTAAGACCGTCTTGGAAGACGCTTGAGCTTTGATTGACTGATGTTATGCTAAGTCCCTTTTCTAGTGCTTGTGGAGGGAGTCCGAAAACTGATATTAAGGATAGGGCCACTACTATAATTAGTATCCAGATTCTAAATGTGATTTTCATTTGTTCCGTACGTACCATTTAATTATTGAGGCGTTTGTTATCCATGTGTTAAAAAGATCAAAACCCAATCCTATTAATAGAATTGTGAAAATTTGGTTTAGAACTGACTCGAAAGAGTAGATTGCGATTAGGGCTGTTGTGATTGCTATGATGGATGTAATTGTCATTGTTGTTCCGGTTTTGAATGCTCCAAATAGTGCCTTATTCACACTTTCTTTTCTTCTTAGGAGTCTTGTTGTTAGAAGAATGTCGGTGTCTACGGAGTAACCTATTAGCATTAAGAAGGCTACGATACCGGCTGTGGATAGTTTGATTCCTATTATATTAACTAAGGCTAAGGTCATTACTATATTTGCGAAGGCTGAAAGGATTACTGCGAAAGATGGAATGGATTTTTTGATGTAAATTCTTATTAGTGCTGTTGTGAAAATTAGGAATATTATTGCTGATATTATTGGGTTGATTTTTAGAAAGAAGTTTCCTAGGAAAAACCCAAATAGTATGTTTAGGATTATTACTTGGAACTTTGCCCTTTTGCCTTTTGAGAAAATTAGGAACACTACTGCGGACATCCAAAAGAACGCTAAAATTACTGCCATAATTAGTTGTTTGTAGAAATCCTGAGACAAGGATGCTGAGGTTGTTTCGGTTGATGAGTTTTCGGATGTTAGACTATAACCTAGAAATTCCTCTAAGGATGATTTTAGTGCTGCAGTATCTTGATCTTTGGTTGTTATGATTAGTTCTAGTTGTCCGCCTGTATTATCAGATATTGTTTTGATTTCGAAATCTTTGATTGTGTTTGAAAGGTGGCTCTCCAACTCTTGTGCTGTGATTTGGGTTAATATTGTAATAGAGGTTCCACCTGTTAGGGTTACGTCCTTGTTAATTATGTCGCCGGTTTGGATGTAGAAAAATGCTAGGTAGAGTATTGAGAGGGTTAGGACTATAGCTGGGAGAATTAGGATTTTCTTGTAGTTTTTATCGTGCCAGTTTTCGAAGTTCTGCATATATATTTAGACTAGTCTTTGGTTTTAAAGTTTGTGTTGTGGATTACAAACTATTATAAAGTTTGGTATCCCTTGTTTTTTATGCCGTATAAAGATGCCGAGAAGAGAAAGGAGTGCCGAAGACGATGGTATGCTGAGAATAAAGAATCAGAGAAGGCGCATATTCGAAAGCGAAAATTAGAGATTAAAAAATGGTTTTTGGGATATAAGGCTAAATTAAAATGTATGAAGTGTGGAGAGAAGCATGTTGCCACGATTGATTTTCATCATAATATTGGGGATAAAGAAAATGGTATTTCGAAAATGGTCGCAGATGGATATTCTATTGAGAGGATTTTGAGGGAACTGAAGAAATGTGAGGTTTTGTGTGCGAATTGTCATAGGAAGGTTCATTTCAGGAAGAGTAAAGTTTAAAATGGTAAATTAGGTATTGATTTTATGCGTGGATAGTTTAAAGTAACATCAGAGATGTTTCATGAAAACAATCCTGCTATGCGTGGATAGTTTAGTGGTAGAATAACTGGCTTCCATAATCTTATAGATTGAAGAGACCAGTTGACCAGGGTTCGAGTCCCTGTCTGCGCATATGAGGGAATGCCGGAGCGGTCAAACGGGGCAGACTCAAGATCTGTTAGCTTATGCTTACGGGGGTTCGAATCCTCCTTCCCTCATATTTCGGTTTGTCCGGATTCGAACAACCTTCGCTTTGGAAAAGCTCGGGCACGAAAAACTTTGTTTTCCTAAAGATTTATTTCTTCGAAAAAATCTTTAATCCTCCTTCCCTCATTTTATTATTGCCAGATTGATTATTATTCCATGAAAAATTACGCCATCTTTAAAGGCGCATTTCTTGTAGAGAGAATTTTAAAATTGGTATTAGAATTAATTTACGCTCTCGGCAGGATTTGAACCTGCGACTTTCTCCTTAGGAGGGAGACACTCTATCCAGGCTGAGCTACGAGAGCATAAATGTATGACTGTGTTTCCTCTTTAAAATGTTTCGAATCGTAAGGTTTATATATTGAAAGTTAGGGGTAAGGATAGACGGCCATAGTATCCTGGTTACACCCGATCCCGTTCCGAACTCGGAAGTTAAGCTTGATATGTTCGGGTTTGTACTGTCTCTGATGGGAAGGCTCGGAGCTGTCTATTTTATATTTTTAATTAGATTTTCTTCCATGAAAAATTACGTAGTCTTCGACTCCGCATTTCTCATGGATGTTTAGTTATCAGTTTAGAATATATATTGAAATAATGAAAATCTAATTAGAACTTCTTGAATTTGTTGACTAGTTCTAGTGTGTCTGTTTGTCCTAGAATTTGTGCTCGGCAACAGTATCTTTTGATTCCTAGTTTGTCGAGAGCTTCTTTTTGTGTCATGCCGTCTTGGACTAGGGTTTTGTACTCAGCGTATAAATGTGCGATTGGTTTTCCGCAGCTGAAGCATCTTATTGGGATTATCATGATTGTTTAGCGAAATTTTGATTTATAAGTTTTGGGGTCGGTAATATTTATATAGGAGTTTTGTCTCACTGATGCATGAAGAAGGTGAAAGCTAAGGAGGTGATTAGACTGCGAAATGTTTCGAAGCATTATCCTATGGGGAAATTTGTTGTGAAGGCGCTTAGTCATTTGGAGTTTAAGGTTTATGAGGGTGAGTTTGTTGCGATCATGGGGCCTTCTGGTTCTGGGAAGTCTACTGCGATGAATTTAGTTGGGAGTTTAGATATGCCTACCCATGGAACGATTTATTTGGATGGTGATGATATTTCGGAATTTAGTGAATCTGATTTGGCGCAAGTTCGGGGGAAGAGGATTGGGTTTATTTTTCAGTCGTTTAACTTGATTCCGAATTTGACTGTGAAGGAGAATGTGATGTTGCCGATGATGTTTCAGGGGACGAGTATCGAGGAGCGGAGTGATAAGGCTGAGGAATTGTTGAGATTGGTTGAATTGCATGATAGGATGGATCATTATCCGGGGGAGATTTCTGGGGGACAGATGCAGAGAGTTGCGATTGCGCGGAGTTTAGCGAATGATCCTGAGGTTATTTTGGCGGACGAGCCGACTGGAAATTTGGATACAAAGACTGGGGCTATTGTTATGGAGTTTTTGGAGAAGCTGAATAAGGAAGGGAAGACCGTTATTATGGTGACGCATGATCCGGATTTGGCCGAGAAGTATGCGGATGTTGTTTATTGGTTATTGGATGGAGTTTTAGAAAAGGTGACGAAGCGAGTTGGGAAAAGGTTTGTTGATGTTACAAAGAAAGCTAAAAAAGCACTTGTTAAGAAAGTTAGAAAGAAAGGGAAAGGAGGAAAGTAATGAATTTTGATTATTTGATTTTAGCTTTGAAGAATTTGAAGCATCGGGGAATTAGATCTTGGTTGACTTTGCTTGGAATTTTTATTGGTGTTACGGCCGTTGTTTCGTTGATTGGTCTTGGGGCTGGTTTGCAGGCTGCGGTTGGGGCTCAGTTTGGAATTGGTTCCACGGAAGTTATTTCGGTTCAAGCTGGAGGTCTTAGTGCGTATGGTCCTCCTGGAAGTGGGGCTGTTAATAAGTTAACGACTGATGATGTGGATGCGATTGAGAGGCTGTCTTCTGTTAAGGTTGCTATTCCTAGGATACTTAGTTCGGGGAAAATGGAATTTAATGATATTGTTACTTTTGGAATTGCGGCTTCTGTCCCTGATGGAGAAAAAAGAAAAGTGGCTTATGAGATCCTGGATTCTGAAGTCGAGGTTGGGAGATTGCTTAAAGATGGAGATGTGAATAAGGTTATGTTGGGCTATAATTTCTGGGGAAGTGAAGATATTTTTGGGAAAGCGGTTGTGACTGGGAAAACAGTATTGATTCAAGATGAGAATTTTATTGTTGTGGGAATTATGAAAAAGACAGGGAGTCTTATCTTTGATAATGTAGTGATGATGAATGAGGCTCCTTTGAGAGACTTAATGGATTATGGTGACGATGTGGATATTATTGCGGTGCAAGTTAAAGATAAAGATTTAATGGATGATGCTAAGGAGGATATTGAGAAATTAATGAGAAAGCAGCGGGATGTTGATGTTGGAGAAGAGGATTTTGAGGTTTCTACTCCGGAGGCGATGATGGATACTGTGAATAGTGTACTTGGTGGGGTTCAGGCTTTTATTATTATTATTGCTTCTATTTCTATTTTAGTTGGGGCTCTTGGAATTGTTAATACTATGACGACGTCAGTTCTGGAGAGGAGAAAAGAGATTGGGATCATGAAGGCTATTGGTGCTACGAATTATCAGGTATTTCTTCAGTTCTTTTTTGAATCGGGATTGCTTGGATTTATTGGTGGTTTAGTTGGTGTTATTTTGGGAACAATTGTAAGTAGTTTGGGAATTATCGGGATTAATAATTTCATTGGGGCAGAACTTGGTCTTAATTTTGATTTTGTTTTGATTGGTGGGGCTTTGTTTGGAAGCTTTGTTGTTGGGGCTGTCGCGGGTGTTGTTCCTGCTATGAATGCTGCTAAACAGGATCCGGTGGAGGCGTTGCGAGGGTAATGGTAATAAGTAAGGAGAGTGTTAAATATTCGTTGAACAATATTAAGAAAAGTAAGGCGAGAAGTATTCTGACTATCTTATCTATTTTCGTAGGAATTGCTACTATTTTTATCTTTGTTAGTTTTGGATGGGGTCTTTATGATTATATTGATGAGTTTACTTCTTCGTCTTCTGCTGATAAATTGTTGATTCAACCGAAGGGTGGTGGTGGGGTTCCTGGGCTTGATAATACATTTAGGCTTCTTGAAGATGATTTAGGGGTGATTGAAAATACTGCGGGAATTTATGAGGCTACTGGAATTCATATGGGTGTTGGAGAGATTGAACAGGATGATAGTAAAAAATATGTTTTTATTATGAGCTATGACCCTGATTTGCCCATGATAATGGAGTTATCAGATATTGAGATAGTGAAGGGTCGGGAACTTAGGGATGGTGATTCTGGGAAGGTGACTTTAGGTTATAATTATATGGTAAGGAATAGGATTTTTCCAAAGGCTTATGCTGTTAATAGTAAGATTAATGTGCAGGGTGTTGATTTGAGAATTGTTGGTTTTTATGAATCTGTTGGGAATCCTCAGGACGATTCTAACATTTATATTACGAATGATTTTGCTGATGATATTTTGAGAGAGGTTGGAAGCGATGAAGAGCTTGCCTATGGAATGATTATTGCGCGGGCCGAGAAAGATAAAGTTGATGAGGTTGGAGAGAGGGTTGAAAAGAAGTTAAGACAAGCTCGAGATTTAGACGAAGGGAAAGAGGATTTTAGTGTTCAGTCTTATTCTGATTTATTGGAATCATTTACTGTTGTTTTGGATATCATTATTGGGTTTATTATTTTGATTGCTTTTATCTCGGTTATTGTGTCTGCTGTTAATACGGCGAATACTATGATTACTTCTGTGCTTGAGAGGTTTAAGGAGATTGGTGTTTTGAAATCGATTGGTGCTCGGAACAGTGAGATTTTTAAGATATTTTTATTTGAGTCTGGCTTCTTAGGTTTTGTCGCTGGTACGATTGGGGTTTTAGCTGGATGGGCTGCGACTGATTTTGGAGCTGTAATTTTGGATGATTTGGGATATGGTTTTTTGAGTCCGCATTATTCTTGGCATTTGTTTGGAGGTTTGATTTTGTTTGCTACTTTGACTGGTGCTGTTTCTGGAATGATTCCGGCGTGGAGAGCAAGTAGGATTAATGCTGTTGATGCTTTGCGGTATGAGTAATTGAGTTTTCTTCCATGCAAAATTGCGACATCCTCGACGCCGCATTTCTTATGGAGGTTTTTGGTTTAGTGAGTTGTATAGTTTAGTATTGAGCTAGAATATTCTTATAGACTTATAATTGTGGAGTTTATTTCTTTTTCTTTTTAGAAAATTTACTATATCCCCACCATACCAGGAGAATTATAACTACTGCCCAGAAAATGTAAGTTCCCTTGCCTGTTGTTTTTTGGTCGGCTGCTCGCTCTGTGAAGTAAGTGGAATCGAACGTGATTGTTTCCTCTACTGTTCTTCGTGCATTTATTGAGTCGGAGTAGGTTAGTTCTAATGTGATTTCCCCGTTGGATGGAGTTGCTTCGAAGTCTGCAGTTGTATATTCGTTCGAATCTACGTCGCCTACGATTACCCTATTAGATCCTTTGATTATTATGTTTTCTTGTTTTGGTATCTCGACAACTAGTGCTTCAGCGTCGGACTCTTCGATGTTTAAAATTTCTAGTGTTAGTTCTTTTGTTATATAGCTGTAATCTTTTACATGTACTTCAAAGTCTGCTCTTGAGTCATCGACTTCTATGTTTAACGTTGTTATTAGTGGTGCGGTATTTTTAGATTGGACCCTTGTTTCTATTTCGCTGGATCCATCTAGTGCCGCATCATCGATTCGCACTTCGTATGGAATCAGTAGATTTGATGTATAATCTTTTATGTAATCGACTTTTTTGAATGTCCTTAATCCTGTCTCTCCGGGATTAAATTTTATTGGGTAGTTCTCTGTTAGCTTGAATGTTATGTCGCTGCAATCTGGAGACTCAAGGCCTTCTACTTGGAATACTAATTTAACGTATTCTCCTGGGATTGCTGGATAGGGATCTTGGTTTAGTAATGTTACATCTAGGTCACATGTCATTTCGTCGGCTGTCACGACGGGTAAGACTAGTGTGCACAATAATAATATCATCGTCATCTCTTTTTTCATATTAATTGATAGTGTCTTTAATTTTTAAAGGTTTGGTGTTTGGTTATAATATATCTCATAAAAATTTAAAAAGGAATGGGTTATTTATTGCGTAGGTGATGCACTGATGGTGCCTTAAAATAAGATGGTGAAAAAATGTATTTATTGTTCGGTCGAGGTCGATGAGAGTTCTGTTGTGGATATGTGTGAGCGTTGCATGTATCAGGTTTGGGGAGAGAAGATGGCTAAGACGATTGTTGAGAATATGGAGAGGGAGAGAGATGCTGGGAATTTGGAATTGGGGAAGGTTAGTGAGGTAGAGAAGACTGTTGATTCGGTTGAGGTGAAAGATATTGAGGCTGTTCCGATTGAGGATAATCCTATTATTTCTGAAGTGAGTGCTGAGGAATTGGTGATGAGTGATGGTTTGGATGGATTTGAGGATAGAGGGTAGAATTTTTGAGTGAGGAAAGATTTTTAAATAGAATTTTTCTTGTTTTGATAGGATAGAGATGTCCGAGTGTTACAGCGCTGAAGAGTTCTGTATTTAAGATAAAATGGCAAGACGAACAAAAAAAGTTAGAGAGAAGGGAAAGCTGAAACTTAGTTCTTACTTTAAGAATATTGATAGTGGTGCTAGGGTCGCTGTTGTTGATGAGAGAGGAGTTCGTATGAATTTTCCCGCGAGGCTTCGAGGGATGAGTGGAAAGGTTACGGCGGCTCGAGGTCGATTTATGGAAGTTGAAATTAAAGATGGGAATAAGTTGAAGACTTTTGTTATTCATCCTGTTCATTTGAAGGTGCTCGGATGATAAAAGAATCTAGACCTGTTAGTATGGCTGAAGTTGTTGAGTTAGTTGGGGATTCTGAGAAGGCTGAGGAGATTAAGAAGTTTGTAAAGAATTTTGATGTTTTGGGTTTTGATAAAGCAAAGGAGTTAGAAGAAGAACTTAGGGCGCTTGATTTGATTAAGCTGAAGGATGAATATATTGTGAAGATTGTTGATTTCGTTCCAACTGATGCTAGTGAATTGAATAAGGTGATAATTGACGTCTCGCTTGACGCGGATGAAGTAAATAAGATTTTGGAAGTTACTCAAAAATTTAGGTAGGAGTTGAGATGACTAAGGAAGAATTTGCAATTGTTTTGGATTTTTTGCCATATGGATATCCTTTAGAGAATAGAGGAATGCCGTTAGCGCAGGCTATTGGAGAAGGTGGATTTACTTTGTTGCAACTTGTTCCGAGAAGGGGAGAGAAATTTGATGTTGGAGAGAGAGCTTATATTGGAGATGGGAAAAGGGATAAGGTTCAGTATATTTTGGGGAGATGTCCGAGAGAGAAGTTAACAGAGACTGCGAAGGCTCAGCTTGAGGATTTTGTTGACGAATTTGTTTTGAAAGATGAAGAAAGGTTTGTGAAATTTTTTAATAAGGCGCAAGCTATAAATACTCGACTTCATCAATTTGAATTGTTGCCTGGTTTGGGGAAAAAGCACACGAGCGCTATTCTTGCGGCTAGGGAAGAAAAAGAATTCGAATCGTTTGAAGACATTAAGGAACGTGTCGCGAACTTGCCGTCGCCAGATAAGGTTATCGGTAAAAGAATTATGGAGGAGTTGACAGAAATGCAAAGGCATAATCTGTTCATTTTTTAAGATGGAAGAGAAAAAAGAATACAAACGAAAGAAGGAAGAAGACGTTGTTTTAGTTAGGGTTTTAGGTAAAGATATTCGTGGAGATATTAAGATAAGATCTGCTTTGACTAAGATCAATGGGATTTCGTGGGCTATTTCTAATGCTGTTTGTAAGATTTTAGAATTAGATAAGGAAAAGAAGATTCAGGATTTTGAGAAAGATGAATTGGCTAGGATTGAGGATTTTATGAAAGCTCCAGAGTTGCCTGTGTTTTTAAGAAATCGTCAGAAGGATTTTGATAGTGGTGAGGATGTGCATATTAGTGGTATTGATTTGAAGCTGAGGACAGAGTTTGATTTAAAGAGACTTAAGAAAATTAAATCGTATAAGGGGATTCGGCATATTGTTGGATTGCCTGTGCGAGGACAGAGAACTAAATCTAATTTCAGGAAAAACAGAAAGCCATCTGTTGCTGCTGCGAAGAAGAAAGGATAATATGGGAGATATAAAACGCAAAAGAAAATTGTTTAGTAGGCCTAAGAAGTTGTTTGATAGGGCTCGGATGGATGAGGAGAATATTCTGGTTAAGCGATATGGTTTGAAGAATAAGCGTGAGATTTGGAAGGCTAAGACTGCGGTTTCGAAATTGAGGCGGAGAGCTAAGGCTTTGATTGGTAAGGATATCGCTGAGCAGCAGAAGTTTTTTGATAAGTTGAATAAGATTGGAATGGGTATTGTTGATATTAGTGACGTTTTGGCTTTGACCGAGGAAAATGTTTTTGAGAGGAGATTGCAAACTTTTATTGTTAAGAAGAAATTGGCTACAACTACTAAGGGTGCTCGACAGTTGATTGTTCATAAGAATGTTTTAGTTGATGGGAAGGTTGTTAACGTTCCGTCGTTTGTTGTGACTATTGACTTGGAAGATAAAATTTCTTTGAAGGAGCGGAAGGTTAAGATTAAGAAAGAGGAAGCACCTGTTGAGGAAGCTAAAGAAGATGTGGATAAGGTCGAAGAAGAAAATGTTGAGGTTAAAAAAGAATAATGGCAAAAAATGAAGAGAATATTGGAATTGTGAATATCTATGCGAGCTTTAATAATACGATTGCAACCGTTACTGATCTGGCTGGAAATACGATTGGTCGGACTTCAGGTGGGCAGATTACGAAGCATGATAGAATGAGAGCGAATCCGACGATTGCCATGTTTATTGCAAAGAAGGTTCAGGAGATTTGTAGGGATTATAGGATTAGTTCTGTTTATGTTCGGATGAAGGGGCAGACCGGTGCGACTGGGATTGGGCCTGGTGCTGGTGCGATTGTTCGGACTTTGACGAAGGAAGGGATGAAAGTTTTGAGTATGGCGGAGACGACGAAGGTTGCTCGTGGTGGACCAAAGAAGAAGGGAGGTCGAAGAGGTCGAAGACCATAGAATTATAAACTGATAATTCGAAAAAATACTATATGGAAATGATAAAAAATACAAGCGAGGAAATTGTCTTTGGTGCTGATATGAATGTGAGTTTGGCTAATGCTATTCGACGAAGTGTTGGTGAGATTGATATTTTGGCTATTGATGAGTGTGATATTTACAAGAATGATTCTGCTTTGTATGATGAAATTATTGCGCATCGATTGGGTTTGCTTAGCTTGAAGAATCAGAAGATGAAGAAAGATGATGTATTGGAGTTTAAACTTAAGGCCAAGGGTAAGGGCGAAGGTGAGATGGTTTTAGCAGGTAATCTTGGAGATGATATTGTTTATCCGGAGACTCCGATTGTTTTGTTGAGTGAGGGTCAGCAACTTGAAATTGTTGCTAGGGCTAAAACAGGTAAAGGAATTAATCATGCGAAGTTTATGCCTGGACTTGTTTATTATAAGCATTTGCCGTCGATAAAGATTTCTAAAGAGGGAGAGAAGCAAACTGAGTTGGTTGCACTTTATCCTGAAGTTTTCGAGATGTATGGGGAAAATGTTAAGGTGAAGAATGCTTGGATGTGTGATTTGGATGATGAGGACATGAAGGAGTATCCTGGTGTTGAGATTTCGTTTGGGAATGAGTTGGTTTTTGTGATTGAGTCATGGGGTCAGATTGAGGCTAAGAAAATTTTTGTGGAAGCTTGTAAGTCACTTAAGGATAACTTGAGTTTGGTTTCTAAGGCTGTTAAGTGATGGCAAAGGAATTTGGGATTAATAAGAGTAAGATTGAAAAAAGAATGAGTTCTAAAATGGATAGTGAATTGGTGAATTTGATTGTTAAGTTGAAGAAGACTAATCCTGTGGTTGCTAAGGAATTGGCGAGACCTAAGAGACGATGGCCTGCTGTGAATTTGAAAGATATTGATATGCTTAAGGGAGATGTTTTGATTGCGGGGAAAGTTCTTAGTGCTGGAGATTTAAGTGAGCCGAAAAGAATTGTTGCTTGGTCTATTAGCGAGAAGGCTTTGGGAAAAATTAAAAATGTTAAGGGAACTTTTGTTTCTATTATTGATGAAGTTAAGAAGAATCCGGAATTAAATGGTTTGGATATTTTGCGATAATGGGAAAGATTGTTTATGATGGTGAAGGTGCTGTTTTTGGTAGACTCGCTAGCGTTGTCGCTAAGGACTTGTTGAAGGGGAATGAAGTTGATGTTTTGAATTGTGAGAAGATTATTATTTCTGGGGATAAGAAGTTGTTAGCTGTAAAAATTTTGGCTAAGAGGGAGATGGGTTCGGGTGGTTCGATGAAGGGGCCTAAATATCCTAGAGTTGCTGATAAGTTGGTTAAGCGAATGATTCGGGGAATGTTGCCTCGAGATAGAGCTAAGGGACGAGATGCGTTTCGGGAGTTGAAAGTTTATGTTGGTGGAGAGAATAAGGATGCTGTTAAGTTGAATCATCGAAAGCCTATGAAATTTGCTAGTGTTGCTGAGATTGTGAGGTTGTTGAAATGAAAATGAATAGTAAGATGGTTGTTTCTGGAAAGCGGAAGACTGCGGTTGCTAAGGCTACGATTGAGGCTGGGACTGGTGTTGTGACTTTTAACAAGAGGCCTTTAGTTTATTTATCTAATTTGCAACAGCTTGAGATTAGTGAGCCTTTGATTATTGCGAAGGAAGTTTTGGGGAAGTTGGATTTTGATATTGCTTTGAATATTACTGGTGGTGGTATTGCTTGTCAGGTTGAGGCGGGACGTTTGGCTATTGCTAAAGCTATTGTTGCTTTTACGAAGAAAGATGATGTTCGTAATGCTTTTTTAGCTTATGATAGGAATATGTTAATTGCTGATACTCGACGGAAAGAGGCTTGTAAGCCTGGGGATTCTAAGGCTCGGGCGAATAGGCAGAGCTCTAAGAGGTAGGGTTTGGTTTTTTGTTGACTGATTTTTTCCATGTAAAATTGCGCCACCTTCGGCAGCGCATTTCTCATGGAAGTTGGGTTTGTTGTATGTTTAGGTTGAGACTAATAAATTAAAAAGTGTTTTGAATTATTTTCTTGGGTTGAGATAGTCTTTTAGTTTTCGCTGTGCAGCGTAGAATCTTTCTGGGCTAATGATTGCTTGGTGGTCGCCTTTGTGGATTTTGTTGTCGAATTTTATTTCTCCCAAGTATGTTCGATTGGTTAGGATTTTTTTTAAACCATTGACTGATAGTGAGAAGTTTTTGGAGAGGGAGTTTAAGGAGTAGTTTCGAGCTAGGAATGTTGTGAATAGGGATCGGACTTTTATTGATTCTTCGTTTGGTATTAGGTTTCCATTTACAACGTCGTAACCTAGTGGTGGTCTACCTTGGAGTCTGCCGATTTGCGCCATTTTCTGCATGCCTTGTTTTTGTTTTGTTCCGGGAGCATGTCCGTGGATTCTGAATGTGTCCAGAATTTTCCAATCTATTTTTTTGATTATGTAATTTTGGAAATCTTTTGGGTTTGATGGCGCGAAAGTTTTGCAGATTTTGCAGAGTGGGGACCCGAATATCTTGGTTTGATTCTTTTCAGTGTATCCGCATTTTTTGCATGGCATTTTATAATGATTCTATTGGAGATTTTATTTTTTTGATTTCTTCATTTGAAACGTGGGTGTAGATTTGTGTAGTGGATAGGTTTGCGTGACCTAGTAGTTCTTGGATTTTTCGGATGTCGATTCCGTCTTCTAGGAGATGGGTTGCGAAGGAATGTCGGAGTGTGTGAGTGTGGACGTTTTTTAGATCAGCTCGTTTTGCGGCTTGGGAAACAATTTTTTGAATGTTTCTTGTTGATATTTTTCCGATTCTTCCTGAGAATAAGTATTCTTGGTTTTGTTTTGTTTGTCTCTTTATTTGATGTTCTATTTGGTCAAAGAGGAAATCTGGGATGTTGAATATTCTGTCTTTGTTTCCTTTGGCTTGGCGAATGTGGCCGATTTTTTCTGGTAGATTTAGGTCTTGTATTTTTAGGTTTGTTAATTCTGAGACCCGTAATCCTGCGGCGTAGATTAAGCTTATCATTAGGTTTGATTTTTCATTTTTGATTTGGGAGAGTAAGAGTTTGACTTCTTTCTTTGAAAGAGTTGTTGGGAGGTGGTTTTCTTTTTTGGGTCGTTTGATTGTTAGAGTTGGGTCGTTTTTGAGAATTGTTATATGAGCGTATTTTATTGCGGCTAAAAAGAGGGTTATTGTTGCGGCGGCGGATGTTGTTAGATTTTCGGCGAGATAGTATTTGATGTCGTCTGTTGTGATTTGTTGTGATTCTTTTTTTGTGAAGTCTAGGAGGACTTGGTTTTGTTTGGTGTAGTTTTTTATTGTGTGTGGTGATGCTTTGGAGATTTTGAGCTCTATTTCGAGCTTTTTTAGGAACTGTTGGTTATTCATTTTGTCACCTGTTTAGGTTGGGATGCGAAGGTTTTTATAGTTATATTTTGAGATGTTGATATGGAAAGAGAAATGTTCAAGGCAACTTGTTCGGAATGTAATGAGGAATGCGAGATTCCGTTTAATCCTACGGAGGGTCGACCTGTGAAATGCGATGCGTGTTTTAAGAAAGGTAGAGATAACCATAGGGGTGGCGGAAGAGATCGTGGGTTTGGCGGCAATAGGGAAAGGCGAGACTTTAATGTGGTTTGCGCTGATTGCGGTAGGGCTACGACGGTTCCATTTAAGCCGACGCAGGGTAAGCCTGTTCTTTGTAGGGATTGTTTTAAGGGGAAATAAATTTAATTGTTTATTGAAATTTTAGAATCTTGTATTGTTATGTTTGGGACTATGTTTTTTGTTTTCGTTAAACCGAATAACTATTTTGTTTTATTTTTGTTATTATTATTTTGTTATTATGCGAACTTTTATAGTTAGATATGGTTGTTATTTTTTTGGTTTAGTAGTGTTATTTATTGTCTCACTTTTCCTGTAAAATTGCCTTTTTCTAACTCTCACTTTTTCGTTTAAGATTTGAGTGTTTTTTGGGATATTGTTGGTTTTTGAGATAAATTATGTTGATTTCGTGTTTTAAAGTGTGTTTGAGAACGTTTTTGTTTGGAGTTGGGTGCTTTATTGGATGTTTGACTTAGAATTTGTTAGGATGTTTTAAAATTTGTTAGGATGTATTTAATTTTAGGGCTTGTGGATGTTTTCAAGTGGGAGATCAAAGCCTTTTTGCCTTAGTATTACAAAGAGTTCTGGGCGAAAGTTGTGATTGTGAATCATTCTGTGGTGGTTTGGACATAGGCCGATCAGGTTTTTTGGGGAATTGTTGGTTTTGTTTAAGTCGATGTGGTGGATATCTACGATTTTGTCGAATTCGCATATGACACATTGTTTAGTTGTTTTTCGGAAGGTCTTGAGGTCTATATTGTTTCGTTTTCGTTGATTATAGGCTTTGGATTTGTCTAAGTGGAATGTTGTGTTGTAGCATCCGGCGCAGAGGTTTTTGGCGTGGATTGCTCTGGATTTTTGGCAACGGCGGCATTTTTTGATTTTGGGTTTCCAATTTATTTTTTTATAACAGGTGTAACAGAGACCCTTTGCGTGATGTTCTTTTTCTTTAGAGCAATTGCTACATATTTTTATCACCATTCAAAAAAAAGACGTTCGTATATTAAATAGTTTGTGCAAACGGGCTAATTCCGTTCGTTTTTAATTGGAAGAACGTCATATAATGTATATTGTACGAACTTTGGGTGTTTTTGGAGTGTTTTTTAGATTATATGAACTCTGTGGGGTTTTGACTTCTTTCAAATATTTTTGGAACCTTTTTGTTAATAAATTTTGTCTCCATGGGACGGATTGTGCACTAAGGTTTGGTTAGTGAACATTGTATTTTTGTTGTTGATGTTTGGAAATAAAAATAAAAAAAATTATATAGATATATTTATTTGCTAAAAATTGATACGATTACGCTGATGATTGCGCCTGCTACAACTACCCAGCCGGCGACAGCTGTGATTGTTGAATGTATCATTGGTATAGAAAGTGTTCCATCGATCATTCCCGAGCCTACTGCTAATGATACCAGGATTCCTACTATCCATGTCAAAATTCCTACTAAACTATTGTCTTGCATTTTAACCTCCTTTTAATTTTTTTTTCTTTTTCCCGCGGTGTAATGGAAAAATATCATAGCTGCGATGAATGAGATAATAATAGTTAAAATATATGTATCCTTTAAAACCGTTGTATATCCAAGGTATTCTGTAATGTGTCCTGTGGGTAATATCTTATCTGGATTTAATGAGCAGAGTGTCCACTTATAGATTGGATTTGGTATATTTGGTGCAGTTCTACATGGAATAATTGGTATAATTATTGAGGTGATTAAACTTATTGCCGAGATTATTCCTGAATACATTAATCTCTTTTTTAATTGCATCTGGATTGATTGTTTTTGAAGTTTATAATCTTTTTGGGGTTCGATTTTGGCTGTTTTAATAGTTGTGTTTGAACAGATGTATATGGTCGTTTGGTGTTTTTTAGTGTTTGGACGGCCTTTAATGAGTGCTTGTTATAGTTTATTGAATTTTATTGGTATTTATATTTTTTATCGACGATAAATGATGGTGTTTGGTGTTTGGACAGATGGTGTTTGGATGAGTGTTTTATTGGTGTTTGTGTGTTTAGGTGGGTGTTAAGTGGTGTTTGGTGTTTGGACAACGCGAAAGATTTATAAAGAAATGTGTTTAGAGTTGGTTAAGATGTGGAGTTTTTTTGGACATAAAAAGAAAATTGAAAAGTTAAGGGATGATGTGCAAGATTCTTTTGGTCATGTGAAGAAAGATTTTAATAAAGTGGGTGAATGGATCACGCATCTCGACGGTAAACATACAAAACAAGAGGATGATATTTTGAATATTAAAAATCAACTTTTAGACATTCAAAACGATATTCTTGAGATAAAAGATTTTATTTCTTTCTTTGGTCCACAGATGTCCAAACAGAAACAAACATCTACTATTAAACAAACATCGCAGAGCGTTGTCCAAACAGACGTCCAAACAGACGTCCAAACAGACGTTTTATCCAATCTTACTGTTATGGAGAGAGGTATTATTTGGGCTTTATTGAATTCAGAAATGAAGCTTAGTTATGAAGATCTAGCTGCTTTACTTGGGAAGAATAAGAGTACTATTAGGGGTCAAATAAATACAATAAAACAAAAAAATTATAATTTAATTATGGAATCTAGGGAGTTTAGTGGGAAAAAAAGACTATATGTTCCCGATGAAATCAAGGATAGTATTATAAAAAGTGTAAAAATTAAGGTAAGTCAATCAAAAAAGGGGAAAAAGTGAAAAAGTGAGAGTTAATTTGTTATTTTTCTAATAAAAATAGTGAATTTTCAGATAAATAAAGTGAAAAAGTGAGAGATTGGGTTTAATAAAGAAAAAGAGATAGTTAATATTAAAACCATATAAAAATAAACTAGCCTAAATATGTTAGATTTAGGGTTATTATATTAGGTGGAAAAGTGAGGTAATTTCCTTAAAATTTTATTCGTTTAAACGAATAATTATTATTTGGAAGTTTTTTATTTAGATTTATCTATAAAAATTAATTTGTCGTCGATGAAATGTATTGTTTTATTAAATTAAAGCGCTCTAAGGCTCTGTATGGTGCTTAAATTTGTTATATTCTTTAGATCTTGAGATATTTTTAAAATAATTGTTTTGTTATTTTTCCTTGATTTTTCAATAGGAATGCCTTTTTTTATGAGTTTATTAATATAATCTCTTATTGATGATTCGCTTAATTTTAACTCTAAAGCTATGATTTTGTATGTTATTTCTATATTATTTTGATTTTCAAGTGTGTATAGTGTACCAAAAATGAGCATTTCTTGTGGTGTTAGACGTTTAAATTTAAATCTTATTTCTTTTTTTATTGTATCTAATGAATCTAATATGTTATTTACTTGTTTAAAGTCTAGATTGGGGGTATTGTGTGTGTGTTGGTTTGTTTGTGTGTGTGTTGGTTTGTTTGTTGGAACCCCTTGATTTCCTGTGGAAATAGGTATATTTTGTATATATAGAGGCTGTATAGGTTGATTATGTGTTGGAGTTGTCTGATAATCTGTTGGTTTGTTGGTTTGTTGGGTTGATATGGGTTGATTATGTGTTGGAGTTGTCTGAACTTCATTTAACCTCTTATTTAGGTTGTTTATTTCATTTTTTAAGAGTAATATATCTTCTTTTATTTTATTAAATGCCTCTTTTATGGGATCCATATCTTAGGAAGAATTGTTTTGTTTATAATTATGATTGTTTTTTAAAATATAGTTTAGTATTTCATAAAACAATATTTTAATCGTTTTTTATAGAAAGGGTTGGTAATTTTATATGAATTGGTAATCCTAGTTCTTCTTCTAATTCAAAAGCTTTAATTGATGCCTTTTGTATTATAAAATTTGTTATATTTATGTATTCTGGTGTATTATATTCATTATTTTCTTTGTTTTTTATAATTGTTTTTATTGTTTTTGGATCAGATAAAATAAATAAATTACCTTTTAGTTTTATTTTACCTAAGGTTCCATAATCTATTTCAAAAAAATATGTTATTTTTAGTGTATCTTTTGATTTTTTAACTTTTTCTAATGAAGAAATTTGAATATTTGTTTTTAATTCTATTTTTCCAGAGAAATCTGGATCTTTTTTTGCTTCTATTTCTAGAAATTTTGCGCCAATTATTTTTATATTTGTCATATTTTAATTAATTTGTTTTTTATAATAAATCTTCTTCGGATACTACTATGAAATCTCCTACTGCTATTACTGCATTATATGGGATTAATGCTTCTTTATTTTTTGTTCTTTCTAATGATAGATTTGATGTATATATTGTTAGATTTTGTAATATTATATGTATTAATTCTCCTGTTCGGGCCTCAAATGTTATATCTTTTATTGTCCCTAGTTTTTTTCCTTCTTTTGTAACTACTTGTTTCCCTAATAATGTTTTAAATGGTTTTTTATCCATGTTTGATTTAGATATAAATTGTTTATAAATCTTTCTTTGGTTTTTGTATTAATATTTAGTAGTATTTATATTGATTTTATTAATAAATGAATTTTTTTATGATTTTAGTGTGACCCTATGGTTTCTTATGGAAAGTTTTATAAAAGTTTATAGGATTTTTTTGATTTGTTTTTTTAAATTTTATTTATAAGTATTTATATTATATATTATATATATTATATTATATATATTGTAGTTTATTGAGTTTTATCCTCGATGATTTTATTTTATTTTGTATTTTGTGGACAGGAAGAGATGGGGTGAGGATGTTTTATTAAATAGGATTTTAAGATGATGTTTTTAGTATATGAAAGTTTAAATAGTTTTGAACTGGGATTGTATTATGAGGTTTATTTTAAGTGATGGGAGTTGAGCTTGGTGGTATTTTTAATACAGCTGTTAATAATAGTTTATTTAAGAATAAGGGAGTTTTGCAGGTTCGTTATACTCCAGATTCAATTCCGCATCGTGATGAACAGATTAAGTCGATTGCCTCTATTCTTGCTTCTGTTTTAAGGGGAGATAGACCTAGTAATTTGTTTGTTTATGGTAAGACAGGGACTGGAAAGACACTTTCAGTTCAATATGTTCAGAATGAGATAGTAAAGAAAGCTAAAGAGTTGGATGTTGAGGTTAATTTTGAGTATTTGAATTGTAAGTTGAAAAAGGTTGCTGATACTGAATATAGGGTTTTGGCTGCTTTAATCCGACAACTTGGTGGGGAAATTGCTAATACAGGCCTTCCTACTGATCAAGTTTGGGCTAAATTTATTGAGTTGGTTGATAAGAAGAAGCAATTGATTGTTTTTGTTTTTGATGAAGTGGATCAGATGATTAAAAAAATGGATGATAATTTTTTGTATTCGTTTACTAGGTTGAATCAGGAGTTAAGTAAGGCACAAATTTCTTTGATTGGAATTTCTAATGAGGTGACTTTTTTAGAAAATATTGACCCTAGGGTTAGATCTAGTTTAGGAGAGGAAGAGTTTATTTTTCATCCTTATAATGCGATTCAGTTGCAGGATATTTTAAATGAGAGGTGTAAAGGGGCGTTTAAGGAAGGTGTGGTTGCAGATGGAGTTGTGGCTAAATGTGCTGCTTATGCTGCTAGGGAGCATGGAGATGCTAGGAGGGCACTTGATTTGCTTCGTATTGCAGGTGAATTGAGTGAGAGAGATGGAGTTGCTATAATTAGTGAAGAATATATTGATTTGGCTAATATGAAAATGGAGAAAGATAAGATTTTGGATATTATTGAGGGTGAGCCTAAGCAGTTTAAGTTGGTTTTATATGCTATTTTAGAACTAACTAAACAAAGTAAGAATGGAAAGTTAGACAGATTTTATACAGGAGATGTTTATAATTTATATCAAGATGTATGTGACCGGACGAAGACTGATATTTTGACACAGCGGAGGATTTCAGATATTATTGCTGAGGTTGATATGTTAGGGATTGTTAATGCTAAGGTTATTTCTAAGGGTCGACATGGGAGAACGCGAGAGATTAGGTTAGCTATTCCTAGTAATTTGTTTGATAAGGTTGAGGCGATTTTGGTTGATTCCTTGGGGTTATGATTATTTTTTAGTATTACTTTTTGGGAGTTCGAGAAGGTATTTAAATAAAGTTGATTTTTTTTAGATACTGGAGACAAGATTCATTAATCTGTAGATTCTCCGATTTTAAAATGGAAAAACGGGATGTATTAAAAATTTGCAGAGAGAGTGGTTTTTTTTTAGATAGGAGTATATTGGATTTTTTTATTGAATTAGAAATTAAAGAAGTTGAAAGGATTATTAAAAAATTAAAAGGGTTTCATATAAATGAGAGAATTTTGAGTAAAAATATTTTAAATAAATATAAAGATAGATTAGGACTTAAGAATGAAGAATCTAGAGATAGGAAGAATGGGATTGATATTTTAAAAAATATTAAAGGGCGTTCTGGGAAGCTGGAAGCTGGGGATTTTGTTAGTTATTTTAGATCGAGATTTGAGAGTTTGAGAGATATTTTAATTAAAAATGGGGAATTAGATAACTTGAGTTCAATTAGAAGAATAGGTCGGGAAAATGGGGTTTTTTGTATTATTGGTATGGTATATAGTAAAAGAATTACTAAAAATAAGAATTTATTTATTGAAGTTGAAGATTTAACTGGGAAGTCAATTGTTTTAATAAACAAAGAAAATAAAGAATTATTTATTCGTGCTCAGAATTTACTTTTAGATGATATTGTTGCATTTAGAGTTTCTGGTTCTAATAAGATGCTTTTTGCTAATGATTTTATTTATCCTGATGCTAAATTAAAAAAGGAGAATATTGGAGATAGAGATGAATTTATTGCATTTGTTTCAGATTTTCATATTGGGTCGAAGATGTTTTTAGAAGGTAATTTGATGCGATTTGTAGATTGGTTGAATGGTAAAATTGGAGATAGTCGACAAAAGAATTTGGCTCAAAAAGTGCGATATTTAATTTTAAGTGGAGATAATATTGAAGGTGTTGGAGTTTATCCTAATCAAGAGAAGTTTTTGAAGATTAAAGGATGTCGGAAACAATATGAAAAGCTTGCTGATATTCTTGGAATGATTAGAAAAGATATTGAGATTGTGATGTGTCCTGGGCAGTATGATGCGGTTTGGGTCGGTGAGCCTCAGTCGGCGATTAATGAGAAATGGAGTGGAGATTTGAATAATATGGAGAATTTAAAATTGGTTTCTAATCCGTCTATTGTTAAAATCAGGGGTTTGAATATTTTGGTTTATTATGGAGGTAGTGTTAATCAGTTTAGGAATTTGATTAGTGGTGGTCGGGATTTAAACATAAATGATTTTACTAATGAGATTTTGAAACGAAGGCATTTGGCGCCTGTTTATGGGGAGATGGATATTATTCCAAATAAAAATATTGATGATTTAATTATAAATGAATTACCAGATGTTTTTGTCGTTAGTGGTCAACATCGTGCGATGATTGGAAATTATAATAATATATTAACTATTTCTACATCTTGTTGGCAGTCGCGGACTGATTTTGAAACTAAAGTTGGAAGTGAGCCAGATCCTTGTAAAGTTCCGATTTTGAATTTGAAAAGCAAAGAGATTAAGATTTTAGATTTTTCTGGTAAAGATATTGTTTGGGAAAGTGGGGATGATTTGGTTTGTGAGTTGGAGGATTATAAAAAATGAAGATTGCGATTGATATTGATGAGGTTATTGTTAAATTTGTGGCTAAATATATGGAGTTTGTTGGAAATAAGGGTTATAGGAGAGTTGAATATGAAGATGTTTTTTGTTATGAATTGTGGGAGGTTTTGGGAATTGAGAAGAATTTGGTTAACGAGTTGTTTGATGAATATAATAATAGTGAGGAATTTAAGGAGAATAATTTTATTGATGGGGCATGTGAGGGTGTTTGTTTTTTAAAAGAGAAGCATGATATTAGTTTTGTTACGGCGAGATCCAAAAAGCTATGTAAAGAGACTCGGGCTTTGATTTTTGAAGAGTTTGGTATTTTAGGGAATAGAGTTTTTTTCTCTGGGGATAGTTGGAGTGGAGATTTGAAAAAAGAAGATGTTTGTAAAGAGTTGGGAATTGGTTTGATTATTGATGATAGTGGGAAGGATTCTTTGCGATATGCGGAAAGTGGGATTGTGGTTTTATTGTTGAATAAACCTTGGAATCAGGGTTTTGAACATGAGAGGATTTATAGGTGTTTGAATTGGGGCGAGATAATGGATAAAATTAGGGAGATTGATAATGGGTGATTTGGATGATTATTTTAAAGAATTGAAAAGGAATGTTGATTTGGCTTATGGTGTTGCTAATGAAGCTCGAGCTAAAGGTTTAGATCCTGAGGATTTCATTGAATGTCCCTTGGCTTTGACTATGGCGGAGCGGGCGGTTAATTTAATCAAGACTGTTTATCCAAAGTTAGATGTTGGAAAGATTTCTGGAAGGATTTTGGAGTTGGAGGAGAAGTATGGGAAGTTGGATGCGACGGTTGCTTTTGTGATTGCTCGGGAGATTGCGGAGGAAAAGTGGGGGAAGTTTGAAGGGAAATTGGATGCGATTGATGCTGGGATTCGGGTTGGTTTTGCATATATGACTCTTGGTGTTGTTGCTAGTCCGATTGAGGGTTATACCGGCTTGAGGCTTGGGAAAACAAAAAGTGGTGAAGATTATTTTGTTGCGAGTTTTAGTGGCCCAATTCGGAGTGCCGGAACCACTAGTGTTTGTTTGGTTTTGATGTTGATTGATTACCTGAGAGAGTATTTTGGATTTGCGAAGTATGATATTAATGAAGATGAGGTTGGGAGGTATGTTACAGAGATTGGCGATTTTCACGAGAGGGTTTCGAATTTGGCGTATTTTCCGACAGAGGAAGAGATTAGGTTTTTAGCTGAGAGATTGCCGATTCAGATTGATGGAGATCCGACTGAGAGGTTGGAGGTTTCGAATTTTAAAGATTTGGCGCGGGTTGATAGTAATCGGATTAGGGGTGGAATGTGTCTGGCTTTTGGTGAGTCGCTTGCCTTGAAGGCGGAGAAGGCTTTGGGTCGATTGAAGGGTGTTAAGGTGAATGGGATTAGTTGTAGTGGTTGGGATTGGTTAAAAGAGTATGTTGTTTTACATAAAAAGAGGGAGAGTGGTGTGAAAGAAGTTGCGGCGACTTATATTAAAGATTTGGTTGCGGGGCGTCCGGTTTATGGGCATCCTGGTAGGAGTGGTGGTTTTCGATTTAGATATGGAAGAAGTCGTACAAGTGGTTTTAGTGCGGTTTCGGTTCATCCTGCTACTATGGGAGTTACGGGTGGGTTTTTATCGCATGGGACGCAACTTCGGTTAGAGAAACCTACAAAGGCTTGTGTTATTACGGGTTGTGATTCTATTGATGGCCCGATTGTTAAATTGAAAAATGGTTCGGTTCGGAAGTTGGAGGAATATAAAGAAGCTTTAGATTTATATAATTCTGGTGAGATTGCAGAGATTGTTTATTTGGGTGATTTGCTTTTTCCAATTGGGGATATTGTTGATCGGAATGCGGATTTGATTCGGCCTGGGTATGTTGGGGAGTGGTGGACTGCTGCGGCAGAGATTGCAAGTAAAGATTCCATGCAAAATCACGGGGTCTTTGACCCCGCATTTCGCGTGGAAGAGTTGGGGTGTGTTATTGGTTTTGAGAGAGCTCTGGAATTGAGTGAGGAGTTTGGGGTGCCGCTTCATCCTGATTTTATTTTTTATTGGACACAGATTTCAATGGATGAGTTTGTTGGTTTGATGCGGTGGTTGAATGGTTCGGTTTGGCGAGGTGATAAGTTGGTTTTGAATTGGGAGTCTGGAAAAAGGGAAGAGTTTGCTTTTGGGAAGCGGGCGCTTGAGATTTTGGGTGTTCGGCATGAGGTGGTTTTAGATAATGTTGTTGTTGATTTAGATGCTCGGGCTTTGCTGTTTAATATTGGGAAGAAGGATATTTATAATGGTGAGGTTTTGGAATTTAAGGTTGATGAGGTTGATGATCGAAGTGTTTTGGAGATTGTGAATGGTTTATGTTCGGTTGAGGTTAAAGATAAGGCTGGAACTTTTATCGGCGCTCGGATGGGTAGGCCGGAGAAGGCGAAATTGAGGAAGTTGGCTGGGAGTCCGAATGTTTTGTTTCCGGTTGGAGATTCTGGTGGGAGATTGAAGAGTATTCAGGATGCTATTGCGAATGGTTTTGTTAAGGCGGATCTTTCTTTGTTTAGGTGTGAGTGTGGTAGTGAAGGGGTTTTTGAGAGATGTGGTATTTGTGGGGAAAAAGGGAAGAGGATGAGTTTTTGTCGGAAGTGTAATGAGGTTAAAGATGGTGCTTGTGAGTTGCATGGGGATGTAGTTGATAATTGGAGTCGGAAGGTTGAGATTGGTGAATGTTTTGATAGGGCTATTAAAAAGTTGGGTTTTAAAGATTTTGAGATTCCTCCGATGGTTAAGGGTGTTGGTAGATTAAGTAGTGAAGCGAAGGTTCCTGAGGATTTGACTAAGGGGATTTTGAGGGCAAAGTTTGGTTTGAGTGTTAATAAGGATGGGACGATTCGTTATGATGCAATTGAGATTCCGTTGACGCACTTTAAGGCTAGGGAGATTGGGACTAGTATTGAGAGATTGAGGGAGCTTGGTTATTTGAGGGATATTGATGGTGCGGATTTGGTTTGTGGGGAGCAGATTTTAGAATTGATGCCTCATGATATTGTTTTGCCTAGTTGTTCGATTTTGGGTAATGAGGCTGCAGATAAGGTTTTTTTGAATATTGCGAATTTTGTTGATGAGGAGTTGGATAGGGTTTATGGTTTGGAGCGGTTTTATAATTTGAGCAGTAGGAGTGATTTAGTTGGTGTTGAGGTTGTTTGCATGGCGCCGCATAATTGTGCTGGGGTTATTGGGCGTATTATTGGTTTTGGGAATATCCAAGGATTGTTGGCGAGTCCATATATGCATGCGGCGATGAGGCGAGATTGTGATGGCGATGAGGCGGCTGTTATGTTGTTGATGGATGTGTTGTTGAATTTTTCGCGGAAGTTTTTGCCGAGTCATAGAGGTGGTAGACAAGATGCGCCCTTAGTTTTGAATGCGAGGATTAGGGCTGGTGAAGTTGATGATCAGATTTTATTTTTTGAGTCTTGTGGGAAGTACCCTTTGAGTTTATATAAGGCGGCAGAACAGGGATTGCATTCTAGTGTTGTAGATATTGAATTGATTCGAGATAAACTAAAGATGGGGGAAGATGGATTTGTGGGAAATGGGTTTAGTCACGATAGTAGTGATTTTAATTTGGGAAATAATAATGGGGTTTACAAAAGTTTGCCAACTATGAAGGAGAAGGTTGCGGCGCAGATGGAGTTGGCGAAGAGGCTTCGTTCTGTTGATGAGGATGATGTTGCAAGATTGGTTTTAGAGAGACATTTTATTCGTGATATTCGTGGGAATTTGAGGAAGTTTGCGAAACAGAGCTTTCGGTGTTCGTCTTGTAATGAGAGTTTTCGACGGCCGCCTTTAGTTGGGGTTTGTACTAAATGTAAAGGTAAGTTGATTTTTACAATTAGTGAGGGATCGGTTCGGAAGTATTTTGAGCCGGCGATGGAATTGACTAGAGATTATAATATTTCGGGATATACAAAGGAGAGTATGGAATTGATTGGGGATTATATTGAGAGGATTTTTGGGAAGGGTGAGGAACAAGGTACTTTGTGAATTGTAAAGTATATATTAGAGGATGTAGAAATTTAAAAAGGATAATGGATGTTATATATTATAGAAACGGCTGGTTTGTATAATAGTATATTAGGTGCGACGTATAATGCAGAGGTTTTTGGTGGAGCGGGGACTGTTAGTGCGGCGATATTGAGTGGGGCTGATAACATAGAGCGGTTGAGTGGTCTTTTGGTTATAGCTGGTGCTTATTATTGTGTGGGTTTATATGGGAAGGTGATTGGTAAAGAACATAGGGGTATAGATGCTGGAGTTGATTGGAAGGCGCTAGAGTCGAAGGTTGGTTCTGATAAGAAAGAGGATTAGTGTTATTGTTTTAAGAGTAGTATCTAAATTTTTTTAAAGGAGTTTTGAGTTTTTTAGTGATGGGGTTTACACATTTACATTTACATACAGAATATTCTCTTCTTGATGGGGCGACTAAGATTGGTGAGTTGTTTGAGCACGTGAAGAGTTTGGGGCAGAGTAGCGTTGCGATCACAGAGCATGGGAATATGGGGGCTGTGATTAAGAAGTATAATGCGGCGAAGAAAGCTGGGGTTAAGTTGATTATGGGTTGTGAGGTTTATGTTTGTGATGATATTGGGGTTAAAGATAAGGATGCAAAGAGGTATCATTTGATTTTGCTTGCGAAGGATTTGGAGGGTTATCGGAATTTGGTGAGGTTGGATTCTATTGCTAATGATAAGGGTTTTTATTACAAACCTAGGGTTGATAAGAAATTATTACGGGAACATTCGAAGGGTTTGATTTGTATGAGTGCTTGTATTGGTAATGATATTGATCAGGCTGTTATTAATGGAAATGAAGATTTGGCTCGAGAATTGATTCGGGATTATATTGATATTTTTGGCAGCGAGAATTTTTATTTGGAGGTTCAGGATCATGGGATTCCTGAGGAGAGGAAGGTGATTGATTTTTATGAGAGTATTAAGGATGAATTTGGTTTGAATTTGGTTGCGACTTGCGATGCGCATTTTTTGAAAAAGGATGATGCTTATGCTCATGAGGTTTTGTTGGCGATTCAGACTAATGGGGATATGAATATTGAGAAGCGGTTTAAGTTTTCAGGAAGTGGATATTGGATTAAGAATGAGGCGGAGATGTTGGAGAATTTTCCGCAGGAGTATTTGGATTTGAGTTGTGAGATTGCGGATAGGTGTAATGTTGAACTGGATATAGGCGAGCCGATTTTTCCTGATTTTGAGACTGCTGATGGTTCGCCGTATAAAGATAGGTTGTATAATTTATGCAAGGAGGGAGTTGATAGGATATATGGTGGGAAGGAAAATTATAATGAGGCGATTGAAAGGATGGAGTTTGAGCTTGGTGTTATTGGGAAGATGGATTTTGAGGCGTATTTTTTGATTGTTGCTGATTTTATTCGGGAAGCTAAGAAGCATTGCCAAGTTGGACCTGGGCGTGGTTCGGGTGCTGGTTCTATTGTTGCCTATTCTTTGGGTATCACGCAGTTGGATCCTTTGGAACTGGGTTTGCTGTTTGAACGTTTCCTAAATCCTGATAGGATTTCATTGCCGGATTTTGATATTGATTTTGGAGATAAGGATTTTGTTATTGATTATGTTCGGAAGAAGTATGGCAAAGAGAAGGTTGCGATGATTGGGACTTATGGGACAATGTCAGCGAAGGCCGTTTTGAAAGATGTGATGCGGGTTTTTCGTGTTCCGTTTAGTGAAGCTAATGCGATTACGAAGGCGGTTGTTGAGAAGACGATTGATAAGAGTTTGAATGCGGAACGAGATGGGCATTTGACTGAGGAGGCTCGAGCACTTCAGGATTACGAGAAGAAGTTGCCTAAAATTTTTGAGATTGCTCGGAAGTTGGAAGGATGTGTTCGGCATAAAGGTGTTCATGCTTGTGGTGTTGTTTGGGGGAAGGATGCGATTAGTGAATATGTTCCGACTTATGCGAAGAATGGGGATACTATTACGCAGATTGAGGGAGGTGATGTTGAAGATTATGGTTTAGTGAAGTTTGATTTTTTGGGGTTGGAAACTTTGAATGTTGTTAAGAAAGTTTTGGATGCGATTGGGAAGGATGGTGAATGGTTGGAAAATATTCCTAGAGATGATGATAGTGTTTATGAGATGTTGCGGAATCAGAAGAGTATTGGTGTCTTTCAAATAGAGAGTGAGGGGATGAGGAAGGTTTTGGATCAGGTTAAGCCGACCTGTTTTGATGATATTATTGCGATTGTTGCTTTGTATCGTCCGGGTCCTATGCAGTATATTCCGGTTTATGCTAAGCGGAAGGCTGGTGAGGAGGCGGTTAGTTATGTTCACCCTAATGCTGAGAAGATTTTGGCGCCGACCTATGGGATTATGGTTTATCAGGAACAGGTTATGCAGTTATCTCGGGCTTTGGCTGGTTTTAGTGCTGGGGATTCTGATGTTTTGCGGAAGGCGATTGGAAAAAAGATTTTAGCTTTGATGGAAAAGATGGAGGGGCAGTTTAAGGAGGGGTGTGTTAAGCATTCGGGGATGTATGAGAAGGATGTGAATAAGTTGTGGGATGATATTGTTAAGTTTGCGGCTTATAGTTTTAATAAATCTCATGCTGCGGCATATGCCTTGATTTCATATAGAACAGCCTATTTGAAGAAGTATTATCCCGTTGAGTTTTATGCTGCCACTATTTCTTCGGCGATTCGGAATCCCGAGAAGTTGACTTTTTACTTGGAGTCTGCTCGAGCGGAGGGGATTAAGATTTTGCATCCGGATATTAATACTTCGGGTGAAGATTTTAGTGTTGTTGAAGTTGATGGAGAAAAAGTAATTAGGGTTGGACTTAGTGGAATTAAGAATGTTGGAGGTGAAGCTATGGTTAAAATTTTAGAAGGTCGTCCATATAAATCGTATCAGGATTTTGTTGATAGAGTTGATTTGTCTAAGGTGAACAAGAGGGTTTGTCATTCGCTTATTTCGGTTGGATGTTTTGATGAGTTGGGGATTAATAGGGCAAGTTTACTTTCTGTTTATGATAGGGTTTCTAAGAGTGCTGATTCCTGCGAGAAACAATTAACTTTATTTGGGGGTGGATGCGCTGGAGTTGTTGAATATCCAGACTTGGAGCCTTTGAGTTTGAAGGAGAGGTTGGATTTGGAGGAGGAGTTGTTGGGGGTTTGTGTTTCTGGTCATGCTACTGATGCCTATGCGGAATCGAGGGATAATGGATTTGTTGCTTTTGATAAGTTGAAAGATGATTTGGATGCGGAGGTTTTTGGGTTGGTTAAGAGGTTTACGAAGATTGTTACGAAAAATGGAGATGATATGGCGTTTATGGATTTGAGTTCGAGGTCTGGGGATTTGAAAGTGACGATTTTTCCTAGGGATTTTAAGGAGTGTGTTGGGGAAGGGGATTTGAAAGTTGGGTGTGGAGTTAAGGTGATGGGTAAGTTTAAGGAGAGCGAGGAGTTTGGGGATGCGATGATTGCTAAATCGATTTTGGTTTGTGAGGCTGCTTAATTTAGATTTCTAGCGACTTATGCTTCGTTACAGGAACACTCACGTACATCTGTACGCTTCACAACCCTGCGCCTTGCCTAAGCCTGCTAGAAATCTAAATTGTTTGTTTTGACACGATTTGTTTTTGAAAATAAGACAAAGTTTAATAAATAAATAATGCCGC
This sequence comes from archaeon, assembly GCA_018697035.1. Taxonomy (GTDB): domain Archaea; phylum Nanobdellota; class Nanobdellia; order Pacearchaeales; family GW2011-AR1; genus JAGVXH01. Next base: position 82,349 of record JABHSE010000002.1, on the reverse strand, counting down.
TTATTTCTATGAAAGTTAAGTGTAATGAGGCTTTATTATCTAAAGAAATCATTGAGCTGATTTCATTATCTTTTTCTCATACTTCTGACTCTTCCTTAGATGAATGGCTTTCTTTTTCTGAAATAAAGAAAGCTATGGATAGAGGTGAGGGAGTTTGTCTGGAAGCGGTTGATGAATCCGGTTTACTTATTGGTATGATATACGCCCAGCAAGAGAACTTAGTGAATGGGAAAGAAGGTTTTGAAAAATGGGTTGTTATTGTGGAGGCTGTTCATCCTAATAAGCGGGGCAAGGGTGTCGGGTCGAGTTTACTTGAAGCTGTTGAGGTTTACGTAAAGAAGAAAGGTGCTAAGAAGATGTTTGTTTTCACTAATAAAAAAGATAAGGGAGTTATAGATTTTTATAAGAAGAATGATTATGAAGATGCAGGATGGGTTAAGGATTACCAGTATGGAGAAGATAATTCTGCTGTTTTTTTGTTGAAATATATTTAAAGGATTTTCCATAAAAAATCACGGCATCTTCGACGCCGCATTTCTTATGGAAAACTGAATTTATGTTGGTTAAGTTTTATATAGTTAGGATTCTTGAATTTATTATGAGATATATCTTATTCGTTTTGGTTTTGTGTCTTGGCTTTGTTTCGGCTGGTTTTGAATTGGGTGGAAGTTGTGATGAAATAGTTTCTGCTTTTGAGGATATGGACGAAGAATTTGTTATCCCGAGCGGGATTCCCTTTGGTGATGATATTCTTGATATTTATGTAGATGAAGGATTTGTTGTTTCGTTTGAATTGGTTGAGAAGAAGTTGACTGGAGTTAGTTGTGAAGTTTCGGAAGATGTTGATTATAATGTTTATATTAGTGAGGAATTGGCTGGGGACATTAGTGAAGGAAATTTGGTGATGAGCGTTGATTTATATAATGAAATGAAGGATAGTGGGGATTTGGAGATTGATGCGGTTGGATTTGGGAAGAGTGTGAAATTAGGTTTGGTTAATTTTGGACTTTGGGTTGCTGGTTGGTTTGCTTAATAATAATATTCTATAAAAAATCATGGTGTCTGCGACACGCATAATTTCATATAGAAAGGTTTAGTTTTATTATTTTAACTTGACTGCAGTTCCGTAAGCCAACATTTCTGCTGCGCCTTGCATTATCATTGAGGTTGAAAATCTGATTCCAATTATTGCGTCGGCTTTCATTTCTATTGCTTCGTTTATCATTCGGTTGAATGCTTCCTCTCTTGCTTGGGTTGTCATTTGGGTGTATGATTTTATTTCTCCACCTACGATGTTTTTCAACCCTGCTCCGATATCTCGACCTATGTTTCTTGCTCGAATTGTGTTTCCTTTCGCTAAACCTAAAACTGTTATTATTTTTTTACCTGGTATCTCTAAACCTGTTGTTGTGATTATTTCTTTCATTATTTTTTATCCCTCCTTTTTTCTATTTTGCCTTCTTCTTTATAGAAGAGGATTAGTGCTATTCCTATTATAATTGGGATTAGAGCTGGGATTATTGCAGAAGTTTTTATTATTATTCCTATTCCTAGAGCTATCCCTGCGATTCCCAGTAGGATGGACTCTTTTATCATATTTTGTTTAGGGTGTTTTGGTTTATAAGGTTTTTTAGAAGGGTAGGTAGTAGATGATTGTTGGGATTAGGATTGCTCCCATTAGGAAGGATCGTCTGGTTCCGAACTCGATGCATGTTAGTCCGAGTGTTGTTGAGGTGAGTAGAATAAGGAGTCCGAGTGGTCCGGATAGTATGGTAATTATTGTTGTTAGGAAAATTAGGGTTGTTAGTGAGATTTTTGTGTAGGGGATTTTGTGGATGTTTTTGGCTGTGAGTTTTGAGATTGTTAGGGCTATTGGGATTGCTATGATTGTTGATGTGATTGTGATTATTAGGATTAAGGGGAGGTGTTGGAGTGTGAGATTTGTGATTTGAGATATTGCGAAGGCCGCGCCGGTTCGGGATTTTTGGAAGAGGATGAGGGTTAGAAATGAGACGGACATGACGATTGTGTTGATTGAGCCGAGGAGGATTAGGAATTGTTCGCGTGTTGATTTGCCGGAGAGTTCGGATGCAATGATTGCGGCCTGGGATGAACCGAGTCCTGGGAAGAGGGAGCAGATTGGAGAGATGAGGATTGTTGCTATGGTTGGTTTGATGATTTCTTTTTTGTTTATGTAGAGTTTTTCGATTTTTTGTTCGGGAAGGATGGTGTTGGATTTGATTGAGTGGATTAGGGTTGATGTTGCGAAGAGTCCGGTTAGGAGTGGGAGGAGTGGATTTTGGATGTTTAAGTTTAGGGTTGTTAGTCCGAGGAAACCGGCTAGTGTGAAGATTATGATTGCTTTTAGTTTGCCGTTTTTTTCATTGTAGATTAGGAAGATTGCTATCCATATTAGGAGGATGCCCATCATGCGTTGGAGGAGTGGGTATATTTTTGGGATTGCGAAAATAAATACAGGGATGATTAGGGTTAGTGATATGATTGCGATTGTTGAGCCAATGAGGGTTAGTTTTAGAGCGTTGTGACCTTGGCCGTCGAGAAGGAGTTCGTGGCCTGGGAGGACGGAAAGGGCGGTGTCTTCGGATGGAGCGCCGAGGAAAATTGATGGGATGAAATCTAGGAAGGTGTGGGTGATTGCCATTGATATTATGAAGATTAGGAGAGTTGTTGGTTCTAGGTTTTGGATTAGAGTTAGGGAGAGGAGAGAGATTGCGACTAGGTTGATGTGGATTCCTGGGATTAGTCCGGTTAGGGTTCCGGCTAGTATACCTAAAAATAAAGATAGCGATATAATTAACATTTAATTAGAAAATATGGATTATTATTATATTTTTGTAATAATTTGTTTTAAAAAAATATTGAAGTTTTTTTATGATATTATTGGTTTATTTATTTATTTCTTTTTATCGACGGTATAATTCTCTAAAGTAATATATTTTATAATATATTTTATAAAATATATATTTCGATAGGATTGATTTGATTGTAGTATATTTGAGTCCGACTTTTTTTATAAAGAGATGTGTTATGTAGAAGTATAAAAGATGGTAAAAGAAAATTTTTTTGAAGGAAAGAAGAATGTTGTTATTTCTTTCATAACTATATTTTTGATTTTGGTTGGTGTGTTTTTTGTTAGTGCTTATATCTCTGGAAAAAATGTAACAGATGATGTTAGGCTCCAATGGGTTTCCCATACGGAATATTGGAATAATGATGATGCCTCTTCTATTATTCGGTTAGCTGATTATAAGGGTAATGCATATAGCGTGGATTCTTGTGTTGTTACTATATTGTATCCAGACAAAAGTGTTTTTGTTAGTGAAGGTGTTATGTCCGAATCTAATATAGATGGGAATTGGTACAGAACTGATTCTTTAATTGGAGCTCCTTTGGGAACCTATGAACAAGAGGTTGTTTGTGTTAAAGGGCAACAGACGGTAAAATCTTCACAGTCGTTTCATTTGAATCCTGCCTTAGAAGAGGTTAATACTGTTTCTCAAAATCTTAACTTATTGAATGATAGTTTGTTTGTTTTTGATGTTGAGATAAATGGAGTTCTTGAAGATACTAATGAATCTATCCATACTAGGGTTAATGTGGCTGAAAATAATCTTGATGCTGCTATTGATCTTGCTCAACAAAATGTTTTAGATGAATTGGCTTCTCATGGTGTTGATAGTGATGCGAGTTTTTCTAGCCTTAATGCTACTGTTTTATCTAGGATTGATGATTTGGATGTTAGTTTTAGTGATGATTTATCATCTGTTAACTCTAGTCTTAATGCCTTTTTGGTGAATATGGAAAACACCTTGTCTGCACAATTAACAAGTACTCTTGAAGATTTAACTAATCAGTTAAATGCAGTTAAGTCTGATACTGAATGGATTGTATCTAATACTATGGATCAAACTGATAGGGCTGCTATTGATGCGAGGTTTGCTTCTGTTGATTCTGATCTTGATAAGTTGTTGGCTTTTTGTGGTGAAGTAGTTACTGACGCTAATGATTTGTGTCAGGAAATTTATGGGATTAGGGATGCTGTTGCGGTTTTGAGGGCTGAACAACAAGCACATTTTGACACAATCAATGAAACTACTTATAATACATGGCAGTTGTTAAGTGGAGATATAACTACTAATATTGATAGTATTTTGGTTTCTCTAAATATAATTCAAGACCAGAATGAGGAAATTAACGATACTACACATCAAATCCTTGACGAAATCCAGGGCGAGATTAGGGCAAATATTATTTCTTAATTTTATATCGGTTTTCGAGTTTTATTTTATTTTGATGGAGAGCATATGATAAATAGGATTAATCCAAGGGTTTATATTTTTGGCGGGTTTTTTTTAGTTGTTACTGTTTCTTTTGTTGCTTATTTTATTTTTTTTAATATTAATCCACTAATTACGATGGTTTCCGGAACTGAATATATTAGCGGCGAGGAGGGTCAAATTATTGTTAGGATGCATGATTCTAAAAATAGACCTATTGGTGATGCAACTTGTTTCGTTTCGTTGCTTTACCCAGATAAAACTTTTTTTATTGTTGATCGTTTAATGATTCCCACTACGGTTCCTGGGAATTATTATATATCATTTATTACCCCTTCTCAGCCTGGAATATACGAGGAACATATTAGTTGTGATGTAGGTGGAGATAGTATGCTTGTTTCTTCTTCTTTTCACGTGTCAGCGGGTTTAAACCTGGTTGCTGAGGTCTTTACAACACAGCAGGTGCAGTTTCAAAGAGTTATTAATGATATCCTGGTTACACAAGAGTTGTTAAAAAACAATTTAGAAAACATGACAGGAAGAATTGGTGATGTTGAGAGTAAGTTGGATAATCGATTAGAAGAGGATCGAATTGATATGTTGAGTAAGTTTGCGCAAATGGGTGGAGCTATAGAGGGTATCTTTTCCGAAGGAGTTAATTCTAGTTAGATATTTTAGATATTCTTTCAATAATGATTTGTTTTTGATTTCTATATGTGTCGGGTTTTCCTTGGAATTTTATTTGGTCGTTTTTTGTTAGGTTTAGGTTTGGAGTGTCAAAGATTATTAGTTCGGTTGTTTGGTTTTGGAGTTGGATTGTTGTTTTGTAGCTTGAGGTTTGGATTGATTGAACTGTTGCTTGGTATATTGGTTTTGATTGGGCGAGAAGGGTTAGAATTAGGATGCCGATGAGGGTTAGGATTAAGGTTAATTTTGATAATTTCATACTATTAAAAATTCTATGACATCTTTGTCTTTTAGGACATGATTGAGTCCAATAACTTGTCCGCCAAATTTGCTTGAAGGTCCCCAAATTCTAGAACGTTTGATTTTCTTTGACATCCCCTTTCTTACTTTTTCTGCTGCATCCTTAAATGTTGAATTTTGCTTTAAAATCATTGGATCCTTGCTTGGTTGTTTCTTTGGTTCTTTTGTGTATATTCTTATAATTGGGAAAGTTTTGAAAATTTTTCTTTTGATTTTTCTTAATTCTATTTTTGTTGGATTTTTTGAGAAGAAGATGTAGTCGTAGTTTCTGAATTTTGATTTTAGGGTTGCCTTTACTTTTCTTTTTTCGGTTTCTGACAGTAGATCGCTTTTATTGAATATTAGAATTATTTTCGCCTTGGTTCTATAGTAGAAATCTTCCGCTTTTTTTATCTGATCTATATTGTCTACTGTGATTAGGAGAGTGTCTGTTGAATTGATTAGGGATTTGTCGTGGTTTGGGAAGGATGGTATGTCTATGATTTGGATTTGAGCATCTTCGTGAAGGAATGTTCCGAGTTGGGCTTGGTATGTTGTGAAGGGATGAGGTGAGGTTTTTGTTGGTTGCTCTGTTAGGGTTTTGAAGATGGTTGATTTGCCTGTGTTTGGGAATCCCGCTAGAACACATTGCATGTCGGCTTTTTTTATTCCGACCTGATTCCCTTTTCCTGAACTTTTTTGTTTTGCTACAGAAGATTTTATTTTTTTATATCTGTTTGTTAGATTTTTTCTCATTTTTTCGGAAGACTTATGTTTTGGAACTTCCTTCATCATGATCTCTAAGCACTCTAGCCTTTCTTTGTCTGTTGCAGCTTTGAGGTATTCTTCTTCCGCTTTTTGGTAGAATGGTGATTGGTTTGTTGAAGCCATAAGGTTTTTAATGATTGAAGGTTTATCAATTTTATGGAGAGAGTGATTACCTGGATGTTTGTTTTTGTTTTGTTGATTGGTTTTGGTTTTGCTGCGGATGATTGGGAAGATGTTAACGATGATGATTTGGTGGATATTGATGATGTTGTGGTTACGCAAGTAAGTGATTCTGTGGTTGATAGTCAGAGCGGAGAGTTTTATACTTCGAATTTTTATGTTGCGTTAGGGATTTTTGTTTTGGTTTTAGTTATTGTTGGGATTTTTGTTTGGTTGTGGATTCGTGGACCTAAGAATAAGTGGGAAAAGTAATCAGTTCGTAATTATTTGTTGTTAGTGATTGGTTTTATTCCATGCAAAATTGTGTGCCCGTGGCACACATTCCGCATGGACACTTGGTGGAGGAGAATTGTTTTTGAGGGATAAGTTTTTGAATGGAGGATATTTTTTGTTTATATGAAGTTGGCTGTATTGTTTAGTGGGGGGAAGGATTCTAGTTTAGCGTTGCATAAGGTTTTGAAAGAGGAGCATGATGTTGAGTTCTTGTTGAATATTATTTCTGAGAATGAAGATAGTTTCATGTTTCATAAGCAGGACTTTGGTTTGTTGGAGGTGCAGGTTGAGAGGCTTGGGATTGATATGATTTCGATTGGGACAAAGGGTGAGAAGGAAAAGGAGTTGGATGATTTAAGGAAGTTGATTGGTCAAGTTAAGGACAAAGTTGATGGAATTGTTGTTGGGGGAATTGCTTCTTCTTATCAGGGAACCCGAGTTAAGAAAATTTGTGATGAGTTTGGCTTGGAGTTTGTTGCGCCTCTTTTGGGATATGAACCAGAGAGACTTTGGAGAGAGTTGATTGATTCTGGGTTTGAGGTTATTATGATTAAGATTGCTTGTGATGGTTTGGGGAAGGAGTGGTTGGGGCGGGTTATCGATAATGAGGCTTTGAGTGAGCTTCGGATTTTAGGTGAGAAGTATAAGTTTAGGTTGGATTTTGAGGGTGGCGAGGCTGAAAGCTCAGTTTTGAATATGCCGGAATATTCTTCCCGGATTGATATTGATTTTGATGTGGTGAGTGAAGGAGAGTGTCGGCATTTGATGCGGGATGTTGTTGTGAGATGAATATCGAGAATATATTGAAGGAGATTGAGAAAGATTTTTCTGAAGAGAGAGTGGATGAGATGTTTGATGAAGAGGTTTTTTCTGGAAATTGGGTTGATGTTGACTGGAAGGAGGATGGGTATGAGAATGAGTACGATTGGTATTGTGATCATGGACGAGGAGAGGCTGAGAGTGTTGTTGTTGATGAGATTGTGCTGGGGTGGGAGGAGAAGTATAATGGTGGTAAGGTTTTGAGTGGTGATGAGAAATGTGAAGTGGTGGATGGGATTAGAGAATTGTATTATAATTTGGGTTTGAGATAGTATATTATTTTGATGGTTTTGTTAAGAAGATTTCTCCTATTTGTAGTGCAATATCTATTGCACATGTATCGTTGCTTTTTTCGGCTGTTTCTATGTAATTATATACGGTTTTTTTTATTGCTGGGTCTTGATTTTTTATTACTGTAACAAGCCCTTCTAGCTCTCTTCCCATTTTTGCTAATTTTCTTTTTGTATGTTCTTGTGTTTCTTCTGCTCTAACTATTCCGTATATTCCATCTAGGTAGGAGTTGTCTGGGTAAGTTGTGTGTAGGTGTTTTTTATCTTCTCGTAGTTGAAAAATTAATTTGTTCCATTTTGATTTTGCTGTTGGATCTGATAGATTTATATTGAGGTCTTGTATTTTGTTTAAGTAGTGCATCATAAGGTTTTTTGTTTTTTGATGTTTTAAGTTCTTGTATGTTTGTGTATATATTTATGGAAAGGTGTTTAAAGATTGGTTTGGTTTGGTTTTTATGAAGATTGATTTACATATGCACTCTATTGCATCCGACGGAAAATTGTCTCCTCGGGAGTTGGTAGATTTGGCTATTGAAAAAAAGATTCCCGCAATTGCTATTACGGATCATGAAGTTATGGATGGGAGTAGGGAGGCGATTAAGTATGCGAAGGGTAAAAATATTGAGGTTGTTTCTGGCGTTGAGATTGGAGCGGATGACGAGGAATTTGGGCTTTTTGATGTTCATATTGTGGGATTGTTTTTGGATTTGGATAATAAGGAGTTGTTGGACTTATCGGCGAGGTTGATGCTAGCTCGGGAAACTCAGAAGAGGGGGATGATTCAGAAGCTTGGAGACTTGGGCTATGAGATAACTTTTGAAGAACTAAAGAAGGAAGCTGGTGGTATCAATTATGGGCGGCCTCACCTTGCTCGTATCTTGGTTAGGAAGTATGATGAGTTTGAAGAAGTCGATAATGTTTTTGATAAACTACTTGGGTATGATGGTATTGCTAATGTTCGGCAGGAGAAGGAGAGTATAAAGAAAACTATTGATGTGATTCATTCGGCTGGAGGTGTTGCTATTTTGGCTCATCCAATGCTTTATGATGATTTTGAGAAGGTGGTTGATAGGTTTATTGAGCTTGGAGGAGATGGGGTTGAAGTTGATCATTCTCATGTGGGTGAAGATAGTAATATGTATTATAGGGTTAGGGAGATTGCTAGGGATAAGGATATTGTTGTTTCGGGTGGTGGGGATTTTCATTCTAAGGAGGATTCCTTTGAGGTTGGAGATTATGGAATTAGTATGAGTGAGTTTGAGAAGTTGAAAAAATATTGGGAGAGAAAATGGAAGAAAGATTAATTGATGAGGTTAAGAAGAAGAAGGAGTTTTCTGGTCTGCCGGATTCTGTTGTTATGCGGGCGCTTGAGGAAAGTGGGGATGATGTAAAAGAGGCTCGTGCATTGCTTCGGAAATATTTTGGTGTTTTTTTGACTAATCGAGTTCTGAAGGGGAAAGGTGGATTATTGGATGTGCATATTTCTTCTAAGAAGAGGGACTATAACAAATTTTATTCTGAGATATTTGAAGGGATTAGGGATGTTGGGAGTGTTGTTGATTTGGGTTGTGGGGCGAATGGATTTTCTTATGAGTATTTACCTAAAGGTGTTGATTATATGGGGGTTGAGGCTGCGGGGCAGTTGGTTGATAAGATGAATGGTTTTTTTGGAAATAAGGATCTTAGTGCTCGGGCAATTCATGCTGATTTGTTTGATGTGGATAGTGTCGTTGGTATTTTGAAGAAAGCTAAAAAAGATAGAGTTGTTTTTATGTTCCAGGTTGTGGATGCTCTTGAAAGTGTGGAGAGGAATTTTTCTTTGAAGTTGATTGGTGAGATTATGAAGAATTGTGAGGCTTTGGTGATTAGTGTTCCTTTAGTTAGTCTTGGCGGTGGGAAGAAGTTTGCGGTTAAGAGAAAATGGTTGATGGATTTTTTGGAAGAGAATTATAAAGTTGAGAAAGATTTTGAGATGTTTGGGGAAAGAGTTTTGATTATTCAGAAATAGTTAATTACTATTCTTTAAGAGTTACAGTTGAAAAGATTTATAAGTGTATATTTTTATTGTTATAATATGAAGGATGGTTTAGTTAAGATGATTTCGAAGGATGATATATCCAATAACCTAACTGTGTTTAGTCGGGGGTTTAGTGATATGCCAGAGGTTCGTTATTATACTTTTTCTTATAATAAGGAAATGACTGGATATGCTAGTATATCTGTTGATGATAAAAACGAAAGGATTCATAATATCCTTTTCTTCCCTTTTGAAGATACCCCTGAATTAAGGGGAAATGGGATAGGTCCGGCTGCATATTTTTTGTTATTAGAGGAAATTATCAATAAAAAACATGCAGGTCCACCTTATGATATTGAGCAAAAAATAAAAAAAATGACCTCTTCTTCTAGAAAAATGTGGAGCAAGATGAGTATTGTTGATAATTTTGAAAAATATTCAAAGGATGCTATTTTTATTATACCAGTGATTCCATTAAAGGATAGGGTTGAGAAGTTTTTAAAAAACAATGGATATGATGTTGAGGCCTTAGTTCAAAATGGAATTCATTCGAATGTTTCCTGAGTCGTTAGGTATTTAAGTTTGGTTTTTGGTTTATTTTTATGATATATGTTATTGGGCACAAGAGTCCGGATAGTGATTCGGTTTGTTCGGCTATCGCTGTTACGGAATTGAAGAGGCAGTTGGGTATTAAGTGTGAGGCTCGGGTTGCTGGTGATATTAATGCGGAGAGTAAGTTTATTTTGGAAAAGTTTGGCATGGAGGTTCCTGAGGTTTTAGATAATGCAGAAGATGAAGATATTATTTTGGTTGATCATAGTGATTTGTCGCAGGGTGTTGATGGTTTGGAAGAGGCGAGAGTTGTGGGGATTGTGGATCATCATAAGCTTGGGGACGTTGAGACGAGTGTTCCGGTTGAGGTTTTGATTAGGCCACTTGGATGCACCTGTACTATCATAAAGGGTTTGTTTGATTATTATAGGAAGGAGATATCTAAAGATATTGCTGGTATTATGCTTTGTGCGATTTTGAGTGATAGTGTTATTTTTAAGTCGCCGACTTGTACTGATGAAGATAGGGATGCTGTTGCGGATTTGGCTAAGATTGCTGGGGTTGGAGATGTTGAGGGACTTGGTATGGAGATGTTTCGGGTTAAGAGTGATGTTGAGGGAACTAGTGCGAAGGACCTGGTGATGGGAGATTATAAGGATTTTAACATGGGGGGTAAGAAGGTTGGAGTTGGACAATTGGAGTTGGTTGATTTGAAAATGTTGGATGGTCGAGAAGATGAATTGTTAGAGGAGATGGAGAGGCTTAAGGACGATGGTCGAGATGCGGTGTTTTTGATGTTGACTGATATTATGAGAGAGGGGACGATGTTGCTTTGTGTTTCTAGGGATGCTGGTTTGCGTGAAGAGGTTTTTGGTGAGAATGAAGATGGGTGGTATGATGGTATGATGAGTCGAAAGAAGCAAGTTGTGCCGAAGTTGGAGGAATTTTTTGGGTAATGGTTTTAGATATTGTTGGTTATGTTGGCGGATTTTTTCTGAAGCACAAGGAGACTATTGGGTTATTTCTTCTTCCCGGTGGGTTGCTGTTCTGTACTGTTGGTTTTTTTGCACGTAAGGGTGGATATAGTAGAGGGAGATTTTTATGAAGTTTCAAAAGAAGATTTTGGGAAACGGTTTGACAGTTTTATTTGAGAAGCGGGATGTTGATGTGACGACTGTGATGTTGGGTGTGAGGTATGGTTCGGCTTATGATTCAATTGAGGAAAAAGGTATGGCGCATTTTATTGAGCATTTGTGTTTTAAGGGGACAGCAACCAGAGATACTAGGGAGATTGTTTATGAGATTGAGAGTTTGGGTGGGGATGTGAATGCCTATACCTTTAATGATTTTACCACTTATCTTGCCAAGTTACCGTCGAAGCATTTGGATGTTGCGATGGATGTTATTTTTGATATTTTCTTTAACCCCACTTTTCCTGAAGATGATGTTAAGCGAGAGGCGGATGTTATTTGTGAAGAGATTAAGATGTATCATGATAATCCGATGAGGCATGCGTTGGAGAAACTTGAGGGTAATTTATTTGAGGAGCCGTTTGGGATTTCTGGTACTGGTAAACCTGAGGTTGTTAAAGCTATGACTCGAGAGCAGTTATTAAAGAAACATGATGAGATTTATGTTCCTAGTAATTCTATTCTTTGTGTTGTTGGAAATAATGATTTTGAAGAAGTTGTGGCTATGGCGGAGAAATTGTCTTTAGATAAAAGGAAGGGTGAATATTGTGAGATGCCGGAGGTTGTTATTCGGAATTTGAAGAGTGAGGAAGCTCGAGAAGGACTTGAGCAGGCGAATGTTGCGATTGGTTTTCATTTTCCTAAAGCTGGTGAGGAAACGGGTTATGCTGCTGAAGTTTTTTCTGCGGTTCTTGGTGAAGGAATGAGTTCTAAACTTTTTACGGAGGTTAGGGAGAAGCGGGGTTTGGTTTATGGGATTAAGAGTGATTTGGATATTGGGAAGGGTTTTGGTTATTTGATTATTTGGGCTGGATGTGATCCGTCTAAAGTTGAAGAGGTGAAGAAGGTTTGTTTAGAGGAGTTTGGTAAGATGAAGGATTTGACGCAGGCGGAGTTGGATGAGGCTAAGGTTCAGGTTATTGGGAATCGGAAGGTTGAAGGTGAAGGGAGTGGAGAGACGGCTTTGAATTTGATTATGGCTGAGGTTCGTGGGGATGCTGCGGAATATTATGATTATGAGAAAAGGATTGGTGAAGTGAGTTTAGAGGATATTCGGGACTTGGCTGAAAAGGTTGAATTTGCTAGTTTTAGTTTAGGGCCGTAAAAATATAAGATAGAAAGTTTTTGAAGGTTTAAGTGATTGTCGGTTTTGGATATATATATTTTGATGTGGTAATTTTTATAAGTGGTTTTTAATGGAGATTGAGAATGGTACATGGATTTAGTGGTGGAGCTAATTTTGGATTGGATTGGGTAAATAAAGGCACTGGGACCCGAAGGAAACAAAATGCGGATTTAATTCCTAGAAGTGATCCTGTAGAGGGTCCTCGTAAGTTTACTAAAAGTGAGATTGAAGAAGTTGTTGGAGAGGTTAAGGAATGGGTTTCTTTGGCTAAGAGGAGGAGTGTTTGTATTATTCCGGAAGAAGGTTTTGATGATTCTATGAATAATCATTATTTAGAGGGTTATCTAAAGGATGTTGGAATTGGAGATTATTATTTTGCTGGAGATAGTTATGGGAAAAAGAGGGATTGTGAGATTGATTTTGTGAAGATGGAAGTGAGATTTAATTGAGTGTTTTCATTCGTTTAGTAAGAATGAAAATTTATGCAATTGATTTTGGGTTAATATTTTTTCCAACTCTTTTTCTGTGGCGTTGAATATTTTTTTTAGGAATTTAAATTCTATTAGAAGGTTTTGTGCGGCTGTTGGGCCGATTTCTGGGAAGCCTTCTAGTATGAATTGTTTTTGTTCTTCTAGTGTTTGTTTGGATTTTGTTTTACGAAGGGAAAAATTTTGCAGAGTTTTTTCTTGGCGTTTGGCTATTTGGATTAGGAATTTTGTGGTGTCGTTTTCATCCTCAGTGTAGATGATTGGGATTAGTTTTGCAGATGAGAGAATTGCTCCTCGGATTGCGTTTGGATGGAGTCGAGATTTGTAGGTGAAGTCGAAACCTTCTAGGATTAAGTAGGATGTTCTGTATTTTTTCATTTCTTGGATTTGGCTGAAGAGGCGTTTGTCTGTTAGTGAGGCCGTGAAGTCTTTGAAGGTTTTTCGTTCTATGATTGTTTCGTTGATTAGGTAGTCTCCGATTTGGAGGATTTCTTCTTGGATGTTTGCTTTTCGTTCGATTAGGTTTGCCTTGATTAGGGATTGGTTTTCCCGTTTGTCGATTATGATTGGGGTTTTGGGGTTGGGACAGGATTGCTTGGATTTTGTTTTTGTTTTCGAGAATATATTTTCTAGTTGTTTCATTTGTTAGTATAATGGTATAATGGTATAATAGTTTATTGGTGTTCCACAAGAAATCATAGCGCCTTTGGTGCCACGCTTTCTTGTGGAATTTTAGTTGATTGGGTTTTTTGTGAGATAGAAAGTGAGCGATATATCTGGTGTAGTATACGAATTTTTTTAAGGGTATTTTTGTTGTATGTTTTATGGCAGATCAGTATAAAATTAAGGAAGAGAATTTGATTGGGATTATGGAGGGGTGTGGGATTGTTAATGCTGGTTCTAAGGATATAGATTCTGATTGGTTTAAAATTGAAGGAGAACATGAGGTTGGAAGAATTGGTTATCGTAGTTCTTTAGATGATAATATGTTGAATTTAAGTGGAGTTGTTAGTAGAGATATGTATGATAAGAATATTTTTATTCCGCAAGATTTTAGAATTGTGAGTAATATTTTGGAAAAAATATATAATGAGAGTGGACTTATTTTTACGAATGATTGTGTAATTGAGGGAAAGGTTTCATCTATTGATGTTTATGATATAGAGTCGAAGACTAGAAGTTTGATTGATATGATGGGTTCTTATAATCGAATGGTTGATGGTTTTAAGAATAGGGAGCTTAATCAGAGAGAGAAGATTTTTCTTGAGTTTCTGGGTAGTTGATTGAGATAAGTGTTATTAGATTGATTAGGTTGTGTTGTGTCGGTTCGAGGGTTGGGAGGGTATTGAAAAATGAATTGTTGAGGATGAGGGTTGCGCTTTTTTCTAAGGGATTGTATTCTGTGGTGATATTGTTTTGATTAGTATTGTTTGTTTTTTCATAGGTTGTAGTGTTTGTCGGTGTTATTTTGTTTTTGGTATTTGTGATTTTTAGGACTGGAATGTTGTTTGAGATATTTGGTGATGTTTCTTTCTTGGTAGATGATTGTCTTTTTTTGTTTGATGTTTGAATTGGCGTGTTTGTTGCTTTTATTGCTCCGGGGTAAACTGTGGAGTCGTTGTCGTTTATGTCTTCCTTGTTTTGTGTGGTTATGTATCCTAAGGGGAGTGTTGTGTTTGTGCAGAATGTTGTTGCGTTTCCGAAGGTCCATGTGTCGTTATCTTTGTCAGCGTATCCTGTTAGGTTGAGATATAGGGATATGTCATTGTCGTCGCAATCGATTGTGAAGTTGTGTCCGTCATTATCGACATCGATTAAATCTTGTCCGGAGCAGTCTTCGTCGATTCCGTTGTATGGAATTTCTGTTGCGTTTGGATAAATAATTGAGTCGTTGTCGTTGCAATCTCCATCTGATGCTCTGTATCCATCGGTATCGTTATCTTCTCCGATTCCTGCGTTGAATGTTTCTGTTAGGTTCAAAGTTTTGTTGTCGTAGGTTATTGTCGCCTTGGCTGTGTATTTGCTAGATGATATATCGGCTTGCCAGTTGTATGTTAGTTCTTTTATTTGTCCGCTTGGTATATCGGTTGACTCTGTGTTGAAAGTGTCTATTTTTTTATTGAGCTTGTTGTATATTTCGATGTTTACTTTTGCGGAGGTTATGTCGGGTTTCCCGGTGTTGACTATGAGGGTTGTGAATTTGATATTTTTTGGGTTGTCATCGTAGATGTATAATTTTGCGTTTGCTGTTTTTTCTGGGTAGGGTGCGTAGATATGGAGCTGTGTTGTGACGGCTATAGTTGCGGAGATGGTTCCGTTTTTTTCGGATGTTTGTGTGATTGTTATGTCTGCTGTATGTAATCCTGGTCCAAGTTGTTCTGGTAGAGTTAGATTGTAGCTTGAATGTTTTGATTCTTCTGAGGATGAAACTAGGAGTTTGGACGTGGGGATTGATATGTAGTCTTTTAGGTCGCCCTGTATTGATATGGATAGAGTTAGGTTTTCTTTTTCGGAGTTGATGATACTGAAGGGGATTTGTTTTGTTAGGTTGGGTTTGAAGTCTAGAGTTGTGCGGGCTGGTGTGATTCCTAACGCAAAGACAGAACTCATTATGAAAATCCCTAATACCAAGGTTGATACTTTCCTGTTCATTATATGTTCGTAAAATTAGAGCTATATAAGGTTTCTTATTTGTTGACATTCTGAAGTGACACTATATGTGACTTAGAGGAGCGTATGTTGGATTTCTTTGAATGGGCTGTCGAATTCTTTTTTTATTTGATCGATTGCGGTGTGCATTCGTTTTTCTTTGTTTTGTGCGACATAGTGGAATGTTTCGTCTAGAGTTTTTTTTGTGATTAAGATTTTCAATTTTCCCTTTGAGAGACGCGCGGTTCTTCCTGCTCTTTGGATTTTTCTTATGGCTGAAGGTATTGGTTCGTAGAATATGACTTCCGAGACTTCTGGGATATCGAGTCCTTCTTCGGCTATTGAGGTTGCGACGAGTACGTTGATTTCTCCTGACTTGAATTTTTCTATCATAGCTTTTTGCTCTTTTTGTTTTAGTCCCGTGGTTCTTCCTTTGCCGTGATCTTTTATTGCTTGACCTACGAAGTTGTCTGCTTTGATTTGTGGTATCTTGTTTAGTTCTTCTGATATAGTTCGAACTGTTTCTCTGAATTGGGCGAAGATTATTATTTTGGAGTCTGGGTTTTTTTCGAATTGTGTTTTGACTATTTCTTTGAGTTTTATGAGTTTGGGATGTTCTTGGTTTAGGACTTGAGTTAGGGAAAATGCTTTCGCGAACTCTGGCATCTTTGTTAGTTTTTGTACGCTTTTAGATTTCTTTTCTGCTGACTGTTTGAAGAGATCTTTTAGGTAGGCTAAGAAGGAAGATATTGTTTGAGTTTCGAGGAGAGTTAGGGCGTGGGATATTTTTAGTGCTGTTGCGGTTGCTGAAACTGCTAGCATTTTGTTTAGGTCCTTTTTCCTTTTGATTTCACTCATTAATTTTCCTTGGACTTTTAGGAGCATGGTTTTTGAGGGATAGCCAAATAGAACTTTTCGATGTTTTAGCTCGGACACTTTCCTATTGTATATTTTCTCGAGTAGAAGTTTTATTTCTAGAAAGTCCGAAGGGAAGTCGACTTCTATTTTTTCGAATTCGAGTTCTTGGAGATAGGGTTTGACGTCGGGAGATTCTCGGGTTCTGATTTCGACTGCTTCGATTCCTAGGTTGTTGCATACTTCTTGGATTGTTTTTTTGTCTCCTCCTGGTGAGGCTGTTAGTGCTAGTACTCTTCGATTGGTGGCTTGTAATTTGTATTTTTGTGCTACGAAGTTGTAGGCGTAGTTTTTGAGGCAGCGGTGACATTCGTCGAATACCAAGAGAGATACTTCGTCTAATTTGTAGAGTTCTTTTTTTAGGTCGTTTGATATGCATTGTGGAGTTGAGAAGATGAATTCTGCGGTTTCCCATATTTCTTTTCTTTTTGTCGCGGGTGTTTTTCCTGTAAAAAGTTGCATGTCGGCCCAGTCTTCGGGGAGATTTTTTTTGAAGGATTCGAAGTGTTGTTCTATTAGGGGTTTTGTTGGAGCGAGGATTAGGATTTTTTGGAGTGGGTAGGATTTGAAACGTTGGATTGTTAGCATTAGGGCCAGGAGAGTTTTTCCGGTTCCGGTTGGTAGGATGACTAGGCAGTCTTTTTCTTCGCAGGTTTTGTAGATTGCGGACTGATATTCTCTCGGGATTAGTTTTAATTCTTTCATTTTAGTTAAAAAGTTGGAGTAGTTATTAATGTCTTTGGGTTCCATAGAAAATCAAGGTGCACCCTCGTATATTTGCTAGAAAATTTGACTGGGGCAGACCCTCTTCGACACGCATGGTTTCTTATGTGAAATAATATAGAGGAAAATTTGTAATTGTTGACCTGGTTTATTTTTATATCATTAGTCCCCAGCCTAGGATTATTGCTGTTATCGTAAGGATAACTACCCAAAGAGCTCGGCTTGCGTAGAATATTTTTGCTCCATCGAGTCTGGAAAGTGGGAGTATGGACCATGCAATGAAATAGACTGATAGTTTTGCGAAGAGTTCAAACCCGGCGACGTATGCGAATATTGCGGCTACTAGGTTTATGATTAATCCCCATGTTGCGATCCATGCGACGTTCCATTCGGTGACTTCGGTGAATCTGTATATGCCGTGTCTTTTTGCTACTCGTTCGGTTTTTGCTTTGATATCGAATTCTAGTATTGCTAACCAGAGGACGAATCCTTTTGAGAAGAGGGCGATTAGGAGAGGGAGCCATGCCATTGGTACTGGGGCTTTGAAATGCATATCCTTTCTTATGCCAAATTGATACCATGTCCAGAATTTTGTTTTGACGTCTGTTTCGAAGTGGTAGCCTACGACTTTTTTTGTTAGGACGTTTAGTGTTAGGATTATAAAGAAGCTAAGGGCGGCGGGGTAAAATATTTCGGTGTTCTTGAATCCGGCTGCGAGTGCTAGAATTAGAGATGCTATGAATATTGTGGATATTTCTTTTTTGTCCATGCATAAATGAGGAAATGGATTTTTATAAGTTTACTGGATGGGTAAATTAGTATGTCCTTTAGCATAGAAATGTATATAAATGAAAGTAAAGTTGTTGGTTTATGTTGAAGATAAAACGATTAAGTGAGGTTGTAGGAAGAAGAGTTTATACTGATTTGGGAGATTTGTTCGGGCTTGTTGAGGAAGTTAATTTGATAGATAATAAGATAGATGGATGGAGGATTGTTGTTTCTAGGGAATCTGGAATGATTGAGGTTTTGGGTGGAGCTAGGGGGATTATTGTTCCGCATCAGTTCATTAAGGCGATTGGGGATATTGTGATTATTAATAAGAACGCGGTTCCTATTCAGCAGCAAGAGGAAGATATTGATTTTGATTCTGAAGAAGTTGAGATGTAGGGTTTAGATTTTCGTTTGGAGATTATTTATCTATTATGTCGGAGAATGTTTCGGCGTTTAGCATGTTTTCGAAGGCTTGGTGTCTGCCATGTTTTTGAATGTGGTTTGTGAATTCTGATAGGTGTACGTTATATCTTAGGCCGAGTAGGGAGTTGGCTGCGTTTATTGGAGAAAGTAATTTTTCTAGCGGGATGTTTTGCTTAGCTGCTCTTTTTGCTAATTCTTCCATGTTTTCATAAGCTCCTAATGGGTTTAGGGGATGATAGCCTAGTCGCATCAGTTTTATTTTGACTGGAGATTCATGTTGTTCACCTTCTATTATTTGTTGGTATTTTAATCCGCTTGATGCCATTTTTTCATTTCTTTCTTTTTGTGTTTCGAATTTCATTGCTTCCATATATTGTTTCGCTCGGATACCCCTACCTGATACTTCTTCATATAATAGGCTGTGCATTTTTTTTCTTTTTTCTATTGAGAGGTTTTTGTTTTCCATACTCATTATAAAATCTTTGTCTACCTCTAATGCGAAAGCTTCTGCCATTGTTTCTATTATTCCTAGCATTTCGTTGGAAAACTCTTCTGCTTCTTTATGTGTTTGTCTCATACATTCTAGGTCTGAAGATTGCATAGCTTTTTTTATTTTTAAGTAATTTTGTTTTGTTGCGGAATTTTCTATTGTGTCGAGAGGTATTGTTTCTTTCAGTGTTTTCATATCGAAATTTCCGTATTTATTCATAATAGGAATTCCCGCGTTCATTCTTGCGACATATGTTCCATGCTTTCTCATATCTTTCGCCACTTCGTGTTGACTTAGAGATTGCATCACTATTAAATCTAAAGAGTCTGTTAACATTTCTCTTGTTGTTTTTTTGATTTGTGAAAATGCTCCTTTGATTTTTTCTCCGGGTTGTTCGTAATCTAGTCTGTCGTTTTTCAATTCTTTTATCGCCAGGTCTAGATAAAATGCTCCTGCGTGGTTTGCCATTTCTCTCCATATTAAGGGTGAACCAATTTGATTGGCGTGAATTATTTCATGGAATTGGACGTGACGAGTTAGTAATTTATAAGATAATTCTTTATCCTGTTGGCCGTGCTCTAATATTGGCCTATAGGTATTTCTAGATTCCATTATTGCAAAGGAGGGGTTGAATACTTCATATGTTGGATCTTGGTCTAGTATAAAGCATACACCTGAATTTTGTCTTATATAGGAATCTGTTTTTGTGCCTCTGAATTGTTTTGTTGTTATATTTTTTTCTTGTGATGGACTTAGTTTTGAGAATTTTTCTTCTATTACTTCAATGTTCATTTTGTTCCCCCGATTCTAATCTTGCTGCATATGTTATTGTTCTTACTGCGTCTGCTGAAGAGGTTTCGTCTGTGAAAAATTTGTAAGAGAATGGAGAGGGCTTTTGTCCTGTTACAGATTCTACTAACTGGGAGGCTGCAGGAGTGAAACGTTCTCCTTCATTATATATTTCCTTTATCATTTCTTTTCTGGTTGCGAAGCCATCTTTGTCGAATGCAAAGGATCTGTTTAGGCTGTTTGCTGAAAGATATTTTTTTATTGCGGTTGCCTTTTTTGAAGGAATACCAAAAGATGTTAGCATGTTTTCTAATCCTGAGAAAGGGGCCTTTGTGAAAAGTAATTCTTTTATTATTGTGGATTCTTCGTTTTGCATAAGGATACATTGGGCTAGGTAATCTGTTTGATTTTCTTGGAAGGATTTTTTTTGTTCGGTTTCTACCAAGGCATTTTCTATGAAATATAGGTTTTTATCTAGACTGAATGCTAGGTTTTCTTGGTCACTTAGTTCTTGATTAGATAGCATGTGTTGGTAGAATTCTAGACTTTTTGCTAAATCCATGGCAGCTGTTATTTCGTGGCCCATGGAATCCGAAAAGTTCCATATGTTGCCCGAGTATTTTACCTTTTTTAGCTCGGCGTGTGCTTTTAGTAAGGGGGACATTTCTTCTGCTATTTGGTCTGATTGTAGGGCTTGATATAAAAGAGAGCTGTCTTTTAGATTTGTTAATGATTCTTTTAAGCTTGCGGCCTCGTTTCTTAATCCTACACCTTTTAGGATTTTTGGGAATTTATCTGCTATGTTTGCCAATTTTGATACTTTTTTTGTTCTGGCCTGTAGGAGTTTTTCTATTCCAGGGGTTGATTTTTCTGAGTTGTATTGGAAGAAAAAATAAAACTCGTTTTCAATTGCTTCTATTATTGGTACGGGAGATTCTAGTGCTAGTTCTCCTAGTTCGGCCTGTATCCCAGAATTTCTTTTTTCTAAAATCATTATTGAGGGAGGGAAATTTTTACATAAGAGATTGTCGCTTAGGAATGATTTTTCATTGAAGGGGAGGTTGTTGCTTCTAAGGAGTTCTTTTGTGTTTAATAGTAAGTTGTTTAGGATTACAGAGGATTTGAATATGTAGGGATCTGTTTGCGGTTTTTTTCTTGCGAATTCTTTGAAGTAAATTCCTGGCAGTAGGAATAAGAGATCTTTGTCGCTTTCTTTTAGATTTTTTGGGATTGCTTTGTGGAATTTTTTTGCCAGGGCGTCTGCTTTTTTTATTGAAGAATATAGTGGATATCCGAGAGATTTTGTTTTTCGCTCTAGGCTTGTTTCGGGAAGTTCTACCATTTGCCTTTTGGGCATGGGGAGTTTATAAGAATTATAGAGGTCGAAAATATATATTGATTGAATTAGTAATCTTTAAATAAGATTTAATGTTTATTTTGTTATGATATTCGAGAGTGCATTTTTTACGGAGATGTTGTTGCCGTTTTTGTTGGTGTTTGTTGTTGTGTTTGCGATTTTGCAGAAATCGAAGATTTTGGGAGATGGGAAGGCGCAGAATGATGCTATTGTTGGATTGGTTATTGGTTTGATTTTGATCGGGGTTCCTGGTCCTCGAGATATTCTTGTGGGGATAATGCCTTGGATGGCTGTTGGTGTTGCGGTGATTTTAGTGTTTATGATTCTTTATGGTTTTGTTGCGGGGGATCTGAGTGACGATAAAAATATGCCTCCTGCTTTGAAGTATACTTTTTTGGGTATTGCTGCGGTGTTTACTGTTGGTGTTGTTCTGTTCGTGAGTGGGTTATGGGAGAGTGTCTGGGCTTCGTTTGGAGGTCAGAGTGATATTTGGATGAATGTGGTTATGGTTGCTTTAGTTGTGGCTGTTGTTGGTGTTGCTATTTGGGGCGGGAAGAAGAAAGAGGGTTAGACTTGGAAAGATATATAAATAAGATTTGTTTGTAAAATTTATGGTTACGACTATTACCGATGTTTTGAATATCTGGAATGAAATTGGAGTTTTTTCCTATGTGATTCCGTTCCTTTTGATTTTTGCGGTTGTGTTTGCTATTTTGAAGAAGACTGGGATTTTGGGGGATGGTAATGATGGGATATTAGCGGTTATTGCGGTTGCGGTAGGCTTGCTTAGTTTGCAGTTTGATTTTGTTAGTGAGTTTTTTGCGATCATCTTTCCGAGATTTGGAATTGGACTTAGTCTGTTTTTGGTATTGTTGATTTTTCTTGGTTTTTTTAGTAAAGATGGTAGTGAAAAAGAAAATAAACTATTATTGACTTTTGCTGGTGTTATAGGAGTTGGTACTTTGATTTGGTCGTTTGGTGCGTGGGAAGAGTGGAGTAATTATGGTGGATTTGGTGGATGGTTTTCTGAGAATTTTTGGGCATTGTTGGTTTTGGGTGGAGTTATAGCAGTTATTGTTATTGTTGCTAAAGGTAAAGCTAAAGTGGCGGGGACTACTACGGGATAATGGTAGAAGTAACATTAAAAATATTTCATCAATCCATTTATTCATTTGAGGTGAAAAATGGTTGAGGCTAGTGTTTCGGCGATTGGATATTTTATGCCTATCTTTGCGTTTTTGTTGGTGTTTATTGTGATTTATGCTTTGCTTGTTAAGACGAAAGTTTTGGGAGAGAGTCCTGCGGTTATGCTTTTCATTTCGTTCATTCTTTCGAGTTTTTTTATTGTTGAGGCGAGTTTGGTTGATTTTGTGCAGTTTAGTTCGGCCTGGTTTGGGACGATTGTTATTTCATTATTCTTTTTGATTGTGATATTGGCATTTATTCCTGGTATTAAGATAGGGGAGTTTTTTGGTAAGGGTAATTGGTTTGCTTGGGTTTTGCTTGGTGTTATGTTGTTGTTTTTTATTTTTAGTTCGGCTTATGTTTTTAATTGGGTGTTGAATTGGGAGATGATTCAGGGATGGTTTGATGAGGGATGGTTTGGTATGATCTTGTTGTTGGTTATTGCGGGTGTAGTATCATTCGTCCTAACTAAGAAGTAATTTTGATTTTTAGCGATTCATACTTTGTTGCAAGAACACTCACGTACGCTTGTACGCTTCGTAACCTTGCGCCTCGTCTAAATCTGCTATAAATTAAAATTGTTTGGTGGATATTATTTAGAAACTTTTTTCATTTCGTTGACGTTATCTATTAGTGGGTTCATTAATTTTGCGACGGTTCCGTGTAGGTTATCTAGGTCCTTGTGAACCATTGCGTAGTTTTCTCCGTATTCGCCTATCTTTCCTAGGATTGCGTTTTGTAGTTGTTGGATTGAGCTTTCTATTCTCTTTAGTCTATCATCGATATCGTTCACCTGGTTTTGCATTTGGTTTTTGAAAGAAGCAATGTCTCCGACTTTTGATTTGTAGTCTTCTAGTTTTTCGGTTGCGACTTGTTCCGCTATTTCTGATATTGTTTCTGAGTCGAGAGAGCCTTGTGGTTCGTAGTAATTTTGATCTTGGTATGCTTGGGGTGTTGGTTGGTAGTATTCTTGCGGTTGTTGAGGTTGTTGCATTTGCGGTTGTTCTTGTTCTGGTTGTTGAGGTTGTTGCGGCTCTGGTTCTTGTGGTAGTGCTTCTGGTTGTGGAGCTTGAGCTTGAGGAGGATATACCTCTGGTGCTGCTGGCTGTTGTGCCGTTATCGATGGTTGCATTTCTTGTGGTGGGGTTTGAGTTGGAGGTGAGACTGCGTTTTTGATTTGAGCTTGGTTTATTGCGTCGTCGATTTCTGCAGGTGCTATTCCTTCATTTTGGAGCTGTGCCGTTATTTCTATGTCGGTTTTATTTTGCTGTTGCATTTCTACTACTCTGTCTAGTGTTGCCATGTTAAGATGTGGTTTTCGTGGTTTTTATATTTATTTTATTTTCGATTAGTTCTTCGACGTCCTTTTTTCGCATGAATTCTAGTGGTTGGAAGTCTTTTAGCATTCTTTCTACGAGGGCGAGCTCCTCCCTTTTTACGAATTTATTGAATTCGGTTAACAATAAGTTCGATGTTCTTTTTATTTTTTCGAGGTCCTGCTTTATCTCCTGGTTGTTCTTTTTTATTTCTTTTAATTCATCTTCTATGTCTTGGCGTGAGGATATTAAATTTTTTCCGAGAAGTAGGACCCTTTCTCTGATTAGCTTATTTCGTTCGTCTAGGTCTCGGAGTCTTGTGTTGAAATCGGAGAGAAGTGATTTGATTTGGTTTTCTTGGGGCTGTGGCGGTTCCATGTTTGTGGTTAGTGGAATAACTTTATAATTGTTTAGTATAGATATGTTTTAATATTGTTTTGTTTTTCGTGTTGTATGATGTTTAAGGATGGTGCGCCGCTTTATTCTTACGAGGTTGTGAGAGAGAGTGGTGAGAATGTGATGTATGTTAATTATCTTGGTGCGGATGTTGTACCGTCGCTTGTTGATTCGGGCCAGGTGATGGCTGCGACGATTGGGAATTTGAGAGAGGAGTCGAATATTTCTAGAGTTGTTTTTGTTCAGCAGAGAAATTATGCGCATGATTTTTCGCAGATTAAGATGTTGGTTGAGGTTGCTAATTTGATTGATTTTTTGATTAAGCAAGAGAGGATTGTTTCTGAAGATAAGTTGGCGCATTTGGGTTTGTTTTATCAGGAGGCATATTCTTTTTTTAATTATGTGATTAATGAGGTTTTGCCTATGGATCCTGTTCGGGCTTATCGTGAGTTGAGGGGCGAGTTGTTTAGTAAGAAGGCTAAGGGTGGCGCGGATGCTTTGGAGTATATTCGTCTTTTGGAGAAGGTGATTGGTTATTTTAATAATTTGGAATTGATTCGAAGAGTTAAGGATAATTTCGATTCTTATGTTTCGGGAGATAGGGGGATTTACAATGAGGTTTTTCGGGCGGATATTATGCCGAATTTTACGTTTACTCGAATGGTTGCACGGTTGCCTGAGGATGCGGAGATTGTGAAGCAGTATAAGGTTGCGAAGGGGAGTAGCGAGAGTTTGGTGACTATTTTTCGTAGGCCGAATAAGGCGAAGTTGGTTTATCATTTGTCGCCGCCTGAGTATTTGTTGGATGAGGATCATCATATGTTGTTGAATCTTGCTCGGAATGTTTTAATTGAGCATCGTCCGACTGCTGAGGAATTTACTGATCCTGAGAGGACGAGGCAGGTTTTTTTTAATGTTGCTCGGGACTTGATTAGTGATTTGGCTGGGAATAAGAATGTTGTTTTGAGTTATAGTGATTTGAAGAAGTTGGCGAATATTTTGGTTAGGCATACGATTGGGTTTGGGGTTTTGGAGGTGTTGCTCGAGGATGAGGACTTGCAGGATATTATGGTTAATGCGCCTGTTTCGTTATCGAATATTTTTGTTCGGCATAATGAATTTGGGGAGTGTGTGACCAACTTGGTTCCTTCTATGGAGGATGCGGATTCTTGGGCTGCTAAGTTTAGGATGACGTCGGGTCGGGCACTTGACGAAGCTAACCCTATATTAGATACGAATTTGGAGTTGGGAAAGATTAGTGCGAGGGTTGCGATTATTCAGCAGCCTTTGTCTGCTGGAGGTCTTGCCTATACTTTGAGGAGGCATAGGAGTAAGCCTTGGACTTTGCCTTTGTTTATTAAGAATGGGATGATTGATTCTATGACTGCGGGTTTGCTGAGTTTTATGATTGATGGTGCGCGGACGATGCTTGTTGCGGGAACTCGGTCTTCTGGGAAGACGTCTTTACTTGGCGCGTTGTTGTTGGAGATTATGCCTGATAAGAGGATTATTACGGTTGAGGATACTTTGGAGTTGCCGGTTTCTGCTATGAGGAAATTGGATTATGATATTTTGTCGATGAAGGTTCGGTCGGCTTTGGGTGGTGAGTCTGCGGAAGTTTCGGCTGAGGATGGGATTCGGGCATCTTTGCGTTTAGGAGATTCGTCTTTGATTGTGGGGGAGATTAGAAGTGGAGAGGCTAAGGCTTTGTATGAGGCGATGAGGGTTGGGGCTTTGGCGAATGTTGTTGCGGGGACTATTCATGGTGCTTCTCCTTATGGTGTTTTTGATAGGGTTGTTAATGACTTGGATGTTCCGGCTACGAGTTTTAAGGCTACGGATTTGATTGTTGTTGCGAATCCAATTAAGTCTGCTGATGGTATGCATTCTTGGAGAAGGGTTTTGTCGGTTAGTGAGGTTCGGAAGCATTGGGAGAAGGACCCTTTGCGGGAAGGTGGTTTTGTTGATTTGATGAAGTATAATGTCGAGAGCGATAAGTTGGAGCCGACGGATGATTTGATTAATGGGGACTCTGAGATTATGAAGGATATTGCTTCGAATGTTAAGGGTTGGGCTGGGGATTGGGATGCGGTTTGGGATAATGTTATGCTTCGGGCAAAGATTAAGCAGGAGACTGTAGATTTTGCTGAACGGGAGAATTTGCCGGAGATTTTGGAAGGGGAGTTTACGGTTATGTCTAATAATGCGTTTCATCAGATTTCGAATGAGGTTGTTGAGGATGTTGGGTTGCCTAAGGGTGATGTTGTTTTTGGGAAGTGGAAGCGGTGGTTAGAGTTGGAGAGCAAGAAGTTAGTGGTTTGATTGTTAGAGTTATTTCATAAAAAATTGCACAGCTTTTGGCCGCGCATTTCTCATGGAGGAGTTTTGATATAGAGTAAAGTGTAATAATTTTTATAAAGGGTAGAGTGCTTGGAGTTGTATGAGTTTGGATATGGATTATTTGGCTGGTGCTGATGTTAAGAGGCTGAAGGATGTTTCATTAGGGGATTTTTATAAGAATGTTGGAGTTGTGGATGATGGTGAGAAGATTAGGGCATTGGATATGGTTGCGGGATTAGGAGATTATTTTCCTGCTGATGTTGTTGCGGATAGGGGAGTTAATGAGGGGTTGGTTTATTTAGAGTGTGCTTATGAATTGGCGTGCGGTTCTTTGGGTTCTGGTAAGCCTGCTACTGCTGCGGATTTTAATAGGCTTAAGGATTAGAGTTTTAGTTCCATAAAAAATAATGGTGTCTTCGACACGCATAATTTCTTATGGAGTATATTTTGATTTTCGGTTTTGGGATAATTTATATAGTTACTTTTGGTTACTTATTGTAACTTAATATGGTAAAGGCGAAAGGTGCGAAATTGGATTTTGATGATATTAGTTTGAAAGATGGGTCGATTGATCATATTTCGGTTCGGGCGATTTTTCCAAGGAAGAAGAAGACTGTGAGGAAGGCTCGGGATTCGGCTGTTAAGATTAATAGTGAGTTGTTGATGGATGTCGAAGAGTTTATTAATTTGGATGAGAATAAATTTAGATACGTGAATCGGAAGCAGTTTGTTGATATTGCTGTTGCTGATTTTTTGCGGAGGGAGAAAATGAAGGTGAAGAAAAAATGAGATTGATTGATTTGGAATTTTCCACAAAAAACCATGGAGTCTTCGACTCACATGATTTCTTATGGACACTTGGAGGGCGCTTTTAGAATATGACTAGTACTGATGATATTTTGAATAAGTATGGTTCGAAGATAGAGAAGCAGATGAAGGGGTTTAATTCTCAGAAGCCTGAGGCTGTAGATCAGAAGTCGGGATTTTCTAAGAGTTATGAGGCGTTTAAGGATTCTATGATGCCTGAGTTTTCGCGGTATGAGAGATGGTGTAAGTCGATGGGGAATGTTTTTAGTATTAAGGTTGGGGAGAAAGATAAGATTAGAATTAACCGGGCGATTGAGATTGCGCATTTGAATGTTAGTGCTTCAGAGGTTGTTGTCTTCTCTACGATGCTTTTGTTTTTGACGCTGTTTGGTGGTATTGCTTCTATCGCTGGTATTTGGTTGTTGACCGGGGCTTTTTCTGCAATGTTTTTGTTTCTGGTTTTTTTGTTAGCTATCTTTTTGTTCTTTTATTCTTCGAAGACTCCGGAGAGGTTGGCGGTTCGTTGGCGACTGAAGGCTTCGGCTGAGATGGTTCCCGCGATTTTGTATATTGTTATTTATATGAAGCATACTTCTAATTTTGAGAAGGCGGTTGCTTTTGCTTCGGAGCATTTGAGGGCGCCGCTCTCGTTGGATTTTCGGAAGGTGTTTTGGGACGTCGAGGTTGGGAAGTTTTCTACGATTAAGGATTCGGTTGATAATTATTTGTTGACTTGGAAGGATTATAGTTTGGAGTTTGTTGAGGCGTTTCATTTGATTGAATCGAGTTTGTACGAGCCTGAGGAGGCACGGAGGGTTGCAACTTTGGAGAAGAGTTTGCAGGTTATTTTGGATGGGGTTTATGACAAGATGCTTAAGTATACGCATGATGCGAAGGCTCCTTTGACTAATGTTTATATGTTGGGGATTGTTTTGCCGACGCTGGCTTTGGCTATTTTGCCTTTGGCTTCTACGATGCTGGGGGGTGCTATTCAGTGGTATCATGTGCTTTTGATTTTTAATGTGTTGGTGCCGTTTATGGTGATTGCGTTGACGGAGAGCGTTATGATGAAGAGGCCTGGTGGTTATGGGGAGTCGGAGTTGTTGGAGCAGAATCCGTTGTATGAGAAATATAAGAGTAATGCTGGGTATTGGAAGGGAGTTCTTTTTGCTTTGCCATTGTTTATCTTGGGGATTATTCCGTTTTTGTGGAGGTATACTAATGTGCCGCTTTGGCTTAATACGACTCGGGATTATGCTTGGTCTGATCTTGGGATTGGGTTCTTGGGGGGTGGAGGTGTGTTTGGTATTTTGACTGATGCTTCTGGGAATTTGTCTGGCCCGTTTGGTTCTGGTGCTTTGCTTTTGAGTTTATGTATTCCTGCTGCTATTGCTACGGTGTTTATTGTTGGTGCTAAGGCAAGGACTAAAGAGATTTTGGAGACGAGGAATAAATATAAGGAAGTTGAAAAGGAGTTTGTGTCTTCGCTGTTTCAGTTGGGAAATAGGATAGGGGACGGGTCGCCTGCTGAGATTGCTTTCGCTAAGGTTTCGTCGAGTGTTAGAGGGACTGCGACTGAAGGTTTTTTTAGGATTGTTAATGATAATATCGGGCAGCTGGGTATGAGTTTGGAGAGGGCGTTGTTTGATCCGAAGAGAGGGGCTGTTGTTTTTTATCCGTCGCAGTTGGTTGCGACTAGTATGAGGATTCTGGTTGAGTCGGTGAAGAAGGGGCTGAAGGTTGCGGCTCGGAGTTTGATGTCGATTAGTGATTATGTTAAAAATATTAAGAAGATTAATGATAGGTTGAATGATTTGTTGGCGGAGATTATTTCTGATATGAAGTCGAATATGACTTTTCTGGCGCCGCTTTTGTCGGGTATTATTGTTGGGTTGGCTGGTATGATTACGACTATTCTTTCGGCGTTAAGTGAGATGTTTGCTAATGGTGATATGACTGGGTCTCAGTTTAGTAGTATCTTGGGGATTTTTGATGTTACGAAGATGATTCCGACTTATTGGTTGCAGATTGTTGTTGGGATTTATTTGATTCAGGTTGTGTTTATTTTGACGCAGACTCTTGTGACGCTGAAGAGTGGTAGGGATCCGTTGCAGATGACGGCTGAAGTCGGGAAGAATTTGAAGGTTTCGATGATTTTGTATTTGGTTGTTGCGGCTGGGGCGATTATTGGATTGACTTTAGTCGGAGCAATCGCTTTAGCTGGACTAACTTAATTTCTAGCGGCTGATGCTTCGTTGGCAGAACGCTCATGTGCGCTTGCACACTTCGCAACCTGCCGCCTTGCCTGAGCCTGCTAGAAATTAAGTTAGAGGCTTTGGTTTTTCATGAAAAATTGGAGAATGTCTTAGTTATCTTTTAGATATGTTTTGTGGGCGTAGTCGAATATTTCTTGTGATGCGGAGGTAAGTTCGTCTCTCATTTGTTTTATTTCTGAGCCTTGAAATGATTCGTATAGTTGAGAAATTGTTTGATAATTTACTGCGGTTGAGGCGGGGGTTTCTTTTGTTCCTTGGAAAAGAGGTCCTATTGGGTGGTTATCTACTTTTAATTCTAGTATGCTGAATTTTTCGTGGTCTTCTTTTGTTATTGATAGTGGGAGTTGTACTTGTGTGCATGTTTTATCTTTGAGATAAAACTGTTCTCTTGTTCCTTGGAACTTGTCTGTGGCTATTTTCTCCATATTTTATTTTATTGATTGTCGTTTATAAGAATTATTGTGATTGGGAAGTTTTATAATATGTGTAATGTTGGTAGGTTTAACTTATTATGAATAATTGTAAGGGAGGTGAGATAAATGGAAAATAAAAAAGGGCAGCAGATGACGCTTGGGACTATTATTGCGATAGTCTTGGGATTGGTTGTTCTTGTATTCTTGATCTATGGGTTTAGCACTGGATGGGGAAGTTTGTGGGAGAAAGTTACTGGCCTTGGTGGTGGTGACGTTAATGTCGATACTATGAGCACTGCTTGTACTTTGGCTTGTCAGCAGGATAACCAGTATGGTTTTTGTAATCAAAGTAGGACTATAGTTGTTTCTGCCGATGCTGCAAAGGAAGCCGGTAATTGTACGAGTTTTGCGACTAAAGGTTATGTAGACAAATGTAGTATTACTTGTTAATTTTTTTTGAGGGTTATCCCTCTTTTTTTATTTTTTTATTTTTTGGGTTTTAGGAATGTTTATTAATTTGTTTTTTGTTTTGTATTGATGGAAATGGAGGAGATTGTTAAGATTCTGATTTTTGTAATTGTTTTGGTTATTATGGTTGGAGCGTTTATTATGTTTAGTGATAAGGGCGGGGGTTTGATTGAGGGGATCAAGAGTGCTTTGAGGTTTGGGAGATGAAAATCGAAGATTTTCATGGTTGGGAGTTGGGAGTTTGGAGTTTGAAGTATTCCATAAAAAATTATGGTGTCTTCGACACGCACAATTTCCTGTGGAAAGGTTGTAATTGTTTTTCTGAGGTTGGATATGGAACATAAGAAAGGTGCAGTTAATTGGACAGTTGGGAAGTTGGTTAATATTATTTTGTTGATTGTTGTTTTGGTTTTGGTTGCTTGGGGGGCTACGGTTGGGGGATTGAATCCGTTGATTGATAGTGTCGGTGCGCAGTTTGATGAGGTTAAGATTTTGTTTGGGTTTAAGAGTGATTTGTATAGTGGATGTTATGAGACTGAGATTTTGGATCTGGGAGGAGGGAAGGAGTTTTTGGAAATTTTGAATTGGGACAAAAAGAGGGCTAGTTTTAATGTGTGTCGTGATGGGGTTTGCAATATTAGTATTGGTGGGGTTGGGGATTATAGGTTGGTGAATGGGAAGATAGATAGGTTGGAAGGCGGGAGTTGGAGGAGTGCTGATTCTGTTCTTTTGGATAAGGTTGTTGCCGAGAAGGAGAATTGGGAGAGGTATAATGCTTCGGTTGGGTTCTTGGAGACACTTAATGGTAAGGAGGTTTACAATAGTGCCTTTACTAAGCGGTTTGTTTTGTTTGGGGATGGAAGCGGTTGGACCGATGAGAATGTTACGGCGGTTTGGCAGAATGGTGAGTGGGTTGTGCAGATGAACAAGGAAGACGCTAAATTTTTTGATAAGGATGAAGATGCCATTGATGCGTTTGTTGATTTGGTTTGGTATAAGCGAGCCAAGAAAGATGATGGACTTTGGCGTAAGGTTGGAAGTTCTCTTTCTAGTTTTACTGGGAATGATGATAAGGTTTTTTGGAGTGATGATTCTGTTGTGAAGGTTGATGAGATTGTTCGAGTAGATAGGGAAAAGATTGCGATTGAGTCCGGATTAAAAGAAGGGAAGCTTTGTAATGCTATTTGTAGCGGGTTTGATGAGGAATCTAGTTATAGCCCGGCGAAAGTTGATTCTTTTTCCGAATGTAGAGGGACAGAAAAAATGGGAGGAACTTGTTGTTGTCATGGAGATAAGATTGGGTTTGAGGTTATTGACAGTGCCGGTCTTAATAATATGCAAGAGATAGGAAGTTTGGTTGGGAATAATGAATGGATTGGGAGTTCCTATGATGAACTTGATAGTGAGGCTGAGGTTAATAATTTAAAGAATGAGTTTGCGAAGATTAAAACTAGATTGACTGAAGATGCGAAAAAAGCTTCTGAAGTTCATATTGAAAATTTGAAGAAGGCTAGAGATGGTAAGATTGTGGTTGTGGATGGCAAAAATTTTGTGACTAGTTTTGAAGATACTGATTATTTTCCTGTTGTTGTTTTTACTGCCTCTGATGGAGAGGTTTTTGGTTTGAAGTTTACGGCGTTTGGGAAGGTTGAGAGTAATTTGTTGGAGCGTGGTGATCTGAGGTATTTTCCGGCTTATCTTGTTGAGAGAGATGGGGCTAAGTGGAAGAAGGTTGGAGACGAGGAAATTTATCGGTTGCAGAAAAGTGATTTTAACGGGATTTATTTTGGAAATTTGGTTGGTAAATTTTTGAAGGGGAAATGTCGATGAAAAAAAATAGGGATTTTTTTTTGGTTGGGTGTTGGGTGTTAGGAGTTGGGAGTCCCCTGGATTCCATAAGAAACTACAACACTCTTCGAGCGTCGTGTTTCTCATGGAAGACTGTTAGGTTTGGAGGTTGTTTTTGATGGATGCGTTTTGTGGGGTTGCGGGGATAGGGAAAAAGGGTGGGGTGATGGATGAGGAGATTGTGAAGGTGATTTTGGCGGTTGTTGTTTTCGCTGCGATGGCGTG
This sequence comes from archaeon, assembly GCA_018697035.1. Taxonomy (GTDB): domain Archaea; phylum Nanobdellota; class Nanobdellia; order Pacearchaeales; family GW2011-AR1; genus JAGVXH01. The sequence goes on along the minus strand of JABHSE010000002.1, from coordinate 49,991 downwards.
GCTTTTGGTTAACCTGTTTTCTCCTGTTTTTGATGAGGGGGATGAGACGGCGAAGTCTTATTTCGATATGCTTGAGAGATCTGTCGATGAGGTTGATGGATTGGGGAGTGCTAGTTTTTTTATGTTGGATAATGGGAGAGATGATATGAATTTTTATTTGGCTTATTTTGGGAATTTGGCTAGTTTTAAAAGAAATGATAAAATATTTACTCGTAAATTAGATTCGAAGGAGAATGTTCTCTGTGTTTGTTCTGAGTCTGGGAAGAGTGTGGTTTGTAAGTATTGTCGGGGTATGGATTTGCCGGTTAGCTTTTTTTATAATGATGTTAGTCAGCAAGGAGGAGGGACTTGGACCGCTGGAGAGGGTCGGAAAGTTAAACTAGAGAAGGAGGTTGCGAATTATGCGTTTAGTAGTTAATAGGAAGAATAAGGCGGGAGCGGTTTTTGCGAATGAGACTGTTAGATGGATTGGGTCTATTGGGATTTTGGTGTTGGTGAGTTGGGCTATTTGGAAGATTGTTTTGAAAGCTATAAGTTAGTTTTATTAAGTTAGGTTTGTATTGTTTGGTATGAATAAGAAAGGTGATTATAAGTGGGGAATTATGTTGTCGTTGATTTTGGGGTTGATGGTTTTGAGTTTGAGTTTGTATTTTATTTTTAATGAGTTGTGGACTGGGGATGAGGAGGCTAGGCAGATTTGTAGGCAGAGTATTCAGTTGAGGAATCTGTTGCCTGAGAGTAAATATATGGGTTTTAATCTTAAATCTTTTAAGAGTGAGTATCCCCTAAAATGTAAGACGCATGTTGTGGAGATTGATGAGAGTGATGTGAGGGATATTGAGCGGGCGGAGAAAATTATCGCGGAGAATATTGTGGAATGTTGGGCTCTTTATGATAAAGGTGATGCTAGTGCCTTTCCTTCAGATTTTTATAGCGTTGCTTCTACCTGTGTGCCATGTGCCAGGATTCACTTAACCAACGAGGCTAAGGAATATATGAATCAAAATAGTGTTGAGATTAATATTCGGGATAGTTTGGATTTGCAAATGAATAAGGGATTTAGTTATCGAACATATTTGAAAAATGCGGGGGAGAAATTTCCTGCGTTTAATCCGGCTTCAGCTAGAGAGTTTAATCTTAGTGGAGATAATTTTAAGGTGGATATTTCTGATTATAAAAACGCTGTGCTTTTGAATAGATTGACTGGGGGTACTGAGAACAGGGGATTGGAGAAAATTAAAAATGTTTGGTCTCCGCTAGATGTTAGTCGTGTGGATTTGCCGATGATGTTTGATTCTTCAAAAGGAGATTTGCTGATTGGTTATGGGATTATTACTTCTGCTGAAAAAAGTGATATTGGAGACTATATTCCCTATTTGTTTTATTTTCAGACCGATGTGGGTTCCCCATTTGAGGAGATTGGTAATAAATTGTTTGATGGTATGCTGTGGAAGAATGCGAATATGTGTGAGACATGGGAAGGAATTCCAGGATGATGGACAAGAGGGGTTCTGTTATGAATGAGTTTGTGGTTCATGTTATTTTGATTGCTTTGATTCTGGCTGTTTTTTTGTTTGCGTCTGCGGAGAGGGTTAATGGGCGGAATGTTATGCAGCAGGTTTTAGAGAAGCAGTTGGCTTTGTTGATTGACTCTGCCGAGGCTGGGATGAGTTTTGAGGTTTGGAAGGGTAATATTAATGGGGTTATTGATGATGTTGATATTGATGATGGGAGGGTTTTTGTTAGCGTGGATGGGCTCCGGTCTGTTGGGGGGTATCCTTATTTTTCTAGATATTCGGTAGAAGTTGAAGAGGTTGGGGATAAATTTTTGGTGACGGTGAAGTGATGGAAAAGAGGGGAATGATGGCGGAGGGAATTAATATGATGTATCGTTTGTTTATGGTGACGGTTATCGCGTTTATTGTTTTTGGAGCTGGGTCGTTTGTGTATGGTTATTATATTGATGTTCGAGATGCCGAGGCGCATATTTTGGCTCGTGGTGTTGTTGATTGTTTGGCTGGAGATGGGGTTTTGGATTTGAGAAGGGATGTTGATAATATGATTCAGGGTTGCGGGATTGTTGATATTGATAGAGCTTATGTTGGTGTGGATGTTGTCGATGTGAGGGGGAGGGAGATTGCGAGTTTTAGCGAAGGAGATAGTGGGTCTCTGTGGTTGAAGGATTTATATGGGAAGGTTGTTGCGACCGGGAATGCTTTGGCTGGAACCGAAGGTCTTGGAGAATATGAGCCTGGATATTATAAGGCGAATTATTCTGTTGTGGTTTTGGATAGTAGTGGGAGGTTTGATGGTAAGATGAAATTGGAGGTGTTGGTGAATTATGCAGATGAGTAAGATTGAGAGGCGAGGGTTTGGGAAGAGAGGGCTTCTTTCTAGTTTTATTGCTTTTTTCGGCGCTACGATTTTGATTGCATTGATTTTGATTGTTTTTGTTGTTGGCGCTGGGGTTGTTAAGAAGTTGAATAAGGTTAGTTCGGATGTTGCGATTTATAATGAGAGTATGGCGGAGATTGATAATGTGTTTAGTTATTCGGGTCGGTATGTTAATCTTAGTGAGGTTAAGTTTTTGGTTGCTAGTGATTTGGGTGTTGAGGATTCGTTAAGGATGGTGAAGTATGAGAAATAAACGTGGGCAGCTTTTTTCGGCGATTTTGGTTTTGATAACTTTGTTGATGTGCGGTCTTTCTATTATGGTTTATTCGGTTCAACAAGAAAGGGTTCAGAGTTCTTTGGTTTCTCCTTTGGTTGTTTTGGATGTTCGGGATAATTTGGATATTTTTGAGATGAGGGAGAAGGAGCTTGTATTGAAGAGTGTGGAGAGTAGTGGGATTGATGAGCTTGCGTTTAAGGCGGCACTTGTTTCGGGCTTTAATGATAAGATGAAGGATTTTATTTTTTCCAATTTGACTAGAGATGGAAAGGAAATGAAGAGGGGAGAATTTGATGAGGTTTCTTTTTTGGATAATATTTTGTATACTGTTCAAGAGGATTCTGGAGATATTATTTTGAAGAGAAATGAGGTTGGGAAGAGTTTTGAGTTGAGAGCTTTGGATTTGACCGAGGTGAATTTTCCGATTGACTTTGCCTTTAATTTTTCTGCTGAGTATTTGATTAAGAAGGTGGGGAGTAAATTTACGGTGGAGAGGATTTGATGGATTTCGGAGGGATTGATAGGCGAAGGACGAAGGGGGATTTAAAGAAGAAGCGATTGGTTCGGGGGTATAAGCGGGGTGGGAAGTTCCGGTCATCTGAGGTTAATGAGGAGAGCGAGAGTAAGGTGGATAAAATGGGGAAGGTCGTTGTCAAGAAGAAGAAAGGTTACGGAAAAGGGAAGAAGAGGAAGTTTTAAATAAAATAGAGTTGTGTTTACATTATGAGTAAAGAGGTTTTGAAGTGGTTGAATTATTTGGCTGTCCTTGCTGGTATTGTGGCTATTGTTGTTTTGGGATACGGAATAATTAGGACACTTGTTTAATATGCAATTTGGTGTTTTGGATTTTCTTGGGAACTTTGTGAATTATTTAATTTTTATTTATATTTTTTTAAATACTATTAGTACTTCATGTTTTAGTGCTTCGGATATGGTTATAGCTCTTATTGGATTAGTTTTGTCGGTGTTTATTTTGATTGTGAATTTAATCGGGAGGAATTTTAGATAGAATGGAATTTGGGTTTTTGTTTTGGTTGTTTTTTGTTGGAATTCTTGTTGCTAGTATGCAGGACCTGAAGAGGAGGGAGGTTGACAATTGGTTGAATTTGTTTTTACTTGTTTCTAGTTTGATTTTTGTTTTCTATGGTGCAATTTTATCTGGGAATTCTAATGTTGTTTTTCATGTTGGGTTTTTGTTGGCCGTGATGTTTCTGATTATGAATTTGTTTTATTATGGTAGGGTTTTTGCTGGGGGAGATGCTAAGTTGTTATTTGCTATGACTGCCTTTTTTCTTGCTTCTACTTTTCTGGGTTCGATGATTAATATTGGAGTGTTTCTTTTGTTTTTGATGATTAGTGGTTCTGTTTATGGATTGGTTTATTCCGGAGTCCTGTGGTTTCAAAATCGTGAGAAGGTTAATCTGGAGATGAAGAAGTTGGTGCAAGATAAGTTGTGGATTGTTGGTGTTGGTATTGTTTTGATGTTGTTCGGATTTGTTGATTTTTTGTTCTTTTTAGTTGGGTTGTTGGTTTTTATTTTTCCTTTGCTTTATGTTTTTGCTAAGGGGTTGGAGAATGTTTCGATGATTCGAGAGGTTTCTGGGAGCGAGTTGCGGGAAGGGGATTGGTTGGTTGATGATGTTCGGGTTGGTGGGCGAGTTGTCGAGGCGGATTGGGATGGTTTGAGTTTGGAAGATATTGAGTTGTTGAAGGGGCGGAGGAAGGTTTTGATTAAGGAAGGTTTGCCGTTTGTTCCGGCGTTTTTGATTGCGTTTATGGGGTATGCTCTCTTGAGGGATTGGTTTGTAGGTATTTTGGTTATTGCATGATTTTATAAGTAGGTTTTTTTCTTGTTTAATATGGAGAATGTAGATAAGGAGCGAGTTGTTATTGGCGGTGCTGGACTTGCTGTTTTGGCTAACCATAGTTCTTTTGTCGATGGGATAAGGGAACAGATTCCTGTAATTGCTAGTCTTCAGGGTAGTTTGGATCATTTGTTGGCGGGGATTGCTATGCCTTTTTTATTAGGAAAGGGAATGGATTATATTGCAGAAAAATATGAGTATTTGACCGTTAATAAGTTTGGCTTGTACCTTGGTGCTTCGGCCTATTATGAGGCTAGTCAGTGTATGAGTCGAGGTAGTTTTCAGGTAGATGAGTTGGCATGGGACGCTGTAGGTGTTACGTTGGGATATTTGATGAACGAGAGTTTTTTGGCTAAGTCGAAAAATTAATTAGGGAATTCTTGGGGGTAGAATTGGGATTTCTTCTGTTTTGACTTCTTGTGGTTTTTCGGGCATTTTTATTTCTTGAGCTTTTAATATTTCTTCCTGAAGTGATTTTAATTCTTCTTCTGATGCCTGATGTCTCTCTGTTTCGTTTCCATATATTGGGACGACTTCTAAGAGAGCGTGGTCCATGATTTTTAGTTCGTTGATTTTGACATCCTCAGGATTGAATTTGTTTTTTAGTTTTCTTGCGATTTCTTGTGTTAGGGCATCTGCTGATTCTGGGACTTTTTCGAGATGTTCTTTTGGTATAATTAGGGAATGGCCTTTGCTTAGAGGATTAAGTTCTAGGATTGCGATGTAGTTCTTGTCTTCGGCGATTTTGTAGGATGGGGTTTTGTTTGCTACGATTGAGCAGAAGATGCATTGTCCGCCTAGGTGAGTTAGGTTGTTTTGTTTAACGAAGGCTTCGACTTGTTCGCCTGTCATTGAGTTGATCTGTTCGGTAATCTGAGAACGTTTCTCCTCTGGGAAGTTGTCTAGTTGGGTTAGAAGTTGTTCTTTTATTTTGGAGGCTTCTTCTGTTGTGATTGGCATGTTAGATATAAGTTAAGAGAGGTTATAAGTTTTTTGAAGAGTCCTGAGTAATTATTTTTCTAAGTCGGATAAATTTTTGTCTTTTATATATGCTATAATTTTTTGGTCATAAGCATTCTCTATTTCATTTACCAATATCCCGACGTAATCTGGTTTTGGTGTTTCTAGTTTTTTCTTTATTTTGTCACAGTGCGATTGTGCTTCTGGACTTTTTTTATATTTATCTTCCATAATATATCTGTTACTCCTTAGTAGTTTAAAAATGTTTCGTTAATTAGATGATATTTTGTAATGTTTATCCCACTACTCTTCGATAGTCGATAAGTTCTACAGAGGATATTTCTGGGATTTTTGAGAGGGCGGTTTCTACTGCATCGGATTCTTCGTCTTCGGAAAGTGCGATTGTTATGATTAGTGCCTTTAGTCCGAATGCTATTGGTTCCTCTTTTGCTTCATTGAAGACTCCTGATTCGAAAGATTCTATTGTTTTCTTTATTGTTGTTTTGAGTTGCTCTAAGTCTGTTTCTACGCCTTCGGGCATTATTTTAAATTGTATTCCTGCTGTTGCCATTTGTTATATCTAAGGTCCTTGGTGTTGACACTTTGGACATTTATATTCGATTGATAGGGTTCTGCATTTGTCGCATCTTAGGATTTCGTTATTGCATTTTGGGCATGGGAATTTTACGATTTTTGTCGTTTCTTTGTCGCAGCTTGAGCATTTCATATTTAGATGTCTTGATTTTGGTTTATAAAACTTACTGATTAAGTTTTATAATTAATCTATGTTGGTTCACCCAGTAGGCACTCCTGGTGGAGCGTAAGTTTTGTGTTGCAATCTGATGTACCGGTGTAATAATATTCCACAGGAAATCGTAGCATCTTCGACGCCACGCTTTCCTGTGGAAATTTTGGGTTTTGAGAAGTTTTATAAATTGAATGGAATTTCTGAAGATATGGACGGTACAGAATATTTAGGGCATCTGAAATTTCTTAGAGATGAATGTAGTAACGAAATTCCTGTAGTGATTTTACATAGTAATACTGATACTGGGAGACATAAGGTGAGGAATAATTGGTTTCAGGGGGTGATAGCAGATACCGAGTGTGTTATTCTTGATGGTTATGCTAGTGCAAAATCCAAGGAACTCTTTGAAAAGTTTATGGTATATTATGACGATTCTGGTATCATAGATCGCCTAACTACCAATGAAGATATCGAGAGGGCTGATAGTCTTCTTACAAGTTTGATAGATGATTTTGATTAATTATCAAATCATGGATGTAGTGTATCTCAATAATACTTAAATAGTGAAGTTGGTTTTTTTGGGTATGAAGAATTATGAGTTGTTGGTTGATCGGATTGCAAAGGCTTCTGGTTTGGAGCGGGCTGAGGTTGAGAGGAAGATTGAGGCGAAGAAGGCGAAGTTGTCGGGGTTGATTTCTAAAGAGGGAGCTGCGCAGATTATTTCGGCTGAACTTGGAATTAGTTTTGAAGATGAAGATTTGAAGGTTGCGGAGTTGATTGGAGGTCTTCGGAAGGTTAATGTTGTGGGGAAGATTATGAATATTTTTCCTGTTCGTGAGTTTGAGAAGAATGATCGGAAGGGGAAGGTTGCGAATTTTATTTTGGCGGACGATAGTGGAAGTACACGTGTTGTTTTGTGGGATACGAATCATATTGCGATGATCGAGGATGAGTTGATTAAGGTTGGGGATGTTGTTGAGATTAAGAATGGGTCGACGAGAGATTCGGAGATTCATTTGTCTAGTTTTGGAGAATTGAAGAAGAGTTCGGTTGAAATGGCGGAGGTTAAGAATGCGCCGGCTGCGAGTGAAGTTGGTTTAGATGAGGTTCGGCAAGGGATGAGTGTGAAGGCGAGGGGTATTGTTGTACAGGTTTTTCAGCCCAGGTTTTATTCGGTTTGTCCGACTTGTAATAAGAAGGGTATGTTGGGAGATGATGGCGTTTTCAAATGTGCGGAGCATGGAGTTGTCGAGAAGAAAGACCGAGCGATTTTGAATTTTGTTTTGGATGATGGAGTCGAGAGTATAAGGGTTGTTATGTTTTCGGACCAGATTAAGTTGTTGATTCCTGAGGAAGATTTGAGTGATGAGGTGAAGGCTGCCGCATTTCGAGATGATTTGCTTGGGACTGAAATTTATTTGAGTGGACGAGTTAATAGGAATCAGCTGTTTAATAATTTGGAGATTGTGGCGAATAGCGTCGAAAAAGTAGATGTTGAGGCTTTAATTGAAACTCTCAATGCTTAATACTTCGTTGCAGGAACACTCATGTGCGTCTGCACACTTCGCAACCCTGCGTCTCGTCTTAATCTATTGAGACTTCCAATTGGTTGGTTAGGTTTATAATTTTAGATTGGGTTATTATTTGATGTTGTTTCGGACTCATGTTTTGTTTGGTGTCTTAGTGTGGTTTATTTTGGATAGGTTTGTTGAGATGCCCGGATTCGTTTTGGGTTTTGTTTTGCTTGGGAGTGTTTTTGTTGATGTTGATTCCTTGAAGAGTAAGGTTGGGAAGAGGCTTTGGTTTGTGGCTTGGTTTTTGAGGCATCGAGGGTTTTTGCATAGTTTGGTTGGGTGTTTGGTTTTGTCGTCGGTTGTTGGGTTGTTTAATCTTTGGGCTGGTTTCGGATTTTTTATTGGATATGTTTCTCATTTAGTTTTGGATTGCTTTACTTGTATGGGGTTGAAAGTTTTTTGGCCTTTTGGGTTTAGGGTTCGGGGATTTATTAGGAGTGGGAGTTGGGTTGAGGATGTTTTGTTTGTGTTGGTATTGTTGCTAGATGTTTGGTTGGTTTTCAATAGTCTCTTTTGAATGATATAAATCCTTATAAAGTGAAATGGATTTTGCCTATTATGGTTGCTAAGAAGGATATTGATGAAGTTAAAGAGGCTGTTTCTGGGGATGTTGAGGTTGTGAAGCCGGTGAAAAAAAAGGTTGTTAAAGAAGATAAGGGGCCGCAGTTGATTGATTTGCCTGGTGTTGGTCCTGGTGCTGTTGCGAAATTAGAGGCTGCCGGGATTTATGAGTTGATGGGGCTTGCTGTTTTGACTCCGTCTGCTTTGAGTGATATGGCGGGGATGAGTGAGTCGGTTGCGAGGAAGGCGATTCAGGCTTCGAGGAAGATGATGGATATGGGATTTGTTTCGGGTTTGGAGCACGAGGAGAAGCGTAAGGAGTTGTTTAATATTACTACTGGATCTAAAAATGTAGACAATCTTTTGGGGGGAAAAGGTATACAGACTAAGGCGATTACTGAGGCTTTCGGTGCTTTTGGTTCGGGGAAGACTCAGTTGGCTTTGTCTTTGGCTGTTGGTGTTCAGCTGCCGCTTGATCAGGGTGGGGCGAATGGTAAGGCTGTTTATATTGATACGGAGGGAACGTTTCGGCCTGAGAGGGTTAGGCAGTTCGCTGAGGGGATTGGTGCTAACGCTGATAAGGTATTGAAGAATATTTTGGTTGCTCGGGCTTTTAATTCGGACCATCAGATGCTGTTGCTTGATAGGGTTGCGGAGCTGATTAAGGAAGGCGAGCCGATTAGGTTGATGATTATTGATTCTTTGACTGCGCATTTTAGGGCGGAATTTTCGGGGCGAGGGATGCTTGCGGATAGACAGCAGAGGTTGAATCGGTATTTGCATAATTTAATGAGGATTGCTGAGCAGAATAATTTGGCAGTTTATGTTACGAACCAAGTGATGAGTGATCCGGCGCAGATGTTTGGGGATCCTACTAAGGCTATTGGTGGGAATATTGTTGGGCATGCCTGTACTTATCGGATGTATTTGAGGCGGGGGAAAAAGGATTCGAGAGTTTGTAAGTTGATTGATTCTCCGGATTTGCCGGATAATGAAACGGTGTTTATGATTGAGACTGATGGTTTGCGGGACATTGATGTTTGAGGCTGTTTTGCGTAAGTTTTAAGTAGTATACATTGTTAACAATATTAATTAAGATGGTGATGAAGTCGTTAAGGTTTTTGTTGTTAGGCGTGTTGTTAGTTTTTAGTATCCTGTTTAGCTTGAATTTTGTTGTTGCTGACTTTAATGATTGTTGGCAGTATAGTGGAACCTTAGAATCTACTTGTACGGCTTCTAATGGCGGAGGTGTTTGTAATTGGGAGACTAGTGCGGAAGATCCTTGGTGTGACCAGAGTCCTGGATGTTGTATGGATATAGGTTGTTGGGATTACGATGGCACTAACTCTACTGCTTGTGATGCAAATAACGGTGCTATGAATTGTACATGGGATCCTTATTTTACTATGTGGTATCCTAATGGGACTCAGGGTGCTCCTGGAGGATGTATGCAGGATTGGGATGGTGATGAGATGTGGGGAGGAATGGAGGATGGTGCTTGGCAATATAATGGAGATAAGGCAGCGTGTGGCCTTAATAATTATATTTGGCAACCTAATGCTGCGAATGAAAATACATGGTGTAATATTAAATCTTTGACGGATGCTCAAAATAAAAATCCTTCTGCTACTTCGGATGATATCGGATGTTGTGATCAGGCTGGCTGTTGGAGTTATGATGGGAACGAGTCTACTTGTGCTGCAGTTTTTGATGGTGTTTGTTATTATGAAAATTCTAGTTATAGTGATGGATGGTGTATGTCGCAGAGTTGTAGTTTTGCGGATGGTAATGAAACGCAATGTAATACTTTGAAGAATAGTTTGTATATGCCTTGTAATTGGGTTAATGATAGCGGGCAGGAGGAATGTGATGATGCTTATGGAGGCGGAGGATTTGGAGCGTATAATACTACTGATTCTTGTTTTGATCAGGGTGGATGGTATAATTCTACTGGGGATTGTATTATGCCTACTGATGGCGGAGGTATGTTTGGGGGAGGTGGTTTTATGTTTGGAGGCGGAGCTCATTGTTGGTTTGCTGATAATCAGCCGAATGTTTGTGGAAATATTACTGGGTGCGCATATTGTACTGCCGACGGAGGTATAAATGGGGTGGATAATGCTTCATCTGATAATATTTGTGGTAGTGGCGTCAATGCCGGATGGTGTGAAGGGCATGTGGCAGGGGATCCATTATATGTTAATGCTAATAATAGTGCTAATTTAGTTTGTACGGATATTCAGATAAAGTCTGCCTGTAAGTATGGTCCATTACCAAATTGTGCATGGGGTAATACAACTGTTAATATTGGGGCATATTGTACTGCAGGTGTTGATAGTGATGGTAGGAAGGCTGAGCCACCGGTACCATTTTGTGAGCATCCAAATTCTAAGAATAATTATACAATGTGCTCTCAGTTGATTGAGGAATTTATGATGCCATGCACTTGGGATAATGCTTCTACTATTATTAAAAATTGTACTTTTAATTCTAACGCTGTGTTTGGTTCTGGTGGAGAAACTGACCTTGGAGGAATTGGTAGTGAAATTTCTTGTACTGCTTCTGGTGGGACTTGGCAGACTGAGTATTATTTAGAGAATGATATTTTGAAGCAGGACTCTTGGTGTGAGATGACGGGATTCTTTGATGTTGATGATGGTGGACAGGAGGCGAATAAAGCGAATTGTGATACTTCGTGTTGGGCTTGTGAGTTTCAGGGCAATGGGACTGCTTGGGTGGATAACACTACGGCAGCGGCTGCATGTACTGGTTCGGCATTGGGATATTGTGCCTGGACGAATGATGCCGCTGGAACTTCGGCGTTTAATGGACTCGGATGGTGTGATTATCCACAAGAGATGGAGACTGCAGGTTCGGGAGATTGTAATACTAATTGTGAAGATTGTGATTTTATGAATGATGCCTATGGTGCCTGTGCGGGTAGTGTTGCTAATGCCGGAGTTGGTTGTAAATGGGTTAATGAGAGTGAAAATGGAAACATGACTGCTGATGGATATTGTGTGGATAAATCTAAGAAGGTTTGTGACAGTGATTGTTTCTCGTGCTATGATACTACTGATTGCCAGGCTAGTTCGATTGAGTGTTCATGGGATACGACTTCGAATTTATGTAGTCCAGAGGGATATGCTGGTGAGATTTGTTTCGATGGTATTGATAACGATAACGACCAGATGGTTGATTGTGCAGACCCGGATTGTGGATTTGATAATTTCTGTGGAGGGAGCGCAATTGGTGGGGATTGTTTTGCGGAGACTACAGAGGGAGGGTGTAATCAAACTGAGGCTTTTAGTGGATTAAACTGTACGTGGTTAAATGATACTTGGAATAGTGATGGATGGTGTGACATGCCTGGAGCTAATTGTTGGAAGTTTGATAATGACCTAGCTACCTGTGGAGCTACGGCTGGATGTACTAATGAGTCTGTTGGAATGATGGGCGCGGCTGAGATGTGTGACCTAAATAAGACTAAGATGGATACAGCTAATTGTTGGCAATATTCTAATGAATCTACTTGTGGCGGAGGTTCTGCGCAGTGTCAGTGGAAGAATGATACATGGTGTGCAGGTGATGGTAGTGGGACTGATTGGTGTGATAATAACCCAGGTGCAGGATTCTGTGATTATAAACCATTTACTGATTGTATGGATTTGAATGTGACTACCTGTGGAGCTGCGACTAATTGTACTTGGCAAGAGGACCAGTACTCTGACCAGGGTGGCTGGTGTAATGTAGCGTGTATGGATTGGACTTTGAATGAGAGTGCGTGTGGTGATGTTGGCGGTGCTAGTTCTGGCTTATGTGAATGGAGAGATATGAGCGCTACCTGTCAGCCAGAGATGTTTATGATGATGGGGCAAACTGGAGCTGATGGTCAGACAGGATGTTGGCAATATGATGGGAACGAGACTGGTTGTAATGTTGCGAGTGTCACCTGTACATATAAGAACGATACTTATTCTAATAATAATAAATCTGCTACTGAGCCTTCTGGTTGGTGTATGGATAAGGGGGAATATCAGCAGTTTGGAGATTCGAAAGGGGGAGATGTTCATCAGCTTGCTATGGATTCAGGAAATGCTTTTGGACAGTATGGTCCCGAAGCTGAGTTGGGGGTTAGTGATGAGGTAGATATTATGGGAATGGGAATGAGGGTTGGTGCTGAAGGTTTGAATTTTGGTGCGGGGATATTCAATATAAGTGATTCAATCATTTGTAATGGCCGTAATGTCGGTGCAGGAATGGGTATGAATGGTACAATTTCTACGGGGACACTGGGTGCGGGAAATAGCTCTGGTAAATTTTATTGGTATCTAGATACTGACGGCAGTGAGACAGGTGGTTGTAATGCTATAGGAGATGCTAGTTATCCTGGTTATGAATTTAGAATTAGTTATATTGCGAGGAACGATAGTGTTACCGGGATTACCGAGACTAAGCAATTGATGAGATGTAGTAGTGGTACTTGGACTGCTACGAATGCTCTTGTTAGTACGAATAAGCAGATGAGCTGTGGAGAGATATCAGGGGTTATGGTTGCAGTTAGTTCGCAAGATTTGGAGTCTTTTTCGGAGTATAGTAAAACTGCTAACATGAGGGTTTATATGGCTAGCGCAAATAGTTCTGATTCTGTAACGAGTCCTTCTGATTATGTTGGTCCGGGATATTATACTCCAGGAAGTATTGATTTCGGTTTTATAGATTGTTCTAATCCTAGCACGAAAGATCCTAAATGTAAGAATGTACAAAAGTTTGGGTTTAATGTTTTTGAGGAATGTATGAATGGAGTTGATGATAACGAGGACGGATTGGCTGATTGTGCGGATCCTGTTTGTGCGTTTACTCCTAAGTGCGCGAGTGGGGCTTCATTTTCATTTTCTGCTAACGCTACAGATAAGGTTGCTCCTACTGTGATATATAATGAAGTAGATGAGCTTTCTGACGGTGCGTTTATGAAGATAGATACCAATGAGCCGTCGAACATGAGTGTTAAATTTTATCTTGATGATTCTACTTGTAAGATATTGAATGCTACTATTAATGATGTTGGGATTGAGACGTATCAGAATTATTCTAATTTCAAGCCGTTTCATGCTTTGGATTTAATAGATGAGACGACTAGTTTAGGATTTGATTTAGAAAATGGAACTGTCTATTATTATAAGGTTAAGACGTGTGACCCTTCTAGTAATTGTGCTCTTTCTGCTTGTTCTAATTTTACTACTAAGACGAGCCAGGTCGATAAGGCGTTTATTTTTAAGCTTGATTTGCCAGATGGGTATACCGTTGATATTCCTGCTTTGAATAAGACGGGCTATAATTTTACTGAGACATTTAATATTAGTGGAGTTCCTACAACATTCGACGTAGGGATTAAGACCAACACTTCAGTAACTAAGAATATGAATTTTACGGTGCATAGTAATTGTGATGACGATTTGAGTATAGGGTTTTATGGAGTTAATGTTTATGAGCCGGTGAAGATTGATATGACTAACGCGTTTATTTGTGATGCTGATACTAATATGATGGGGATGAATTCTAGTTTGAAGAAATGGAATAAGTTAATTGATGAGATGCATCTTGGTGGAGCTAGTGATTATATCCAGATGAATGTTCCTATCACATATGCTGCTGCTAATACGTTTAATTTCGTTGATGACGTTGGGGCCGGTGCTCAGGACGTTGATGATTATGTAAATTGTGAATCGGGCGGTACTGGCATAACAGCTTGTCAAGTTCCGGTGTCACTAGGATTTTAGGATGAGAAGAGAATCTGTTTTTGTTTTAATGTTTGTTTTAATGTTTAGTTTGGTTGCTGGTGCGGGATATAATATTGTTGTTCCTACCGCTGCTGCTACTGATACTGGGTCTGGTGGCGGAGGTGGGGGTGGAGCTGGTGTGACTACGAACGCTAGTGTTGTGGAAGAAGAGGAAGAAGAGGAAGATGATGTTCAGGATGAGGATGGAGCAGGTGAAGAAGAGGTCGGTGCTATTGAAGAAGGATATGAGGATGTTTTAAATTTTGTTAAGGGTATTAGTTGGAAGGTTGTTTTGGTTTTGCTTAGTGGATTGTTGGTTGTTGGTGGGGTGGTTTGGTATTTCTTGAAAGATAATAGGAAGGGGTTTGTTGAGATTAAGGTTAAGAATAAAAAGTAGTCTAGTGAGATAGTCCGAAGTGTTTTCGTTTTTGTGTGATTATCATTCCGATTATAGAGCAAGTAAGGAGGATTATCATTGGAATGAGGAGGGTGAAGTAGTTTTTGACTAGGAAGGCTGTGGGTATTATTAGAATGGAGCCGATGACTGTTCCGATTGCGAGGCCTCTTGCCCATGATGGGAGGATGTACCAGTCTTTTATTTTGATTAGTTTTTTCATGATATTGTGAGGTGTATATATTATATATTTCTTTTGATGATGGTGTGGATTTGTTATTGTGTTATTTTATGATTACCTATATTCGACTATATACTTCTTTAAAAAGAATATTGGTTTTTTGGGTTAGCATGAGAGGAAGAGCTGTGCCTGATGTATTGAAAGAAAGACTTTTGATTGATGAATCTGATAGGTCTTTTTTGCAATCTATAGACGAATTATCTCCTAATAATAATTCTGTTATTTATGTTACTCCTTCTATATTTAATCGTCAGGTTCCTACATTGAAACAGATTTCTGATAAGACTGGGAAGTCTAAAAAAGAAGTTTGGAAGCAGTTGAATAAGATTGGGAAAGTTTGGAACGTTCCGTCTCCGGATAATCTTCCTACGAATAGTGGTTTTTTTGATAAAGAGGACGCGTTGGTTAATGCGGTTACTAATCAGCATAGGTTGAGATGGGATGATAATAGAGGGGACTATCGGGTTACGAAGTTTCATGAGATGAATGCCGAGATGGGGTTTGGGCAACTCTATACAAACAATGAGGCGTTTCAGGGGCAGAATATTTTTAGGAAAGCTATGGGGCTTGATGCGAAATTAAATAGCGTTCATTTCCAGGGTGGTATTATGCCAGAGATGATTCAAATTTTTGGGAAGGCAAAAAATCAAAGGGCTTTGATGACTGGGATAAATAAAACTGGAGCTGCTGGCAATGGAGATGAGTTGAAGAAAGTGAAGCAGACTCTTACTCTTGGTGATCATGAGGTGACAAAAAAAGATATGAAGAATCTTACTGACTATGTTGTTGATACACTTGGCTCCCTGGAGGAAGCTGGAAAAAGTGTTGCACATGAAATGTTGCCTTTAGTTGAAAATGTTCCAGAGCATGTTCCTATTCATATGTATTGGAGTTATAACGATGTTGCAAACATGAGTGAAATCGAGGATACACTTAATGCATCTTTGAGAAAAATTCATTCCAAGATGAAGAGCGTCACTAAAAGTTTGCCTAAATGGAGAGAGGAGTGGGAAGGTGTTCGGAACGATCTTGGGAAGAGTTTAATTGATAAGTTGGTTTTAGAGAGAGTTTATTTTCATGTTAACAAGGAGAAGAGTAAATCGGGAGATGAGTTTGCACATGGAGGAGCTGGGTTTGGGAAATTGGTGGATGGTTATTTTCATACAGTTGAAGGAAAAGACAAGGCCCAATTCAAAAAACTTAAAGATAGAGTTAGGGGAGAATATGAAGACATTACTGGAAAGAGAATAGATGGCGGGGTTGCTGAGGAACAATTTAGTTCCGAATTTTTTGGAATTGTTAATAGGATTTATGACGAACATGTTACGTTTGGACATTTGCAGAGGGCGCATGAAGGAGAACAGGATAATTTTGGAAAGGTTCATAATAAGATTTCTTCTTTGGAGGATAAAATTTGTGAGGCGGAGCGATTTGAGAATGCTTTGATGGCTGAAGGTGAGGGCCCAGCTTGGTTTACTGGACATATTGCTATTACTCCAATGGAAGCTAAGGCTCTTCAAATGGTTAAGAAAAAGAAGTATAAGGATGTCTATACTGAGATTTTGATTCCTGAATTAAAGAGGCTGTCTGGAAAAGATTTGAATATTAAACTCCATACTGATTCTATTATTAATGTTAATGTTCCAGATCCTCAGGATTTGATTGAGGGTGTGGAGTTGACCGCGGACTCTCCAATTGGAACAACGTTTACCTCCTTTCCTCGGACTAATGAGCAGAGGTCTAATGAGCCGTTGCTTAATAGTGCGGCTGAGCTTCAGGGTTTCCATATGGGAGAGGTTAGTGAGAGGATTAAGAAAGGTGGAAGTAAGCCAAAGACTATTGGGGAATTTAGTAAGAGAAATTTTAGTGCTTCGGATGTTTATTTTTCTGGTTATGGTTCAGATGGGTTTATGCATCAGGCCAGGTTTACCATTGGTCCAACTACTATTAAGGATGAGTTTAGGTTGCAGCCGGAGATTGCTCAGTATATGAAACTTACTACTCGTCACAATACCTCTAAGCTGGGCGAATTGATGCTTAAAGGAAATCGTGGAACTTGGCATGCTAAGCGGATGGCTAAGGGTGGTTGTACTACTGGGAATGTGATTTATGTTGAGCATGCTGATCAGAGCTTTCAGCCTATCTTTGTTGACGATGTGGTTTATGAAAAAATTGCTGATGAATATGGGGAAGAGTATAGTGGGCTTGAAAAGACATTAAAAGAGACTCGAGGGAAGTTGAGGGGAACTAAGAATGTTAAAGCCAAGGAGAAGTGTAGGGATCTTATTAATGAGACTAAGAAGAGGATTGGAGAGATTCATGAAGCAGTTTCTCCTCAGCTTTACAATGTTTTGTTGCAAAATGACTTGCATCTTGGTGGGTATTCTACCCCCGGTAGGCCTTCTTTGGTTGATGGTATTGAGGCTTCTCAGTTGGTTGCTGCTCAGGCGTTTGGATTGGATGGTATACAGTACGGCATTATGACAGAGGCTATGAATGGAGAGATGGGCTATAGAGATTTTGATTCCAAGAGGGAAGGAGGACATGGATCTAAGAGAAGTAGTGTCGAATTTATGAGAGACTTGGGTTTGATTGAGGCTAAGATGAGGGAGAGTGGGATGACAGATTCACAGGTTATTGAACATATTAAAACATATACTAAAGAATTTGAAGAGTCCAAGCCGCAGTTTTTACCGGAGACTCAGGTTGCCTTGTTTCAACAAGCTGTTCAGCCGATTAATGAAGAGTTGATGGATAATGGGATGAGGCTTTATGTTGGAACTGGAAATCATTGGATGGGGGGCAAGAGAGGCAGTGGTATGAGTGAAGGAGATGTTATCTGCAATTTGTTCGATGGAAACTATTTAGATCAAGGAATGTTAATTAAGGGCAAGGAAGCTTCTGGACAATCCTATTCTTATGAGACTGTTAATATTCCTAGTGTTGACGGTAATGGTATTCCTGCCGTAATTACTCATAAGTTGAAATCTGGGAAGACGGAAATTAGTCATATCCCTAAGCATTTGGTTGGGACTCGAACTCCTGCTATGTATTGTTTTACTTCTGATAGGCATCATGCTGGTGTTGGGGCAGAGAAAGGAAAGATGTTTGTTCTTGATACTGGGAAGCAGCCGACTGTTCCTTATGTTGATATGATTGGTAAGGTTTCTTCTCTACGGGGTGCTATGGTTGCGCAGTATGGAGCTGGTGGTGAACAGATTATTGGAGCTAGACATTTTATGGATTCGGTTACTGATAAGATTTCGGGATGGGATTATACTGCTGGAGTTTTGAAAGAATGCAAATCTTTTTTAGAAGAGGCTGTTATGGATAATTCTCTTGTGACTCAAAAGAGGAAGATTGATTATATGCATGAGAAGAATAAGGGAAGGTTTGATCTTGTTGATGCTAAGTATGGTAAGTAGCTTTATTAATTCTCGATAATTATTTTATTTATGTCTAATAAAAAGAATCCTGAGTTTAATTTTCTGGAGGCTGCTATGGTTAAAAGGACTGAGTTATTTAGGGATTGTATTAATGTCGTTGTTGGGAAGGGGAATTTGAATAGCAATATTTTGTTTGTTGGAGAGGCTCCTGGTCGGCGTGAGGATGAGCTAGGAGAGCCTTTTGTGGGTGCTGCTGGAAAGAATTTGGATAAGCTGTTGGATAATGTGGGTTTGTCGTTGGATGATATTTATGTTGCCAATATCTTGAAGTGTCGACCTCCTGAGAATCGGGATCCGTTGCCGGAGGAAATTGCGGCGCATACGCCTTGGTTATTGAAGCAGATTCGAGATATGAAGCCGAAGGTTGTTTGTTCTCTTGGGAATTATGCGACTAAGTTTTTTATGGCGCTTGGCAGGCCAGAGGATATGAAGAAACAGCCTGGGATTAGTCAGGTTCATGGGGAGGTTCGAGAGATTGAAATTGGTGGGGTGAAGATTAGATTGTTGCCGCTTTTTCATCCTGCTGCTATTATTTATAATCGAACTAAGTTGACGCCGCTTTGGGAGGCTGATATGGAGATTGTTAAGAAAGAATGTTTATCGTCTCTTGAAAGGAGCTGAGCGAGGGGGAGCGTTTCTTATTTTTGGAAATGTGTAGTGTGCTGACTTTGTTTCGACTTTACATTTGTTGCAAGTTTTTTTGAGAGTGTAGGTTTTACAAGTTGGGCATTTTTTTAGGGAGTTCATTTGTCTTCACTTGCGAAGAATTCACAATTATTTTCCTTTGCCCTTTTTTCTAATTCTTCTAATATTTCTGCCATGTCTTTTTTGCCCGTTTTGAAATCTTCTACTGTTAGCCTTAGAGAGAATTTTCCTGCTGAGATGTAGGTTACTTTGAGGTTGTCATTTTTTAGATTGAATATTTTTCTAATTCTTTCTATGCCATTGTTCTCTAGGCATTTTATTTTTATTTTTTGCCTTAGTTGTTCATTTTTTCTTTTTTTGTTGATTATTTTTTCTATAGCTTTCTGATTTTCTTTTGGAATATATTTTTGAAGTAGTTCTGGTTTTGTTCTTACTGATACTGCAAACTCAGACAGGTCTTTGAAGTCGTTTAATATTTTTTCATTGACATCTTTTTCTTTTTCTTTTAAGATTTGCTTGAATGCTACACTGATTGCCTGTGTTTGCTTTGTTTTTTGCATGACTTCTTTCTTTTCTTTTGAAGTTACTCGTCTTAGAGATAGGTGTGCGTGGTCGCCTTCAATTCTTAGGACTTTGCATACGACTTGTTTGTTTGGGACTACGTATTGTCGCATTAGTTTGATTCGGCCTGCGGCGATTTCTGATGATATGATTGTTCCTTCTTGTCCGTTTGGCATTTCTACGAATGTGATTGTGTTCGTTACTTCTTTTACTTTGCAGGGTATTATGTCTCCTTCTTCCATGTTAAAATTAGTTTTCCTAGTTATTTAAAAGTTTACAAGACTTCTTCGACTTTGGCTCGGATTTTTGCTTTGCCTGAAGAGGGTAGAGCTAGAACTGCGTTGCAGGCTATGCATCTGACTTTTGTCGAGGCTTTTCCGAAGATTACTTGGGAGTCTTTACATTTCGAGCATTTTACTCTTATGAATTTTCCTTTTTGTTCCATATGTTTTTGTGATGAATTTGGTTTTTAAGGGTTTGGTTTGCATGTGTATGTTTGGGTATAATATAATTTAAAAGAGGCTTTGGGTTTTCTAGAGCATGCAGAGAAAATATATTGTGGTGACTGGTGGTGTGCTTTCTGGTTTGGGAAAAGGGATTGCTATGGCTTCTATTGGGAATATTTTGTCGTCATCGTATGAGGTTGTGCCGATTAAGTGTGACGGTTATTTGAATGTGGATCCTGGGACGATGAATCCGATTGAGCATGGGGAGGTTTTTGTACTTGATGATGGAGGCGAGGTTGATATGGATTTTGGGCACTATGAGAGGTTTCTTGGTGTGACCTGTAAAAGTGATTCTAATTTGACAATGGGAAGAGTTTTTAATGATATTTTGAATAAAGAACGTAGGGGCGAGTTTCTTGGGCAGACTGTTCAAATGGTTCCGCATGTTTCGGAGTTTATTCAAGATTATCTTGTTGATAAGGTTGAGGGGAGTGGGGCGGATGTTGGGTTAATTGAGATTGGTGGGACTGTTGGGGATATGGAGAACGAGCTTTATCTTCATGCGGTTAAGCATTTGCCTAGAAGGGTTGGTCGTGAGAATGTTGTTTTTGCGCATTTGACTTATGTTCCGGTTTTATCTGGTGTAAATGAGCAGAAGAGTAAACCAACACAGATGGCTATTGCTGAGATGGGACAGCGAGGGATTGAGCCGGATATTATTATTGCTAGGTGTGAGAGTATGCTTAGTGATAATGTTAGGGGAAAGATTGCTCGTAGTGCGGGGCTTAATCCAGAGGATGTTATTACAGGGTTGGATGTTAATGATGTTTATGATATTCCGATGGTTTTTGAGAGGCAGGGGATGAGTCAGTTATTGGCTCGGAAGTTGGATATTCCTGTTAGGGCGGATTTGGGGGAGTGGGCGCGGTTGGTTGAGAATAAGAGGAATTTTTCGGGTGAGGTTAATGTTGCTTTGGCTGGGAAATATATGAATTTGGAAGATTCTTATGCTAGTATTGTTGAGGCTCTGAATCATTGTTCGGCGCATTATGGTACTAAGATTAATATTGATTTTATTGATACTGAGAGTGGGCTTGATGGAATTGAAAAGGCTTCGGGAGTTATTGTTCCTGGTGGGTTTGGTTCTAGGGGGCTTGAAGGGAAGATTGTGGCGGCGAAGTATTGTCGAGAGAATAAGGTTCCTTATCTTGGGATTTGTTTGGGGTTGCAGACCGCTGTTGTTGAGTACGCTCGTAATGTTTGTGGGCTTGAGGGGGCTAATACTGTGGAGGTTGATGCTGGGACAAAGTATCCTGTAATTGATATTATGGAGTCGCAAAAAGATATTAAGAATAAAGGTGGGACTATGAGGTTGGGGTCTTATGAGGCTGTGGTTGAGGAGGGGAGTAAGATTAATAAGTTGTATGGGTCTGTAGATGTAAGGGAGAGGCATCGGCATAGGTTTGAAGTTAATCCGGAGTATCATGATGTTTTGAGGGATAAGGGTTTGAGGTTGTCTGGGATGTCGCCTGATGGGAAGTTGGTTGAGTTTGTTGAGCTTGATGATCATCCGTATTTTGTTGCGACACAGGGGCATCCGGAGTTGAAGAGTTCATTGTTGGCGCCGGCTCCACTATTTAGGGGGTTTGTTGAGGCTTGTATAAATTATGAGGGAAAGAAGTGAGGAGTTTGTTTATTAGACCCGGTGTAATTGAAGGGTTTTCTGGTCCGATGGCTTCTGGGAAGTCTGAATATCTTTTGAAAAGGGTTGATCCATTGCGTTGGATTTCTGGTGCTAGATATATCGGGTTTAAGCCGAAGCTTGATAGTAGGGAAGAGCATTGTAGGTCGGGTAGGAATTTTGTTGAATGGATTTATGTTTCTGAGAAAGAGCCTGAGAAAATTTTGGAGTATGTTGGAGTTGAACATGATATAGTTCTTATCGAGGAGATTCAGTTTTTTAATAAAGCAATTGTGGAGGTAGTTTTGGAGTTGCAGCGTCGTATGAAGAATGTGGTTTTTGCTGGACTGGATAGTGATTTTAGGGGTGAACCGTTTGGTGAGATGAAGGAGTTGATGTTTCGTGCGAATGAGTTGACGAAGCTTTATGCGATTTGTCCTGTTTGTGGTGATAAAGCGTATTATACTCAGAGGTTGGCTAATGGAGAGCCGGCGCATTATGACTCTCCTATTATTTCTGTTGATGGTAGTGTAGATAATGAGCGTTATGAGCCTCGATGTTTTAGGCATCATAGCGTTCCAGGGAAAAGAGTTGTTTAATATATAGATTGTAGAGCAACTGTTTTTTTAAAGAAAATTTTATTTTGAATTGGGTGGAAGATAAAATAAAGATATATTCGGCAGCGGCATTATTTAATGGCAGAGAAGCTTTTTTTAATTCTTGTCTGGTTGAGGGGTTAGAAAGTATTGGATATAATGTTAATTCTCCTCAAAGGGATGGCTTCGAATTTGGTAATTTAATTAAGACTTTGTCTGGGAAAGTTGAAATAGGACGGGAAAGTTTAATAGCTAAGAATATTATTTATTTTTTAGATATGGGTATTTTTATTCCTAATAGTGATGTTGTTCTTGCTAATTTTGATGAGCCTTTGGATGAAGGAGTTGTTGTTGAAAGTTCATATGCTAAGTTGATGGGTAAGTTTGTCGTTGGTTTGAGGACAGATGTTAGAAGTCCGTATGGTTCGCCTGATGAAGTGTTCGGGGGAGTGCATAGTTTTCCTGCTTGTCAGTCCGATAAATTTATTTCTCATTATATGTCTTCTCGGACAACTACTGAAGGGGGTGAGCAAATGAAATCTCTCGTGGATAAAATAGACTGTACTATATCAAATGCCAATGTGGTTTCTGGTGGTTTTGTGCCAAAGTATGTAACAAGTAATCCTAATTTTGATTTTGTTTTGAAAGGGGCTTATTTGTTGTTCGAAGGTGTAAAAGATATTCATTCCAAAGATGGGCTTAATAAAATTGTTTCTAGATATATTGATAACGAGAAAGTGTTGAGTCAAGTTTTACCAGATTCGGTTTAAACTTTTACAATCTCAATTTCCAATTCTTTTTTGAGTGTTTCAATGAACGAAGATTCCTTGTCTTTCTCTACTAAGCATCCTGCTGCAAAATGATGGCCTCCGACTTCGGCGATTGTTTCTGGGTTTGCTCCCTTGAATGTTACTACGGTTTTTTCTAAGACCTCTTTTAGATTTCGTCCTTCGTGTCCTACTATTCTTGCTGATACTTTGATTTTGTCTTTGTTGTATGCCATTCCGATTAGGATTGTTCCTTCTTCGTATGTTGGAGAGGATGAGAGCATTGAACATATTGTTCCGACTATTGCGTCTTTGATTTGATCTTTGGCGTTTAGGATGACGAAGCCCTTGCCTTTTATCTTGTCCATTTTTTCTGCGACTCTCAATCCTGAGACTAGTTCTTGTTTATATTTTGTGTAGATATCTAGTGCTTGGGCTTTTGCTTTTTCGTTTTCTAGACAGTATGATATTGCTACGTCCGAGTGTCCGAGTCTGGAGCACGCATTGATTAGGGTTGATATTTCACGGACGTCTTCTTTTGTGTTGAAGAATTTTAGGATGTAGAGGTTTCCGAGGATGTCTTCTTCTTTTCCATGTGCGGCTCTTCTTAGTATGATTGCTGTTATTAGTTTTGACATTTCGTCGGTTGAGAGTTCCATTAGGGTTTTGTCGTAGGGGATTGATGTTTCTCTTAGGATTTCCATTGCTCCCGGACCTGAGCCTGTGACTCCTGGGATGAAAGGGTTAGTTGACCATTCGAGTGCTCGACGTAGTGGTCTTGTTGCTGGGTAGATTGCGATTCCTTTTTTTATTTTGAGATCTTGAGCTTCGGTAACTATTTGTTGGTTTATTTTGGAGAGGTTTGTTTCGTGTCGGTCGCCGATTAGCCCGATTATTGCTAGGGATGCGAGATCTTGGTTTTCAGGAGATATTGCTTTTGCGAAGAGATAGCAGATTCCGGCTCCTGTTATAGTGTTGTCTTCGGAGTTTGGATAGAGGTGATGGTTTATTATTTTTGTCTTGCTGTTGACTTTATTTTTGTCTATCTCGTGGTGATCTAGGATAAAGACTGGGTGTTCTAGGTCTTTGAAATGATCTAGATTTGATGATGCTAGGTCTGAGAATATGATGACTTCGTTTGGCTGTCTTGCTATTTCTTCTTTGATATTAGAGTCTTCTAGTCCTTTGACGATTCGGATTGAGAATTTTTTATCGAGGCGTTGGAATGTTTTTGCTAGGATTGCGGCTGAGGTTATACCGTCGGTGTCGTGGTGTGATATGATTCTTATTGGTTTGTCTTTGGCGAATTGCAGGAATTCCTTCGCGAAGGTATCAATCTCTTTTAGCATAGAGTAGAGAAATTAGATTTGCTTAAAAAGATTTGTGTGGTATGCTCTAGTAGTGACGGATTATTTTTTCTTTTTTCGGTCTCTGAGTGAGATGCCGAAGTATTTCTTTGTGATATTTAGGCGAGATTGTGCGTGTTGTAGTTTGTGTTTTGCGCTTCGGTCTGTGATATTGTTTTTTAAGTGCTCTTTTAGTCCTGTTACCTTTTTCTCTGCGTTTTCTAGGTCTTCATTTCTATCTATTCCTAGTTCTTTCATGTAAGCCTTTAGTTTTTTGCCGAAGACTTTTGTTGTTGGGATTCCGTATTGGTCCCGTAGGATTATTCCTATTTGAGAAGGTGCATATGTTAGTGATAGTTCTAGGATGGTTTTTTTTAGCTCTGGTTCTTTCATTTTGATCCAGGTTGGTTTTGTTAGTTCTGCCATTGTAGTGTTTCGAATTTTGGGTTTTTAAGTTTGATGGTAGTTGTTGAAAATTAAAGAATTGCCTCTTTCTAAAAACTTTTAAACCGATATCTTCTATTAAAAATATAGTCCCGTAGTCTAGTGGTCAAGGATTCTGGGTTTTGATCCCAGCGACCGAGGTTCGAATCCTCGCGGGGCTATTTTTCTTCGAACCTGGTTCGATACCCTCACAGATATATGTTTAAGATAGGTTGGGGCAGACCCATCCTCGCGGGGCTATTTTTATTTTGAATGTTTGTATCGTCCGCGGGAGTCTACTATTTCTAATCTTTCTAGAATTTGTTTTGATTCTTTTGATTTGTAGCCTTGGAGGAATGCGGTGAAGAGTTGTTTTGAGTTTTGGAAGTGTTTTGCTTGAAGGGCTTGTTTGAGAAGATGGAGATCTACTGCTTTGTCTTCTGTTTTGTGGGAGATGTAGGAGAGGCCGAAGTCTATGATATAGACTTTGGAGTTAGGAGTTAGGTGTTTAGAGTTGGGGGTATTTGGCAAAGCTTTGTTTTGCAATATTGTGTTTGAGGTTGTGAGGTCGGAGTGGATGATGTTGTTTTTGTGGAGGCGTGCGATTTGGCGGCCTAGTTTTTTCATTATGGAGATTTGTTTATCTTTTGGATAAGAGTTTAGGGTTTCGGATAGGCGGTCGCCTTTAATATATTCTATTGTTAGAATGTGTTTTTCGGTGTGGATTAG
Source organism: archaeon (assembly GCA_018697035.1). Classification (GTDB taxonomy): domain Archaea; phylum Nanobdellota; class Nanobdellia; order Pacearchaeales; family GW2011-AR1; genus JAGVXH01. Next base: position 24,557 of record JABHSE010000002.1, on the reverse strand, counting down.
GCTCGGGACGTTTGCCTTGATGCTTTTGGCTTTGGTTAGGATTTTGGCTTCGCGCTTTGTGCGAGAGGTTCTTATCTTGTTGTCTAGGGTAGTGTGTCTGTAGGATTTTGGGATTCTGTCTTTTAGGACCTTGTTGTCTTGGAGGTAGATTTTGGCTTCGGCACCTTGTTGGAGGAGTTTCATTGTATAGTTTAGAGTGTAGTAGTTTTTATAAATGTTTGAGGGTTTGTGTGGAGATGGTGGAAGGCTTGGAAGATGGTATAACGGATCCTACTGGTTTGTTTGAGTTTAATGAGGTGGGACGATCTCCAGATAAGAGTGTTAGGTTTTTAGAGAATTATTGGGAGGGTTGGACTGGGGAGAAGATAACGTATCATATTGGAGAAACTAGTAGTGATGCTGTTAAGTTTTATGGTGTGCCTAGTATTCTTGGTCGCTCTGGTGGGTTGAAGTTTTCTCATTTGAAGTGGGCTTGTTGATTGGGGATTTGTTTGATTTTTGTTTTTTTGCTATTCCACAAAAAATTACGTCACCTTCGGTACCGCATTTCTTGTGGAGATGGTTTGTCGTATTAGTTATATTTTAGGATTGTGTTATTTTGGAAGTAGATTTTGGCTTCGGAGTTTTGTTGGAGGAGTTTCATATTGTTAATATATCCCTTCATAGAATTTAGTAATTCTAGTTTCCTTGTCGTATTCGAAATATTGGTAGGATTCATATTCTTTCCCGTTTAAATCTTGGTAATATATTGTTGTTTTTATTTTAAGTTCTGATTGTGATGGGTTTAGAAGTGAAGGCGTGATTAATAAAAATATTTCATTTTTTTGGAATACTGTGTAGTTGGATAATTTTGTTTTGGTTCTTAATAATTCTCCTTCTTTAGATAAGAGTTTGTATTCTATTTTATTTATCTTCCCGGGACCTTTTCCAAAATTAAATATTCCTAGAGAGTAATTGGTCGGACTGATTGGGTTATCGGGTGTAACGCTTTGAACAGACAAAATCGGTTTAGATTCCATTTCAATTTGTTCTTTTATTGTAGAAACGGACCAAAAGCTTATTCCTACAGAGATAAGCATTATTAAGGCAATTATAATTTGAGTTGCGTCTTTTGGATTTTCTTTAATCCATTCCCAATAATTTATTATTTTCCACTGACACATTTTAGAGCTTCATCCCCTTTATTCCCTTCATCTTCTTAGCCATCTTCTGCATCATTTTTGAGTCGATGTTTCCGTCAGCCATTCCGGATTGCATACCCATCATTTCTTTTAGCATCTTGTATTGTTTTAGGAGTTCTCGGATTTCGGTTGTGGTTGTGCCGGAGCCTTTTGCTATTCTTTGAATTCTTTTTGTTTGTTTATCTAGTAGTTCCGGGTTTTCGATTTCTTCTTCAGTCATGCTTGAGATTGCTGACTTCCAGTGTGCCATTTTCTTTTCTTGGGATTCGAGGGCTGCTTTTGGGATTTTTGCGGCGGACATTCCTGGGACCATTCCTATTAGCTTATCCATTGAACCCATTTTGTTCATTTGTTCTAGTTGGGAGTATAGGTCTAGGAGTGTAAATTTTCCTTCTTTTAGTCTATCTTCTATTCGTTTTGTTTGGGATTCGTCGGTTGCTGATTTGACGTGTTCGAGTAATGCTTGAAGGTCTCCCATTCCTAGAAGTCTTTGAATGAAGGACTCTGGATTGAAGGTTTCGATTTCGTGGATTTGTTCGCCGACACCTATGAAGTAGACTGGAGAGTCAGTTTCTGCGCATGCTGTTAGGGCGCCTCCGGCTTTTGATGTTCCGTCCATTCTTGTTATTATTACGCCGGTTATTTCTAGGGCTTTTTGGAATTCCTGGGCCTGAGTCTTGGCTGTTTGTCCTACATCGGAAGGCATGACTAGGATTTTGTGTGTAGGTTTTAGGGTTTTGTCTAGGGTTTTGATTTCTTTTATTAGGTCTTTGTTTAGGCCGTCTCGTCCGGCGGTATCGATTAGGATTAGGTCGTATTTTTTGAGCTCGGTTTTGTATTTCTTGATTATTCCTAGGGACCTTTTTGTGTGAGTTAGCTTTTTGTTTTTCTCTTTATCTTCCTTAGTTTCTATGAATACTGGTAGTTTGGCTTTGTCGGCCATTTGTTGGAGTTGGTCCATTGCGGCTGGTCGTTGTGTGTCGAGTCCTAGTAGTGCGACTTTTCTTCCTCTCTTCGCATAATAGAATCCGAGCTTTGCTATTGTTGTGGTTTTACCAGCTCCATATAAACCTAGGAACATGATGCTTGCTTGTTTTGGGAGCTTGAGTTCTTTTGCTTCTCCTCCTAATATTAGCAGTATTTCATCGTGGATTAATTTTACGAGTTGTTCTTTTTTGTCGATGTTTTGGATTGATTCGTCGTAGGCTATTTTTTTGATTTTTTGAGTTAACGAGAATACTAGTTCTATGTTTACGTCTGCTTCGATTAGGGATTTTTGGATGTCTTTGATGATTCCATCTATTAGTTTCTTATCTAGGAAGATTGCGTTGGATATCTTTTTTATCCCGGATTTTAGGGTTGAACCTAGTTTGTCTAGTACCATTAAGAAGAGAGGTTTTGGTGGGTTATTAAATTTTGGGTTTGAGTGCAATAATACTTATTAAGTGCATTGGAGTTGGTTTTGTATGAGAAGGTGTGAGTCGGGTTTCAGGAAGAAATTGGTGTATAAGTTGAAAGACTTTCGTGCGAAGAATAATTTAGACTTGCTTCCTGGGAAGGTTAAGGCGAGGCTTCGTGATAATGTGACGAATTATAAGAGTGATCGTTATTGTTATAGGTATAGTTCTTTTCAGTTTTATGGCATGTTTTGATTATTTTTGTAAATTATAATCCTAGTTTTTCAATTAATTTCTCTTTGTCGAATATTTCTAAGTCTTTGTAATCTTGTCCAGTTCCCAGGAAGAGGATTGGTTTGTTGGTCACGTGTGAGACTGAGAGTGCGGTTCCGCCTTTTTCGTCTATGTCGGCTTTTGAGAGGATGATTCCTGTTAGTCCAATTGAGTCGTTGAAAGCTTTTGCTTGAAGAGTTGCGTCGTTTCCAGTGATTGATTCGCCTAGGAATATTTTCATGTCGGGCTTTGTTACTCTTGCGATTTTTTCTATTTCTTTCATTAGTGTATCGGAGTTTTGCATTCGGCCTGCGGTGTCGATTAGGACTACGTCGATTTTGTTTTTCTTTGCATATTTTATTGCATCGAATCCTACTGCGGCTGGATCTGCTCCGTAGTCTTTTTTGATTAGTGGCACATTTAATTTTTGGGCATGTTCTTCTAATTGTTGAATTGCTGCTGCTCGGAATGTGTCTGCTGCTGCTAGGCATACTGATAGTTTGTTTTTTTGGAGGTAGTGTGCTACCTTTGCTATGGTTGTTGTTTTGCCTGATCCGTTGATTCCGGCGAAAAGGATTATGTAGGGTTTTGAATCTGACGATTTGATTTGGTTTATGAAGTTTGGGGGATTGATTAGGAGAGATTCTATTGCGGTTTTTAATTCAGTCGCGAGATTAACTTTTTTCATTGGCTTACCTACTAGGGGTTTAGAAAGAGAGGCTTCTATTGCTTCGACTGTTTCGTATGCGACGTTGTTTTGTAGGAGGATTATTTGAAGTTCTTGGAATAGGTTGTCGAATTTTTCTTGAGTTAGAGTTTTTTGGAATTTTGAGAATATGGATTTTTTTGGTGTTATGATTGGTTCTTCTTTTGCTTTAGGTTCTTCTATTGCTACTTTCTTTTTACTCTCTTTTTTTGGACTGATTTTTTTTGGCTTACTTACTGATTTGCTTTTTTTGTTAGTTGTTGTTGGCACTGTCTCTACTATTTCTTCTTCTTTGTTTTTTGAGACCCAGTTTTTGAGTTTTTCTTTTAGTTTGCCGAACATGGTTTTGTAAGATTTGGGATGTTTAAATTTGTTTTGAATCGAGTATAACAATTGTTTTAAAGAGAGTCTGGATTTTAGTTATATGTTGACGTTTAGTGATATTTATGAGGCGATGAGGAAGGAGAAGTATAGTGAGAATTTGCAGATTTTGCCTAAGGCTTTTTTGGTTGGGGTTAGTGATTATTTTCGTGAGAAGAAGGCTTTTTTGGATAAGGAAGGTGATTTGTTTTCGGATGTTGCGATTAAGAGTAAGAAGAAGTTGGATAATGCTCATACTAGTTTTCGGGATTTGCTTAGGATTCGGAAGAAGAAGATTTTGAATTTGGCGTTTGTTGCGTCGCAGGTTGGGATTTCAAAGAAGGATTTTGAGAATTTGTTGGGGTTTGAGAAGGATTTGTTTGAGGCGTTGGTGAAGGCGTTGGAGAAGGCTGAGAAGAATCAGGCCGGGGAAATGAATGGGGGCGGGAAAGATGTGACTTGTAAGCATAGGTTAGTGCGTTTTTTGGAAGATGTACCGGAATTTTTAGATGCCCAAGGGGATGCTGTTGGTCCGTTTGTGAAGGCTGAGATCGCTAATTTGGAGTGTGAGATTGTTGAAGTTTTGGAAGGGGATAAAAAAGTTGAGATTATTGATTATTAACTATTCTTTGTATATTATTGATTGAGTTAGAGTTGCTGCCCAGAGAATTGCTGCTGTGAAATTCATGATGGAAGCGAAGATTAGGTCTAGAGTTAGATATGTTAGTGATATTGTTGCCATACCGATTGTTGTTATGAGGGCAGTTTGTATTGAGACTAGGGGTTTCTTCTCTTTGTGGGCTTTGACGACTTGAGGGATCAGTGCGTAGTTTAGGGCTAGGACTGCTATTGTTAGTGTTGTGTCTTGCCATGCCATGAAGCCTGCGAAGGGAGTCCTTTACTTAAAGTTTACTCTAAATTTTTCCAATGATTTTTTAGAAAAAATTCGAGCAAACTTTTCGCCCTCGACATATCGAGTGTTTGATTTAGAAAGCCTGCGAAGGGAGTCAAACCCTCGACCCTCTGTTTACAAGACAGATGCTCTATCACTGAGCTACGCAGGCATGTAAATTTATTGGGGAATTCATTTTTAAGTTTTGTGTAGTTTGGTTTTAGATAACCTAAAGGTTTAAAATAGGAAAAAGGAATAAAATAATATGCCAGGAAAAAATAAGCCTAAGCGTTTGAATAGACAGAGAAGTTGGAGAGTTGCTCGACGTAAGAAGCGTATTGCTAAGCTAGTTGGTGGAGGTTCTCGTAATAGGGCGCCTAGACCTAAGAATAAGAAATCTTTGACTGAGAAAGTTGTTGCGGTTGTTAAGAAAGTTGTTTCTAAGAAGGAAGTTAAAAAAGTTATGAAGAAATAGATCTGATTATCTGATTATTTAAGGAAGTTTTAATATTGATTTTTTTGGAATTAGAATACGTGACATTCGTCTGTTCGTTTGTAGTCGCATATTTCGTCGATTGAGAACCATAAGGCTGTTTCGTTTTTTGCATCTGTTTCGTCTGCTGATGCGTGGATTACATTTTTTACTGGGATTTCTTTCTCGTCTGCGTGGGAATAACTAACGTGTGAGAAGTCACCTCTGATTGTCCCTGGTGATGCGGATTTTGATTCTGTTGAACCCACTATTTTTCTGACGTTTGCGATTGCGTCTACTCCCTCTAATATCATTGCTACTACCGGTCCTTCTGTTATGAAGTTCAGTAGGTTATCTCTTACTTTTTCTCCGTGTCTTTCGGTGATGTCTTCAGTATAATGCTGTTTTGCATGGTCCATATTTACTCTTACTAACTTTAGTGCTACAATCTTTAATCCGATTCTTTCAAATCGTTTTGTGATCTCTCCGGTTAATCCTCTTGCTACACCGTCGGGTTTTATTAGAACTAGTGTTTGTTGTAGTGCCATTATTCTTTTATTTTCTCTTCTTTTATTTCTTCTTTTGGAGCTTCCTGGATATCCTCTACTTCCTTTTCTTCAGGTACCCTCACAGATTCATTTTCATTATGGGTTGGGGCAGACCCAATTTCCTGAATATCTGGGATTACTATTTCTGGCAACTCTATTGCTTTTTGAATGTCGATTTTTTGTAGTTCTTTTGTTTCGAAAACTCGGATGTCGCAGAAGGATAGCGGGTATACTTTCTTTAGTTTTGGGAGTAGTGTTTTTTGGAGAGTGCCGTCGAAGATGTCTTGTGCAACTGTCATGTAATCTTTTTCTTTGCAGTATTCAAGTATGAATTCTTTTGTTGTGTTTCGTAGATTTTTTCTAACTACTCTCGAGACTTTTTTTCTTGTGATTAGATGTGGTTTGAATGTAACTCGGATGTCGGAGCATCTTGCCATGAATGAATCTTCGACGTAGTTGGTTCTTTTTCGCATCATTCGTCGGATGTATGAAGAAGCTAATATTAGGCTATTCGGAATTGCGAAGAGTTTCCCTTCTTGATTGAAAATTCTTAGTTTGATTGTTAGTCCTTTGCCTCGTAGTTTTCTTGTCAGGTCGAGTTTGATTGTTTTGTTGTCTAGATCTTCTGGTGTTCCTAATACTCTTAGTGATTCTCCTAAGAATGGAACTTGGACTTCGATGTATTTCTTTCTTTCTGCCATTTTATTCTAATACTAATTTGCTTGTTCGTTTACCTTTCTTTTGGTCTTTGCCTTTTTTGCAGACTGTGCAGGTGTAGACGATAGCTGTTTTTTTAGTTGTTTTACGATTACCTTTTGCTTGATTCTTCATACGTGAGAAACGTCCTTGGTTTCCGATTCCTCGGTTTAGTCCTCTAAGCATTGCTCTTACCTTTGAACCTCTTTTCATTGTCGAGGGTCTTCCTGTAGATTGTTGCTTTACCTTTTGTTCTGTTTTCTTTTTGCAATGTGAGCAGTATCTGTTTAGCTTTTTTGGCATCTTCATATAGTTGCTTTTGAAAATTGCTTTATAAGTTTTACTATTATATGGTCCCGTAGTTAGTTTTATTAAGGTTTGTGCTATATTGTTTTTATGAGGATTCGATTTTTGCAGAGGGGTGGACAGAGGTTGTTTTTGGATTTGGTTATTTTGAAGTTGAAGAGTCCTAGTTTGAGGGGATTGTTGCAGTTTGGGTTTGATGTTCCGTATTCGACTTTGAAGAATTATTATGTTGGGGCGAGATTGATGCCGGAAGAGTTGGTTCGGGATTTTTGTGATGTGGCGGGACTAGAGTTTGGTGGTTTGGATGTTGAGGATGTTGAGGATAATTGGGGGAAGGTCTTGGGTGGAGAGGTTGGGAAGAGATGATAACCGATGTTGCGATCTATTATAAGGATAAGCTTTATTCTTTACCTGAACCTAATCGTCATCATGATGTTATAAGTATGATTCATAGGGAGACGGGGGATTTTGGGATTAGGGGAAGTCAGGGATTTTTGAGGGATGATGGGGAATTCTTAGATAGGGAGGATGGTTTGGAATATGTTTTGAGGGTTGGGCAAATTGAGAAGACTAGGCATTCTAGATTGTTGTTTTCCGAGGATTTGTGGTGATGATCCCGCCAAGAATCTCCTCACAATTCACTCTAAAATTTTTCTAATCGCTTCGCAGAGAAAAATTTTAGAGTGAATTGTTCGCCTTGGGTACCCAAGTTCTAGATGTATTGTAGGAATAAACATCATCTCTGATGATATCGAAAAGTTGCTATGCAATTTCCTCTACCGTCGTGTCGCTAGGACACTCGGACACGAAAATCTAAGATTTTCTAAACAAAATCTAAAGATTTCGTTTAATGATCCCGCCAAGAATCGAACTTGGGTGTCATCGAAGTCAACGATGCGTTCTACCATTAGACTACGGGATCTTGATGTTTGATTGTTGATTTGTTTTTTATCGTTTTTGTTAGTAAGTTAGTTACTTAGTAAGTTAGTTAGGAAGTTTTATAAGTTAGAGTTTATTTAAGATTTTTAGTATGAAGAAGTATTTGTTGTTAGTCGAAGATGAAGAGTTGTGGGCGAAGTTTAAGATGAGTATACAAAAGGATATTAACAGTGAGATTATGAAATTAATTGAGGAGAAAGTGAAGAAATGAAGAAGGCACAGGTGACGATTTTTATTATTTTGGCGATTTTGATAGTTGGGAGTGTGATTGCGTATTTTGTTTTGAGGGATGATTTTATGGGGACTAGTATTCCTGAGGACCTAAAGCCGGTTTATGATTATTATGTCTCTTGTTTGGAGGATCGTGCTAGTGAAGGGATTGCGCTTTTGGGTGAGCAGGGAGGTAGAATTGATAGTGGGGCTTTTGAGCCTGGATCTGCATATATGCCGTTTAGTTCGCATTTGGACTTCATGGGACAGGCTGTTCCCTATTGGATGCATGTTTCTGGGAATAATTTATTGAAAGAAAGTGTTCCGACGAAGGGGGAGATGGAAAGGGAGTTGGCTGGATATGTTTCGGAGAGGGTGGGGCTTTGTGATTTTTCGGATTTTGAGGCTGCTGGTTTTGATGTGTTTGTTGACGGAGGAGATGCTAGTTCTAAGATAAATGAGTTGGATGTTGAGGTTGTTGTTGATAATAAGATTAGTATTTTTAAGGGTAATAGTTCGGTTGTTGTTTCTTCTCACGAGCTTGATGTGTCGAGTAAGCTTGGTAAGTTTTACAGTTTAGCTGTAGATGTTTATGATTATGAGAAGGCGAACATGTTTCTGGAGAATTATGCTTTGGATGTTTTGAGGCTTTATGCTCCGGTTGATGGGATTGAATTTGGTTGTGCTCCGAAGATTTTTGTTGAGGAGGAGATTGTTGAAGATTTGAAAGATGGTTTGGCTGCGAATATTGCTTCGATTAGGCTCGATGGGGATTATTATGATTTGTCGTCGGATGAGCGGGAGTATTTTGTGGAGGATAGTGGTTTGAATTTGAAAGAGAATGTTAATTTTATGTACTTGCAGGATTGGACTACGCGGGTTGAAATGTATGGCGATAAGGTTGTGAAGCCTGTCGGTTTACAGGAAGGGCTTGGTGTCTTGGGCTTTTGTTATGTTCCTTATCATTTTGTTTACGATGTTAATTTTCCTGTGATGGTGCAGTTTTTCGACGATAATGAGTTGTTTCAGTTTCCGGTTGGTGTTGTGATTTCAAGGAGTCAGCCGAGAGAGGCTTTGCCTACGACGAATGGTTTTAGTATTGAGTCTAGGGTTTGTGAAATGAAGAATCAAGAGGTTGATGTCTATACTTATGATGTTGATTTGAATCCGGTTGAGGCTGTGATTAGCTTCAAATGTTTGGATGCGGTTTGTAATATTGGTGAAACTGAAATTACTGGAGAGGATGCTATTTTGAATGGTGAGTTTCCGCAATGTGTGAATGGTTTTGTTGTTGCTGATGCTGAGGGTTATGCTCAGGCGAAGTATCAAATTTCTACGAATGAGGAGAGTTTGGCGAATGTTGTTTTAAAGAAGAAATATAATTTGAGTTTGGATTTGGGTAATGTTGATAAGGCTGTTGTTAATTTTATCTCTGAGGATTTTTCTGCTACGGTGCTTTATCCTGAGATGGATTCGTTGGAGTTGGTTGAGGGTTATTATAATGTGAGTGTTTATGTTTATGACGGCTCGAGTTTGAAGTTTCCAGCGACGAGTCGAAGTGAATGTGTTGATGTTCCTGAGTCTGGTTTGATGGGGTTGTTTGGGGCTGAGACTGAGAAGTGTTATGATATTAATATGCCTGAAATGGATATTGATTTTGCGGTTGTTGGTGGTGGGAAAACAAGGGAGTATATTACTTCGGAAGATTTGGATAATGCTGATGAAATAAATTTGAATGTACCTTTGTTTGGTTTGCCTGCGAGTCTTGAGGAGTTGTCGGCGAATCATGAACGTGTTGATGATGAGATTGTGGAGGTTTATTTCGAATGATAAAGGGAAGATTATCACTTATTTTATTGATAGGGATTTTTGTTAGCTCTGGGGTTTTTGCTTTAGATAATCCTTCTAGTAATTGGCAGTCTAATCAGCCGACTTTTGACAATTTATATGCTAGCGATTTTGAGAACTATTGGCCGATTTTGAATGATATGAAGAATGACCAGTGTAATGCTACGACGGATTTTGTGATTGGTATTCCTCCTGGTGGATGTAGTCCGATGGTTGTTCGAAGTGATTTATTGGCGGAGCAGAATGTTCCTGTATTTTGTCAATTGTATGCGATTAAGGTTAATCCGTTGATTAAAGTTTCTTCAATTAAATCGATTTCATTTAAGGGTGATTATCCTGAAGGTGTTCGATCTGTTGTTTATCATCCGGCTCGTGCTGCTGTTAAGTCTTATACTACTTTGCTTGGGGATCCGACGCTGGAGAATATTGGTTATGTTGTGATTATTTTGAAGCAGGAAAAGGTCGAGGCGAATATGGAGGAATGGGTTGCTGGGAACTTGACGGCGACGATGACTTATGATGCGGAGGAGGCATATGGGACTGGGAAGGGGGATTATTATTTGGAGCCGATGAGTGAGGATGAGTGGGATCGGAAATATGTAGAGAATTCGTTTTGGAATGGTCGAGGTTTTTTGAGGGTGTTGGATGTTGGTGAGGGTAGTGCTAAGATTCAGGTGATGGAGAGTCGGGATAAGGTTTTGAGGACGTTGACTTTGAAAGAGGGTGAGACTAGTAGTTCGAGTTATTTGCCTGGGTTTTATTGTAAGGCTGGATTGAAAGTTAAGTTGACGGATATTACGACGCAAGAAGATATGGCGAGGCTTAATGTTGATGGGAATGATGTTTGGGTTCGGGAAGGGTCGAAGTTTTTGGACGGGAAGTGTTCTGTTAAGAAGTTGAATGTTCGGGGGAATAATGATGGGGAGATTACACTTTCTTGTTCGGGGGCTGGGAAGATTGCGCCGCTTAGTTTGAGTGGAGTTGGGGTTATGTTGAGAATGAGCACTGAAGAGGAATTTGTAGAGCGTAAGGTTGGTGAAAGAATTGGTGATGGTGGGAAGTACGTAATTTATTATGGAACTCATCCAAGTGAAGATACTGAGTTTGTTATTCTTGCTACCAATATACCTAAAGATAAGGATGTAACGACTATTAGAGATAAATTGATATCTACTGGTAGTTTTGATGATTTTAAGAATGAAGTTGAAAAGATTAAAATTAGTGGGTTGGCTATTTTTTCTAAAGAAGATAAAGATTTTTTCGATGGATTGAGTGGAACATCTACGATTGATGGCAAATCTGATAAATATTTCGATAAATCGGTTGTTGTTGTGAGGGACGAGTTGGTTGAAGATTATGGTAGTGAAGAGAAGGAGGCTGGTGGGACTTGGGCTGAGGAGGCTTTGTACGAGGAGATTGTTTTGGCTGGAGAGATAGGGAATTTTTCGGCGCAGAGGATGTTGATGGATTTGTTTTTGGATGATTATCCTTCGGCGAATAATGTTGATTATGTTCGGGATATGAGGGCAAAGTTGGATGGGACTGATTATTCTGAGTCGTTTGTTAGTGTTTATGTTGGGAATGAGTTTCAGTCCATTTCGGTTGTCGATTTTAAGGCGGTTGCAGAAGGAGAGAAGAGGGTTGATTTGAAGGTTGGTGGTCAATCTAAGAATGGGTATAATGAGAGTCAGAATATTAGTATGGGTAGCTCTGGTGTCTTGGAGATTAGGACCATTTTACCTGGTAGTGTTAAGGTTTATTTCAAGAGTAAAGTTGAGAATGCGAAGGGTGATGCGAGGTCTAGGCCGGCTACGATTAAGGAGGGTGAGCGGACGACGTTTAATGGGGTTGAGGTTTATGTTAGTAATATTATTGTTAATGAGGTTGCGCATGTTAGTTTGATTCCGGATGTTAAGCATGAGAAGAGCGAGGCTGATTTTACATTTAGAATTGGGGTTGAGAAGAGGGCGATTGAACTTAGCCCTGAGAAGACGCAGAGGATGATTGCTAATTTGAATAAGTCGATTGCGAAGTGGGAGGATATTGTTGAGAGGTTGGGTGATGTTGTGACGGGTTTGAAGGGGGCTTGTTTTGCTACGAGTACGATTTTGATGGTTAAGAATATGTTGAGTGGGACTGGGGGTGCCGGAGCTGCTCGATCTAAGGTTATGGCTGAGTATAGAGAAATTTGTGATACAGATTCTAAGTATAGGGAGATGAGTAGGACGGAGTGTTATAATAAACTGAATGAGAATGGAGATATTGACAACGCTGTTGAGACTATGGCTGGGAACTTGAAGAGTGTGAATGCGGACATGGAAGGTTGTCAGAATGAGGCGGGAGTTGTTGGAGATTCTGGTGGGATTATTGGAGGTAAGAGTGTTGTTAAAGAGAAAGAGTATAGAGAGTGTTTGGCTAGGAAGATTGGGGTTGGTACTAAGATTGAAGTTGAGGGAGTGGATCGGCCACTTGAGGTTAGTGGAGATTTAAGTCTTTCGCAGTTGCAGGCGATTATGCTTTGGCAGAAGTCGGAGGGTGTTGGGAAGAAGGCGGTTAAGGGGGAGATGGATGGCGCGCTTCGGTATGTTGCTTTGAGTCAGGAGAATGAGGGAGTGAAATCCATTAAAGCGGATGAATATAAGTTTAAAGTTGAAGGTGAGACGGTAGAGATTCCGGTTAGTATTATGAGTGGGGGTAATGGGAATTTAATTGATGAGAAGGAAAGGTTTGATAAAAGTGAGCTGGAGAGTCTTGGTTTGAATTGGGAGGATTTGCAGTTGAGTGATAAAGTTGATGGAGAGATTGGAGCACAGATTATTTCTTCTGGGTCACATGATTATCTTTATTTGTTTCCTTCTGAGGGGGGTGGGCAACATGGTATTTATGAGGTTGTATCTAAGGGCGGGAAGTTGAGTTTGGTTAAAGAAGTTGATAATAAAGTTGAAAAGTTGGATAAGATTCCTTATAGCAAGGACGGGGTTAGTGTTCAAATGCTTGATGCTGGGAGTTGCTCTAATGATTGGAGAAGTAAAGCTCAGGTTCAATATTTTGATATTGGAGATAATGCAGGTTTGCCGGCGATTGTTCCGTTTGGTTATCCTGGGAAGAGCTTGGATGGGGGTTGGTATGTTTGGGTTTCGAATTCTGGAGGTGATGTTTTCAGTAGTTCTGTTCAAGGGTATAAGGCTTCTGGGGATGTTAGTAATTTTTATATTTGTAATATCGGGATTAATGGGCTGATGGAGTCGAAGGGTGGGGATGATGATTGCTTAAGTTTTAGTGAAAATAGTATTCCTGAAAGTAAGAAGTTTGGTTTGTGTAAGAATGTTGATATGACTAAGTTGTATGATCGTGCGCGAGAGGCAATTCGGCAGGCTTCGGGACAGGCGAAGAATGACAAGATTAATATTTTGGGTGAGAGTATTGACAGAGGTAAGCCCGTGAATACTCCTTCGGTTGAGTGTCAGGAATTTATGAGTCCAAGTGATTGTAAGTTAATGTTTAATGTTTGTGACCCGGTGATTTGTCCGCCGAGTCGGTGTAATTTTGATGATAAGTTTCCAGTGGCTGATGTGATTCAGACTGGGATTATCGGGAGCTTAGTTTTATGTTTACCTAATGCAAAGGAGGGAATCTTTATGCCGATTTGTTTAAGTGGGGTGCATGCTGGACTTGATAGTTATGTTTCTATTTTGAGAAGTGAGAGAGAGTGTTTGGAGCATTCTTTGGAAACTGGTGAGTTGGTTGGGATTTGTGATCAGATAACTTCGATTTACAAGTGTGAGTTTTTTTGGAGGCAGTTGTCGCCGTTGATGGATAAATTGGTTCCCGGGGTTATTGATTATGCTATTGGTGGGAATAAAGTTCGTGGTGGTGGTGAGTACGCTTTGGTGGCTAGTGCTTGGGAGAATACAAAGAAGTCGATTAGTTATTTTAAGGATACGTATGCCCAGAATGCTTTTAGGGCTTTTAATATTAGAAGCACACAAGAGGTTGGTGGTTCGGTTTGTAAGGCGTTTGTCGGTTCGAGTGTTCCAGGTTCGGCTAATTTTATTGAGAATTTACTTGCTCCCGAAAGCCCTAGTCAATTTTATGCTCAGTTTAGCGAGATTACTTTTACCGAGGCCACGGTTCCTGCGACTAGTCAGTATAAGGTTTATTTTCATATTTATGCTGGGAATGATGCGGGTGTTCAGTATAAGGTTTATTTGAAGGATCCGCCGGCGTCGAGTTATTATGCCTCGACTCCTGAAATTAGTAATGGAGAGATGTCTGGATATATCGCTGCTGGCTCGAGTGCTGATAAATCGGTTGATTTTACGGCGCCTGCTGGATATAAGGAGTTGTGTGTTGTTATTAATGCGCAAGAGAAGTGTGGGTTTAAGCAGGTTACGACTAGTTTTGGGATTGATTATTTGGCGAAGAAGTATACAGAGGATCAGGCTACTCAGGAAGATATTAAGAGCGAGAAAGAATGTATTTCGGGGAGTCCTTCGGCTTTGTCGATGGCGACTTTGAATTTGCAGGCTGGGGCTGAGGAGACGATTAATCCGGAGATTGCTTTGAGGGGAATTGTTAGGATTTGTGCTACGAATAATCCAGATAGTGGAATTGCTAAGGGAGATTTGGTTGGGTGTAGTGAAGAGGGCGATTGTGATAAGGGTTTCGAGTGTGATGGTGGTTATTGTAAGTCTAAGAGCGAGGATGATGTTATGCAGAATAGTGGGTCGAAGTGGAAAGATGTTGGATATTGTGGGGATGTTAATTTGAGATGTTGGTTGGATATTGAGAGTGTCGAGGATGACTTGGAGACGATATCTACTTTTGAGGGAACGACGTTTGATGAGTTGGATAGATTGAAGGGTTTGATTAATAGTACTCGTTTGGATTTGGAAGCGGTTGCTAAGTTGTTAGAGAAGGCTCGGATTGATATCGAAGCTTTGAGCATTTCTCGATCTGAGGTTGATGGTTTAAATATTGTTTTTGATCTGGAGAGAGTGATTGGGAATGATAGTGCTAGTGGAGCTGGGACGAATGGAGACCGGGCAGAGGCTTTGAGCTTGAAAGCTAGTGTTTATCGGTTGTTGGTTGGGTTGGCTAGCGAGGACGAAGTGATTAAAGTTGCAGAGGTTCGAGATAATGAGGAGTTAGAAGTTAACGAAGGAGATAGTAAAGTTGATAAGGAGGATATTAGTTGTGAATTGTTTTGTGAGGATAGTGGATATGGGGATAATTCTATTGAGATGACTGCTTCGGAGTGTGAGAGGCGGGATGGATTTTTTGATTATGAAGTTGAAGAGGGGTGTTGTTGCTCTGGGAATATTGAAGGTGTAGGTAGGGTTGAGAGTTTATGGGAAAGTTTGAAGTTTTGGGAGGATGATGAGGAAGAAGGTGAGGCCGATGTTGAGGTTTCTACTATTATGAATTGTCGTGTTGAGAATGGGAATAAGGTGATTGATATTGTTGGGAACTTGAAGGCGAAGTATGGGGATGTCGATAAATATATTGAGGCTGAAACTGGAGCGAAAAGTTTAGAGTGTTTGGCTTTAATGGTTGCGATGCAGGAGAGTAAATTGAGTCATTGTGGAGTTGTTGAGAGAGGGACTGTTGTAGAATGTTTGGAATGTGATGGGAGTAATTTGATTAAAGGTGATGATGGGAAGAGTTTGGGAATTATGCAGATTAATAGTGGGGTTCATACTGCTGGGGATTTTGCTGTTTTAGAAAATAATGTTGAATATGCGGTTGAGAAGATTTTGATCTCTAAGTATTTGAGATATAGGGATGATAGTAATTATCCTAGAGATTATTTATGTCATCCGGATGATAATGTTCAATATGGTGGTTGGATGGCGGCCTTGAGATGGTATAATGGATGGAATACAAAGTGTAAGACTAGTGAGGGGGATGTTATTGGGGATCCTGAATATGTTGAAAATGTCCTGAAGCATGAGGCGAAGATCGAGGAGATGTTCCCTGAAGTTTGTGGAGAATGAGGGAGGGAAGATTCTACTCACAATTCACTCTAAAATTTTTCATCAGAATAAAATTCTGAAAAATTCGAGCAAAGATTTTTGCCCCCGTAAAAAGTTTAGAGCATTCGTATCATTGTTCTAGAAAATGGTTTCTATTGAAACCATAAATGAGGGAAGGAGGATTCGAACCCCCGTAGGCATAAACCACTAGGTCCTAAGCCTAGCCCGTTTGACCGCTCCGGCATTCCCTCATGAAGTCTTGATAAAAATCTATGATTTTTATCAGTAGGAAAATTGAAAATTTTCCATGTTCCATATTTTTGCGAGACGTGACTCCCAAAAATATGAGGTTTTTTGACTTGGTCATTTTAGACTGAGTCCTTGTTAGTTTGTAAATTTTTTGGTATAAAAGGTTTTGGTTCCATAAAAAATCACATCGTCTTTGACGCTGCATTTCTTATGGAAATATTAATGGCTAATAAGTTTGGTATAAAAAGATATGGTTTGATAGTTATTCTTCTGGTTGTTTTCTTTTCTTTCTTTCGTTCTCTTTAATTTTGAGTTTGTCTTCTAGGTCTAATCTCTCTAGTAATTCTTTGTATCTGTTTCGTATTGTTACCTCAGTGATTCCTGCGACGTCGGCTACCTCTCTTTGTGTTTTCTTCTCATCGTTGATTAGAGCGGCTACGTAGAGCGCTGCTGCTGCTATTCCGGCTGGGCCTCGGCCGGATGTTAATTCGGAAACTTCGGCTTTTCTTAAAATCTTTAGAGCTTCGTTTTGGGCTTGAGGGGATAGATGTAAGGTACTTGAGAATCTTGAGATGTAATCTTTTGGGGAACTTGGAGTTACCTTTAATCCGATTTTTCTTATTATGAATCTGTATGTCCTGCCTATTTCTTTTCGTTCAACTTCGGAAGCATTTGAAATTTCGTCTAGAGTTCTTGGGATATTATATGAACGGCATGCTGCGTAGATGCAAGCTGCTATGACTGATTCCATTGAACGGCCTCGGACTAGGCCTCGCTGTAATACGAAGTTGTAGATTCTTGCGGATTCGTCTCTTACTACTGAAGGTAGATCTAAATATGAAGCGACTCTCCTAAGTTCAGACATTGCTAACCTTAAGTTTCTTTCAATCGAGGTTGAAACTCTTTCTTGCCATTTTTTTAGACGGAGATATTTTCTTGTTTGTTGAGTCGAATCGAGTCTGTAGATGTCTGAGATTTCTCCGACGTTTGTTGTTAGTCCTTTGTCGAATTTTTGTAGAGATATTGGTGCTCCGCCACGGGACTTTTTTTCGGATTTGTCGAAGCTTCTGAGTTCATGTGAGGTGTCTACCATGTTTTCTTCGACTAAGAGTCCGCATGAGCCGCAAACTATCTCTCCTCTTGTCTCATCCGATATTAATTTAGAACTGCCGCACTCTGGACATTTTTTGACTGCCATAGTAAAGTTTATAAAAGGATTTCTTTTTTAAAGCTTTCGGTTTGATATCGTCGATAAATTTATTCTGCTAGAAGTTTTGCTTGGACGTTTCCTTCTTGTGAAGGTCTATTTGTGATTATTGCTTTCCCTAATTCTGTTTCTATTGTTGCGCCCTTTACTAAGATGTTTTGTCTTGCGAGAAAAAGATTCGATGGGGTTTCTAGGACGTTTTTTATTTTTGATTTTTTGCCTTTACCTTTTACTACGATGTTTGCTATGTTATTTAGGAAAGATACTAGTTTTGTTGTTTTGCCTCGGCCTTTTAGAAGTTTTGTTTTTGTATCTCCGATTTTTACAATTCTTGCTTGACCTTGTCTACCTGTTAGTTTCTTTTTCTTTGGTTTCTTGTATCTGCCGCCAGATATTTTTCTTCCTGATTTCATTATTGGAGAACAAAATTTTGGTTTAAATAGGTTGCGGTGATGACATCGAGGATGTCGTGGTTGGGCCACGTATGGCATACCATTGGGTGGCACGAGAACCTGCGAGCAGGTGACTCTGCTGAGCCCGAGTTGGGGGTTAGGAGTTTGGTGTGGGGAAGTGAATCTTTTGGATTTACGATTTTGGGATTTGGGAGTAATTTTGTTGGAAATGGAGGTATGTTTATATATATAAATTCATTAGAGATTGTGATGGAAAAGGGTGTCCTAGCTTTGAGGCTGATGATTTTTTTTGGTGTGGTTTTAGCTTTAGCTGGGAATGTTTTGGCTGTGCCGCAGACGTTTAGTATTCATGGGAAATTGAGTGATTCGGGTGGGCCGCTGGAGGGGACTTATTCTATGAATTTTAGTGTTTATACTTCTTATTCTGGAGGTGCTTTTTTGTGGACGGATACCTATAGTGTGACGACGAATAATTTAGGAGTTTATGATGTGATTTTGACTGACTTGGATTTGCCGTTTTCGGTGCAGTATTATTTGGGTGTGAATGTTGCTGGCGACGGTGAAATGGTGCCACGGATGAATTTGACGAGTTCGGGTTATTCGTTTCGGGCTAATGTTAGTGATTATTTAGATAGTACGAGGAATTATGAGGTTGCGAATTTGACGCTTGGGCAGAAGTTGAGTTTTGCTTTTGGGGAAGTTGTTGATAATATTGTTAATGGTTGGGTTCGGGTTACGGGGGGTTTGAATGTTACGGGGAATGTCGAGGTTGGGGGGAATTTGAGTATGGGGTCTGGGTATATACATGATTTGGCGAATGGGAGTGCGGCTCAGGATGCGGTGACTAAGTCTCAGTTGGATGCGGTTAGTGCTACAGTTAGTGGGGATTTTGTTCCTTATACTGGGGCTGATTCTAATTTGGTTTTGGGTGATAATAATTTTAGTGTTGGGGGGAGTGATTTGTTTGTTGATTCTATTAGTGGGAGAGTTGGGGTTGGGACGGTGGCACCGGGAGCTAAGTTAGTTCTTGGAACAAGTGGAGATGTGTTAGGTCTTGGAACTAATGATATTGAAAGCTGGACTAATATAGCAGGTGCAATTGAAAGTTTAGACACTTCAATATTCTTTGGTCAAGATACTGATTTTTGGTTTAATAGTAATGCCTATTATTCTTCTGGTTGGAAATATAAAACTTCTGATTATGCTGCTAATATGGGTATGTATAAAGGAGATATCCAATTTAGAACTGCTGGTTCAGGCTCAGCTGACCTTGGAATTTCTTGGACAACAACAATGCATTTGGATAAAGACGGCAATGTCGGCATTGGGACGACGGAGCCGGGTTATGCCTTAGATGTTATACGTAATGCTGATGAGCAGTTGAGGGTTGGTCGTTCTGTTAGTAAATATGTTGCGGTACGTGATGATGTTCTACGATTTCATGGGATGACTGCTAATGGAATGAGAATTCAAACAGATGATGCTGCTGATATTCATTTTATGACAGATGGTTTATATCGAATGGTTATTGGTAAGACGGGCAACGTCGGAATTGGGACGACTTCTCCTCAACAGGAGCTTCATGTTAATGGTTCTGTTGTGATTAATGGGACGCTTGATATGGATTCGGGGAAGATTACTAATTTGTCTAATGGGACGGCTGCCCAGGATGCGGTGACTTATAGTCAGTTGCTTGGGATTAATGCGACGGTTAGCGGGGATTATGTTCCTTATACTGGGGCTGATTCTAATTTGGTTTTGGGGGATAATAATTTGAGTGTTGGTGGGAGTGATTTGTTTGTTGATAATGTTGGGGGGAAGGTTGGGATTGGGACGGGGGCGCCAGGAACATCGTTGCAGGTAGTTGGGGCGGTGCAAGGAAGTGGATTGATTCGTTCTACGGGGGGAACTGCAACGGGAGCAACTGGTCCTGGGGTAGAAATTCAATATATTACATCAAGTGGGGGCTATGCTTTATTAGATGGTTATGATAGAACTGCTTCAGATTATATTCCGTTGAGAATAGATGGTAAAAATCTTTCATTTCATACTTCTGCTGGAACTTCGGATATGTTTATAGAGGCTGGTGGGAATGTCGGAATCGGAACGACGGCGCCAGCAGAAAAGTTACATGTTGTTGGTGGAGAAGCAAGATTTGATGACAATATTAGTATTCAACCAACCAAAAAATTATTTTTAGATGGAGGTCTTGATACATATATAACAGAGGTATCAGCTAATGCAATTGCGTTTTGGACTGGTGGTGCAGAATACATGAGAATCAATTCAGGTGGCAATGTCGGGATTGGAGAGACAGACCCTTCGGCTAAGCTTCATGTTTTAGATGGAGATAGTCAATTAATTCTTGAAAAATCAGCCTCAGGATATTTTACTGGTCAAGGTTTTGATGGAAATGATCCTTATTATACTTATTATTCTGGGACAGGAATGACTATTGGGTATGGATCTGTTACTGCTGGAGCTCCCACAGTGGATACTATGTTTTTAGGAAATACGGGTAACGTCGGGATTGGAACTACTTCTCCTCAGGAAGAACTTCATGTTAATGGCTCTGTTGTGATTAATGGGACGCTCGATATGGATTCGGGACAGATTAATAATTTAGCGAATGGGACGGCGGCTCAGGATGCTGTGACTTATAGCCAGTTGCTTGGGATTAATGCGACGGTTAGCGGGGATTATGTTCCCTATACAGGGGCTGATTCTAATTTGGTTTTGGGGAATAACAATTTTTCGATTGGAGGAAGTGATTTGTTTGTTGATAATGTTGCTGGTAGGGTCGGGATTGGGACGGCGAGTCCTACTAATCCACTTCATGTTATAGGTACAATTTATTCATCTACTGATATTGAGGCTAATTCTAATATTGTTGGTTATGGTTCTGTTAGAGGTGGGTATAATAATGATGGGACTGCTGGTGCTCCTGATTTTACTTTTAATGGGGATACTAATACAGGAATGTTTTCTGATACCGCAGATACTTTGGCATTTACTACGGCTTCTACGGAGGCTATGAGGATTCAGGCAGATGGGGATATTCAGATCATGAATGGTGATGTCGGGATTGGGACGGCGAGTCCTGATGAAGTTTTGGATGTAAATGGGAATGTTAAGGTAGGAACTAGGAAGGCTATGGAACCTTCTACGTGGGGTTATTCGTCGGGTTATAAAACATTAATACTTGGATCATCGGGAACTAATTATCAAACAGATGCAGTGACTATTTCAATGGGATATGATCCTTCTGGTAATTCGGATGGTAGTTTTACGGGCGATGGAAGAGAAATACTTTTTAGAAATGGTGCTAAGTTTACGACTCCTAATGCAGCGGATGATGATTTTCATACAAATGTGTTGGTTCTTAAGGATGGTAAGGTTGGGATTGGAACGGCGAGTCCTGAAAAAAAACTGCACATATATGATGGAAGTGCGGGTACAATTGTCCCTTATGCAGATGGGTTGGTGATTGAGAATGATGGGAGAGCTTCTATTAATTTACATACTCCGGCAACGAGTGACTCTTATATCTTTTTTGGGAGCCCCGTTTCTGCTAATAGGGGATATGTTGGATACAACCATAATGTCGATGATATGGTGTTTTATACTAGTGATGACTACGTGTTTAATAATGGGGATGTTGGAATTGGGACTGCGAGTCCGGGAAGAAAATTAGATGTTGTAGGAAATGTTAGAGCTAGGGGTTATTTTGAAATTTCTGAATCTGATGGAGCTAGAAATGGGTTAATAACTACGCAAAAAGCAGTTTCTGGTGCTGGTACAGATAGGTCCCTTGCTATTTTTGCTGAGAATTCGGGGAATGATATTCATTTTATGACAGGAGGTTCTGCAACGACTAGAATGTTTGTAGAAGATACAGGGAATGTCGGAATTGGGACGACTTCTCCGCAGAATGAGTTGAATGTTGCTGGGGATGCGAATATTACTGGGGCGATGATTGTTAGTTCTATGAATATTACGGTTGAGTCGAACGGAGATGTTAACGTTTGGTAACTTATACTACCAAACGTAGTTAGGTGTTGGGGGTTGGGAGTTAGGGGTGGGGAGTGAATCCTTTGGATTCACGTGTTTGGGAGTGGTTGTTATTATAAGATGGATGAGAAAAAAGATGTTGTAGGGAGTGGGGATGAGAAGGATAGTTATAATTATGAGGATTTGATTGTGTGGCAGAAGGCTATGGATTTGGTTGAGGCGGTTTATTTGAATAGTAAGAATTTTCCTAAGAGTGAGGCTTATGGTTTGACTAGTCAGTTGAGGAGGGCGGTTTTGTCTGTTCCGTTGAATATTGCCGGCCGCTCGGCATACCCCTAATTGCGGAGTGTTGGGGTAAGGGGCAAGGTAAGGGGAGTGCTAAGGATTTTAGGAGATTTCTTTTGATTAGTCGTGGTTCGGCCTATGAAGTTAATAGTATTTTGCAGATTTGTGTTCGATTAGGTTATATTGGAGAGGAAAATTATAGGAAGTTTCGAGGTGATATTGTTTGTATTACTAAGATGATTAGTGGATTGATTAAGAGTTTGGAGTAGACAATATCAAAGACATTGTAGTTAGGAGTTGGGTGTGGGGAATGTTGTGGTTGGGGGCGTGGTTTTTGTGTTATATTTGTTACAAGTGGAACATATTTGTTAATTGGTTTATTTGTTGATATTGAGAGTTTGTGGAGTGTATCGTATGTGTTATTAATGGAACATATTTGTTACAAGGATTTTTTATGGTTGGATTTTGGTGTTGAGATTTAGTAGTGAATGTTTGTGGTTACCTAGGGTAAGTGTAAGGTTTATATAGTCAATAACATATTTGTTACAAGTGGAACAGAAAGATTATGGGATGGAGATAGTGGACGTTTTGGCTAGAGGGAAGAAGCACATTCGGGGGATTTCTGACGTGCTTGATATTAACCATATGATGATTGTTCGGAAGATTGCGAGTTTAGAGGGTGAGAATGTTGTTGATTTTGTCGTCGAGGGTAGGAATAAGGTTTATTCTTTGAAGGATAGTTCGGAGGCTCGGGCGTATATTCTGATGATGGAGAGTTATAAGTTGATTCGGTTTTTGGCGAAGCATCCTTTTTTGAGGGATGTTGTTTCTAAGTTGCAGAAGGATAACGAGGCTAGTTTTGCTTGTTTTTTTGGGGGATATACTAAGGAGAGGAAGGATAAGAATAGTGATGTTGAGATTTATTTAGAGAGTGGTGGTTCGAGCGCTAAGTGGGTTTATTCTAAGGAAGGCAAGTGGGATTATTCGAAGTTGGATTCTGAGTTTAGTGTTGGGGTTATTGGGGACTCTTTGTCGAGGGAGATTATTGAGAATCATGTTTTAATTAAAGGGGGCGATATTTTTTATGAAAGGATTTTTGGGTGAGAGGCGGAGCCTCTTGGTTGGGTCCTCTACGGACATGACTCTGGTGAGCCCGAGTTGGGAGTTGGCCTCAAATAGGCATGACCCTGCTGGCCCCGGAGTTAGGGGTGGGGTCACGTATGGCATGACCCTATTAGGCCCGATTGAACCCTTTGGATTCACGACTTGGGTAACTGGGGGTGGTTTGAATGGTTAGGGATGTTTTGATTTTTGGAGATAGAGAGGTTAGACGGGTTCTGAAGGATGGCGAGTGGTTTTTTTCGGTTGTTGATGTTGTTGGGGCATTAGTAGAGAGTCGCGATATTAAGCAATATGTTAATAAGATGAGACAACGAGACGAATTTTTGAAGGAGGGGTGGGTACAAATTGTACATCCCCTTCTAATTAAGACTGCGGGAGGAGAGCAGGCAGTTAATTGTGCTAATAAAAAAGGAATCTTTAGAATTATTCAGTCTATTCCTTCAAGGAAGGCTGAGCCGTTTAAGTTGTGGTTGGCGAAGGTGGGGAGTGAGAGAATTGATGAGATTGGGAATCCGGAGTTGGCGCAGGAGAGGATGAAGAGGCTTTATGAGGAAAAGGGTTATTCTAAGGGTTGGATTGATAAAAGGTTAAGGGGGATTTCGGTCAGGCAGGATTTGACAGATGAGTGGAAGACTCGAGGTGTTGATAAGAATAGTGATTTTGCGATTTTGACTGCTGAGATTTCGAAGGCGACTTTTGATATGTATCCTAGTGAATATAAAAAATTTAAGGGTTTGGAAAAGGAGAATTTGCGAGATCATATGACGGATCTTGAGTTGATTTTTTCGATGTTGGGGGAGGCTTCGACGGCTGAGCTTGAGAGGGTTAGGGACCCTAAGGATTTTGAAGAACATAGAGATGTTGCGATTGAGGGTGGGAGTGTTGCGATGGTTGCTAGGCAGGATTTGGAGAGGAAGAGTGGGGAGAGGGTTGTTAATTCTGATAATTATCTTGGGAAAGATGAGAAGAGTGTTGAGAAGAGAAAGAGAGATAAATTGGTGGGGGTGGGTTATGAATAGGACTACGAGTTGGGTGTTAGGAGTTAGGGGTTGGGAGAGAGGGGCGGAGCCCCTTGGTTGGAGGTTTGCCTCAAATAGGTATGACCCTGCTGGCCCCGGAGTTGGGAGTTGGGGGATTATTCTTATTGTTATGTTGGTTTTGGTTGTAGGGTTTGGTTCGGCGGCGAAGATGTGGAATTTTAATGATTATAATGTGACGGCGGTTGGGTTTGTTGGGGATGGGAGTGGGTTGACGAATGTTAATGGGTCTAGTCAGTGGACGACGAGTGGGAGTGATATTTATTATAATTTAGGGAATGTTGGGATTGGCACGACGGCGCCAGGGGCGAAGTTGGATATTGCAGGAGATGTAGCTTTTGGTGCGAATAGTTATGGTGCGTTGCAAGAGGAAGGTACTGCTGTTCGTTATAGAAATCTTGTTGCAGGTGAATTGCATTTAATGTCGCAC
>JABHSE010000004.1 GCA_018697035.1 archaeon | reverse complement strand
CCTACTGACAACAGCACCGTCCCTCCTACTGACAACAGCACCGTCCCTCCTACTGACAACAGCACCGTCCCTCCTACTGACAACAGCACCGTCCCTCCTAGTAGCGGCTCTGACTCCATATTTAGAAATTTAGGTAAGGGTATGGTTAGTGGGGAATTGATACTTAGAATTGATAAATTTGAAGATGGAGTTTGGAAAGTCTTTTTGAATGTTTATTCTAAAGATATGGATATAGGCCCTGGAGAGACTAAAAAATTAGACACTTTTTGGAATCCTGAAAATATAGCTATAAGTGCTCCTGGGAAATATCGAGCATATGCTAAATTTGTTTATGGATCTGATTCTTTTTTAGATTCGGAATATTTATTTGAAGTTGTTGGGACTGATCAACCTAAAGATAATGTAACTGATCCTGATATTAACTCTTCTAGTGAATGTTCGGGTGAGGAAATGGGTTGCAATGGTGATTACATAAAGAAGTGCAGTGATGGGGAATGGGTGGATTCTGACTTTTGCGATAACGGATGTGTTGATGGGGATTGTAATGAAGAATCTGGTGATGATAAACCAGATTCAGAATGTTCAGGTGAGGAAATGGGTTGCAATGGTGATTACATAAAGAAGTGTATTGATGGGAAATGGAGTGATAGTGACTTTTGTGAGAGTGGATGTGTTGATGGAGAATGTAACAAAAAAGCATCGTGATGGATTGTATTGAGATTTTTTATAAGTCATTAATTTGAAAAGATTTATAATGTAGCGATTTTTAGTATGCTTATGGAGGAAGGTTTAGATGGAGATGTGGAGGTTGTTTCTAATGAAAAAAATAATACGTTTTTTTGGATTGTGATTGTTTTGATTGTTCTTGGTGGACTGGGTGGTGTGGTTTGGATTTTGAGTAGTAATTCTTCTAATGTTGATGAATCAAAGGATGTGTCTGAGTCTAAGCAGGTTGAAGATACTATTAGTGATAAAAAAGTTACTTCTTCATCTGGTTCTTTTGTTTCATCTGTGCAGCTTGCTGACGTTTCTGAGCTTACAGGTAAGGAGGATCAATATTATTGTGAGTATGACGAGACTAGGGATAAAGTTGCAATTATAGTTAGGGAGAATGGCTTTTATGATGATTCTGAAACTTTGAATATTTTTGATCAATACTTTGCAGCAGTGAGGGCAAGCGTTGATGTGGATAATGTTGGTGTTAAAAAATTTACTGGGTCTTCGGAAGCAGAGTTTGATTTGTTTATCGAAAATCTTATTGTAAATGAGAACGTTGGGTATATTATTTTAGTTGGCACGGATCTTCCAATTTTAATAAATGATGACGATCAGGGATATATTCATTTAGAACATAATCTATTAAAAAATAGTTATTCAATTATCGGAGATAATAATGACTCTTCTGGCTGTATCGATGTTGCAATTTCTTTGGTTGTTTCGCCTTTAAGTTATCTAGATATTGAAAAAAAGCAATTTGTCTCTAATGTATTTACTAATTTTGTAAATTATCACAATAATGCAGAAGAAATTTTTAGAGAATATTCAGATACTCTTTCAGTTGGATGGGATAATGATATTCCTGGTGAACAGCAGGTTGGATGGTCTGACCCTGATGGTTACGAGCCGTCTGAAACCGTTTATTTTTATCCTTTAACATTTTTGCTTAATACAAATCATGAAGAAATTGTTAGAGAATTTCAAGAAAAACATTTATTTTTGAAATATAATGTTCATGGGACTCCGAATCTTTTGGGACTTGGATTTAGTGATAATTCTGAAGGTAGTAGTTCTGAAAATGGTGGTTATGGAGTATATACTCCTTTTTCTGACATAAGGGAGCATGTTGATGAATTGGGCCATCCAGTTAGTCTTTATGTAGATATATTGGCCGCATGTTATTCTATGACAGTAGGTGAGACATATAATGATAGATTTTGTTGTTGGCCTCAGACATGGCTAGAAACAGGGGTTTGGGCATCATTTGACGTTGTTAGTCTCTCTAATCATCATAATTTTCAAAGATGGCTTTATAATGAGAAAATGGTTGGTGATGCCTTGAGAAAGACTTCCTTTGGTGATGGCGTTATCTTTGGAGATATTTTAGGAAGGGTTCCTTAGAATTAGAATTCTTAATTGTTGCATTGCTTGTTATAATTTATAAAGTGATTTTAATTTTACAGGTTATGGGTAATATTTTGTTTAAAGTGCATGAGTCGTATCGGTGGGTTGTTGCGGTTTGTGATAAGGATGTTTTTGGAAGGAAATTGATTGATGGTAAGCGTGTGTTGGATGTTGGTGGGGCTTTTTTTGATGGGAAGGAGATGAGGGACGAGGAGGTTGAGGCGGAGATTGCTCGGTGTGTTGATGAGGATGCGACTTTTAATTTTGTTGGAAAGGAGAGTGTTGGGTTGGCTAAGATTATGGGTATTGTGAAAGATGAGGGTGTTATTGATATTGACGGGGTTCCTGTTGCGTTGATTTTGATGTGAGGTTAATTTTATATAGGGAGAATTATATTTTAATATCATGATATTTGGAGCTGTGGAGACATGGAGTATTTGACGGTTATTATAACGAATAAGTGTAATCTTAATTGTTCGTATTGTTTGAGGGATATGAATTTGAAAGATTTGGATTTGGACTTGTTTGAGAAGATATTGAAGCAGGCATCTGAGGAGGGATGTAAGACGATATTTTTTTCTGGAGGAGAGTGTTTTTTACATAGTGATTTTTTTAAGATGGTTGAGTTGGTTGTGAAGTATGGGTTGAGATTTGGGATTATGTCTAATGGTTTTGATTATATGAAGTATGAACCTGTTTTGAAATATAAAGATAATTTTGAAAGGATTACTTTTAGTCTTGATTCGGCTTCGAGCGAGAAGCATGATAGGTTTAGAGGAGTTGGTTCGTTTGATAAGGTGATGGATGCGATAGAATTTTTTAAGAGTAAGGGTATTCGTGTGCATACTCAGATATGTCTTAGGAAGGATAATAAGGATGAGATTGAAAATTATTTTAAGTTGAATAAGGAGTTGGGAGTTGATATGATTAGTTTTATGAGTGTTATTCCTACTGGGAAAGCTGATGAGGTTTGTTTGAGCGATGTTGAGAAGATGGAGTGTGTGAATGAGATAGGTAAGTTGAGAGGAGTGTATGACATTAGGGCGAATGTTCTTAGTTCGTTGTTTGCTTCTGAGGGAGTTGAATTTTGTTCGGCATTGAACTTATGTGATATGGCAGTTAATCCTAATGGGGAGATTAAATTTTGTTGTGATGTTATGGGAGATGGTGGAATTATTGGGGACTTGAAAGAAGATTCGTTTTCTGAAGTATTTGAGAATGGTAAGAAGATTAAGGGTGATATGCTTAAGAAAAGACTTGGTTGTATTCTTTCGGAAAAACGTCCTGAGGGATTTAGTTCTTGTGTGTTTTGTAATAAATATTTTGAAGAAAGATGATTTCTTAAAGGGAGGCGAATATTTTTATATAGGTAGTTCTTTATTATATAGTATGGTGTTTGGAAAGTTTGAGGATAAGTCGAAGCCGAATAAGGTGAAGAAATTATGACGACTATTGATAAGCTTGTAGAAAAGTTAGAGGAGACTGGTAAAGAGATTACAGGTTTTGTTTCTGCTGTTTGTAGAGGTAATACTATGGAGTTTAGATATAATAGCGGTATTAATATGAATTATTTTAAAGCTGCTACTAAGGAATCAGGACTTTATTTTCAGAAGAGTAAAATTGGCGATGTTCATTGTGGGAATTGTAAACATGATGGTGGAGGTCTTTGTGGCACCAAAAGGCCTGATGTTCATATAGTTAGGGAAAATGGTTTTTTTGCTATTTTTAAGATGCCTATAATAGAGGTTTCTAATAATAGCTTATTGGTCTATGATTACGATAAAGGGAATGAAGTTCTTGAGAATTATGTTTCTAAATTGAAGAAGGTATAGTAAGAGGTCCGATTTACGGTAAGCTTGTATTGGATGTTTCTGGCGTTTTTTGATAGGAAGGTCATAAATTTGAAAGAGGCTCGAGGGGGAGTTAGGTGATGCGCGATGGAGGATGTTACTTTTAATTTTGTTGGGAAGGAGTCGGTTGGGATTGCTAAGGAGCTTGGAATTATTAAGAGCGAGGGTGTGATGGATGTTGATGGGGTTCCTGTGGCGCTTGTTTTGATGTGGGGTTATATGTCAATTAAAAGTATATTTTGTATTATAGTAATTTATTTAAGTCAGTGGAAGTCATGGTTGTTTATGGTAAAAAAGTTTGGTAGCTTGTTGGGGCTAATGCAAAGACATTACGGGAATGATGGGATAGTGGAAGAGAATGGGCAATTTCATTTTGCTTCTGATGAAGCAAAGAATGGGTTGATAGTTCCAGAACATTATAACTGTGTTTCCTGTGGTGTTGTTGAGGGTGAGCCTGAACGTGGGGGTTCAAATTTTGCGGGTGTTGAGCCATATCGTGATTGTGTTGTATGTGGTGAAGAATTGAAGCGTTAATTTTTTGGTTTTTGGTTAGTTTTATATAGGAAGATTTTTATGTTATATTATGGCGTTTGGAAAGTTTAAGGATAAGTCGAAGCCGAATAAGGCGAAGGTTTGGATTGGTGGTGAGGAGAAGGTTGTTAGGGTTAAGTTGCCGCGAGGTCGAGAGGTTATTGGGATTATTGCTCAGAGATGTGGTGGAAGTCGGATGATTGTTTCTTGTATGGATGGGAAGACTCGGAATTGTAAGGTGCCGGGGCGGAAACGTAGGGGACTTTGGTTGAGAGAAGGGGACGCTATTATTGTTGAGCCTTGGGAGTTTGATGATGATAAGGGTGAGGTTTTGTATAAGTATACTGATAATCAGGTTTTGAAGTTGAAGGAGATGGGGAAGTTGACTACTAGTGATGAGGAATTTTGAATAATCCGTAATCTTATATAGTTGAAATTTGTTGATTTTTTATGAGAAGTATTATTGTTAAGAATATGCGAAAGATAAAGCGGGCCGTGCCTTCTATTGAGAATAAGGTTAAGGTTAATGTTGGGTTTGGAAAGGATAGGGTTTCGGTTAAGGGAGCTGAGTTGAATGAGTTTTTAGTTGAGAAGATTATCTTGGCGATTGATTTTGGATTTGATATTGATGATGCATTGTTGCTTTTGAATGAGGAGTTTGTTTTGGAGTTTATTGAGGTTAAGGAGCATACGAGGCGGAAGAATTTGAAGGATGTTAGGTCGAGGATTATTGGGAGAGAAGGGAAGGCGAAGAGGACGATTGAGAAGTTGACTGGGTGCGCGGTTGTGATTAGTGATAATAGGATTGGGGTTATTGTTGATGCTGATCATTTGAGTGCGACGGTTCAGGGGATTGAGGGATTGATTGGCGGGTCGAAGCATGGGAATGTGTTTGGGTATTTGGAGAGGCAGGGGGCGAAGGTCAATCGAGGGGATGAAGACTTGGGATTGCGGGAAGGGGTTTAATTTTAATTTCTAGTGGAAATTTCTTGGTAAAATAAATTCTCACGTACGCTTGTACGCTTCGTATTTTTTTACACTGCGAACTTCCCTACTATAAACAAAAATTGGTTGAAAAGTGGGTACGTCTCGGAGAGGACTCGAACCTCCGACATCACGGTTAACAGCCGTGCGCTCTACCTGCTGAGCTACCGAGACATGATTAACTATCTTAATTTGGTTATTTAAAATTAACTATAGTAAATAATTTTATAAAGTTGTTTTGTTTGATTAGGTTATGAAATTTAGAGATGCAATTGAGAAGCGGTGTGATGTTAAGCGGTTTGATTTAAAGAAGCCGAATTGGCGGAAGGTTGTTCGGGCGGTTGATGCAGCTCGGTTTAGTAGTAGTGCTGGGAATCATTTTGCGGTTCGGTTTATTTTAGTGACGGATGAAAGTGCGATTGATAAGATTTCGAAAAGTTGTCAGCAAGATTTTATTAGTGGTTCGAAGTGTGTGGTTGTGGCTGTTAGTGATCCGTCGAGTTTGATTCGAAGTTATGGTGATCGTGCTACTAAATATTGTGAGCTTCAGGCTGGGGCTGCGATTCAGAATTTTTTGTTGGGTTTAGAGAATGAGGGTCTGGTGACTAGTTGGGTTTGGTATTATGTTGATGAAGAGGTGAAAAGGATTTTGGATATTCCAGAGGGTGCTAGTGTTCAGGGGATTTTTCCGATTGGTGGGAAGACTAAGGTTAGTGGTAAGGCGAAGAGGAATGCTAAGTTGGAGAATGTTTTGTTTTTTGGGAAGTATGGCGAGAGGAAGATGAGGCCTAAGACTGAAGTTACACGAGATTCGGTTTAATCTTTATTCCTATTGACAATTGTTGGGATAATATTTATTTGTCTATAATGATATTAAGTTTCTGAATTATAAAAGAATTGTTGTCCTCGCCTTTCGGCGAGGAAATATAAAATAAAATAAAAATTTGTTTTTGTTTAGCTTAAATCATCAAGTCCGAGATCGTTGACACTCAATGTATTCTCTTGGTCGAATCGGTTTGAACTTTTTCCTAGGATGTAAGGTGACCTTACGCCTGTCATAATTGTAATGACTCTTACTCTTCCTTGGAATTCCTTGTTGATTCGTGCTCCGATGATTACTTGAGCTTCTGGGCTCAGGTTCTCGGTGACGAGTCTACCAATATTGTCGAATTCTTCTAGTTTCATGTCGGGTCCGCATGTGATGTGGATTAGCGCGCCTGTTGCGCCTCTGTAATCTACGTCGAGAAGTGGATGTGTTAGCGCTTGTTGCACTGCCGCATCTACTCTTGCATTTGAGTTGTCTTCACCAATACCGATTACTGCTACGTCTCCATTCTTCATAATAGAAGATACGTCTGCATAATCTAGGTTGATTAGGGAAGGTATTGTAATACACTCTACGATTCCTTTAATCATTGTTGAGACCAGCTCGTTTGCTACTGCGAAGGCTTGCTCCATAGGTAGGGATCCTGCGATGTCTACTAGTCGGTTGTTGTCTAACACAATTACTGTGTCAACTGTTTCCCGAAGTTCTTGTAATCCGAACTCTGCTTTGTCGATTCTTGCTTTTTCTGCCTCGAAAGGCATTGTTACAACTGCGATAACTACTGCGCCTGCTTCTTTAGCTAGTTGAGCTACAACTGGGATGGCTCCTGTTCCGGAACCGCCTCCCATACCAGCCAGAACAAAAACCATATCCGAATTCGCTACAGCTTTTTTCAGGTCGGTAAGAGATTCTTTAGCTGCCTCTCTACCTTTCTTAGGGTATCCTCCGCATCCAAGTCCACGAGTTAGTTCCTTTCCTATTAGGAGTTTCTCGTCGGCCTTAGTTATGGATAAATGTAGAGCATCGGTGTTTAGACCGTAAATTGTTGCTCCGTTGATACCTTTATTGAATAACCAGGTCGCCATGTTACATCCGCATCCTCCGCATCCGAAAACTTTGATGCTGGCTTTTCCAGCTCTTAATTCATCGAAGTTGATTGAGTTTGCTTCTGCAGTTTGTATTGCTTCTTTTGCAAAATCTAATGGCATTTTCTTTTTTCTTTAAACCTCCTTTCAAGTTTCATTAAAATAGAGGGGATGTTTTGTTTAAAAATATATATGAGGCTAGATGAGTTATTTAACGAAGTAGTTTTCAGATTTTACTTGATTTTTTCTAGATATTCTTTCATTGTTCCGCCCTTGATGCCACCGTGTCCATCTGGACGAGTCGACCATAAGACATATCCAAGATGAAAATTATGCTTTTCTTCGTATTTTTTTAGTTCACTTTTTTTAATTTGGAAGAAGTCATAATTGGAAGTTAGGTTATCTAATGTAAAATGTGATTGTGCGTTAGGGCGAGTGCCATCTGGATACTCGACAGGTGCTGAAAAGGATCTGTAGCATTGGTTAGATTCGTCTAATTCGAAGATGTGGGAATCATGAGGTCTTACGAGATATTGTGGGTTTGTCATGTATGGTTGAAGTAGATAGGATATAAAAACATATATGTGATTCTAAGGTTGTTTTTGGATGTAGTCTTTTAGGTTATTTTTGAATTTTTCTAAATCTTTGGTTTGGATTTGTCCACCTGAAGCTCTTGGGTGTCCTCCGCAGTTGGAGTTTTCTAAGTCTTTTGTTGCTGCCTCTAAGAGTTTTGGAAGGTTTGCATTTGGACTTTGATCTCTTGCTGATATTCCTAAAAGATTTGGATCTGAATCCTTTTGGGAAAAGAATATGAAAGTTTCTTCTTGATTTCCCCTACTTAAGATGGCAGCGACTATTCCTTTTACTTGGAATTTTGGTTCGAATTGATATAGATTTATATTTCCTATTTTTTCCTTATTTGCTTTGTATCCTTTAACGTGTTTTTGGATTTCTTCTTCTATAACTTTTGCGTATTTTTGTAATTTTTCGATATCATGGAGAGAGTTTATTTCTGCTAATATCGGGAATATTTTTTCCGGTGTGTCGGCGAAATATACTATGGTGTCTGAGAATATGTGAGAATATTTTTTTTGAAATTCTTCTAGGGTTAGGTTTAATTCTTCTAGTGTTTCTTTTATGAAGTTGTCATTTTCTTTGTATAGATTTCCAGAGTCTGCTATTACTCCGATTAGGGCTAGCCATTTTTTTATTCCTGTTAATTCGTATGCTGTTCTGGATGATGGGATATAGCCTTCTGCGGTTGTTGGAAAATATAAGACATCATTTGGAAGGTCGTATTTTGGATGATGGTCGGTTACGAAGATTTGTGTATTTTTTATGGATTTAATATCTTCCTGGATTGCCTTTACTGAGACATCGGTTATTATTATTTTATTGAAAGCACTTAAATCTAGTTCTGAAAGTTTTGTTTTTGAGAGGTGATAAGTGAATGTTTTTGTGGTTGCGCCTTGTTTTATGCAGTGTTCGTTTAGAATTATTCCTGAGCATACTCCGTCTCCGTCATCGTGATGGATGATTGCGACATTGTCTTCTTTTGAAATGTTACTTAGGAATTCTTCTGCTTGTTGCTTGTTTATTTCTGGCATTTTAGTTAGGGGAGTTTTTGATTGATAAGGGTTGTGGTTGATTTAGTGTAGTAACTCTAGTGTAGTAAAACTTATAAAGGTGGTTCTGTATTATTTTGTATGGGAGCTATGAAGAACGCTTATGTCCGGGACAAATCTGGGGGAAGTGGAAGTTCTGTTAATGATTTATTGGATGATGTTGAGTGTGGGTGTAAGTATATTGATATGAACGAGGGATTAATGAGAAGTCTTGATGAGACGTGGGATATTTTGAAAGGTGTTAGAGGTGTAAAAGATGTGGAGGTTATTTGGCCTTGTTTGAATATGTTGAATGAACGTTTTGCTATTTTAGGAGAAAAGAATTTAGCTGCTGAGGAATTTTATTTAGGTAATAATATCAGTGAGAAGATTCCGGAATTGGTTTATGATCGTTCTTGGCTTAGGAAATCTTTTTATTCTATACACCAGGGAATAGACGTTTTGAGAAAGAAAGCGGATTTACTTGAGGGATCTGTTAGATTGTAGTTTTTTTAGAAATTTTTGGCTAATTTGAAAAGTAGTTCTTCTTGAAAATGTGGTGCCATAACTTGGAGTCCAATATGTTTGTCGTCTATTTTTCCTGCAGGGATTGATATTGCTGGTAGACCGACTATATTTGCTAGTACGGTTGGCGTGTCATAGTTGTACATTTCTTCGGTTGAGATTTTCTCTCCTATCTTATGTGGGAATGCTGGTGAGGTTGGAAGAATAATTGCGTCGACCTCTTCGAAGATTTTTTCGAATTCTTGTTTGATATGGTTTCTGGCTTTTAGAGCTTCCCTGTAATATTTTCCTTCGTGTTCGGCTTTTGTTATTTCGGAGCCTCCGATTATTCTTCGCATGACTTCTGGGCCTGCCGTATCTTCGATTTTTTTACCGAATCTTCTTCCGTCAAATTTTCTGGTACAAGAGAAGACTTCGGTGTAGACTATGATGTAGTATGTTTGTATTGCGATGTCTAGAGGTAGATCAATTTTTTTGATTTTCCAGTTGTGTTGTTTGGCGGTTTTTTTAGTTTGTTCTTCGATTAGATTGGCGATTCTTTTATCTGCGAATTCTTTTATGTTTACTAGACCGATGACGCCCTTGTGGTTTGTAGTTGGGAGTTGGGAGTTGGGAGTTCTGGTTGTTTGATCGAAATTGTCTTGTCCTTTGATTATGTCGAATATCAGCTTACAATCTTCTGGGGTTCTAGCTAGTGGGCCGATGCAGTCTAGTGACATTGCCATATCTATTAGTCCGTATCGTGAGACTGCTCCGTATGTTGGTTTTAGCCCTACGATTCCGCAATGGGAAGCTGGATTTCTTATTGAGCCTCCTGTATCTGAGCCTAGTGTGAAGTCTGCTAGGTCTGCGGCGATTGCTGCCGCTGGGCCCGAGGATGAGCCGCCTGGAATTAGTTCAGGATTGGTTGGGTTTTTTGTTGGTCCGAAGGCTGATGTTTCTCCGGATCCTCCGCATGCGAATTCGTCCATGTTTAGCATTCCTAAAAGTATTGCGTCTTCATTGATGAGTTTGTTGACGACGCTTGCGTTGAAAGGTCC
The DNA here is from genome assembly GCA_018697035.1 of archaeon. GTDB lineage: Archaea > Nanobdellota > Nanobdellia > Pacearchaeales > GW2011-AR1 > JAGVXH01. Next base: position 383,708 of record JABHSE010000004.1, on the reverse strand, counting down.
GGTATAATTTTCTAGCGTTTTTGAGGCGCAGGATACTATCATGTGTTTTGCGGAGATATTGGCTTTGATTGCGAAGCAGAGGCCGGCTAGTTTTCCTTGAGTTCCTGCTTTGATTTTTTTATCAATTGCTTTTGCTTGTTCTATTGCGTCTTCGTTTAATTCTAGGAATATGTTTAGGTCTTTGGATTTCGGGGTTGCTATTTGTTTGGAGAAAGCTAGAACATTTTCTACGGCTGAGAGTTTGCCTGATTGGATTTGTTTTAGTTTTGTTTTTAGTGTCATGCTATATCTCCTTTTTCTATTAGGTATGTTATGTTTGGGGCGACTTCATAATTTTGAATATTGTTTATTGGTAGCCATTTGACCTGGTGTTTGCCATGTGTGTAATTGTCGAAGTTTTGTGGAGGTGTTTCTAATTTTCCTTCGTAATGGTGTAATTCTATTCTTGTTTTTTCATCTCTTACTAAGTTTTTTATTAGTATTTTTGTGGATAATTTTTTTCCTATTATTCCTATTAGTCCAGTTTCTTCAGTTAATCTTCTTGTTGCTGTTTTAGCTCCAGCTTCGTTTTCTTTTGGACGTCCTCCTGGTATTTTATAGAAGTCGTCTTTTTCGTCTTTTGTTACTAGTAGTTTGTTTTCGTAAATTATAACCATTCCGTGGGCTTCGATTGTTTTCATTTTTTCCAAGCTCCTTTTTCTGCGACTAAAAAGTTGTCTTCTACGAAGGGGGCGTTTGCTAGTGTTGTGCTTTTGAATTCCTTGTCTGTTTTCCACCCGTCGCCTTCTTCTCTTGTGCCAGAATTATTTTCTATATGGGATTCTTTGGCTTTGATTTTTGAGAGTTTTGAAGCGAATTCGATTAGAACTTTTTTAGAGTCTTTTTTGATTTGACTTTTTTCTTCTTGGGTGACTTTGCGCCAGAGGGAGTTTTGTTTCATGTTTATGTATATTCGGAAATGTTTATAATGTTTTGGTTGTTTAGTATTTTATGGTTGAAGATTGTATATTTTGTAGGATTGCGAAGGGGGAGATTCCTTGTGATAAGATCTGGGAGGATGAGAATTTTTTTGCTATTTTAGATATTAATCCCTATGTTAGGGGACATGTTATTGTTGTTCCTAGGTTGCATGCGCGATGGGTTTGGGATTCGGATGATGATGAGTATGTCCGATATATGCTTGCTGTGAAGAAAGTTGTTGGTTTTCTTAGGAGGGCATTGAATACAGAGTGCGTCCAGGAGTTTATCGTTGGAGCGGAGGTTGCTCATGCTCATGTTCATCTGTTGCCTAGGATTGAGGGAGATGGCTTGCCGGAAGTTTTGCATGAGCCTATGAGGGTGAAGCCTAGTGAAAAAGAAATGAAGGAAATTTTTGAAAAAATTAAACTCGTTGTTGATTAGATTTTATGGGGTTATCCTGTCTCGGTCTCGTGGGAACATGCAGACTTCTCTTACGTTTGATATTTCGAGCAAAACTTGTGTGAATCTTTCTATTCCGATTGACCAACCTGCGTGTGGTGGTGCGCCGTATCTAAATGAGTCGATGTAGGATTTGAAGTCTTTTGGGTTCATATCTTTAGTCTTTAACATTTTCTCTAATAGTTCTGGGATATGGATTCTTTGTCCTCCTGAGGATATTTCCATTCCTTTGTAGATTGCGTCGAAGCCTTCTGATAACTCTGCAGCAGCGTCTTCGTCTTTTGGCATTATGTAAAATGGCTTTCCTTTCATGGGCCAATCGTAGACGAAGGTGACTGTGTTTGGGAATAACTCTTCAAGTTTCTTTTCGGCTTCTCCCGTTAGATCATCTTTCGGGATTTTGATGCCTTCTTTTTCGACTAGCTCCTTGGTCTCTGCGAATGTTAAGTATTTTGTTTTTGGGACTTCTAGTTTTAATTTTAGGACTTCTAGCTCCTCTGCGTTCTTTTCGATTACTTGTTTTACTATGTATTGGACTGCCTTACCCATTTCTTCTAGGACTGTTTTGGAATCTGCGAAGGCCATTTCGATATCCATTTGTCGGCATTCGTTTAGGTGTCGCACGGTGTTGTGTTTTTCGGCTCTCCAGACTGGGGTTATTGTTACCATGTTTTCCATTGAGCATGCTATCATTTGTTTGTAGAGTTGAGGGGATTGTGCGAGGAAGACTTCTTTGTCGAAGTATTTTGCCTTGAAGAGTTCTGTTCCGCCTTCGCTTGATGCTCCAATCATTGAGGGAGTGTGGCAATATGTGAAGCCTTTTTTTATGAAGTAGTTTAGGAATTCGTGTCCTATTGTTGATTGGATTTTGAAGATGGCTTGAGTTCTTGCTGAATGTAAGTCTAGGAATCTGTTGTCTAATCTTAGTGGGAGTTCTGTTTTTGAGTAATCTGATGCGTCTATTGGGAGAGGGTTTTTTGCTTCGGCTATTATTTCGATTGAATCTGGGATTAATTCTTTTCCGTTTGGAGCTTGCTTGCATTCTTTTAAGGTTCCCGTAACTTGGACTACGGATTCTCTGTTCAAGTTGTCTAATAGGTCGAAGACTTTGGCATCGGTTTTCCCGTCTATTCCTGTGACTTGCATTCTTCCGGTGATGTCTTTTAGGATTAGGAATCTTACTTTTTTCAGGTCTCTAGTTTCGTGGACCCATCCTTTTAGGAGTACTGAGTCTTCTTTTACGAAAGCGTCTTTGATTAGTGTTCTTTCCATGTTATTTGTTGGAGTTTTGGGTTTTTAAAATTTGGTGAATTTAAAAAACCGGGTTTTCATCCAGTAGGTAACTCTGGTGAGTTAAGATTTGTTGGTGATATGAAGTGGCATAATTTTTATAAAGAGTTGTTGATTGGATGGGAGATGGGTGTTGGTAAGTTTGGGAGTCTTGTTAGGTGTTTTTCTAATGAGGTAGGCTATGGAGGGGGTGAAATTTCTATTAAGAGTGATGTTTCTAATATTGCAGGGAAGGGTTTTTCAGATGATGTTGTTATTCGGAGGGTTGGTGTTGACTTTAAAACTAATACTGTTTGGTATGGGAAGTATTTGAGGAAGGTTGATGGTGATGGTGTTATGGGTCTTGAACGAGCTGGGAAGATTCAAGATAGTTGTTTATTTGAGAGGTTTCGATACGATTATTTTAATGAGGAAGTTGAGTCTTCTATTGTTGATGGTTAAGTTTTTATAGGGAAGTTGTTTCGATTTGTTATGGATGTTGACGATTTGGAAGGTGCGATTAATTCGGCGAAAGAAGAACCTAAGAAGGTTGAGGAAGAGAAGGGGCCTGAGATGAGTGCCGAGGGTGAGGTTGGTTTTCATAAGGGTGCTTTGAATGTTTTGGTTGCGGAGAGGAATGAGTTGGTTAAGATGTTGCAGAATGTTGAGGCGATTGCTGGGGCGCATGTTAAGCGGTTGAAGGAACTAGGTGTTAGTGTTTGATTTTTGGAAAGTGATAAAGTATAAAAACTTCTTTTTTATTTAGTTGTTATGTTGAAAAAAGGTTTTGGGAGTTTGTTATTTGTTCTTGGTATTATTGTGCTTGTTGCTGTTGCTATATTTGTTGCTATGTATTATATAGGGGATGATGAAGTTTGTGGGGACGATGTTTGTTCTGATGGGGAGAGTTTGGAGAGTTGTGCGGCGGATTGTGTGTTGAGTTTGGAGGATATTGATTTGGATTCTGATGTTGCGAGTTTTAGTGAGTTTTCTATTTCTTCAGGCTCGTCAGGTTATAGTAACACTGTAGGATTCTGCGGAGATGATGTTTGTGATGCTGGAGAGAGTCCAATAAATTGCTCTCAAGATTGTCCAGAGGAGCCAAGTTATTGTGGAGATGGTATTTGTGATGTTGGAGAGGATGATTCTTCTTCGGGAGCTGGTGGTTGCCCTGAGGATTGTGAGATTAATATAGGGTTTTGTGGTGATGGCGTTTGTGATGCTAATGAACATTTCATAAATTGCAGTGAAGATTGTCCAAGAGAACCTAGTTATTGCGGAGATGGGGTTTGTGATGCTGGGGAAGAGAGCTCTTCTGTGTCTGCTGGATGCCCTGAAGATTGCGAGATTAATATAGGGTTTTGTGGAGATGAGGTTTGTGGTGCCGAAGAAACCGTATTCAATTGTCCGATTGATTGTCCCAAAGAACCAATTTTTTGTGGGGACGGGATTTGTAATGGAAATGAGACCTCTGGAAGTTGTTTGAAAGATTGTGGATCTTCTCCAAAGCGTTTTGGAATTGATGGTGCGTTCTTGAATCCTGATATAGACTTTCCACAAATATTTTCGGAAATAGATGATGGTATTATAGGAACTTTTGCAACTTGTTTTTTTGAAAATGTATCAAAAACTTGGGAAGATTTAAATTATTTAGATGAGATGCAAAAGAAATATTGGGAGTATAATAGAACTTTGCAGGTGAATTTGCTTTCCTGTGCAGATGAGCGAAAGGGTGGTGCGGATGTTACTCAGTTTCCTAAGGATGTAGGGTTATTCGAGGAATGGGTTAAATATATTGTTAAAAGATATAATGGAAATATAACTTATTATCAAATTGATACAGAACCCTCTATAGAAAAGTTTGAGGGAACAAAAGAGCAGTTTGTTGAAATGCATAATTTGGCATATAATGCAGCGAAAAGGGCTAACCCTGATGTAATAATAATGGGTTCGGGTTGGACCTTTGGTGGGCTGTTTATTGATAACCCGAGCGAAGAAGAATTTGATGACAGATTACTTGAATTAAAGGATAGAGATGTTGATTTGTACGAATGGGCAAATTGGACCCTGGAAGCTTTTGAATATTTTATACAATATGGAAAATATGATGCTGTAAGTATACATGCTAATAGGCACTGGAATGAGGCCAATGGAACAGTGGATTATATAAGAAAATATACTGATAAGTCAATAATAATTGAGGATGCAATGTCTGGTCCGGATTATATGGGTATTTTGGATTTACCTTCGACATATTACTCAGATTATGAAACATATTACAGAATTCTTCATGATAGTTCAAATCCCAATTACTTAGCTGCAAGGAATCTTGTTGAAGCAGAACAGTCGAGATATTATACTAAAAAGGCTGTATATGCTTTTGCCAGTGGAATGGATCAGATTTATATTTCGTGGACCACTGATCAGAAGGAATATGATCTTCCTGTGTGGAGGTTTGTGGGGATATTGGGCGCTGATGAGTTTGTAGATCCGCCTGTAGTGCGAAAAAAGCCGATTTTTTATACATATAAATTAATGGTGGAGAAGCTTGATGGATTTGTAGAGGTTGAGACAATTGATGAATTTGTTTACAAATTTTTGTTTGAGGATAAGGATCCTGTTTATGTTTTATGGAGTGAGGATGGAGATAAAGGTGTGGATTTGTCTTCTTATCTTGAGACATCTAATGTTCTTGTGACGCATCTTGTGACTGTTGATGGCGAGGAGATGCCTGAGACGGAAGTTGTTTCGGCGAGTTCTGTGCCGGTAGGTGATTCGCCTATCTTTGTTGAAGAGACAAGTGCAGAGCCAACATCTTGTAATCTTATATCTGCAAGTTGGTCAGAAACAGAAGCTGTTGAGGGTGAAGTTGTGTCTTTGGTTGTTGAGGGAAGTGAAAAGTGTGACGGGTTGAGTGTTGATTTTAGTGTTTGGGAAGATGATTTACTTGGTGATGATTATATCCAGAATGATCCTGTTTCTGTGGTGTTTGATGGCGGTAGAGCTTCTACTAGCTGGGTTGCGGAATGGCAGAGGGATGGGCTTCTTGGTGGAGACCCTGAATATTATTTTGGTGCTGTGGTTGATGGTGATGAAATTAAGAGTGAGAATTTGTTGAGTGTTAGTAAGAGGGGAGGGGTAGTTTGTGGGGATGGGATTTGTGGGGTTGATGAGGATTGTCCGGAGGATTGTGAGAGAGGTATTGATCGATTTGGTTTGCATGCAATTTGGGACAGAACAGAAGATACTAGAAACCTTGATATTGCCTTGATTAGAGGAATGTATCATTTTAGCGGTGAGTCCTTCGTAACAAAATGGCTTAAAATATATCAAGATGATGGTATAGAACTTGTTCTAACTGTGACCCCAACTAGCAATAACGAAAAATGGGGAAATAAGGTTTTGAATAATATTGACTTTTCAAATATTTCTGGGAGATGGGGTATCGGTGGAATTCCGAGTAACATTACAGCATATAAGGAGGACCTTGCAGATCTCATTGAAGGTATTGATAATGATGGAATAGATGATTATGAGGGGTTGGAATATAAAGTAAAATATATTCAATTAGGCAATGAGCCATTCTGGCAGTGGTTTGGTAGTCCACCTTCTTCTATTAAACATATATCACGACTTGTGGAGTGGCGTGATGATAACTGGGATAATGTAACGGAAGATTTTGGGAAATATATACAGGTATCATATGAAACGATTAAGGCTGCTGATCCTGAGATGACTGTCGTTTTGGGTGCGATTGTTGGTAACGCTAGTAGTCCAAAAAGTAAATATGTAAAAGAAATGTTAGATGATTATAGTGATTATTATGATGTTATTGACGTGCATTACTATGGGAATTCCTCAGAAATTGAAAGTGAACTCGATGCCGTAGAATCTATTTTGCCGTCTGGTAAACCTATTTGGAGTCTTGAAATTGGTGGCCCAATGCAAAAGGATGATCCCTTTGATACGCCGGAAGAATATGAAATGCATGCCGAAGAGGTGGTTAAGATGCAAACTATTTTCTTTAATTGGGGAGCTGAAAAATCTTTTTGGAGTTCGCTTATCCCAACAGTTGGTTGGTCTCAGAGTTTTTTGAATACGGCGCTCTTGGAAGGTGAAGAAAAATCGTTTGCAAGAAAACCTGCATATTATACTGAAAAACTATTTGTTGAAAAAACTAATTATTTTAAATCTGTGACTAAAATAAATTTTGCGGAGAGTTTATATGAATTTGAGTTTGAGGATAAAGATCCGGTATTTGTTTTATGGAGTGAGGAAGGTGAAAAGAATGTTGATTTGACTTCTATTGTAGATACAGATGAAGTTTTGGTGACGCATATAATAACTGTTTACGACGAAGAGGTAGCTGAGACGGAAGTTGTTTCGGCGAGTTCTGTTTCGGTGAGTGAGACTCCTGTTTTTGTTGAGGAAGCATCATCTCCTTGTATTGATACTACTTGGACCCCTGCCGCTAATACCGTTTGTAAGTATTATGGCCTTATTCAGACAAGTAATTGTGAGAATACGAGACTTATTGATGGGACTAAGGATTGTGATCCTGTTCCTGACTGTGTGCATGGTGATACGAAACAAACTGGTGGATGTGGTAGTGGTTGTTGTGATTGTATTTGCTCGAGAGGTACTTGGTCTTGTCTTCCTTGTGGTGGGGTTTAGTTCCATAGAGGAATAGTTTTATAAATTAGTTTTTTGTTTGTCTGTTATGATGAGGCGAGAATTTTGGCTTGGAGCTGTCGGTGGAGCTGTCGGTGGTTTGCTTGGAGCGGTTAGTGGTTCTAGTAGTTTGTTTGTTGTTGGTGCTGTTGGTTGTTTTATGGGATTTTTGGTTGTGTGGTTGGTTTCTGGATTTTTGAAATAATTAGGTATTCGGTACCCTGAAAATTAACAATAAATTAAAAAATAAAATTAACTAGATTAACTAGTTTCTAGATGAGCTAAAACATTCTTTGCATCGAACTGGCTTTCCTTGTGTTGGCTTGAATGGCACTTCGCAAGATTTGCCGCAATCTGAGCAAGTTGCTTTGTGCATTTCTCTCGGCCTATCGTTGAAACCACGATTATTACCGCTGTTTCTGTTGTCGAATCTACGATTACCGCCGCTATTTCCGCCGAAGCTTCTTTGTGGTCTATTCTTTTTGAAGCATTCTTGACATCTAACTGGTTTGCCTTCTGTTGGTTTGAATGGCACTTCGCATTCTTGCTTACAGTCTGAACAAGTTGCTTTGTGCATTTGTCTATCTTCCATGTTTGTTTTTCCTCCGTGTAATTGACACAAGTTCCCCTGTGCTTTAAATTTTGAAGAAATAGGGGTATATGAGGTTATGGGTTTTTTGGTTAGTATCCGGATTCCTGAAATAATCACTAGAAATTGTTTTTAGTTTATATTATTATTCTGATTCTATTCCGTGGCCTGGACATAGGATGCTAAATTTTAGTCTTGATATTTTTTCTAAGGACGTTCTCATTTCGGATTCGCTGCTTCCCGGGAGGTCGGTTCTGCCTATTGTTCCTCGGTGAAAGAGGGTGTCGCCTGAGAATAGGATGTCGTTGTAGAGGATGCAGATTCCGCCTTTGGAGTGGCCTGGTGTACGAATGATTTTTAGTTCTGGCATTTTTAGTTTATGGATATCATGAAAGTTTTTCCCGAAGTCGTCGGGAGAGCCGTAGAATTTTGCGTTTGGGAAGAGGTCGATTCCTCCGGTGTGGTCCCAATGGTTGTGAGTTAGAATTACTATGTCGATTGTTTTTGGTGAGAGGTCCAGCTCGTGGAGGTGGGAGATTAGTTCGTCTGCGTTTTCGGGGGATGAGGTATCGATAATGATGTTTTTGTCTTCGATGTTTAGGAGGTAGATGTAGGAGCCGAACTGTTTGAATGAAATTTGATGGACGTTGTCTTGGATTTTTCTTATCATTTTAGATTAATTTTTTTAGAATGTCAGCTATTTCTTTACCTGAGATTTGGCCTTTGAATTTTCCCATTAGAAGTCCCATATAGGCGCCTTGAGAGAGACCTGGTTTTTGTTTTATGATTTTTTGTGTCTCGGATTCTAAGTCGATATCGGATTTTTTTATGGCTTCCTTTAGTGGTATACCTTGGGATATTTTTTGCATTATTGTTTTGGCGTCGGTTTCTGGAATCTCTTTGTTTTCGATTTTCTCTAGTATTTCTTCGATGTTGTGGATTGATGTTTCAGGTTTGGTTTGGAATAGGGTTAGCATTTTTGCGACTAGGTTTGGGTTGTTATGTTCGTGGATTAAGGTTTTGAAGTCTTCTAGTTTGTTTTTCTTTAGGATTAATTTGATTAGTTCTGGGTTGAGGCCGAATTCTTTTAGGTAGGAGTTGTTTTCGGATTGGAGCTTTGGAAGGTCTCGTTTGGTTTCGTTGATTAGATCTCGTGATATTTTTAGGAGAGGGTGATCGGTCTCGGGATACATTCGTGCGGCTCCTGGCATTGGCCTTAGGAATTCGGTTGTTCCATTAGGGAGAGCGTTTCGGACTTCGTTTGTGCAGGTTTTTTCTTTAATACATTTTATTTGCCTTTCTATCTCGAGGTCTATTGTTTTTGTCATCATCTTTGGATCTTGGAATCCTTTTATCTCGACTCGCTTTGACCCTTTGATTGAGATGTTGACGTCTTGACGGATTGTTCCGATGCCTCTTTTGACTTTGCAGGCTCTTAGGATTTCGCCGAGTTTTAGTGCGGCTTCTTTTATTTCTTCTGGGGTATTCATGTGGGGTCCGGTTGCGATTTCTACCAGGGGGATACCAAGGCGATCCAATTTGAAAATTGGATTGTTCGGAGTTGGGTATTCGGAGTTCGGAGTTGCTTTTCTGGCGGAGTCTTCTTCGAGCATGAGGTAGTCGATTGCGATTTTTTTCCCGGATGATATTGTTATGTGGCCGTCGTGGGCTAGGAGGACTGTTCTTTGGAAGCCTGAAGTGTTTGAGCCGTCGGTTACGGTTTTTCGCATGATTTGAGTTGTAGGGAATATTTTGCAGTTGAGTAGGTGTGCTATTTGTAGTGCGGTTTTTAGGGCTTCTTGGTTTATGAGATGTGGCGGTTCTTCGTCTGTTTCGACTAGGCAGTTTGTGTCGTAGACTTGGTATGTGAAATTTTTGTTTTGTTTTGCTTCGTGTTCTACTGCTATATCTACTATGCCTGTTTCTCCGATGACTGGGTTCAGGGTTCTTTTTATTTCTCGCAGTGGTTTGTCTTGCCTGAGAAGAGAGGGGCAGTTGCAGAATAGTTTGTGAGTGTCTAGCTGTTGATGTATTTCTAGGCCGGATTTTAGTCCGAGAGTTTTGTAATTATGTTTCATATTCTATGAAGTGAGTGAAGGTTTAAATAAGTTGTTTCTTTAGTATATACAAGGAGGTGAAAATGAAATTAACAAAGATTAATTATAATTCGGCTGTGTTTTTTGGAGCCTTGGCTTTGGTGATGTATCTTATTGCTGGTATTTTGCAATGGAGTTTGCGAGATGTTTTAGCTACGCAGGGAATTAATGTTACTGCTGTTTCGGCTTTTGTTACGGCTCCGGTTCTTGGTGGAGTTATTGGATATTTGAGTATGGTTGTTATAATTGCAATCTACAATTTTGTAGCGAAGAGGTATCCGATTAGTTGGGATGTATCTAAGAAGTAATTTTTAATGATTAATACGTCGTTGCAAGAACGCTCACGTACCAATGTACGCTTCGCAACCTTGCGCCTAGTCTTAATTTGTTAAGAATTATTTTTATTTTATTAAAGGTTTTCCTTCATTTTTTTGGACTTGTTCCATTGCTTATGTCCGAGTACCCAGCCTAATTTTACTAAGGCTGTTTCTGTTGTTAGGTTTGAGAATATGATTCCGGTTTTTTGGAGATCTCGACCTGCGGAGTAGACGTTTGGGTTTAGGTTCCCATTAATGGTTTGTGCGGTTGCTATGATTGTCATCCCTGCTTCTATTGCTTTTTTGATTTTTGGGAGCCAGTTGTGCTCTGAGCTTTTTGCTGGTGTGTGTCCGAGTCCGGTTGTTTCGATTACTAAGCCTTTGTATCCTTGTTGGAGGTAGAAATCTATTATCGCGGGGTCTCGCCCTGGGTGGGCTTTTATTGAGGTTACTTTGTTTTGATATTTAGTGTCTAGTTTGGTTTTTCTTGAATCATCTCTTGCATTGAATTCTTTTAGAATCTCAAAGGAATCTCTGGTTATTCTCGCTATTGGTTCTGAGTTAATTGGTTTGAAGGTTGATCTTTTTGATGTGTGCATTTTTCTTGCTTTTGTTCCTTGGATTGCAATACATGATGAGTCGTTTTCTGTTTCGTGTCCGATTATTGCGACTTCGGCTATATCTGATGTTGCGTATTTTGCGGCGCATATTAGGTTTAGGTTTGCGTCTGTTGATGCTCGGTCGATTGACCTTTGAGAGAATGTTAGTGCTACGGGTTTTCCTAGGTCTTGGAGGAAGTAGGACAGAGCTGCGCCTGTGTAATGCAAGGTGTCTGAGCCGTGGGTTACTATGATTCCTGATATTTTTGGGTCGTCTAAATGTTTCTTGCAAATTTCTGCGATTGTTTTCCAGTCTTTTGGGTCCATGTCTTCTGAGAGTTTCATGAATGGGTTTTCGATTATTGGATTACAGATTTCTTTTAGCTCTGGTGCGATTTCTAGGAGGCCTTTGGCGTTTGTTGGGAATGTTCCTCCTGATTTTGGGTCTATTCTTGCAGAGATTGTTCCGCCGGTAATGACAAAAGCTACATTAGGTAGCTTTTGTGGGACGCTTCGCTGGTGGGACGCTTCGCTGGTGGGACGCTTCGCTGGTGGGACGCTTCGCTGGTGGGGCTCTAGTATTTTTGCGTCTAAGATTTCGGATTCTCTTATCCCTATGTTGTAGCCTGATTGAAGCTTTAGGAGAATTATTTCTGAGTCGTGAGATTGGAGGGCGTGGCCTTTCCAGGTTTTTGATTTTGTTTTTAATTGTATTAAATCTCCTGGTTGGAATGTTTTTGTTTTCATATGGTTAGTAGGTTGAGAAGATATAAAAGAGTTTGGTTCGGGTATGTTAATCTTGTTTTGAAAGGGTTTTTAAGTTTGGAGTTGTTTTGTTTATTATGAAGCATGGAGAGTTGACGGAAGAGATTATTAGAATTTTTTATAAAGTTTATAATACTCTTGGATATGGATTTTTGGAGAGGGTTTATGAGAATGCTTTGAAGATTGAGTTTCGAAAAGCAGGGATTGATTTTGAGAATCAGGTTCCTGTACAAGTTTTTTATGAGGAAGAAATTGTTGGGGATTATGTTGCGGATTTTATTATTGATGGGAGGGTTGTTGTCGAGGTTAAGGCTCACTTGGGACTGGGTGTTTCGGATGAGAGTCAGTTGCTTAATTATTTGAGGTGTACGGGGAAGGATGTTGGGTTGTTGTTGAATTTTGGGAAAGAAGCTGAGGTCAAGAGGAAGGTTTGGGGTTAAGGTTGGGGAAGGAGAAATATTGCTCACGGATTACACGGATTACACGGATTTTTTGAGAGAGGTAATTTAATAAATAAGATTTTCTAGGGTTTGTTATGGTAAAGATAGGGCTTGAGGTTCATGGGTATTTGGATACTCGGGAGAAGTTGTTTTGTATGTGTCGGACGGGCGCGTCCGAGTTAGGTGTTGGGGGTTTGAAGTTAGGAGAAAAGGAAGGGGGAGTGAATGATAGGATTTGTCCGATTTGTACGGGGACGCCGGGGAGTAAGCCTATGGCTGCGAATGAGGAGGCTGTGAAGAAGATGATTCAGATTGCTTTGGTGTTTGGGTCTAAGATTAATATGGAGACTGTTTGGCAGAGGAAGCATTATGATTGGGCGGATAATCCGAAGGGGTATCAGACGACTGTTTCGGGGGCTCATGCGAGCGTTAATGCTAAGGGGGGGAAGTTTAAGGGGATTAATATTTGGGAGATTCATTTGGAGGAGGATCCGGCGCAGTGGAATCCTGAGAGTGGGAAGATTAATTATAATCGGTCGGGGTTGCCTTTGATTGAGATGGTTACGGCTCCGGAGTTTAGTGACTCGGAACAGGTTGTTGAGTGGTTGAAGAGTTTGGTTATTAGTCTTAGTTATATTAAGGCGTTGAGGCGGAATGCTGGGATTAAGGTTGATGTTAATGTTTCGACTGGGGGCGAGAGGGTTGAGATGAAGAATTTGAATTCGCTTGAAAAGATTCGGAAGGCGATTAACTTCGAAGTTGCGAGGCAACTTGAAGTAGTTGAGAGTTCGGGGTTTGAAGTTGGGAGTAAGGAATTAATGGAACTATTGCCACAGGAGACTCGGGCTTATGATGAGAGCAAGGGGATTACGGTTAAGATGAGGAGTAAGGAGAATGCTTCGGACTATCGGTTTATTCCGGATCCGGATTTGGCTGTGATGAAGATTGATTCTAAACTAATTAAGGAGATAAAAGGAAAGATGCCGGAGATGCCTGAGGTTAAGTTGGCTCGGTTGCTTAAGACTCATAAGGTTTCTGCTGGGGATGCGAAGATTCTCGCGAGGAATCTAGAACTCGTAGAGTTCTTCGAGGAGCTCGCGAAGTCTGGAGTTGGGGGTTCGGGGTTGGGAGTCGGGAAGGCGATTAGTTGGGTTACTGTTGAATTGCTTCGGGTTCTTAATTATAATAAGAAGAGTTTGGAGGATGCGGATGTTGATATAAGGCCGGAGCATTTGGCGGAGTTGATTAAAGCGGTTGAGGCTGGGGATATAACTGTTCTTAAGGGGAAGCAGATTATGAATGATTTTGTGCCGAAGAGTTTTAGTTTGGCGGAGCATAAGGGGGAGATTGGGAATATAGATGAGGCTGCTATTGAGAATTTGTGTAGGCAGGTGATAGGGGAGAATGCGCATGTTGTGGAGGAGTATAAGGGTGGGAAGGCGGCTAGTTTGAATTTTTTGATTGGGAGTGTGATGCGGTTGAGTGAGCGGAGGGCGGATTTTAAGGTTGCGGGGGATTGTTTGAAGAGGTTGATTGGATGAGATTAATTGACATTCCTTTAATCGATATTTATCCTCCAAAAAATTTAAGGAAAAATCTAATTAACTTCTTTGAATTATACTGGGAATATATTATTACATTTATATTACTTGTCCTTTTTTATTCTTTTGAAGAAAACAAGCTTCTAATCGGAAGTGCAATATTGATATTCCTAGGAGTTAAAAGATATATTGTAGTGGGAATCAAGGATAAAAAGTTGCAAACTTTTTTTTTGGGTGTTTTAATTTTATATACTGGATTAATTGCCTTATTCGCCAACTTTATTTTAACTCTTGGTGCTGATGCATTTATATTCTTAGCCATGACTGTTTTTCTATGTGTCGTAATAATTTTTACTTTATTTCTTAATAGGTTTGACAGGTTTGCAAAGGTTTTAGGTTTTCTAATTTTTATATTTGTATCTTTTTTTAGTACCATAACCTTCGGTTCTCTTTTCGTGCCAATAAATATAGAAGGTTTTAGTAGTGGATTTTTTTATATTTCTGTTATTTTTCTTATGCTGTTTACCATCCTTACATATTTTGTAATAATTTCTATGTTACTTAATAAGATTCAGAATTATTTAGAAATAGATTATGTGGGTAACTATTTTTATTTTTTCTTAGCAGTTTGTTTTCTATCTTTGTCGGGGGGTTATTATTATTTGAATTTTATTTCGGAAAGTAATTATTATTTGAAAGATTTTTTTTTAATTTTGTCTATAGCGTTTGTTAGTTCGGCAGTTGGAGTTTCTTCAATTAAGACTTTTATTAAAAGTCGATGTTAAAATAGAGTATATAATTCTTTAAATAAGTTAAATATTTTTTGTTTTAATGGTTATTTTTGGAATACTTCTTTGGGTTATAGCGATACTAATAGGACTAATTGCTACAGTAGTTGCCTATCAAAAGACTTTATCTAAGGAGGCTGTTTCTTTAAAAAATATTCATAAAAAAATAATGTATTCTAGGGTAAGTGATTGGAAGCTTAGTGATATAGATGGAATATATGTTTATAAAAAAGATGCTAATTTAACTATAAGGAGAGAGGATTTTGAAAAATCGCGTTCTTTCCATGAGTCTTGGTTAAAATGTTTTGCAGATTCAAAGGGACACACAAATCATCATTTTGTTTTTTATGCCAATACTCAAATAGAAAGAGTACGTTTGGTGAGTGTTGATGGGGCTAGATGCCTTATGCCTTATCCAAATCCAAAAGATATGTCTATTTCTCCTTATCAATATAAATTGGGGAAAATAATTAACGATTCTTTTGGTGAAATAGCTCATTTTGATTTTGATGGATATTTGAATCAGGCTAATATAAAAGTTTCTAAACAATATTCAAGAAACGGGATTGAATAGGCTATACGAGCGTAGCGATACGTTCTATGTAAATTTTTTATATTATTGAAGTAAAATAATGACCAACTCTACTGCTAATAATAAAAATCCTAGAACAAATAAACTTACATAGTATTTAGTAAAATTCCATTTATGATTCTTATTCCAAATGCAAACTTCTCCTCCAAGTAAAATGAAAAATACTGAGAGAAACCAATCGGGGAATTTCAGAATGAGATGATAAAATCCAGTGATGATTATAGTAGGGATAAGCAGTGCGAGAAAGATCAAAAAAATATGCATTTTGATAGCATTCTTTTTATTAATTATTTTTTCCCTAAATCTTGATATGCCCCCTTTTTCAGAATAGAAAGGAGTTCCAATTATAATTAGAATTAGAGCTGTTAAAACTGGAGCCAAATATATTGCAAACTTTATTACAAGATTATTTATGAATTCAAACATATTATTGATATGTATAAACAATTTATAAATTTATTTAACAACCTACACGAGCGTAGCGATACTTTGCGGGACGAACGACAGACGATTGCGGGGAAACATATAAATAACAATTTAGATGTTAATTTGTATGGCTTGTCAAGTATGTGGTGAGAAATCTGGATTCTTTCCTATCTGTAAATCATGTAATGCAAAGAAAGATAAGGGTGAGGTTTCAAAATGTGTAGATTGTGGCATATGGAAGAAGGGTGATAAGCCTAGGTGTTATGACTGTTTTCTAAAGGATAAGAATAGTAATAAGAAGCAGGCACCAGATTATAAGAAAACAGAATTGGAAGCTGAGGAGCATGATTTTAGAACCAAATTTCCGGCAGCTTATTTGACAGAGGATGGCCATATGGTAAGAAGTAAGGCTGAACAGATTATTGATAATTGGCTATACCATAAGGGTATAGTTCATGCCTATGAGCGAAAGGTGCCAATTGAAGAAGAGGTTTATTGTGATTTCTTTATACCATTAGGTACAAAAGTTTGGATAGAATTTTGGGGATTAGAAGAAGAGCAATATTTGAAACGGAAAGAGATTAAGAAGAATTTTTATAAGAAATATGAGAAGAACCTTATAGAGTTGACGGACAAGGATATAGAAAGATTAGATGATGTTATGCCGATTAAACTTCGTCCATTTTTACCTTCTACTTTTAGTTTTGATTGATTCTAAGTTACACGAGCGAACCGATTCCACAAACAATTTAAACACTAAACTCTTTGATATCTAATGGTAAAAAAGAAAGAGACGAAAATGTCTTGCAAGACGAGTGGTGTTTGGGGATTAATTGTTGGGAGTTAGGGGTTAGGTGTTAGGGGCACGAGGGCTTTGCCCGAATTGGCGAGTTGGGATTTTTTGTTTGGATTGTTTTGAGGTGGTGATGCGGATATTTTATAAGGATTGAGTCTTTGTATTAAGTATGGGTGTACCTCAGATATATATTATGATTGGGATTGTGGTTTTGCTTGCTGTTTTTGCTGTGGTGTTTTTTATGAGGAAGGATAAGAGGCGGGGACGATTAAGTGTTCTTGCTGGGGTTGCTCTTGGGTTCATTTTGTTTGGGATTGCTTTCGCGGAGGAGTGGTTTGGATATTGGTTGATTGGTGTTGGGGTTGTTTTGTCTGTTGTGGATGTTTATTGGAAGGGGAAGTAGAGTATAATAATTCTTATAAGAGAGGTTTCTATTTAGTTGTATGGTGGAACTTGATGAGTTGTCTAATAAGATTATGTACTCGAGGCCGATAGCTTCGGTTATTGAGGCTGTTGTTACGGATAATAGGGGATATAAGAGAATTGAGGGGTGTGGGATATTTCCTGAAGGAGATGCTATGAATGTCAAGATGACTTTGGGGGATTATGAGGAACTTGGATTTATGTATCCTAATTGGGGAAGGGAGTTTGGGCATCCTGGATTTGATGTTATGGATGTTTATGTTTTGAAGCTTGTTAGGGGATGAGTTTATTTTTCGAAAGTGTTTTTGATTAATTATTTAAAGTCTAATTTCTTGTTTGCGTTATGGTAAAAAAAGTTGTTAGACGAAGAGCGAGAGAGGATAACTCTGGGATTTTTATTCCGGCGGGGGCCTTGCTTGGATTGGGCTATGGTGCGATGACTGGGAACTGGGCTGCTGGTGTTTTGACTGGGCTTGGCTTGGGGTTCTTGGTGATGGCTATTGTCAAAGTCTTTGGGAAATAAAAATATGAAGAGTAATATGAAGAATGTTGGTATGGACATAAAGGAGAAGCTTTCACTTTTGTGGATATTTCTTTTGTTTAATTATCTTTATTGTGATTATTTGGGGATGTTTGATGCTGGGATTTTGGCTGAGATTATGGGAGGGACTGTTGGGGGGATGGTGATTGGTCCGATGTTTTTGATTAGTGCTGCTATTTTTATGGAGATTCCGATTGCTATGATTTTGTTGTCTCGATTTTTGAAGAGGAGAGTTAATAGAGTCTTCAATATTGTTGCTGGTTTGATTATGATTGCGGGGCAGTTGGGGAGTTTGTTTGTTGGAGAGCCTGCTTTGTATTATTCGGTTTATAGTGTCTTGGAAGTTTTGACGCTGGTTTATATTGTTTGGGTTGCTTGGAGTTGGCCTCAAAATGGCATGACCCTGGTGGGCCCGAAGAGATGAGATTTGATATGTCTAAGAGTGAGGCTGTGTTGTGGCTTAGGATTTTGTATCCGGTTTGGTTATTTGTTGGGCTTTTTACTTATGAGTATATTCCTTCGGTGATTATGATTGCTGGGGGCGCTGCTGCTACGGCTGCTAGCGTTGCCACTAATGAGTTTTTGTTTAGGGTTGGTATTGCTGGGAGTTTGCTTGTTCAGTTGATTCATATCGTTGTTGTTTTGATTTTGTTTCAGTTGTTTAAATCGGTTGACGAAACTCAGGCTAAGTTGATTGTTGTACTTGGATTGATTGGTGTTCCGATTGCGATGGTTGCTACTGTTTTCAAGGCTGCGACGTTGTTCTTGCTTAATAGTCCGGAAGCTATGATGTTTTGGTTTGATATGAATTTACTTGGGATAACTGTTGCTTCGATTTTCTGGGGGCTATGGTTGTTGCCGCAGGGTGTGTTGATTTTGAAGTCGGGTTGGTTTCCTAAGGTGTTTGGTTATTTGATGATTGCTGCTGGGGTTGCTTATACTTTCATGGCTTTTGTTGAGATTTTGTTTCCTAGCTTGACTTCGCTTATTTTTACTTTGGGTATGATTACTATGGGTGAGGTCTTGTTTATGATTTGGCTTATGTTTGCGGGGGCTAAATTGAAAAAATGAAGAGGGAATTTGGTTTTTATGTTTTGATTGTCTTAGGTGTTTTGCTTACGGCTCTTTTGGTTATGGGGCAGACTTCTTCGCTGTTTAATTATGAGGCTGCTGTTTCTTTGGGGTTGCAAGAGTCTGTTGAGGAGATTGGGGAGGTTGGGATTGCTTGGGCTAAGGGATTTGCTTTCGGGGACAGTTTGATTTATATTCCTCTTTTGGTTTTTGGGATTGTTGGGCTTTGGTATGGCCGACGATGGGGGAGGTATTGTATGTTTGCTGCTCTTGCGATAACTGCTTATTGGCCGATAGTAAATCTTTATGCGGTTTTTGTTGGCGCTGATTTGTTTGCTTTGTCTTCTAGTAAGTATGTTGTTTATTCTATCGTTCTTCCTTTTGTTAGTGTTTATGGTTTTTGGGGAATGTGGTATTTGTATGGGATGGGGAGAAAGTGAGTAGACGGAAGATTGCGGTTGTTGTAGGATTTTTTATTTTGCTTGCTTATATTGTTTTGGCGTATATGTTTACGGATTCGAAGCTGATTGTTGTGCCATCTGAGGTTGTTGCTGGTTTGGCTGTTATTGGTATTGCGGTTTTGATGTATCCTTTTCTTAGGAGTAGTGGGGAGGGGTTGGCTTTTGGGTATATCTCTTTGAAGTTCGTTGAAGGGTTTTTGATGATTGTTGCTGGGCTTTTCTTTTTGTCTTCTGGTGTTTTGTTTGATATGAGGAATCCGATTTATGTGTGGCATGCTTTTATTTTTATTTTTAGTGCTTTTGCGTTTTATGTTTTGCTTTATAGGTCTAGGATTATTCCGAGGTGGATTTCTGTTTGGGGTGTTGTTGCTTGTGTTTCTTTATTGATTGGGAGTGTGTTGGAGTTGTTTTTTAGTTATCAGTTGTTGAAACTTTTTTATATTCTTATTATGGCGAATGAGGTTTTTTTGGCGGGGTGGTTGATTGTTCGGGGTTTTAATCTTGAAAAGGTTTAGTGGCGGTTCGCGTCAGAGATTTTATAAACTTCCAATCATTATAGATACTATGACGAAAAAGAAGAAAGATGATAACTCTGGGATTTTTATTCCGGCTGGGCTTTTTCTTGGGATTGGTATTGGATTGTTGACGGGGCAGGTTGCTGCGTTTACTATGATTGGTTTGGGGATTGGGTTTTTTGCTTTGGCTGGTGCTAAGGTTGCGGGGAAATAGATGAAAAATCATTTTGAGTTGGAGGATTATCCGCATGAATATCATAGGGTTTTTTGTTATGGTCGGAGAGCAGGTTTGATTTGTAAGGATTTGATTAAAATTTATGATTTAAGGGAGGACCTAGAATAGTGAACTTTCGGAATTTACTCTTGAGAGAGCAAAAGGGAGATGGGGCTTTGGTGGTTGTGTTTTTGGTTGTTGCTGTTATCTTGGGTTTTGTTGGATTTTATGGAGAGGATTATTTGTATTATATTAGGGCGGGGATATTTTGTGTTGCTGTTTTGTTTTTGTGGTGGCGGAAGGGTAGATAGGGTTAAAGTATAGTGTATAAATTATTAAAAAGGTTTGAGGTTTAGTTTCCTTATGGAGTTGATTCAGAGAAATCAGTATGGGAGGGATTATCTTGTTGATATTAAGGAGAAGCTAGAGGATCCTGTTTTTGGTTATTTTGAGAGATGGTATTTTGGAGGGTCGAGGGTTCTTAGTGGGATTGAGATTAGTGAGAAGCAGATGGAGTTGCCTTCGCTTTTGATTCCGGGCAAAGGGGCTTTTCTGGGGGACGTTAGTTTTTTTGGGATAAAGTATCAAGACCAGACGTACGATGAGAAGTCGGCTTTGTTTAGGACTGGTGCGATTGCGACGTATTCTTCTAGGCGAGAGGTTTGGAAGAGGTGTCATGATTCTCCTGTTGGGGTTGGTACAAGTGTGCCTGAAGGTATTTTGAGTATTTTTGCTCCGACTGCGGATAAGATTGAATATACTGCTGCGATGCTTAAACTTCCTTCTATGAGGTGATTGAATTTTGTAATTAGGGGAAATATTATAAGTTCGAATTGTTTCAGATGGGGATGGTTTTCAAGAATGAGTTTTCGTGGTCGAAATCTAGAGACGGTATTTTTAGAGAGTGTCGGCGGAAGTATTTTTTTAATCATTATGGGTTTTGGAATGGGTGGATTGCGAGTGAGGATGATAGGATTAAGCGGATTTATTATTTGAAGAAGTTGAATGGGAAGGAGGTTTGGATGGGGAGTGCGGTGCATGGAGTGATTGAGTTTATTTTGAAGAAGTTTCGAAGTGGTGAGGAAGTTAGTCTTAGTCATGCGGTTGTTATTTTGCGTAAGAGGATGGAGAGTGATTTTGTGATGTCGAAGCTTGGTGGGTATACTGGATTTAAGACTAATGCGCATCGGTTTTTTGAGGATGAATATGATATTGAGATTTCGGAAGATGAGAAGGCTGAATTATTTGATAAGGCTGAAAGATGTTTGCGTAATTTTTATAATTCGGATATTTTTATGGAGATTCGGAGGACGCCCGTCGAGGATTGGGTGACTTTGGAGGATTTTCTGAGCTTTGATTTCGAAAGTACCAGGGTATACCTTAGTATTGATTTTGCTATGAGGAAGGGAGATAAAGTGATTCTTTATGATTGGAAGACTGGGAAAGAGCGGAAGTCTGATTATGAGTTGCAGATGGGGCTCTATTCACTTTATGTTGCTGATAAGTTGGGTATACCGACTGAGAATATTACGGCGAAGATGTTTTATCTTGGAATTGGGGACGAGGGGAAGGTTGATTCTTTTGAGGTTGATTCTGAGAGGTTGGAATTTGTGCGAGAGTATTTGCGTGGGTCTATTTTGGAGATGAAAAAGTTATTGAAGGATATTTCTGAGAATGAGGCTGTTGAAGATGATTTTGAAAAGTGTGAAGGGTATTGGTGTTCGCGGTGTAATTTTAGGAAAGTTTGTCTGGAGAAGTGGTCGTTTCAGGAGTAGTTTTTTTCATTTTTGAGAGGTAGTCGTTTACTTCATTATTTTGTGTTGTAGTGGTTGCCGGTATTATGTTATTTTTTTTCGAGTGGAAGTAGACGATTAGTATTGCTGTTGCTATAAGTAAGATTATGACTATTGTGATTATTACCCAAAGGAGAGATGATTCTTTTTCTGGCACTTCGGGTTTTGCGATTTGCGGAGTTGTGTTGGTTTGCTCTTGGGGTGCTGTTTCTAAATCTGTTTTATTTGTTGTTTCTGCCGCTGTTATGATTTGTAAGGTGAGGGTTTTGTCTCTATCATATATTTCCGAATAGAGTCCCGAATTTTTGTTATAATCGTATTCTGTTGAAAAAATAATTTGTTCTTGTGTGCTTGTTGTGTTTTGCGGGATTGTAAAGTTTAACGTTATGTTTTTTATTTCCTGTATACCTAATGTTGTTATTTCTGCCTCTTCTCTTATATTGAGCTCCTTATTGTATGCTGTTATTAGAACTTTATCTTCCTCTATATTTCCAAGGTTGATTATTTCCAATGTGTATTCAACTTCTTCTCCTGTTGTTAAAAGCGTCGGTCCGTATATTCTTTTTACCATAGACATTCGCATTTCTTCTTCTATTTCTAATAAAGCTTCATTGCCTGTTTCTATTGCTTTTAACTCTGTACATATACTTTCATTGTTTTCATCGTAGAGTTTTGCGTAAAGAAAATATAGACCGCCTTTGACGCCATTTAGCTGGAATGAAAATTCTGTTTCATAGGTTTCTCCGTTATCTATAGATACTGTTTTTATTACATCACTGCTACTCGTTGTGAAGTTTTCCCTTATGTTGTAACTTCCATCTAGAAGAAATAGTTCTATTTTGAAATTTCTTTTTGTATAGTTTTTATTTTCAACTTCTACTTCAATTGTTTTCTCCTCATTTGGTTCCCATATCCATTCTATTTCATCAAGTAATTTTGAATCCTGTATACTTATTATTTCCAAGGTATTTTCGCCAACTTCGTTTTCACATAATTCTGATGCGTTTACCTGAAATGTTAGTATCAATAATAACATAAAGAATATCACTGCTCCTTTTTCCATAATAATCTATGGAATTTGTTTATATAAATCTAATTAAAAAAATAAAAATTTAGTTTGTTCTGGATTTATTCAGACTTAACTTCTTCCTTTGGTTCCTCGGACTCTTCAGCTTCTGGTGCATCTTCTGTTGCTGGCTCATCTTCGCTAGCATCTTCTTTTGCTTCCTCAACTGTTTCGATATCCTCTTCTCCTGCTTCAGCGTCAGAGTTGTCATCTACAACTTCTGGTGCTTCGTCGCTTTCGATTTGTCCGTTGATTTCCGATGGGTTTGCGAGTGGTGCTTCCGAACCTTCGTCCGAACGCGCTTCTCGTGGAGCGTTATCTCGTGGAACCATTGGTTTTGCTTCGCTAACTGTCAAAGGTCTTCCGTCAACATCCTTCTCGTGCATATCAGAGATTGCTTTTTGAGCTGATGCATCGTCTTCAAAAGTTATGAATCCGAATCCTTTAGATCTACCTGAAAACTTATCTTTGATTAAAACTGCTTCGCTTATTTCTCCGAATGATTCGAATAATTCTTTCAGCTTCCTATCGTCGATTGACCATGGTAAATTTCCTACATATAATTTCATATTTTCCTCCTGTGTTATTTAATAATTTTGATAGAATGTTCATTGGGTTCTCGGTTTCGTTTACGTATTTGAATTGGGTTTTGGCTATTTAAGTCTTTAGTCTATAGTTTTGCCGTGTGTCTCCTTACTATTACAGGTTCTCTCGTTCGTTGTTTTGGTTTCTTGAAAAATAGATATATCCCTATGCTTCCTAGTATTATGAATATGATCAAGATTGGCCAACTGAAGGATTTGTTAGATGCTCCTAATACGTTTCCTGTTATTACAGTTGTTGTTTCGTTTTCTGTTTCATTTTGTGTGGGCTCTATTATGATTGTTTCGTTTTCTTCTTCAATTACTTCTGGGGTTTCTTCTATCTGAATTTCCTCTTCTGAAATTGTTATATAGTATCTGATTTCGTTTTTCTCAGTTGTGATGCTTTTGTAATAATCCGATTTTGAGTTGTATTCGTATTCTGCGGAGAAGAGGATTGCGTGTTTTGAGAGGGTTATATTTTTTGGGATTGTCAAGTGGAATGTGATATCCTTCGACTCGCCGGAATCTAGATTTGAGATTTCTATTATTTCCTTTATGCCTAATTTATAGTTGTATGCTAGCATGGACACTTTATCTTCATCTTCATCTCCGAAGTTCGTTATTGTTGCTGTGTAGTTTAATTCTGAAGACATTGGAGCTTCCTTGGGTCCTTCTACTTTTGTGATTGCTACTTTTCTTTCTGGTCGTTCTACTGATATTTTTATTGGGCTTGATTTGCTTTGTGCCTTTAGGCTTGTGCATATGTCTTCATTATCTTCGTCATAAGTTTTAGCGTAGAGCGAGTATTCTCCTTCTTTGATTTCCGATGAGAGAGTTAAATAGAGGCTTACTTGTTCTTCTTCGTCCTCGTTGAGAGTTACGTCCTTTGTTGTGGTTTCTGCGAATATTATTTCTTCGTTATTTTCGTCGAACATTACTAATTCTATTATGAATGTCCTTTGAGAGTATTCCTTATTTTTTAGATCTACAGATATTTCTATATCGTTTCCTGGTTCCCATTCCCATTCTTTTTTATTGTCGTTCATTTCGTCAGAAATTGTTTTTATTTCTAAATCGCTTTCGTCAACGTTGCCGTTTTCACATAGTTCTACTTTTTCTATTTTGATTTGTTCTTCTGAGTTTTCCATACATTCCGTATCTTCTTCACCTTCTTTGTAGAATTTTATGTATAAATCGTATTCATCCTTGTCTGCATTCTCATCTATTTCGAAGTTCAGTGAGACACTTTTTCTTTCGTTGGCTGAGAGTGAGAAGTCTTTTTTTAGGTCTTCTGAATCTTCTGCTATTTTTATTGTATCGTCTCCGTCTTTGAATATCGCTTCTATGACATATGTTGCACCATCGTCTTCTCGGTTTTCAATTCGTGCTTCAATTTCGATTTTTTCTGATGTCGACCATATCCATTCTTTTGAGTTGTCCTTTAACATGTCGTCTACTGAGATTAATCGGAGGTTGTTTTCACCTACTGTTCCGTCGTCGCAGAATTCGAATGCTGAGACCTGCATTAGCAAAGAAACTGTTAAAATTGTTAGTAGTATTTTCCTCATGGTTATTTTAGGTTATTTTATTATTTAAATATTTGTAAGGTTTGTTTAGTGAACGAATTCAATGATGATTCCGGCTATAAAGATTAAAGAGAGGATTATTATTATTGGTATGTTTATTGGTATTTTGATTTCTGGGTCTTTCTTGTTTCTTGTGGATTTTTTTGCTTTTCTTGCAATAAGGAGAATTAGGATGCCCGTTATTCCTCCAGAGATAACGCCGCCGATTCCTAGTATGAAGGTGAATTTTATGAATTCGAGTTGTGTAGCTAGGATGTAAAGGGCTAAGGGAAGGATGGATGTTAGGATGAATCTTGTGGATTTTTTTGTTTTGATATCGTATGTGTATGTTGCGTGGATTGAATACGATAGGACGAAATATGAGGTGAGCATTGTGAAAATTCCTAGAAGGGTCATTAAGGGTCCGAATGATAAAGTTGCTACTTCCGTTATCTTGTTACCAAGAATGCCGATAAAGACTAGGGAAAATATAATATAGAGGGCGATTGGGATTAGGGTTCCGAGTATGATCGCTTTTTTCAAGAGTTTTTCTTGGCCTTTGATTTCCTTTCTTAGTTCGGGTATTGATGTGAAACCTAGTAGGGCGAAAAGGACGACTCCGAATGGAACTGCAAAATTTGTTGGATAGAATGTAGTTAGGTTTGTTGGGTTTATGAGAGGGATTGATTTTATGAATATGCCGAGTATGATTGTGATGATTATGATGACGCCATATGTTTCGACTCGTTTTAGTCCCTTGAGTCCGCGCTTTAAGAGGAGGGTCATGATTATCCAAAAGAATATTGCGAAGACGAATGGGGGCGTGTTGCCTGGGATTAATTGTGCCAATGATTCGCCTTCTCCGATTAGGTAGGCTAGTAGGGCAGAGTAGATTCCGAATGCGACGGCGAAGAACATGAGTCGTTTACCCCAGATGCCGAGGTATTTTTCTGCGTAGCCTGTGAGTTGGTGTTTGCCCCTTGTTCGGAGGGTTATTTCTCCTAGTGTTAGGTTCGTGAAGATTATGACCGCGCCGATTATGAATAGCCAGAAGACGCCTACAAGAAATCCGGATTTTGCGAAAACATATGGGAGTCCTAGTATGCCGGCTCCGATGGTTGTGCCGGTTAGAGTGAATACTGCTGCCCAGAATTTTTTGTTCACCATCTTTGATTATTAAGGGAACCTGTTTTTATAAGGTTTATCACAATAATCTTCTTAAAGTGAGTGGGGCTGTTTTATGAAAGATGGTTGAAATAATTGTCAACGAAAATTCTGAGGATGATGCTTCGGATTTATTTGGGAACTTGAGTAGTGGAAAGTTTGATTCTTCTGAGTTGTTTAAGTTGAGGATGGATGCTGATGCGGTTTCGCAAGATGGTGATATTAAGGAGCTGACTTGTTGGGGCGAGGTCTCTAAGAATTTGGCCTATGATTTGCCTTATCAGAGGGAGGGTGCTTTGAGGTTGCTTCGGGATTTGAATGCTACGGCTTTGCTTGCGGATGAGGTTGGCTTAGGTAAGACGATTACGACTGGGATGGTGATTAAGGAGGGCATTGTTCGGGGTTTTCTTAAGAAGGTTGTAATCCTTTGTCCTCCGAGTTTGGTTGATCAGTGGAAG
The DNA here is from genome assembly GCA_018697035.1 of archaeon. Lineage (GTDB taxonomy): Archaea > Nanobdellota > Nanobdellia > Pacearchaeales > GW2011-AR1 > JAGVXH01. Next base: position 357,545 of record JABHSE010000004.1, on the reverse strand, counting down.
GCTGAGATGTCGGAGAAGTTCGGGATTGATTTTACGATTGTGGAGAGTGTTGAAGATTGGAGTAATGATTTTGTGGTTGCTTCGATTGATCGGGTTAAGGCGTATAATAGGAAAATTGCGAAGTTTCGGCATGGGGCTGCGCATGAGGTTTCGTGGGATTTGGTGATTGTGGATGAGGCGCATAAGTTGAAGGAGCGGAATACTGTGAGGTGGAAGTTTGTGGATCGGTTGAGGAAGAAGAGGTTTTTGCTTTTGACAGCGACGCCGTTTCAGAATGATTTGTTGGAGTTGTATAATTTGTTGCATATTTTGAAGAGGGGGCATCTCGGGACGTTGAAGGAGTTTCGGAAGAATTTTTTGTTTAAGGGGAATAAGCGGCATCCGTTGAATCCGTTGGAGTTGAAGAAGAAGTTGGAGGAGGTGATGGTTCGGCGGCAGCGGAGTGAAACTGGGATTGATTATAAGTCGCGTATACCGAAAATTGTGACTGTCGAGATGAGTGCATTGGAGAAGAGTATTTATGAGAATACTGTTCGGCTTTTGAAGTCGAATTATTTTCGGGCGAATGGGAGCGAGATTAACGGCGCTTTGATTGTGTTCGCTATTTTGCCCAAGGTTACTAGTTCAAGTAAAAGTGCTATTGAGAGTTTGACTAAAATTGTTGAGAGTGATTTGTATGCGGAGGGGACTCGGGATTTTGCGCAAGGTATACTTGATGATTATGCTAAGTTGGAAGTTGATTCGAAGATTGAGAAACTTGTGGAGTTGGTTAGGGAGATTCGAGAGAGGTCGAGTGACGAGAAGATTTTGATTTACACTCGGCATCCTACTACTTTGAAGTACATTGTTGAAAGATTAGTTCCTCAGGATTTGAAGATTATTGAGTTTATGGGAGGGTTGGATCGTGAGGAGAAGTCGAGGAGGGTTGAGGGTTTTAAGAAGGGAGAGGCAGATATTATGATTTCTACCGATTGTGGAGCTGAAGGTTTGAATTTTCAGTTTTGTCGGAATTTGATTAATTATGATTTGCCGTGGAATCCTATGAGCGTTGAGCAGCGGATTGGGCGGCTTGATAGGATTGGGCAGGAGAGGGATATGTATATTTATTCGTTTGCGACGAAGGGGACTATGGAGGAGCATGTTGTTGATTTGATTATTAATAAGATGTGTTGTGTTGGGTTGGTGATTGGGGAGTTGCCGATTATTTTGTTTAATCTTGGGTTGGATGCCGAATCTAGGACTAGTGGGCGGAATAAAATTGAGGAGAAGTTGATGGCGAGTTTTATTGAGGGGAAGGGGAATTTGGATTTTTTTGCTCGTGGGGTTTCGGAGATTGCGGATGAGATTAGTCTTGGGATGAAGGATTATGAGAAGGAGAAGGTTGAGAACGCTTGTTTCTTGGATGATAAGTGTGATTTGGATGGGCGGCCGTTTTATGAGAGTGAGTGAAATTTGTTTTAGAGTACATGGATTAAAATTTTGAGAGAGTAGTGCCTCTTGCTTTAGTGGCGTCTAATTTTAATATTAACTTACTTGTTTATTTATTCAAAAAGATTGCCCAACCATTTGAAAAATCTTTGTAGCATGTTGTCATTCACGGCTTCTTGTAGCGGAGTTTCTTTTATACATGCTCCATTAGAACATCCATTTGGACATTTGTATGAAACAGCTACGGAATAAGTTTTTACGTCATCTATTTCAAAGTTTTGACAAGTAGTTTCCATTAAATAAGTTCCAGAGGTTTTGTTTATGTTTGTTAGATTCATTCCATTCTCTATAAAAAGTTGAGCCACATTTAGAGTAGAAGTTCCGTCTTCGATGTTAATAGAAGAATCAAAACAATAATCGCTTCCCGTTATATTTGCTGTTGCATTATTTTGTAAGATTTGAATAATTGCAATACTGCCTGCTGTTTCTAGGTTTAAACCATCATCTGTTTCTGAACAGGTATCAGCAGAAACAATAAAAAATGAAAATAAAGTTGTTAACAAGAGAGATGATAAAATTATTTTTTGTTTCATTTTATTATATTTATCATATTTTTTCTTAATAAAACTTTCCTTCGTCTGCTGATTTAGCTCTTTTCCAATAAATCCAACTTCCGATTAAAACAACTATCCCGATTATTGAGAAGATTAAAGATCCCCATGTTTTTGTCGAGATTGCTATTATGATTCCTCCAATAAATACGAATAGACCGAAGATTGCACTGCCGATTGCCTTTAATCGAAGATTCCATCCCCTAATTTTATATGCGGTAGATAACGCCTTATTCTTGAAGTTTTTTTCTTGTGATTGTTCCATTCTAACTATTCTATTAATTCTTAGTATTTATATTTTTATTAGTATTCAACTTTTTTATTATGTACGAAATAAGATTAAGGAAAAGTTAATGGCGATATTTTTTAGCAGGACAGGAAGGTGTTTTTCTTTCGGGCTGCTCTTGGGTTTTCGATTATTCTTGTGAGGCCGTCTTGTGGTGGTAGGTTTTCGAGTTCTAGTGTTGTCATGTTGTATTGTTTTAGTCTGTATTCTATTTTTGATACTGGTTTTCTTTTACTTGGTTTTTCTGTTATGTATAAATCTTCTTATTGCATGGTATGATATGGGTTTTGATGTTTAAGTATTGTAAGGTGTTGTTTAGTATAATAATATTCTTAAAGTGATTTTGTGATTTTTGTCAATGGAGCAGATTAGGAAGTTTACAGAAGAGTTTTTTATTAATTTGAAATGTGATATTTCTTGGGTTGATGGTGTTTTGAGTGTAGAGAATGTTCCTAGAAGTTTTGAAGATTTGTTTGGGAAGGGTGGGCCTTATAGACTTATCTTCGATAAGGTTAAGAGTTCGGGGTTAGGAGTTGGGAGTGGGGATGGTGATTTGGTTGGGAAGGGGAGTTTTATGTTTGTTGCTATGATGAAGTTTTTGGAGGGCGCTGGTAAGGCGACGATTTTGAGGATTGATTTTGATGTTGACGCGGAAGCTGAGATTAGAAAGCGTCTGAGTCTTAGGAATTGTGAGCTGAAGAGTTTGACTCGTAGTTATCGAAATAGTTTTTTTTCGCGGTTTAGTTTTGTGACGAGTTTTAATTATTTGAATGAGGTTGAGAGAGTTTTAAGTGAGATTTATGTTCATGAAGGTAAAGTTGTTGATGGGGATTTGGGTGGATATAGTGTTGTTGATGGGGACAGCCTGGAAGTTGATGGCGAAGCTATTAAGAGAGATTATGTTATTGCTAAGGCTCGGGCTATTGAATTGGCTGAGGTTAAACAGGCTGAGGTTGCGGGAGTTTTGAAGGGGAAAGTTGAGGTTGAAGTTGCTAGAATTGGTGAGCATTATGATATGCAGCTTAAGGAGCTTAGTGGGGATTTGAATGGGAAGTTGGATAAGATTCGGGAGGTTGAGATGGAGCTGCGGAGTTGTGATGAGTCGGAGCGCGAGGGTTTGCGAAAGAGATTGGAAAGACTTCGGAATGGGATTGTTAAAGCTGGAGATGACGAGATTATGCAGAGGGTTTTGAGAGAGAGGGAGTTTACGGTTCAGGATGCGATGCAGAAATTCAGTTTGAATGTTGATCGGAAACTTGTGAATACTACTGCGATTTATTATCCGGTGTATTCTTTCAAGTTGCATTTAAAGGGAGCTTCGTCTGAGAAGTTGGTTGATATGACTTATGATCCTTTGACTAAGAATTTGAATCGGTTGGAGTGTGAGGGGTGTGGTGCGGATGTTATCAATATTAGTTTGTGTTCGGGTGGTCATGTATCGTGCGGGGATTGCTTGGATGCTTGTGGGGAATGTGGTGAGAGGTTTTGTGCGAAGTGCTTGAAGAGGAGCTGTAATGTTTGTGGGAGGAAGCTTTGCCGGGGTTGTGTTAAGATGTGTATCAGGTGTGGTGGTGTTGTTTGCTCTACGCATATGAGGAGGGATTGTGTTACGGGGGAGGAAAGATGTGTTAACTGTTTGCGAGCTTGTTTGAAGTGTCATGGGATGAGTGAAGAGAGGTATTTTGGAGAGATGAGGGATGGTAGTAAGGTTTGTGGGAAGTGTTTGGGAGAGGAGAGGAGAGGGGCTGTTTTGGGGAAGGTGTTTAGATGTTGACTAGTTGTAGATTAATCCTATTGGCTTAGTTCTTTTTTTGATGCAATAGTTTGTGGTTTTTTGATAATACCTACAATCTGTATTTTCTACGCTGCATTCTCCATTTTTCTCTAGTGGAGCTAATAAGGGAATTTCTTCACATATTTTTAGTAGTAAGCTATTATGTTTTTCCATTGTGTAGTTATATTAAAAGGGTAACGTTTATAAAATATTCGGTTTGTTTTTGTTTATGGGTAATACGGGTCCAGAGGGAATCTACTCACAATTCACTCTAAAATTTTTATAATCGCTTCGCAGATAAAAATTCGAGCAAATTGTTCGCCCCCATCATGGTGTTTCGATACGAGTCCAGAGGGAATCGAACCCCCATCGCCAGGGCCGAAACCTGGTATTCTATCCATTAAACTACAGACTCTTGGGTAATATTTTAACTTGATTTGATTTTATAAGATTAATTGTTTGAGTTCTTTTTCTGGGATTTCCCTGATTTCACCTGGTTTAAGATTTTCGAGTTTTATGTTTGCTACTTGGATTCGTTTTAATTCAAATATTTTGTAGTTTAATTTTTCTAAAACTTTTCTTATGATTCTATTTCGGCCTTCTTGGATTGAGATGTGGAATGTGTTGTTGTTTTTGTTATCTATTGTGGCGAAGAATTTTCTGCCTTCGATTGGTATACCTTCTTTTAGATCTGTGATGTGTTGCTTTGAGATTACGGGGTCGGTTCTGAGTTGGTAGGTTTTTGTTATTGCGTGTTTTGGGTGGGTTAGTTTTTGGATTAGGTCGCCGTCGTTTGTTAGTATAAGTAAGCCTTCAGACATTGCGTCTAGTCTGCCGACGTAGTTTAGGTTTTGGCCTAGACTTGAGACGGATCTGAGGTTGTAGATTGTTCTTCTTGATCTAGGGTCTTCCTTCGTTACTAGGATTCCCTTGGGTTTGTTTAGGATATAGTAGACATTTTTTGGTTTGGAGTTGATTGGGATATTCTCTATTGTTATTTCGTCAGACTCGTTTGCTTTGTCTCCTAGTTTTGCTGTGATGTTGTTTAGTTTGACTTTGCCTTGTTCGATTAGAGTTTCGGCTTTTCGTCTTGAGGTGTAGCCAGAGTTTGCTATGATTTTTTGTAATCTTTCCATGATTATTTTAGGAATGGGTAAGTTTTATAAGTTGGGGTTGGTTTGTGGGGGGATGGTCTCAAAGAGTACCATCATATAAAATAAAATAATGGCAAAGAAGAAAACTACGTTTAATGTTTCTAAGAGTGAGAACTTTAGTGAATGGTTTAGTGAGATTTTGCAGAAGGCAGAGATTACGGATTTGAGATATGGGGTTAAGGGGTTTGTCGTGATTAGGCCGTGGGGCGCATTGATAATTGATAAGATGTATCGGCTCTATGAAGATGAGCTTCGGGCTAAAGGTCATGAGCTTTCTATTTTGCCGACGATTATTCCTGAGGAGAATTTTAACAAAGAGGCTAGTCATATTGATGGGTTTGCTCCTGAGGTTTTTTGGTTGGATAAGAAACAAGGAGATTCTAGACTTGCTATGAGGCCGACTAGTGAGACTGCTTATTATGAGATGTTTGCTCTTTGGATTAGGAGTTATCGGGATTTGCCGTTGAAGATGTATCAGAGGGGAAGTGTTTTTCGGAATGAGACTAAGGCTACGCGGCCTTTGCTTAGGGGTAGAGAGTTTCAGTGGATTGAGACGCATAATGCTTTTGCAACTAAGGAAGATGCTGAAGCTCAGGCTCAAGAGGATATTGGGATTACTGAGAAATTGATGCATAAAGTTTTTGGTGTTCCGTTTTTTCCAATGAAGAGACCGAAGTGGGATACTTTTCCTGGGGCGGTTTATACTATTGGAAGTGATTCTTTGATGCCGGATGGAAAGATTATTCAGCAACCTAGTACGCATTTGATTAAGCAGAGTTTTCCTAAATCTTTTGGTGTTAAATTTGTTGATAAGGATGAGGGCGAGAAGACTCCTTGGACTACTTGTTATGGTCCTGCTATGTCTAGAATTTTGGCTTCGGTTATTGGTATGCATGGGGATGATAGTGGTTTGGTTTTGCCTTATGCTTTGGCTCCGGTTCAGGTTGTGATTGTTCCGTTTACTGGAGAGGGTGTGGATAAGGCGGTTCTTGACATTGAAAAGAAATTAAGGGAGAAAGGTGTTTCGGTTAAGGTTGATGATTCAGATAAGCGTCCTGGTGAGAAGTTTTTTCATTGGGAGATGAAGGGTGTTCCTTTTAGGATTGAGGTTGGCGAGAAGGAGTTAGAGAGAGGAGAGGTTAGTGTTTTTATTCGGGATAATAAGGAGAAGGTTGGTGTTGATATGAAGAGCTTGGCTAGGACTATTGGGAAGATGGGTGTTGAATATGATGCTAGGCTTTTGGCGAAGGCTGATTTGTTTTTCGAGGATAAGGTTATTGATTGTAGCGATAAAGTTTCTATCGGTAAGGCGATTGGGGATGAGAAGATTGCTCGGTTTTCTTTTTGCTCGGTTGAGGCGGATGGGGAAGCTTGTGCTGGGGTTATTGAGAAGGAATTTGTTGCTGAGGTTCGGGGGACTCGTGCTGATTTGGATGAGAAGGCTAGTGGTAAGTGTCCGATTTGTGGGAAGAAGAATAAGGTTGTTGTTTATGCTGGGAAGAGTTATTGAATTAGAGTATAATAATTTTTATAAAGATTGATTCTATTTTTATTTTATGGCAGAATATACAGTTGAAGATATTGCTACTATGATTGTTGCGGCTCAAGAAAAGATGAAGCAATATGTGTTGCATGAGGAAAATGGGAAAAAGAAGGTTCCTATGTTAGATGTCTTTTATGGGTTAACTATTCCCTTAGCTGTTAGAGAGAAAGTTGATGAGCTTAGGTTTTCGGGAGTTGAAGAATTGGCTAATAAGATTGTTTCTGAGAGATGGTAGAGTTGATCTAACTAAATCTTTATAAATTCTAGGGAGGTTATTGTTTTATGGTAGAAATTGAGAAGCAGAGTAAGTCTTTAGTGAAGCTGAAAGAAGGTGATAAGTTTTTTATTAATGGGAAGGAGATGAAGGTGGATAAGCAGTTTTTGTTTCAGGAGCATAAAAAGATGAAGGAAATGATTATTGAGATTTTTAACCCTGAGAATGAGAGGGAGTATCAGGTTCGGTATTTTGATGATCAGGTTGAGAGTTCTGTTGAGATTTATGAGTTGGTTGGGGATTTTGAGTATGTTAGGCGGGAACCGAAGTCGGTAAGTTGGTGAAATTATAATTTATCCAATTCTTTTTCTAGTTCTTCAAAACTTGAAATTATTTTAAATGGATTTCCTTTCTCTAGTCTTTCTTTTTCATGGAATCCGAAATCTACTGCTATAGTCCTCACATTTACCTTATTTCCCTCTAGTATATCTCCTAATGTATCAGTTATAAATATGCAGTCTTCTGATTTTAATTTGTATGTTTGGAAGAGATATTCGAATTTTTTTACTTTTGATTTGTGTTTTTTGAGTCCTAATATTTCTTTAAAGTAGTTCATTTTATTATGATCAAGGAATTTTTGAATTGGTTCTTCGTCGTTGCTAGAGATTATATATAGTGGAGATCTTTTGCTTAATTTTTCTATTTCTTTTATTGAAAAAAATGGTTTTACTTTTTCTATTTTTTTTAAATATTTTTTAAAGAATTCATTCGCGGATTTTTCGGTAAAGGATATGACAGGTTTTTCATATACATTTCCATCATGATGTGCTTTGAATTCTTCGTGAGTTATTTCGTGTCCTACATCTTTTGTTATACCTTTGCTGAATTTATAGGTATCAGCTAAGACTCCGTCGAAATCAAATACTATTGCCTTCATACTTTCTCGAATTCATTTTAGTTATTAAGAGTTTTGTTTTATTGCGAAATGTTTATATAGTATAGGTTACCAATGATATGTTTATGGTAATCCAATCAAATCAAAGAAGTGATACGGCTGTGAGGATTAGTCGGTGGTTGGATGAGGCGGTTGAAGATTATATTTCTGACAAGAAGATTCGAGTTGCGTTTCCGTCGAAACGTAATTTTGTTGATACTGCAGTTATGCAGCTTCTGGAGGAGAAAAAGGTGAAATTGGAGAGTGGCAAGTAGGGAGTTTGTCGCTTTCTTATAATTAAAAAAATGGGAGGAAACAATGGATAAGTTGGAGAAAGCACGTGAGATGTTTCGGAACTTGGAGTCGAGGGGTGTTGGACATGCGGCTGAGATTGCGAGGCGGACGTTTTTTATTGAAGATAGTTTGTCGACGATTCGGGGATAAGGTTTTTATATCATGATTGTTTATTTTTTTTATGATTAGTGTTTCTGTTATTCTGATTATTGTTTTGTTAGTTGCGCTTTCTGGTTTGTTTTCTGGTTTGACTTTGGGGTTGCTTGGTTTAGATAAGAGCGAGCTTGAGAGGAAGATTAGGTTGGGAGATGAGAAGGCGAGGAAAGTTTATGGTGTTCGGAAGCGGGGGAATCTTTTGTTGTGTACTTTGTTACTTGGTAATGTTGGTGTGAATTCTGCAATTGCAATTTTGCTCGGGAGTGTAGCTGCGGGTGTTGTTGCTGGAGTTGTTGCGACTGGGTTGATTGTTGTGTTTGGTGAGATTTTGCCTCAGGCGTTTGTTTCGAGGCATGCGATGGCGGTTGGTGCTAGGACTGCGTGGCTTGTTAAGATTTTTATTTTTGTGCTCTATCCTATTTGTTGGCCAATTTCTAAGGCTTTGGATAAAATGCTAGGGGATGAGATGGGAACGGTTTGGTCTCGTCGAGAACTGAAGGAGATTGTAACGCATCATAGGAAGTCTGATGATTCTAGGTTAGATAGGGACGAGGAAAGGATTTTGCATGGGGCGCTTTCTTTTTCTGATAAGGTTGTGAGTGATGTTATGATTTCGAGGTCGCATGTTTTTGCGTTGGAGGTTGATAATGTTATTGATAAGAAGTTGTTGAAGAAGATGCAGAAATTTGGGTTTTCTCGATTTCCGGTTTATAGGAAGAGGCGGGATAATATTGTTGGGATTTTGTTTTTTCGTGATTTGGTTGGGGTTTCTTCTGGAAAGAAAGTTAGAGATGTTTATGAGAAGAAGAAGCTGAAGGTTTTGGAAAGTCGTAAGTTGGATAGTTTGCTCGGGATGTTCATTAAGGAAAAGATTCATATGGCTGTGGTTTTTAATAATAGGAAAAAGTTTGTTGGAGTTGTGACCATGGAGGATGTTGTCGAGGAGATTTTTGGGAAGGAGATTGTGGATGAGGATGATTTTTTTGAGGATGTTGAGAAAGGGAAGCGGGTTTAGTTAATTTTCCATCTTTTCGGTTTATACTTCATTGTGAGGTCTACCGTACGCGAGTACGACTTAACGGCTATTCTCACGGCTTCATCTAAACGCGAAAATCTAGAAAAATTAAAGAGTTGTTTCTTTGATTATTTTTATGATTAGCTTTAGGGTTTTGTTGTCTTGATCTTTTTGTGGAACTGCTTCTACTATGTCTATTGCCTTGGGGTTTTGTCTTAGGAGTTGTTCGAAGATGTGGAAGAATTCTTTTTCTATTAGGCCGTTTGGTTCTGGGTAGTTTACGGCTGGTGCGGATTTGGGATCTAGTGCGTCGATGTCGATTGAGATGTAGAGGTCTTTATCTTTTGTTAAGCTTAGGATTTGTTTTGGATCTTGTATGATTTTTATTTTGTGGGCGTCCAGGAATTCTTGTTCTTCGGGTTCTATTTTTCTTACGCCTATTAGGATGATTTTATTTGAAGGGAAGCCTTGTTCTATTATCGCTCTTAAGAATTCTTCGTGGGTTGGTTCTTGTTGAGGTGACATGCAATCAGCGTGGGCGTCGAAGATTATCAGGAAGGGGTTTTCATGTTGTTTTTGAAAAGCTTTGAATAGTGGGTAGGTTATGGAGTGGTCGCCGCCAATGAAAATCTTCAGGTTTTCAGGACGCTTCGCTGGTGGGACGCTTCGCTGGTGGGACGCTTCGCTGGTGGGTAGTGGGAGGGAGACTTTGTCTCCCGAGTTGGTGAAGATTTGTTTGGCTTTGTTGTATAGGATTTGTTCTGATTCTTGGATATTTCCGTTGTCTACTTGTATGTGAGTTGTTGGTATTTTTAGGAATTGTTTTATTGCTTCTGGGATTTGTTCTGGGCCCTTTAGTCCTAGTGCGTTGATTCGGTTGGTTGTGTAGAGTTTCATTTTATGATTTTGGTTTCTAGTTTTTTGTAGCCGAAGAAATCGGTTGTGTAGTTGTAGGAGCCTGCGTTTATGAAAGTTATACTGTCGCCTAGTTTTGGGTTGTTTAATTTTACCTTGTACCTGAAGATGTCGTCTCGTGTTGGGGAGTTGCCCTTTAGGAGATAGTAGTTTCCTTCTTGGCCTTCTAGTTTTTCTTCTTCAACTAACATTTTAGTTTCAGTAAGGATTGTGTCTAGAGCGCAATTGTATATTGTTGTGTTAAGGATTAAAATGTTGTTTTGGATTTGGATTATTGTTGTGTGGAGTTTTGTTGGAGGTGCTGCTAAGAATCTTCCGGGTTCAATTATTGTTTGGATGTTATGGCTATCTAGAAATTCCTTTGCCTTTTCTATTTTTTCTAAGATGTATGGTAATGTTGAGTTTGTATATGATTTGTATTCAACAGGTAGGCCGCCTCCAAGGTTTACTGATTTAATTATTTCTAGAGTATCTTTGTTTATTGAGTCATGAAGTTCTTCGACGATTTCCCATTCAGATGTGTTTTGGGATTTTCGGTGGATGTGGATTCCTAGGTCCTTTACTTGTGGATTATCCTGTAGCTCTTGGATTAGTTGGTTTACTTTTGAGGAGGGAAGACCGTAGACGAAGTATTTTCCTGTTCCTATCCTGTGTTCGCTGAATTTCATACGTATCGAGATGTTTATTTTTTTAGAAGTTTGTTTTGCTGCTTGCAAGAGGTGTTTCAAGTCTATCTCGTTATCGATTACGAAGGTTTTAATTCCTTCATTTATGATTTTGACTAGTTCTTCTATTGTTTCGGCTTGAGTGAAGAAGGATATTTTGGATTTGTCTTTTATCATTGAGATTTCTTCTTGGGCATGGACTGAGAAGTTTACGTTGGATGTGTCTTGAAGGATGTCGCCGATTTGTCGGTTTGTTTTGTAGGAGTAGGATACTTTTAGGTTTAGGTTGGTTAGGATTTTTAGTTGATCTTGTAGTTTTGATTTGGAGAGGGTGAAATATGCGTTGTTCATTTTAGGAGACCTTCTTCTCTCATCTTATCCAATGCTGAGGTTATCATTAGTGGGAAGGTTATGCAGACGTCGCCGTTTACTGTTGCGGCCTGTCCGTCGTCTTTTATTTTGCCCCATGATTTTGCTTCCTGGGTTGTTGCGCCTGACATTGAGCCGGATGTTGCATGGGATGTTGTTAGGTATACCGCGTAATCTAGGCCGCCGGAGAGGAGAGAGGCGAATATAGCGTAGTGTTTTGAAATTGAGCCGCCTAGAGAGACTAGGCCCTTCTTTTCATCAAAGGATAGGTCTTCTGTTATCCTTTTCATATCGAAAACAGTGTCTACAATGAAGTCTGGATGTTTTTCTTGGAACATATAGAGTTGGAAACCGAATGAAGAGTCAGCGATTCCGGGGCAATAGATTGGGATGTTGTTTTTTGCTGTTTGGTGTAGGATTGAGTTTTCGTCTTTGATTTGTAGGCCGATTTCGTGGAGGAGCTCAGAGGAAGATACTCTCTTCTTTTCTTGGTATACCTTATCCAAATATTCTGACACTTTATCTTCGAATTTCATATAGGCTTCGGTTTTGATTGTGATGTTTCCGATTCTGTTTTCGCCCGACTCATGGAGCGCGGTGTCGTCTGCGTTAAACGAGGAGACTTCGAACTCTGCGCCTAGGGATTTCATGATGTCTTCTTCTATGCTGCCGGATGTCGTTACTAAGATGTTTGGGATTTTTAATGAGCAGAGTTGTGCAAAGAGGCCTCGGAGGCCGGATGTTACCATGTTGGATGTGAAGGTTAGGAATATTTTGCAGTTTTCTCTTTTCATTTTTAGGAAGATTTTTGTTGCCTCATGTAGTTCTATTGATTGGTATCCTAGAGACCCGAAGCTGTCGACTAGTTCTGTGACGGTCATGTCTGGTTTGTATTGGAAATCTTTTATTTTTTTCATATTAAGATAATGGATAAGAGTTGTGACTAGGATGGAACCTAGTTAGAATCGATTGGAATTGCTAAACTCATAGTATTTGAAAAGAATATTGGTTTTTAAGATTTGGGGTTAGGAGAAGTATAGGTTTTTTATTTAGAGACTGTTGTGATGTCCACGATATTTTTTTATGTTTTCTACTTTCTTGGTTATTATGTCATTATATTTTTTTGTTTTAGGTATTTTCATTTCATATTTCTTTTCAAAAGCTTCTCTGAAAGAATTTTCCATTACGTCATTGTCTACAATTAATATCATCCCTTTCTCAAAAATAGTTTTATTGCCTTGCATTACCCAGTATATGAAATAGTCTCTTTCTACAACTTTTGGTTCACCGTGATATGTAATACCATAAGTTAGGGATACTGGTTCCTTTTCTATTGAATCAACTAGATTTCTTATGGGTTCAAGTTTGAATTTGGGCCCATTATTTTGACTTGATGATGAGAGCATTTTTTCTAAGGCTTTTTTCTTTTCCCTCTTTTTTCTAAGTTTTTCTTTCTTTCTTTCTCCCATGCTAGAAGAAATTTTTTGAGCTTATAAGTTTTTAGTAAGAAAATAAATCGGATATGCTTTGCTTAATAGAATAAAAACTTATAAAGATTCTGGATATGTTATTAGATGGGGATTTTAGATTTGGAACTTCGTGTTGGTTTTAATAAGAAGGATGGTTCTTTGCATGCTGAGTATAAAGATGAAGTCGGTGAAGCTTATCTGGAATTTGCTTGTGGTAGCGAGAAGCGAGAAACGGCATTAAGTAATCTTGCTCATTGTTTGTATGATAAATTGGGAACTACGTTGGAAGTTAGTGATGTTTCGAAAATTGGTTCTTTGGATTTTAGGTATTGTGCCTTATCTATTGAAGAGAAATTTCATTTGGTTTTGAGTAGTTTTGAATGTTTGTCAAATGTTTGATATTGTCTTTGAATGTTTCAAAATCTGATATTGGAACCATCGCGCCTGTTGCTTCTTCGTGTCCGCCGCCTGTTGCTCCTAGTATATTTTCCGTTGCTGCTTTTGTTATTTTTAGTGCGTTTTTTCCTCGAATTGAGATATTGGCTTTTTCGGGACGGAGGAATGCGACTATTACGATTTTGTCTTTGTGATCGAAAGCGAGACGATTTGATATTTCAGAGGACATTGAAGTGTTGCCAGAGTATGTGAAGAAGAGAATTGGTGAGTTTTTGTCGAAATGAGTTTCGGCTTTCTTGATTTGTTTTTGGAAAAATTCTTCGAGTTGATTGGACCGTTTGTGGAATTGTTTTGTTCGTGAATTTTCTTCTAGGATGTCATGTGGGGTTGTTGCCTTTGTTAGATATCTGATTAGTTGTAGGATGTTTGTTGTTGTGTCCATTAGTCCGAAGTTTAGTTTTCTTGCGATTTTTCCGATTGTTGTTGTTTGGAGGGCGGTGAATGCGTCTACGTTTTGAGGTAGGAGGTCTGGGTTTTCTTGGCTGAATTGTTGTGCGAAGTCTGGCATGTAGACGTCTCCGATACATCCTATTATTGCGAGCCATATATCTTGAGGTCTATTGAATATTTTTTGTGCGATGTATGAAACTGGTTCGGCGGAAGGATGGGATGTGTAGTAGGATGTTTTGTCGACTGTTTGCTTTGGGGTATTTGTTTTGTGATGGTCAATCCAGAGTATTGGTATTCCTTTTTGCTCTGCGTGGTTTGCGAATTCTTCACTTATGTCGGCCTTGTCTAATATTATGATTGCGTCGGGGTTTAGTTCATCGACTTTTTTTGTGTATTGTTCTTTTAGGTCTGGGAATGATTTTATTATGACGCCCTTGCCTCTGTCTAGTGCTCGGCGCAGAATTAGGAATGAGCAAAGTCCGTCGACGTCGTTGTCGTAGAAGAAGAGTGGATTTTGTGAGGCTTCAAGTTGGTCGCGGATTTCCTCGAGTTGGGATGAAGTTAACATATTATTTTTCCGTTTATGATTTGTTCCCTTAGGTTTCTTATTTCTTCATATATAGTGGAGCTTCTGTTTTTTAGGGTTGATTCGAAGGAGGTAGGTTCTAGTTTTAAGATGTTGTCTAAATTGTTGTTGAATTTTATTATTTGGGATATTTCTTTGGCGGATAGTGTTAGGTGTGATAGGAATCGGTAGCCTTTTGGGGATATGCTTTCTTCGAGAGGCTTTTCTAGGATTAGTCTTGCTATTGATTCGGTGTCTAGGAGTCCGTCGAATGTTAGGTTTGCTAGAAGTGTCTTTGCTCTTTTTAATGGAATATTCGCGTAGTCTCTTAGAATCTCGCTTTCGGATTTCTCTACGCCTCTTAGAATTTCTCTATATCTCATGTGCATTATATTTCCTTCTTTTCCTAGTTCGGTGAAGTTTCGTTTTATCGATTCGGATATTTTTAGAATCATTTCGGCTCGTTGGATTACCTTACATACATCGCTGACTGAGACTAGTTCAGACATTTCGAGTATATTTAGATTGCTTATATTTTCGTTTAGAATTTCTTTTTGTTTTTCTAATATTTGTAAATTTGATGTTATATTTCGTATTAGTTCTTCGGTTGATTTCAGGTAGTATCTGGACGAGCCGTGGTATAGGGTTGTTTTTTTTCGTCGTTCGGAGATTGCTATTACGAATGTGTGGGCTTGTCTTGCGGTTCGTTCTGCTGCCTTGTGTCTTGTCCCGGTTTCGATTGAGCGGATATTTGTGTCGGGGTTTATTAGGATGTTTGCGTAGAGGATTCGTTTTTGGTCTTGGGATAAAATTATTGCTCCGTCCATTTTGCATAATTCGAAGAGTTTTTGGGATGTGAATCGGGAGTTGATTCGGAAGCCGCCCTCCATGATGTTTTGAGTTAGTCCGGTTGAGTCGAATATTATCATTGCGCCTAGGTCGGATCTGATTATGTCGTCGATTACGGTTCGGAGGGATGTTCCTGGTGAGACTAGTTTTAGGAAATCTAGGAAAGTTTTTTCTTTTTCTTGTGTCATGGGAATTTAAAGTTGATGAAGTATTTATAGTTTGTGCGAGGTTTTTTAAGTTTGGGGTTGTTTGGGAAGTTATGAAATGTATTGTTGGGATTGAATCTACTGCGCATACCTTTGGGGTTGGGATTTTGTCCTCAAAGGATGACTCTGGTGACCCCGACCTGAATGGTAAGATATTGGCGAATGTTAAAGATTCGTATACGACGAGTGAGGGTGGGATGATTCCGATGGAGGTTCGGGCGCATCATAAAAAGACGAGTAGTGGAGTTTGGAGTCGGGCGTTGGGAGATGCTGGGATTGGGGAGGAGGATATAGAAGTTGTTGCTTTTTCTAATGCTCCTGGGCTTGCGCCTTGTTTGCTTGAGGGGATGGATTTTGCTAAGAGGTTGGCTAAGAGGTTGGATGTTCCATTGGTTGGAGTTAATCATTGTGTTGCTCATCTGGTTATTGGGGAAACGGTCGGGGCTAAAGATCCGGTTATGCTTTATGCTTCGGGTGCGAATACTCAAGTTGTTGCTTTTGAGGGTGGTAGGTATAGGATTTTTGGGGAGACATTGGATTTAGGTGTTGGGAATTTTATTGATAGTATTGGGAGGACTATGGGGTTGGGGTTTCCTGCGGGGCCTAAGATTGAGGAGTTGGCCAGTGAATATGACGGGGAGCTTTTAGAGTTGCCTTATTCGGTTAAGGGGATGGATGTTAGTTTTTCTGGGATTCAGACTAAGATTCGGAATTTGATTTTGACACGTAATAGTGTACCCTCTAAATTGGGAACTAAAGTTCCGTCTTCATCGGGCAAGTTGGCTTTTGCTTTGCAGGAGAATGTTTTTGCTATGTTGGTTGAGGTTGCGGAGAGGGCGCTTGCTCATACGGGGAAGAGCGAGTTGTTGCTTGGGGGTGGAGTTGCTTGTAATACTCGGTTGGTTGAGATGTGTCGGATTATGTGTGAGGAGAGGGGTTGTAAGTTGTTTGTTCCGGAGAAGAGTTTGTTGGTTGATAACGGGGCGATGATTGGGTATTTGGGGTTGAAGATTTGGAAGACTGGGTTGGGGACTTTGGATTATGGGAGTGTGGATATTGCGCCTAGAGAGAGGACGGATGAGGTTGAGGTTTTGTGGGAATAGTGTAGGAAGTTTTATAAAGTAAAATTTGGATTAATGTTTACCAATGAAGAGATTCTCTGAGGGTTGATTCTTGGAACTAAATAGGAAACGAAAATGGTAAAAGTATATGATGTTGTAGAGAAAGCGGCTAAGACCGGAAAGGTTGACAAGGGTGTTAATGAAGTGACTAAAGCAGTTGAGCGAGGAATCGCGAAATTGGTTGTTGTTGCATCTGATATCGATCCGAAGGAATTGACGCAGCACTTGCCTATCCTCTGTAAAGAGAAAGGTATAAAGTTTGTCGTGGCTGATTCTAAAGAGAAGTTAGGAATTTCTGTTGGAATTAATAGGCCTACGGCAGCTGTCGCAGTGCTTGAAGAAGGCGAAGCTTCACTTGACAACTTGGAATAATTTCCTTTGATTTTCGAGCGAATAGATGTTGCTTGAAGGTTTGTAAATAATAAAAATAAAATGGCACGAAAAAGTACCAAGATACAAAAATAAAACAATGGCAAAAGATAAGAAACAGGATAATAAGAAAGATGGCAAGGAGCAGAAGAAGTCGACTGGGTCTAAGGGTAGTGAGAGGTTGACTGAAGAGGGAGCGGTTCCTGCTATTGTTGAGGCTGTTGTTGCTCGAGGTGGGACACGTGGAGAGGTTAGTCAGGTTAGTTGTAAGATTTTGCAGGGTAAGAATAGGGGTAAATCGATGAGGCGTAATGTTCGAGGGCCTGTTAAGAAGAGGGATATTTTGATGCTTAGGGAAACTGAGATTGAGGCTAGGCGAATGGGGAAGAGACCGCATAGGGGGAGCAAGTAGGATGGAATTATATAAGAAGTTAGATCAACTTGGAAAGAATATGAGGAAGTCTAAATCTTTAACTGGAACTCTTAGCGATATTCCTCTGGTTGTTGTTGAGAAAGAATTTGGTCAACATGCGAAGGGAGTTGCTAGGTATGAATATGATTTTGAAGTTTCTGGACACGAAGAGAAATATGGTTCTGACTCAAATGGTCTTTGTGTTATTACTATGACTAGAAAGGATAAATGGAAGGGGGTTTTTTAGATGCCAGTTTGTACTTTTTGTAAAAATGCTTATGAATTTCCTAAGGGGACTACGGTTGTTCAGAAGGATTCGAGTGTGAGGTTTTTTTGTTCTAGTAAATGTCGGAAGAATATGGAGATGGGACGGTTGAATAAGAAGGTTAAGTGGGTTCGGAAGAGTGATATTGTTAAGGATGAGAAGGAGAAGAGGGAAGCGGCTTGGAAGGCTCGGCAGGAAATTGACAAGGTTGTTAAGAAGTAGAGACTGATTTTTTTGGGATGTGTAATTTTGCTTATTTTGTAAATCAGCGTCGACGATTTTTGATTTTAAGACCTAAATGTTTATAAAGAAAGGTTGTTTTTTTGTAGTAAGAGATGTTTTATTATGAGTAAAGAAGACAATTATGCGGCGAAAGATATTAAGGTTTTGGAGGGGCTTGAGGCGGTTCGGAAGAGACCTGGGATGTATATTGGTTCTACTGATAAGTATGGGTTGCATCATTGTGTTTATGAGGTTGTGGATAATTCGGTTGATGAGCATATGGCTGGAGTTGGGTCGGAGATTAGGATTACGATAAATAAGGATGGGTCGATGACTGTTGAGGACGATGGCCGGGGAATGCCAGTTGATTTGCATCCAGTTTACAAGAGGCCTGCTATTGAGATTATTGTTACAAAGCTTCATGCAGGTGGGAAGTTTGATAATAAGGCTTATGCTGTTTCGGGAGGTTTGCATGGTGTTGGGATTTCGGTTGTGTCGGCTTTGTCTAAGAAGATGACTGCTGAAGTTCGGAAAAATGGAAAGATTTATTCTCAGAGTTATACTATTGGGGTTCCTATTGCCGACTTGAAGGTTATTGGAAGTTGTGGGAAAGATGAGCATGGGACAAAGGTTACGTTTATGCCAGATGATAGTATTTTTACTACGTTGGATTTTGATTATAAAACTTTAGCTACGCGATTTAGAGAGACTTGTTTTTTGAACGCTGGTTTGAAGATTTCGTTTTCGGATTTACGGGGAGATAAAATCAGGAGTGACTCGTTTTGTTATGAGGGTGGTTTGGTTGAGTTTGTGAAGTGGTTGAATAAGACAAGGAAGGCGATTCATCAGAAGCCGATTTATTTTAAGAGGGAAGAGAATGGGACTGTGGCGGAAGTTGCCATTCAATATGCGGATTCATATAATGAGAATATTCAAGGGTTTGTTAATACGATTAATACGATTGAGGGTGGGACGCATGTCGTTGGGTTGAAGACTGCTTTGACTAGGGTGATTAATGATTATGGAGCTAAGAAGGGGTCGCTGAAGAAGGGGCAGAAGTTGATGGGGAATGATGTTCGTGAGGGGATTACTGCTGTGATTTCGGTTAAGATGCAGGACCCGCAGTTTGAAGGACAGACTAAGACTAAGCTTGGTAATGGGGAGATTAAAGGGATTGTGGATTCTATGGCTAGCGCTGCTTTGACTGATTTTTTAGAGGAGAACCCTGCAGTTGGTAAGGCGATTTTGAATAAGGCTAGTGCTGCTTTGAAGGCTAGGGAGGCGGCTAAGAGGGCTAAGGATTTGGTTCGTCGGAAGAATGCGTTGAGTGTTGGGAGTGGTTTGCCTGGGAAGTTGGCGGATTGTTCGAGTAAGAAGAAAGAGAATACGGAGTTGTATATTGTTGAGGGAGATTCGGCTGGTGGTACTGCGAAGGGTGGACGGGACAGAGAGACTCAGGCTATACTTCCTTTGCGTGGTAAGATTTTGAATGTTGAGAAGTCTAGTCCTGCTCGTGCTTTGTCGTCGGAGATGATTTCGAATATGATTACGGCGATTGGAACGAGTGTTGGGGATTCGTTTGATATTAAGAAGCTTCGGTATAACAAGATTATCATTATGACGGATGCGGATGTTGATGGGCAGCATATTAAGGCGTTGATGCTGACTTTGTTTTTTCGTTATGTTCCTCAGTTGATTGAGGCTGGGCATATTTTTGTTGCGGTTGCTCCATTTTACAAGATTAAGAAAGGGACGAAGGATTATTATGTTTATAATAATGAAGAGTTAGAGAAAAAGTCGGCGGAGCTTGGTGGGAAACTTGAGATTGGTCGGTTTAAGGGTCTGGGTGAGATGAACGATGAGCAACTTTGGGATACTACGATGAATCCGAAGACTCGGAGGTTGAAGCAAGTTTCTATTTCGGACGCGGTTGAGGCTGATGAGACTTTTTCATTGTTGATGGGAGACGCGGTTGCTCCACGTCGGGCTTTTATTGAAGAGAATGCGGATAAGGCGGAGGTGGATCTATGAAGTCTTTGACTTCATGGACGGCAAGCTGGGCTTGCTCTGGTGGGACGCTTCGCTGGTCGGTGGTGGGACGCTTCGCTGGTAGGGGCTTGGCTGCTGAGGGGGTTTTGGGATGGTAAAATTAAAGGGTGCAAATATGGATATAGATTTAATTGCTAATGATAAAGTTGAATGGGCGCAGGATAAGTGTCCTTGGAGTGAGAAAGACGGTAAGAAGCATAAGTGTGCAGTTAAGAATGTTTCTTTGTGTGAGTATTTTGGAGGAATTGAAGAGCCTGATACTTTGGTTTGTAAATTTGGAGGAGATAAAGATGAGTAGCTGTTCGTGTTGTGACGGGTGCGGTAAGGATGTTCGAGTTTCGTTTTGTCCGAAGTGTAAATCTACTAATGTTGGATATGTTTTTGGGCTTGGGAATTTGTTTGGAGTTATGCCGAAGATGAAGTGTGATGATTGCGGTTTTGATGCTCAAGCGTTTCCTATTTTGGTAACTACGGATGAGAAACTGAAGAAGACTGTTGCTGAGATGAAGAAAAAGGCTAAGACACGTAATAGTGTACCCTCTAAAATCCGAACCAAAGTTCGATCTTCATCGGGCAAGAAAAAGGTTGTTAGGAGGAAAAAGAAATGAATACTGCTGTGAATATTGAAGATGCGATGAAGGAGTCTGCTGAGTTTGAAGCTAAGAGGAAAGAGATGAGGGATTCTGTTAAGGCGAAAGAGTTGATTGATGCTGAGATTAGTGGGGAGATGCGTGAGGCTTATCTGAATTATGCCATGAGTGTTATTGTCGCGCGGGCTTTGCCTTCGGCAGAGGATGGGTTGAAGCCGGTTCATAGAAGGATACTTTGGGGTATGAATGAGATGGGTGTTTTTCATAATAAGCAAACGAAGAAGTCGGGACGTATTGTTGGGGATGTTATGGGTAAGTATCATCCGCATGGAGATGCTTCGATTTATGATGCTATGGTTAGGATGGCGCAGAGTTGGTCGTTGAGATACCCGCTTGTTATTGGTCAGGGTAATTTTGGTTCTATGGATGGGGATTCGGCTGCTGCTTCTAGGTATACTGAGGCGAAGATGGAAAAGATTTCTATGGAGATAATTGATGGGATTGAGAAGGATACGGTTCCGATGATGAAGAATTATGATAATAGTTTGGATGAGCCGATTGTTATGCCTGGTCGGTTGCCTCAGCTTTTTTTGAATGGAGCTTCTGGTATTGCGGTTGGAATGGCTACTAATATTCCGCCTCATAATTTGAACAATACTTGTGATGCTATTATTACTTATTTGGATAACCCGGAATGTGAAGATAGGGAATTAATTGCTGCTATCAAGGCTCCTGATTTTCCGACGGGTGGAACTGTTAGTGGTGATATGAAGGGAATTTATACTGAAGGTAAAGGTCGGTTGATTCTCGATGGTAAGACTGTGATTGAAGAGCCGAAGACCGCGAAGACTAAGACTAAGATTATTATTACAGAGATTCCTTATCAGGTAAATAAGGCGAATTTGGTGGAGCAGATTGCAAATTTGACGAGGGATAAGAAGTTGCCTGATGTTTCGGATATTCGGGATGAGTCTAGCAAGGGGAAGGTTCGTGTTGTGATTGAATTAAAGAAGATGAGTGAACCGAAGTTTACGTTGAATCGGTTGTATAAATATACTCAACTTAGAGTTTCTTTTAATGCTAATATGTTGGCACTAGTTGATCGTGTTCCGAAAATTTTGACTTTGCGTGAATATGTTAAGGTTTACATTAAGCATAGGCAGGGTGTGATTCGAAAAATGAAGGAGTTTGATTTGGCGAAGGCCGAGAAGAGGCTCCATATAGTTGATGGGTTGTTAATTGCGCAATCGAATATTGATGAGGTTGTGAAATTAATTCGAGCGGCGAAGGGGAAGGTTGATGCTGGGACGCAGTTGAAGTTGAAGTATAGTTTGAGTGATAAGCAGACTGAGGCGATTTTGGAGATGAAGTTGCACCAGATTACTAGTCTCGAGTTTGAGAAGTTGAAGAATGAGGAGGGCAACCTGAAGACGTTGATTGAAAAGTTGAAGGATATTCTTGGAAATGAGGGTTTGATTTTGAAGATTGTTAAGGGAGATTTGGTTGAGTTGAAGGATAAGTTTGGGGATAATAGGAAGACGAAGTTGGTTGGAAAAGTTGGGGATTTTGAGGAGGCTGATTTGGTTGATAAGAAGGACGTTGTTGTGACTTTGACGGCGAAGGGATATATTAAGAGATTGGATTTGGCGCAGTATAAGGAACAGAGACGAGGTGGGAAGGGTGTGATTGGCTCGGGTTTGACAGAAGGAGATTTTGTTAAGGAGTTATTGACCTGTTCGACTCATGATTATATGTTGTTCTTTACTGATAAAGGTAAGGTTCATTGGTTGAAGGCTTATGAAGTTCCTGCTTCTGCAAAGTCTACTAAGGGGCAAGCGATTGTTAATTTATTGCAGTTGAAGGACGAGAAGGTTACGAGTGTTTTGGCGGTGAAGACTTTTGAGAATTTGCTTATGATGGCAACGGCAAAAGGTGTTGTGAAGAAAATTGAACTTAGTCAGTTTTCGAGTCCGCGGAAGGGTGGAATTAAGGCTATTAAGGTTATGGAGACTAATGATATTTTGATTGGTGTTAAGAGAATGAAAGAGGCTGAAGAGGTTTTGTTGGTAACGAAGAAGGGTAAGGCGATTCGGTTTAAGGGTGGTGAGGTTCGGGCGATGGGTCGGGCTGCTGCTGGGGTTACTGGGATTAGGATGAGTAGTGACGATAAGGTTGTGTCGTTAGAAATTTTGCCTGTTGATGAAGGTCGGGATAAATTTAGTATCTTGACTATTACAAAGAAGGGTATGGGGAAACGGACTGCGATTGATGATTATCGGTTGACGGGGCGAGGTGGGAAGGGTGTTATTAATATGAATGTTACAGAGAAGACTGGGGAGGTTGTTAGTTCACGGTCGGTGCTTGTGGATGATAATGTTATTATTACGACTAAGAAAGGGATTGTTATTCGGACGCCGTTGAAAAATGTTCGGGTGATGGGTCGGGCGACGCAAGGGGTTCGGATTATTAATCTTGGAGCTGGAGATAGAGTTAGTGATTTGAGTCGGGTTCCTATTGATGAGATTGTTGGAGAATAGATTTTATTTATTAGCTTACGGATTCTAAAGAAAATAATTATTGTGGAGTTATATTAGGTTTTGTTTTTATCTTGGGTGATTTTCCCTTAAATATTTTTTTTGTTATTTTGTTGGATATCGTTGGTGTTTCTTTTTTGTAGATTTTTGGTTGTTTTAGGAGTTCTTCTTTGGATTTGATTAAGTGGATACTTAGTATAAGATTGATTAATACGTCTATGATATATGTAATGATTAGGTAGATGACTAGATCGATTAGTAGGTTTTGGAATTGGAGTGGGGATTTTTCCAGGTCAGCTCCGAGTTCTAAGAATGGGAAAGGGTAGCCTATTTTGACCACTACATTTATATCTCCGGAGAGAAGTTTATTAAATGGGAATTGAAAAACTGATAGAATGATTACTATTAAGAACATCGTTCCAAGTATTGTTGCAAATCTTTTGGTTGGGATTAGTTGTTTGGGTATGGATTTTCTTATTAGTTGAGCTAGAGATTCTTTGCCGATGTA
Source organism: archaeon (assembly GCA_018697035.1). Taxonomy (GTDB): domain Archaea; phylum Nanobdellota; class Nanobdellia; order Pacearchaeales; family GW2011-AR1; genus JAGVXH01. The sequence goes on along the minus strand of JABHSE010000004.1, from coordinate 334,182 downwards.
TTTGTATGTTGGTTTTATTTTATTGATTGGTGTAGTTTTTTGAATTTTTTGTTTCGGAATCTGTTTTGATATAAGAGTTTTTACTTGAGATGTCGGTAACCTTTTTGGAACTGGTGTATTCACTTCTTTTTTTGGCATAATGATATAGCGATGGGGAGTTTAAATAATTATTCTATCGAGCCGAATCCTATTAGTCGCCAGTGTCCATTAAGGTTTCTTGCGATTCCTATTGATTCGCCTTTTAGTGGGACTACTGGAATTTTTAGGGAGAGGTCTACTTTCTTTTCATATGTTTTTGTGACCTGCCCGACGGTGATTGAAGTGTTTAGACTTAGCATTAGCATTTCGTTTGGTTTGATATTTTGAATGGTTTCGTGTTTCCCAGTTCCTAGTACTTTGTCAAAAAGGGTGTATTTGATTTTGATGTTTTCTGTGATTTCGGGTAGTATATTTTCTGTGGATGCTACTCCGCCTGAGAGTGCGTCGGCTTTTGTTAGGGATGGATCGAGTTCGGTTTCAATTGCGAGGGATCCTCCTGGAAGTGCTTTTGTTATTTGATATTCTCCTTTTTGCATTGAGATGATTTTTGATTTCATGGTTTGATAATGATATTGATTATTTTTTTTATAAGAGTAGCCTGGCTTGATTTCGATTGTGTCTCCGATTTTTAGAGTTCCTTGTTTTAATGCTCCTCCTAATATTCCGCCGTGTAGTTTTTCAAGCGGTGTTCCTGGTTTGTTGATATCGAAACTTCTTGCGACTAAGAATAATGGGGATTCTGATTTTTCGGGTTCTGTGATTTTTATTTCTATTAGTTCCTTTAGGATTTTGTCGATGTTGACCCCTTGTATTGCGGAGACTGGGATTATGGTTGCGTTCTCAGCGATAGTTCCTTTGACGAATTCCTTTATTGTTTTGTAGTTTTCAAGAGCTCGTTCTTTTGAGACTAAATCTATTTTATTTTGGACTATGATTATTTTTTTGATTTTTTTTGATTTTAGTGCTACAAGATGTTCTTGTGTTTGGGGCTTGATTCCTTCGTTTGCGGCGACTACTAGGATTGCGGCATCCATGATTGCTGCGCCCGAGAGCATTGTTGCCATCAACATTTCATGGCCTGGTGCGTCTACAAATGTTATATATCGGACTGGTTTCCCTTTGGACTCTGGGTTTACTGTTAGTTTGCCGTCTTCATCTTTTACTATGGCGTCGGCGTATCCGAGTTTGATTGTGATTCCTCGCTTGAGTTCTTCGGAGTGTGTGTCTGCCCATTTGCCGGAGAGTCTTTGTAGAAGGGTTGTTTTTCCGTGGTCGATGTGTCCGACTATACCGACGTTGATTGTTTTTAGTTTTGATATATCTTGCATGGAGATAGAGAGAATGGGAGGTTTTTAAGTTTATTTGGTGAGATGTTGTTTGTTCTGATGAGATTTAATTTTCTTCCGCTTTTGTTGAGTGGAATGTGTCGTAGATGAATTCTCCTATTCGCATTATCAGTTCTATGCCGACTATGAAGAGAAGATAATATGGGATATTAGAGAAGAGCTGTGGGATTTCTGCTAGGCGATAGAAGAATATGGACATGTCGAAGAATCCGGCGGTTGTGATTGCGATTGCTAGGAGTGTGAAGGGGACCATTTTTGCGAGGTCTTTTGCGAGGTCTTCGTTGACGTAGGATGTGATTCTGACTGCAGTTACTAATGCTGCTGAGATTAGTAAGACTGTTGGTACAGGGAGACCCTTGGCTAAAATTAAAATTAGGATAGATAAGACGGAGAACCAAAAGAATGTTAAGATTGGTAGTAAGATGAGATATTCTATTATATAGAGGAATGCGGCGAAAATTTTGACTAGAGCTGGATTTGAATATTGGTTATATTGATTTAGATTGAGTTCGATAATATTTTTGTTTGCTAGGAAGCGGTAGAAGTAGAATACAAAGATTGAGTAGATAACGATAACGGCTGTGAAGAAAGCTAGAGTCAGAGATAGGCTGGTTTCTGTTGCGAACATAGTTTTTATATTTTCTAGCATTTTATCACCTTACATATTCAGGGTTGTTTGTTTTATAAATTTGTTGGGATAGAAAAAATTAGTTCGCAAATTATATAGATTTTATTTTTTTAGAGTTATTCCTTCTTTTCTTCTGTTTCTTCTATCGGAGCTTCAAATAAGGAGTCGAATTTTTTCTTTCCTTCTGTTAGGACTTTTGTGTTAATCTGAACCGTAAATAGAGAGATTTCTTTTCCTCGGACTGTTTTTCTTAGTCTTAGGCCTTTTGGTTTTCGGTTAATTTTTGTTTCTCCCTTTGGTTTCATGTGCATCCCTTTTCCATAACCTAATAGAACTGTGTGTAGGTTTGGTCCGTCGATTTCTGAACGTCCCATAAAACCTGATTTATCGGATGTTCCAGTAATTAGAAGTTCGTAGCCTTCGAGGTCAGGGGAGAATTCTTTTCCGTCGATTTTGTCGTTGATTGAATGGCCAGCTAAGTCTTCGTTTTCTGCTTCTAGTTTGAAGGTTTTTCCTTTGTGGGATACGTTTATTTTGAATACCATGTTTTCTTTGCAATGTTTCCGAGGGTCATTAGGATTTACCTTTTCCTCAGCTTATAATTGTAATGTTGTTTCGGATTTTTGGTTTATAAGTTTATTGGAGAGTTAACATTTTGTGATAGATCTTTGCTGTGATGTGGCAGTCGGCTAGGGCGTCGTGGGCTTTTGTGTAGTCGATGTCGAAGTGAGTTGCTAGAGTTCCTAGTGTTGCTCTTAAATGAGAAGGGATTAGATTTTGTCTTTGTAGGTTTTTCCATATACTCATTGTGTCTTCTGATTCCGTGTGGAGTAGGGAGTTTGTTTCGCCTTGTTGGAATAGGGCTGATAGGAAGCCTTTGTCGAAGTGGATGCAATGTCCGACGATTGGAGTTGTTTGTATTGCGTTTTTTTGTATGAATGAGTTTATTTGGCCGCAGGCTCTTGGGGGATGAACTGCTTTTAGTGTATGTTGTTCTAGGTCGATTTTGTTTACTTTCATTGCTTCTGATTGGGAGTTGTAGTTGTTATGTTTGACGAAGATGTGGTTTTGGTCGAGGATGTTGAGGTGGGTTTTTTCGACGTCGATTAGAAGAAGTCCGACTGTTAGGGTTTTGTTGAAGCGTGGGGAGAGTCCGGTTGTTTCGGTGTCGATTATTAGGCGGTGCATGGAGAGCACCTCTGGTGCGATTGGGAGTTAGGAGTTAGGAGTTGGGAGTATGACTTGGCGGTTTTTGTTATTCTATTTGGTTTCATTGTGCTTGGAGGAATGGGATCTTTATATGTATTGTTGTATCTAAAGTATTAAATAGGAAATTGGACTTGTTATTGAATGAAAACATTGGAGTATCTTAGTAATGAAAACAGGGTTTGGTTTAGTCATTTGAAACCCGTAGAATTTAAAGTGGAAGATATGGAATGTGTTGCCTATTTGGCTAGAGCGAGTCTTTTGGATTTGGATTTGGCGATTATTGATGTTGGAGATGTTGCTACTTGTTGTGGCTATCTTAAAGATACTTCTTTGATAAATTATAATGGTGTTCCTGAGCCTACTTTAATTAAGGAGCTGTCTGGAATGGTTTACGATGAGGACAGGGAAGTTGAGAACCTTAGTGGTTTGAATAAGAATATTGAATTTATTGTTAGTAAAGCTTATGTCTGACTGGGTTTTCAAATATATTTATAAGTTCATTATTATAGAGATTCTAATGAAGGCTGTTATATTTGATTTTGATGGGGTTATTCATGATACGTTAGATATTGCCTATGGTATTAACAGGAAGGTTTCTAAGAATGATATATCGCTAGATGAATATAAGGATATTTTTAACGGGAATATTTACAAAGATAAAACTATAACTCCAGAATCGTATAGTGAATTTTTTGAGTTGCAGAGAAAGGAATTTGAGGATCTGGAGATTAAAGAAGATATAAGGAATGAGTTGTTAAAATTAAAAGATGAATATGAGTTGTTTATAATTTCTTCGAATGAAGAAGTGGTGCTGAATAATTATTTGGAGAATAATGATATCTTGCATTTATTCGAGAGGGTCTTGGGAGTTGAGACACATAAGTCTAAGATTGAAAAATTTAAAATTCTTTTTGATGAGCATGGTCTTGATGAAAATAATTGCGTGTTTGTGACGGATACACTGGGGGATATATTGGAGGCGAATAAGGTTGGAGTTGGTAGTATAGCTGTTGATTTTGGGTTTCATGAGAGGCATAGGTTGGAGAAGGGGAATCCTAAGAAGATAGTTTCTAGTTTTGAAGATATCCTTCCGTGTGTTAAGGGTTTTGGTGATTAGATTCCCCAGGTTACGCTTGTTCTTCTTTTGATTTGTGCTATTTCCTGGAGGATTGATTTTTCTTCTGATGATAGGAGGTTTTTATGTTCTTTGAATTTTCTGAAGTGGGATTCGCCTAGGTTTGTGTAAAGGAATTCGCCTATTGTTAATTGTCTTTCGAAATTTACTCCGGGCATTGAGACTGCGACTTCCTTGCCTGATTCAATTCTGTTTACTGATTTTTTTTCGTGTTGGATTTCTTTTACTTGGCCGATTTTTTTATCGCTTGTATTAATGAATCTTTCGTGGGCTTTCAGGTTTCCGGCTTCTATTTTTACTCCGAAGACTGCTGGGGATGTGTTTCTGAAACAGAAGTCCAATACTTTTAGTTTGCAAATTGTTGGGAGTTCGGAGAGTTTTTTCTTTTCGATTTCTTGTAATTTTGCTGCCTTGTATTTTTCTAAGTCTTCGATTAGTTTGTAGACTATTTCGTTTGTTATGATTTTGATTTGTTCGACTTCGTCTAAATCTTGAGTTTCTTCTAGTTGTTGGATATTGAATCCGATTATCACTTTGTCTTCTTCTTCTTGGATTGCGTTGCATGAGTAGATGTCTTTTTTTGAGATTGGTCCGATTGAGGCTTTTAGGACTGGTATACCGGCTTGTTTTAGGAGGACCATTAGAGCCTGGAGAGAGCCAAGGGAGTCTGCCTTTGCTATTATTCCTGAATTAGATGTTTGTATTTCTTCTGAGATTTCGGATTCGAATTCTTCGGTTATTTTTTCAATAGTATTTTCTTTTGTGATTACTTGGATTGGCATTCCTGGAAGAATCTCCTCTTTGGTGTTGATTTGGAGTTTTAGGCCGGTTGCTGCTGTTACGGAATCTCTTGTTTGGTAGCCTTTATTTAAGGGGAGGGCTTCTTGAATTGTTCTGATTTTTGTTGTGACTGGGTCTCCCTCTAGAGAAGCGATTGCTATTTGGTCGGTGTTTTTTAAGCAGCCGTCGTAGAAGATACATTCTAGAAAGCTTCCCCTTTTGTCTTTTTTGACTTCTAGGACTACACCTTTTCCAAGTTCTTTACAAATTATTTTGTCTTTTAGGAACTTCTGTGAGAGGGCTGTTATCATTGCTAGGATTTCGCTGATTCCTTCTCCTGTTTCGGCTGAGCATGGGACGATTGCTACTGATTTTGTGAAGTCTTCGATTTTTGAGTACATGTCTGCTGTGATTCCGTGGGAATGCAGACTGCCAATTATTGTGTAGAATTTTTCTTCGAAGTTTGTCTTTACGTTGACTGCCTGGGTGTCTAGCGAGTTTAATGAGAGGAGGTCTTTGGATGTTTGCCAGCCTGAGATGTTGTCGATTTTGTTTAGGGCGATTATGAAGGGTGTTTTGTTTGCTTTGAGAATTTGTAATACTTCGGCGGTTTGTGGTTTGATTCCGTCGTTTACGTCTATTACGAGGATTGCTATATCGGCTAGGGATCCGCCGTGTTTTCGCATGTTTGTGAATGCTGCGTGGCCTGGTGTGTCGATGAAGAGGAGGCCTGGGATTTCTAAAGGGATTTGGAATTTGTCTAGGGTTTTTTTTGCACGTTCCTCTATGTTTTCTTTAGGTAAAGTTGTGAAGGAGATTTTTTGGGTAATGCCGCCTGCCTCTCCGGTTTGGATAGAGGTTCCTCTAATTTTGTCTAGTATACTTGTTTTGCCGTGGTCTACATGGCCTGCAACTGTTACGATTGGTTGTCGGATTGTCATGTATGATTGAGTATAGATTTGTTTTTAAAGTTTGGTTTGTTGTGGTTCTTATGGAAGAAGTTTGGGCGCAGAATCATGGCTATGGGTGCTGGGATCATCATAGAAATTTTAGAAATGTTACTCATGTTGGGCATGAAAGAATAACGGAAGCTAAGAGTATATTGAAGTCGAAAGGTGTTCTTGTTAGTCCCTTTGGGTATAGTGAAGCTATGGGCTATTTGATTGATGATGATAGTGTGAGTGGGTTTGTTATGCAGAGGAGGCTTTGGCATTCCGGAGATTTTTATCCCGATTTAAAATTGTGGTCTAAAGGAAGAGATGTTAATAAGGCCAGAAAGAATTTGGAAAAGCTTGCCGGATTTTTGAAATTGCCTTTACCACCTAAGGAATAAGTTTTTAAAAAGTGAGAGTGTTTGTTTTTTGTATGGAATATAGGTTGGAGGATTTGGAAGAGAAGTATGAATTGGAACTTTCTAGGATTGTTGCAGAGATTGAGAAGAGTAAGGCGAAGAGTGTTTTGTTACAGTTGCCTGATGGGTTGAAGCCCTGGGGGCCTGTGCTTGTGGATTATATTGAAGAGCGGTGTGGTTGTGTTGTTATGATTTGGCTTGGGGATTGTTTTGGGGCGTGTGATTTGCCGGATAGTAATTGCGATTTGGTAATTCAATTCGGGCACTCGGAGTGGTAATTTTAATTTCTAGCGACTTATGCTTCGTTGCGAGAACGCTCACGTACGCTTGTACGCTTTGCAACCTTGCGCTTCGCCTAAGTCTGCTGCTCGAAGAGTACCCCGAATCATTGCATGATTACTAGGGGCATAAATTAAAATTGTTTGAAACTAGTTTCGACTTAATGTTTTTAAAGTTAAAGTTGTAGGTTATTTTATGAAGAAATTTATATTGCTGTTTTTTTTGTTGATGATAGGATTTGTTTCGGCTGTGCCTCTTACGGAGGTTTCGTATTTTTATTCGGTGTCGTGTTCGCATTGTCAGATTGTTGCAGATAGTGGGATTTTGGAGAATGTTTCTGGAATTGAGGGTGTAAGTTTGACTAAGTATGAGGTTACGAGTCCGGTTAATCGTGAGAGGTATTTGGATTATGCAAAGAAGCTTGGTGTTGAGGCAGGGGAGATTCCGTTTTTGGTGATAAAGCAGGGAGGTGAATTTTCTTATTTGATGGGGGATGGTCCGATTATTGAAAATTTGAAGGATGTTATTATTAATTTTAAGAAGTCGGAAGTCGGAAGTCGGAAATTTGGAGAGTTGAGTTTGTGGGTCATTGTTGGGGCTGCTTTAATTGATTCTATTAATCCCTGTGCATTTGGGGTATTATTATTTTTGATGGCGGTTTTGCTTTCTATGGGTTCGGCTAAGAGAGCGCTTCGAAGTGGGATGGTTTATACTGGAGTTATTTTTTTGGTTTATCTCGCGGCTGGTTTTGGGATTATGAGGTTTGCTTCGAATTTTTTGGTTTTGGATGGTGTGAAGATTTTTATTGGGGTTGTTATTTTGGCTATGGCCCTAGTTGAGTTTAAGGATTTCTTTTTCGAGGGTGTTGGTTTTAGTCTTGCTATTCCTAAGGGGGTGAAGCCGTGGCTAGAGAAATATGCTCGGAAGGGGACTTTTTTTAGTTTGATTATTTTGGGGACGCTTGTTGCGTTGGTTGAGTTGCCGTGTACGGGTGGGATTTATTTGGCGATTCTTTCTTTGATTGCTAATAGTGGAATGAAGGGTGTTGTTTATTTGGTTATTTATAATTTTATTTTTGTTTTGCCGCTTATCTTGATTTCGTATTTTGTTTATCGGGGGGCTAAGGTTGAGGTTGTGAATGGTTGGGTTCAGAGGAATAAGCGGTTTATGCGGTTGGCTGCGGGGATTGTGATGTTGGGATTGGCGGGGAGTTTGCTTGGGTTTTTTTGATGTGTAGTGGAGAATATAAAATCTTAAATAATGTATTGTTGTCTAATTATTATGGAAGGGTATGAGAATGGGCATAGGATAATTGATTATGGGGGGAGTGATGGGTTTAATACTGTGCGGTTGTGTCCGAGTGCGGTTGAGAGTTTTGACAATATGCGTAAGGGTTTGAGTCGGGATTATTGTCATGGGAATTCTGTTGAGAAGTTAACGGAGGAGGCTAGTGGGTTTTTGGAGAATGTTGAGATTGGGAATACCCTGAATGCTTTGGCCATAACGGTGGCACTAGATAGGGCTAGGCTTTATTGTAAAGGAGATGCCAAGAGTTTGAAGTCGCTTGCTGATGGGTTGTTGGGTGAGTATGATGGTTTGAAGGGGCAATATATTTTGAAAAATATTCCTGGGAAGAGTCTTGAGTAAATTTATATAGTTCTATTTGTTTATTGATGTATGGTTGGTGGTGTTGAAGAAGTTGTCGATAGTAGTTGTTTTTCGACTGTTGCTAAGGAGTTGTTTTATGGAGATATTGATTTTGTGAGTTGTGATGATGCTATTGGTTATTTGAGTGATTTGATTTTTGTGGATAATGATAGGTATATTGAGGTAGTTGATCGCTTGACTAAGTATGGTTTGGGTTAGTGTTGTTTAGTATATAAAATTTTAAGTAGGGTAGATTGTTATTTTTGTTATGGGATTGATGAGTTGGTTAATAGGCGAGAAGGTTCTTTATTATCCTGGATGCGTGAGGAATTTTGTTCCTCAAGGACGCTTCGCTGGTGGGACGCTTCGCTGGTGGGACGCTTCGCTGGTGGGACGGCTTGCGCCTGGTCGGGGTTCGGCTAACTGGAGGACTAATTTATAATGGGAATTTTTTCTTGGTTAAAAAGCGAGAAGGTTCTTTATTATCCTGGATGTCTTACTAAGGGGGTTTTGAAGGAGGAGTTTGAGAATTATAAGGAGATTTTTAATCGGTTGGGGATTGATTTTGTTATGTTGGATGATGCGGTTTGTTGTGGGTTGCCAGTTTTGAATGCTGGGTATAAGAAGGATGTTAAGAAGTTGGCGGAAAAGAATTTGAAGATTTTTAAGGATAAAGGGATTACGAAGATTATTAGCAATTGTCCGTCGTGTTTACATACGTTTAATGATGTTTATCCTAAGTTGGTTCGGGATTGGGATATTCCTTGTGAACATGCGACGGTTGTTATTTTGCGAGGGCTGAAGAAGAAGGGGTTGAGATTTAAGGGAGAGAGTGAGGTTGTGGCTTATCATGATCCTTGTCATTTGGGAAGGTATTCGAGGATTTATGATGAGCCGAGGGAGGTGATTGAAATGTTGGGTGGAAGGATTGTTGAGTCTAGGTTTAATCGAGAGGGTGCGCTTTGTTGTGGTGGGGGGGGTGGAGTGAGGGCGAATTTTGAAAAGTTAGCTAAGGATATTGCTAAGAGTAGAGTTGAGAGTTTTGATTCTGAGGTCGGCAAGATTATTTCTCCTTGTGGGCTTTGTTATGCTAATTTGAAATCGGCGAGTGATAAGTCGATTGAGTTTTCGAGTTTTGTTCTTGGTAAATTGCGAGGTTTGAAAAGATGAAGAAGGATTTTTTTGGGAGTTATCGGAGTGATGCGTCTAGGCTGAAAGGAGAGGTTTTGGATGTTGTGCATCCTAAGAATGTAGGTGAGGTTCGGAATGCCGTTTTGGGAAATAATAAAGTTGTGATTCGTGGAGCTGGGACTGGTTTGGCTGGTGGGGCTGTTCCGCAGGGAGAGGTTGTTCTGGATTTGTCTAAGATGATTGGGATTTCTAATTTTAATAAGGAGCGGAGGGTAGTAGAGATTGAGGCTGGGGTTGTGTTGGATGATTTGCAGGATTATCTTAGGCCGTGGGGATGTGAGTTTCCTATTAAGCCGTCGAGTCATGCGGTTGCTACTATTGGTGGGATGATTGCGACTGATGCTGTTGGGAATCGGGGTGTTAAGTATGGGAAGACTTCGAATTGGGTTAAATGGGTTGAGGTTATGGATGCTAGTGGACATATCGAGAGGAAGGGGATTACGGAGATGAGTGATTATGTTGGGATGGAAGGGATTACGGGTGTTGTTGTTCGGGCTTGTTTGAAGTTAAATCCTGTGATGGAGCGGAGTGCTAGTTTGGTTAGGTTGGAGAGTTTGCTTGAAGTTGTTGAGTTAGTTCGTAGGTTGAAGATGAGGCGGGATGTTTCGTCGTTGGAGTTTTTGGATAAGATGATGAGTAAGGGTGTTGGGTTTGGAGAGGATGGGTATTATTTGATTGTTGAATATGAAAATGACGAGGGGGAATTGAAGGGTGATGAATATGATAAGGTAATGGCGATGCGAGATGCGGCTTATCCTTTTGTTGCGGGCGAAGGTTATACTAGGATTGAAGATCCGAAGGTTATGTTGGATAAGTTTCCTAAGTTAATGAGTTGGCTTGAAGCTAATGGTATACCTACTTTTGGGCATATTGGTGTTGGTATACTTCATCCTTGCTTTAGTATTGATCAAGAGAGATTGATTCCGGAGATGATGAAGTTGGTTAAGAGGTTGGGTGGGCAGGTTTCGGGTGAGCATGGGATTGGGTTGTTGAAGAGAGGTTTTGTTGAGGTTAATGACCAGAAGATTTTGCGGAATGTTAAGAAGAGGACGGATCCCTGGGGTAAGTTTAATATGGGGAAGGTGATATGAAAATCGGGGATTTTCAAGTTGGGAGTTGGGTGTTAGGGGTTAGGAGTGGGAGAGTGAATCTTTTGGATTCACGATTTGGGCAATTGAGGTTTGAATTATGATGAATGAGAAGTTTTTTGCTGATTTGAGAAAAGATGTTTTGCCTTATTTTGAGAATGGTGATGGGCATGGGTTTGATCATGTTGACAGGGTTTATGGGTTGGCTTTGAATATTAGCCAAGGTGAGAGTGTTGATATGGATATTGTTCGGGCTTCTGTTTTGTTGCATGATGTGGCGCGGAGTAAGGAGAAGATGCGAGATACGCCTACTGGATTTAAGGGAAGTCTTTGTCATGCGGAGGAGGGTGCTAAAATGGTTCCTGGTATTTTGAGGAAGACGGCTTTTCCTTATGGGAAGATTGACTCAGTTGTTCATTCGGTTGCGGTTCATCGTTATAGTAAGGGGTTGGAGGCTAAGACTCGGGAAGCTCAGGTTTTGCAGGATGCGGATAGGCTTGATGCGTTGGGTGCGATTATTCTTGTGAGGATGGTTGAAGCGACTGTTGCGTGGGGGAGGCCGTTTTATGATCCAAGTATTCCGATTAAGGATGTTTATGATGGGAGTAAGTCTACTATGATTAATCATATTTATGAGAAGATTTTGAAGATTACGCCTGACTCGTTTCATACTCCTAAGGCTCGGGAATTGGCTGTAGGTAGGTATGCTTTTGTTAAGGATTTTGCGGAGAGATATGTTGGGGAAGTTGAAGGGCGGATGTGATATGTATGTTGGGATGTATAAAATATTATAAACTGTTTTGAATTGACTTGAGTATGAGAATAGATGAAGATTTCCATGATGTTTATTGTAAAGTTGAAAGAGAGCTTGGATGTTTATGTTGGTCGGAGTTAGATAAAATGGCTCACCCTGGTGATGTTAGGGATCTTTGTGGTATGTGGGGAGATACTATGAAATATCTTTATTTTGTTGTTTTTAATAAAAATAAAACTTTAGGTGATTTTTTTGAGAAGAGTTACATCTATAGAAATAGGGTTGCTAAGTGTTTAATTGAAGATATTGAATGAAAAGATTTATTATGTCATTTTTTTGAGAAGAGTTATGGGAAAAGAAAAAAGTTCAAAGGAAATTGAAAAGATATTACTTGGAACTTCTCATATCCTGGAAATAAAGTATGATGAAGAATGGAATTTCCCGGAAATAAATTTTTCAATTTTTAAAGAAAGTGGAGATGAAAGGCGGAAGATGTTTAATAGAAGATATTCTCAAAAGATAGAGAGGTTTTTGGGACTTCCATATATAATAGATGATTTTGCTGAGCATTCTCAGCGAGCTCGATGGTTAAGTGATTCTCAGTTTTTATATGGAGCAGATGTTATTAGATATGCTATGGATAATAATTCGATTAGACCAATGAATTTTATGATAGTGAGTCATGCTTTGGGATTTTTAAGTGAGCAAAATTATGTTGGAGATGATATGCTTGGTTTTGGCCTAAAGAGAGACGCTGTGAAATTCAATTATAAGAATTTATTGGATTATGTATATACATCATCTCCTAAGTCAAAAGAACATAATTTTGGGCTAGCAGATAAAGTTTCTGAATTTAAGCAAGTGACTTTCCAATTTATGAAATTCTTGGGACAGTAAGGTTTAAATATATTTGATGTTTATGATATGTATTACGTCCCCGGTATGACCTTTGGGAATGCCGGGCTTTACCTTTTTTATAATGGCTTTGGAGAATAAGAGAAGTGCAATAGTTTTTGTTGATGGGAATAATTGGTATCATAATGTGAAATCGATTGTACGGAAGCCGAGGGGTTTAGATTTTGAGAAAATTGGGAAGTTGGTTTGTGATAGGTTTGGTTTGGATTTTGTCGAGGTGAGGTATTATAATTCGGTACCGGATATAGACCTGGGCGAGGAGAATTATTATAAGCATATGGTTTTTTTGGCGGGGCTGAAGAAGAAAGGGGTTGTTGTGAATACGCGGAAGTTGAAGGTTGTTAATAGTATGGGGAAGAAACTTAGGATTGAGAAAGGAGTTGACGTTATGATTGCGGCTGATATGATTGATTTTTGTTTGGTTGATTCTAAGTGTGATGTTTGTATATTGTTGTCTGGGGATGCTGATTTTTTGCCGGCGATGGATGTTATTAAGAGACAGGGGAGCGAGGTTATTACGGCGAGTGTTGGGAGAGGGTACTCTCGGGATTTACGGTCGGGGGATTTTCGGTATGTGGTTTTGAAGAAGGAGGATTTGGATTTGTGTTTTGGGGGGTAGAAAAATTAGTTCACGGATTGCACGGATTCTCACGGATAGGTATAAATATTACCTATATTGTTTTGATGTATGAAATATGAGGAGATTAGTGAGAAGATAATTAAGGCCTTTTATTCTGTTTATAATACTCTGGGTTACGGGTTTATGGAAAGAGTTTATGAAAATGCTTTGATGATTGAATTTAGGAAGGTGGGATTGTTGTACGAGAATCAGGTTCCAATCAAGGTTCTTTACGAGGGTGATGTTGTTGGAGATTATATTGCAGATTTTGTTGTTGAAGGAAAAATCATTGTGGAGATTAAAGCTATTATTGAGTTTTCTGGGAAGGAAGAGAATCAGTTGTTGAATTATTTGACTGCGACCGATAAGGAAGTTGGTTTGCTTTTAAATTTTGGAGAAAAAGCTCAGGTTAAGAGGAAGATTTATGATAATGGGCTAAAGAAATATTTAGAGAAGAAGGGAAATTAATTCACGGATTGCATGGATTCTCACGGATTTTATTAATCACCTAAAATTTTAAATAAGAATCTTTGTTTTATCTTTTATAATGGAGAAGTTGTTTTTATGATTGAACTTTGTGTTTGTTCCTCTTGGGAGCTTAGTGTATGGAAGTAAAAAAATACTATCAGAAGCTTCTTGGTGGTGCCGATTATTCTATTGGTGATATCCAAACTATTGGTGGACTTAGGCGGCTTTTGGGAGATATTATTGATGATTTGCCCGAGGATGACAAGTTGAAGATTGCAGAGATTTATGCTTCTAAGGATAAGATTTGCTATACTTTGGAAGAACCTGTTTTGGATGATTAGTTGGGCTTGAATATATAAAATTTTAAGTAGGGTTGTTTGTTTTTGTTAGTATGGTAAGAGTTAATTGTCATGTTCATAGTACGGAGAGCGATGGGGAGCTTGAGCCGAGGGAGATTGTTGAGATGGCTGTTGATGAGGGGTTGACGCATATTTGTTTTACGGATCACTTTAGGATGCCAAAAGATGTTAATGATTATAGGGATGAGAGGAAGCATTTGGATTCATATTATGAGGAATTGAATTTATTAAGGCGGGAGTTTTTTGGTAAGGTTAAGGTTTTGATTGGAGTTGAGTTGGATTGGTTGGAGGGATATGAGAAATGGTTTGTCGAAGAACTTGGAGATCGTAACTATGATTTTGTTTTGGGGTCGGTTCATTGGTTGCGAGATGCTACTGGTCGAATGAATAGGCCACATTTTCCTAAAGGCGGATTGGAGGTTTTCGGAGGAGAGAGGGCTTTTATTGAATTATATCTCAAGGAGATTCGTAAAATGATCGAGTTCGGGTTAATTGATTGTGTTGCACATTTGGATGTTTTTCGGGAGAGGTTGGAAGGGAATGAGGTCTTGGATAATGATTGGTATCGTGAGGAGGTTTTGGATTTGTTGAAGTTGATGGAAAGTAAAGGCATTGCTTTAGAGTTTAATTGTGCAGGGTGGGGTATTTTGGGTGAGCAGTTTCCTCAGAGGTGGATTATTGAGAAGGCAGTTGATATGGGAATTGGCGTAACAGTTGGGAATGATTTTCATAAGTTAAAACATGGTAGTTTGGATATGGGTATTGATCAGGCTTTTGAGATGTTGCGAGAGATTGGGTGTAGTGAGGTTTTGGTTTTTCGGGGGCGGAAAAGTGAAGGGTTGAGGATATAAATTTTTAAGTAGTGTTAAGTTGTTTTATTTATATGGCTGCTCTCAAAGAGTACCAATATATATTAATGAAATAATGGCAAAAATTAGTAAGGCTGCGAGGATTGAAGCGGGTAATCTTATGGAGGAAGCTGCGGAGGTTTTTGATAGTTGTGTTCAGTGTGGGATGTGTAAGGCTCGGTGTGGAGTGTTTCGGGTTTTGAGGGAGGAGCAGTATTCGCCTAGAGGGCATGGGGATTTGTTGTCGGCTAAGGTACAGGACAAGATTATATTTGAATGTAATATGTGTCGGGCTTGCAGTGTTTCGTGTCCGTTGAATATTTGGGTTTGTGATGGGGTGCTTAAATGTAGGCAGGCTATGGTTTTGATGGGGAAGGGTTTGAAGGGGAATGAGGAGATGGTTGCAAATATTAGGAAGACGGGGAGTCCGTTTGGGAAAGGGAAGATTGATAGGGATAAGTTATATTGTTGTTGATTATTTTTAATTCTTAGCGGTTTATACTTCGTTGAATAAACCCTTATGTGCGCTTGCACACTTCGGAACTATTCGCCTCGTCTAAACCTGCTAAGAATTGAAAATGTTTGGAAAAGTAATATTTTTAAGGATTGGATAATTTTTATATTTATGAAATGGATTAGTAGAGGTGGGTTTCTGAATAATGTTGGCGAGAGTGTTGATAGGTTGATTCCGGTTGTGGTGATTGTGGGGATTGTTGTTTTGTTTTTGTTTCCTGAGCCAGAGAGTAATTTTGGATGGTATGTTTTGACTGGAGTTTTGTTTGTTGGTGTTGTGGGAATTTTGTTTTGGTTGCGGAATAAAAATATTTAATTATGTGCAAACCAGAATTCTAATTTTTCTTTTTCTTTTTTATGTAATTTGCAAAATCCAAACCTTTCGAATTGAATAATGTTGCCTACTTTTAATTTTTCTAATTCATATTCGCCTAATCCTTTTTTTATTTCTCCATCTGGCATTACAACCTGTATATGAATATTGCTTGGGGATGTTGGAAGCCAGTGTAGGAATTTGGTTTTTGTGGTTGGTGGTTCTTCTGATATAAAGGAAAAGTCCCTGGGGTTTAGTCCTGTTTTACTTGATTTTAATGTTAGTAGATGCATTAGGCGATAGTCTTGATTGTTCATTATATTGAAGTCGTTTTCAGATATTAAGAATTCCTGAGTTGTTTTTAGCTTTCTGTTTCCTAATTTGTTATTTGGGTGTCGAGGGATTTTCGCCGTTAGATGAGGGCATCCCTTGATTGTGATTTTTTGTGGGTTTTCTATGAAGAAGTATCTTGGGGCGTCTCCGATTAGTTTTTTGTTTAGGATATAGAGAGCTTCTACTGGTGTTGTGATGTTTGCTTTTTTGATGCTTAGTGCTAGGATGAATTGTCGGATTGCTTCGGGTTTGAATCCTCTGTCTCGAAGGCTTTGTAGTGACCATGTTCGGGGGTCGTTCCATCCTGTGTACTCGCCGGATTTTATTTTTTGGGTGCCTTTTGATTTTGATATTTTGACACCTTTGATTTCGCATTGGCCGTTGTAAAATGATTCAGGGTTTTGCCATTTGAATATTTCTCTTATGAAGTCTTGGACTCGGGTTGACATTTGATGGTCGGTTCCTCTTAGGATGTGGGTTGAGCCGAAGATGTGGTCGTCGATTCCCCATGAGAATTCCATTGAAGGATAGACTCTGAATTTGTTTTTTGTTTTTGGGTGAGGGAAGTCTGATATTTTGAACATGACTCTATCTCGGAATGCTGGATCTGAATCTTGCATTGAAGTTTTTAGTCGGACTGTCATTGAACCCATTTTGGCTGTGAACATTTCTTTCCACCTTGTTAGTTGTTTCATTGGGGGGAATTTTCTACAGGAGCATTCGATACCTTTTGCTTTTAGGTCTTGCATTTTTTCTTGGTCGCAGTGGCAGACATAGAGGTATCCTTTTTTTAGGAGTTCTTCTGCATATTCGTAGTATTTCTTGGTTCTATCTGATTTGTATATTATTTTTTTATGGTAGTTTATTTCAAGCCAATCTAATCCTTCTTTGATTAATTCGTACGATTCTGGCTCTATTCTTTTATTCGCTGAACCTATTGTGTCGTCGAAAAATAATAATAATTTTCCGTTGTACATTTTTGCGTATTCATCATTTAGAATCATATTTCTGGCGTTTCCGATATGGAGAGGTCCTGACGGGAAGGGAGCTAATCTCATTATGACTTTCCCTTCTTTTACGTTTGGTAATTCCTTTAGCCCTTCTCTAATTTCTCTTTTGGATGTTTTAGAATCTATTTTTTCGAATTCTTTCTGTTGTTGCTCTACGGACATGGTGTTTATTTTTTTTAGGACCTGTTGGATTTTGGGTATCATATTTTTGATTTCGGATTTTTCTAAACCTTCTGCGAAGAGACCTGCTAGGACTGCTCCTTGTGATGCTTTGCCTTTGTGTTTGATTGCGTTCTCTAGAGCGTAGGCTTTGATTGTTTCTTTGGAAATTTTTACCATCCCATTGCTCCTACGTTACTTGTTGATTGATTAACATCTAGTTTTTTTTCTAAGAGTTCGATTCTTTGTTCTAGTTTGTAAATTTTGTTGTCGAGATTTGTGATTTTTGCGTCGACTTCTCGTTTGTTGTAGCCGTCTGATTCGGTTGAGAAATTGTCTGTTTGGTCTGTTGCGGGAGTGTCTATGAATCCGAAGAAGTCGGTGTTGCTTTTTGAAGAGTTGGGAGTTGGTTCCTCTGTGGACATGACCCTATTAGGCCCGAGTTGGGAATTGGGAGTATTGCCTAATTCTACGAAGCCTTCGTTATCTGCCGGGATTGATATTTTTTTTGTCGGGATTCGGACTACGCCTCGTTTTTGGAGCTCTCGGAGGTCTACCATACCCTTTTTCTTTTTACCAAATAACATGTTATATTTAGGGGTTGTTAGTATTAAAGTATTTTGGGTTGGGTTTTGGGTGATATGACCTGGTGTGCCTAAGATTTATATATTCTTGATTCTAGTTCTTAGTATGGAGAATGATTTAAAGTGGGCGATAGGTGAGGTTATGTCGAAATCTAAGAATAACCTGAGAGCTATGGGGTTGAATGATGGGGCTAAGGTTTCGTCGCATATTTTGAGCTTTGATTCCCAGCAGAATCAGTTGGAGCCGATTTATTATTGGATTTTGGATTTTGCATCGCAGATTGGTTGGACGAACATGGAGAAGATTGTTGATAATTTTATGGCGAGCCCGGGGTCGGGGCAGTTTAGTGAGATGAATCAGAAGTCTTCGATTATGCAGGATAAGGCTGTTAAGATGTCTGGGGATATGAATCAGTTGATTAAATCTATTTTGAATTTGATTTATGATTTGAAGGAGTTTGAATTGAGGTTGGAGCACTATGATGATGCGAATGATAAGAAAGATAAGCAGAAGAAAGAAGAAGGGATGTTGGCGTTGAAACAAATTTGGTTGGATAATGTTGATATGAAGAAGGGGCGCGGAGCGATTCATCAGATGGCCTCGGCTGAAATGGGGTTTTCGACTTTACGTGAGGCTTTTATGATTGCGAATTCGCATGAGGATGTTAAGAGGATGAATAGTGAGGATAAGAAAGAGGGTGGGTCTGGCTTGATTAACGATTCTGTTATGAGGATTTTGTTGCCTAGGATTAGTGAGTTTTTGAAATGGGTTGAGTATTCGGAGGCTGAGTTGCGGAAGCGGTTTAGTATTGAGAAGAATTATTTGAAGTCGCAGGTTGAGACGGTGAAGTTATATTCTCAGTGGATGAAGCCTTATATTGTTGCGGCGGAGAAGTTGAAGCAGCAGGGGTTTGAGAAAAATGCGGCTCTTGTTAATGCGTTTTCGACGACTATGTTTGAGTTGCAGTTGTTGGGGGTTAAGCCTGTTAGTCCAGATGAAGATAGATTTGAGGGGTATGAGCCTAAGAGGAAATATAATCAAGTTGTGATTATTACGTTTAAGTATCGTGGGCATGTTTCGCAGAGGGTGACGCAGAAGGGGGACTATGGTTTTGGGATGGGGGGTAATGTTGATATGTATTTTGATGCTTATGCTTTGAATGATGAGGAGTTGACTGCTGCGAAGAAGTTGTTAGAGAAGGATGAGTTGGAGAAGAGCATGGAATTTTCTTTGGATGTTGCTGGAGATGCGTTAAGGGAGTTGAAAGAGGATTTGGATTATTTTTTAAAAAGTAAGGATGAACGAGAGAAGGAGTTGGGAGTCAAGAATCAGGAATCAGCTTCGCAGGATATTAATCCTTTTGCGGCTTTGTTTGGTTTGTTTGGGAAAAGTAAAATTAAGAAGAAGAAGGATGGCGAGTTTTTGATGGCGGAGGAGATTAAGAAAGATAATTATGTTGAGGGTACGATGAGGGGGGCTGCTGTTTCTGGAGCGGCCGATACTCTTTATCTTATTTATGATATTTACAAGAAGGCGCATAGGATGGCCTCATCTCCTGGTCTTGGTTTTGATAATCATGATGATGAAGCGGCTGAGAGTTTATCTGAGGGTGGAGATGTTGGGTTTACGGATGCATTTAAGGGACGAGGGGATTAACGATTAGTAAGATAGTTAAATGTTGTTTTGGGTTTTCTATTATGAGTGTTAAAGAAATTCGTGAGCTAGATAATGGAGTTCGTGAGGTTAGCGATGCTGGGGATTCGGAAATTGAGAATAAAGAATCGGTAGGTGAAGGTATTTGGGAGAGGCAAGATTTTGTTTCTGAAGATGAGGAGGTTGAGGAGAAGGAAGAGAAGGAGTTTTCGATTGGTGATACAATGTTGGCTAGGGGTGATGTTATTGAGAATTGGGGGAGCGAGAGTTTGGAAGAGTCGGTGGATTGGGAGGAAGTTGAAGAGTTTGGGGATGATGATGATTTTGGTGGTGATGAGTTTTCTTATGATGTGACGGAAGAGAGCTCTGGTGGTGATTTGTATGGTACAGTTTCAGGTAGTTTCGATTTATACGGAGCTTCTGGACAAGGAGGAAAAGGTCCTGGTGATGTATATAATACTGGTCCTGATAGTTCTTTGTATAATGGTGCTGTTGTCGGTCAAAAAAAGAATAGTGGTGGGGCTGTTTATAATATTGAGGGGCAGAAAAAAAAGAAAGGTAAGCGGCGAGAAGTGAGGTCTGGATTGGAAGGTATTTCTGTGAAAAAGAAAACCCGACGTCGTGGTGCTAGTATTTTGTAAAAGGCAAAATAGATAAAGTTTGTTTTCTTTGATTTGTTATGGGCGAGAAAGAAGATGGGTCGCTTGAGGCTGAAGATTTGCCGCGTATTGTTGTAGATGATGATTCTATTGTTGTCCTTGAGAAGGGTTTGATTGAGAAGGTGAGTGATGCGGTTTCTGATGATAAGGATGTTTTTGGCGAGACTGAATTTGAAGAGTTTAAAGTTGGGTTCAAGAATGATTATGAGGTTGAGAAGGTTGATGATGAGGCTCTGAGGCTTGGGGATGTTTCTAATGATGATGCTGGGTCGGAAGTTGATGAGGTTTTTCTTGCTCCGAGTTTGGGTTTAGAGGAAACTGTTGGTGGTATTGATGAACAGAAGAAGGATGGTGATGATTTCTATAAGGCGAGTGCCGGTGTTGGGGAGTTATATGATTCTAAGATGTATGAGGACAAAGGTGTTGATGTTGATGATGTGAAGTCGGATTATGAGAGTTCGGTGGAGCAAGATGTTGGTAAGGGTTTTGTAGATGTTGAGGCTGAGAGTCGGCGTGGGAAGTCTATGCTGGAGGTTGCTGGTTTTGTCGATGTCGAGGCTGAGAGTCGGCGTGATAAGAAGAGGAAGGCGACTTGGTGATGGGTAATTTTATATAATGATTTTGTTTAATATGTTGAGGTGATTATATGGCTGAAAGTTATGAAGGGTTTTATAGTGGAGGGGGTTCTTCTTTTGATTCTGAATATAGTATTGGATTTAAAATGAGCGGTTCGCAGTTAGGTTTTCCTGGATCGGCGCAAACTGCTAATCAGTTAGGAGAAACTGTTAATGCAGTTAAGCACGGAGCTAAGACTTTCGAGGTGACTATGGTGGATGCTAATGCTTCGGAGACTATTCCTAGGCAGCATTTTGATGAGATGAGGGCCTTAATGAAACTGACTGGGATTAAGCCTTCTGTGCATGCGCCTATTATTGATGCGGCTGGGTTTGGGGAGCAGGGTTGGACTGCTGATGGTAGAGCGGATAACGAGAGGAGGCTGTTTGGTGCGATTGAGAAAGCGCAAGGTTTGGATCCTAGTGGTAATTTGCCTATTGTTTTGCATGCATCTAATGGTGCGCCTGGGACTGAATGGAGGCCTGGTGATGAGAAATTAGGGGAGAAGAAGTATGTGATAGAAAGAACTACGGCTATTAATCAAGATACAGGGCAAGCTCAGCCGATTAAGAGGGAGTTTAAGTTTCGGCCGGAGATGCCGGAGTTGTTGGAGAAGGGTGGGGTTATTGAGAGAGGTCCGGATGGTCGTCCTGTGGTTCGGCACATTAAAGGACGTGAGGCTGGGAAGTTGTTTAGTGCGGAGGGAAGTATTGAAGCTATGAATAATGGAGAGTGGTCGAATAAATTGACTGAGGTTGCACAGATGAGTAAGCATGTTAATGAGATTATTGGGAGTGCGCCTATAAATTTGGGGGAGTATGAGAATATGTTTATCAAAGAGGGGACTAACCATATTGTTAAGCCTATTGATGGAGGTAGATCGTGGGAGAAGGTTGGGGAGTTGGATTCTGATAGTGGGCAAGTTGGGGCTTATGAGAAGATGAGGAAGGCTAGTCTTTTTATGGAGAATGCAGAGTTGTCGTTTATTTCGGCTTTTGGGCAAGCGTATAAGTATGGGACTCCTGAGCAGAAGAAGAAATTGAAGAAGTTATCTGAGAATTATTCTGAGGCTTCGGAGGGGATACATGACGTTGTCCCTATTTCTAGAGATCAGAATGTTATGGGCATTTTTGCTCCGGTGCAGAAGCAGTTGCTTATTGATAAGTCTATTCAGGAGTTGCAGAAGATTACTAGGCGTGATACACCTGGGGTTTGGAAGATGGGAGAGGATTTTGCGAAAGAGAAAGCTGCGAAGACTTTTGGGAATTTGGCTGCGCGGAGTTATGATAAGTTTGGGGATAAAGCGCCGGTTTTGGCTGTTGAGAATATGTTTCAGGGTATGGCCTTTTCGCGGGCTGAGGATATGAAGGATTTGGTTGAGAAGTCTAGAGAAAATTTTGTGGAGCATTTGATTGATAAGGGTGTTAGTAAGAGTAAGGCGAAGAAGTTGGCTGAGGATAAGTTAGGTGTAACTTGGGATGTTGGGCATTTGAATGTTATGAGGAAGAAGGGATTTACCGAGAAAGATGTTGTGGAGCAGACGAAGATTATTTCGAAGGATAAGTCGATGGTTAAACATATTCATTTGACGGATAATTTTGGTTATGCTGATACACACTTGGCACCTGGTATGGGGAACGTTCCGATTAAGGCTATTCTAGAAGAGTTGGAGAAAACTGGGAGATTTGATGAGATGAGGAAGATTGTTGAAGCGCCTTCGATGATTCAGCATTTTAAGGTCGCTCCTCATTCTATGACATTGGCTGCGTTTGGTTCTGGTATTTATGGCATGAAGAATGGTCCTACCTGGGATCAGGCCTTTAATCTTCAGGGTAACTATTTTGGTGGGTATGGGAATTTGAATCCGCAGACGCATCATACTTATTTCGGTGCTGGGTTTACAACGATGCCTGTTGAGCTTGGAGGACAAATGGCCGGAGGACAGTCGCGGTTTGGCGGGGCTCCGATGGCTTAATTTTTATTATTAACGAAAATTTCTTGGTAAAATAAATACTCACGTACGCTTGTACGCTTCGTATTTTTTTACACTGCGAACTTTCCTGTTAATAATTAAAACTATTGACTGGTTTTATTTGACAGAAGTTTTATAAGTTTTGGAGAGTTTGATTTTTTATGGTGAGTAAAATTTTAGATAATTTGACTAGAATTAAACAGAGTATTGGGAGTGAAGTGATATTAGTTGCTGTTACGAAGAGGCGGAGTGTGGCGGAGATTAATGAGTTGATTGGTTTTGGGGTTGGGGATATTGGAGAGAATCAAGTTGGTGAGGCGTTGGGGAAGTTTGGTGAGTTTGATGGAAAAGTTAAGAAGCATTTTATTGGGACTATTCAATCCAATAAAGTTCGGAGTATTGTTGAGAATTTTGATTTGATTCAGAGTGTCGATAGGCTGAAGGTGGCGCGATTGATTGACAGGTTCGCTGGTGAGGTTGGTAAGGTGATGCCGGTTTTGGTTCAAGTTAATATTTCTCTTGAGGAAAGTAAGAGTGGGGTTTTGCCTGGAGAAGTCGAGGATTTTATTAGTGAGATTTCTGTTTTAAAGAATGTTCGGGTTATTGGTTTGATGTGTATTGGGTCTAGAGGTCGTCGAGATGAATTTGGGAAAATGAAGGTTTTGTTTGATGAGTTGAGAGAGAAGGGTTTTTCTATGAAAATTTTGTCAATGGGGATGAGTGGGGATTTTGAGATGGCGATTGAGGAGGGGAGTAATATGGTTCGTGTTGGGAGTCGGATTTTTGAGGATGGTTGATTTGGTTTAGTTTGAGGTAGTTATGTTTATAAAATATAATTACTAGATATAAGTAAAGGTAAGTTAGAAACTTTCATGTTTTTATTTTACTGGTAAAACAAAAAAAGATGGTGAAGAAAGTTGTTGGACAAAAGTCTAAGGTGAAGAAAGTTAAGCCGAAGAAGAGTGATTTTCCTACTATGAAAATCGTTGGTGAGCGTGAGATTGCGATGGATTTTGCCATGAAGGTTTATGAAAAATTTGACCAGATGATTAAGTCGGTTGTTCTGTTTGGATCTAGTGCCAAGAAGGTTTCTACCCCTGGTTCGGATATTGATGTGATTGTAATTATTGATGATGTTTCGGTTCGTTGGGATGAGGAGTTAATTGCTTGGTATCGTGAGGAGTTAGGGAAGATTATTGTTGGTAATCCTTATCGGAAGTCGTTGCATGTTAATACAGTGAAGCTTTCGACTTGGTGGGATGATATGATGAAGGGTGATCCGGTTGTGATTAATGTTTTGAGATATGGTGATGCTTTGATTGACTTTGGTGGGTTCTTCAATCCATTGAGAGTTTTGTTAAAAGAGGGAAAGATTCGTTCTACACCGGAATCAATTTATACGCTTTTGCAAAGATCGCCTGGACATTTGACACGAGCTCGGCAGTTAATGCTTGGAGTTGTTGATGGCTTATATTGGACAATGGTTGATTCAGCTCATGCAGCTTTGATTTCTACCGGTGTTCAACCTGCCAGTCCTGAGGAGATTGGATTCGTTTTGAAGAAACATTTTGTTGAGAAGAAAATGTTACATAAGAAGTATGTGAAATATTATAATGAGATTCGTGATGTGGCAAAAGAGATTGCCCATGGAGAGAAAGCGAGAGTTAAAGGTAGGGATTTGGATGAGTGGTTTGTGATGGCGGATGATTTTTTGGGAGAGATGGCTCGGCTTGTTGATTTATCGATTGAGAAAGGTAATTAGTTTTTAATAAAAAAATAAAAAGTTATATTTGGAATTATTCGCTTTGAGCTTCAGCGGCTTTCTGGGCTTTTTGCATTTCTCTTGCAACTACTATTGAGGCTAGGTGTGAGCCTATTCCCATTTTTACATCGGTTGCTATTTGCTCTGGAGCTTTTTCTATGTTTTCTGTTATGTATGCTTTTGCTTTTGCGCCTTCGTATCTCATTATTGGTTTTCCTGTTGCTTTATCTTTTACTGCATATACGAATTCTCCTCGCCTTCTCATTTCTGCTCTATTTAGTGCTCCATATGCTGCCTGTTTTATTTCTTCAGGATTTTGATTTAGAGCTATGTAGTGAGAAACTAGAGAGCTTGGTTCATATATTCCAGAGAAAGCTTTTTTTGTGTCTTCTATTGTTGCTTCTGGGTTAGATAATTTTCCTTCTAATTCTAATTCTTCTTTAGTTATTCCTAATTTTGCAGCTAATCCTACAGCTTTTTCTCCGTTCAATCCATTAAGAGCATAAGCGAAATTTGCCTCTGTAGCTTTTATTAATTTTTCCCTTGCGCTTTTTTGTTCTTCTGGGATAAGTTGTCCGAATAATCCTGCTTGTCTTGGGAGACCGTTTAGATCTGCTTCTGGATCTAATCCTTGCATTGCTGCATAGTTTTCTAAGCCCTTTGCTTGTTCAACTATGTTTGAAGTATCTCCTATTTGTGAAATGTTGTAGTAACCTAATCCGGCTGATAATAGATTTTGGTGACCTTCTTTTTCACCTGGAGTTCTTGTATCTTTTGCTTTTTTTGCCATGATTAATGTAGGGTATTAGACTTTATAAAGTTTTCTATTTGTTGTATCTTAGTAGTGACAACAATTAATTAAAAATATCTTCCTTTTTGGATTCTTCAATAACTTCTACTGGTTCTGGATTCATGTTTTCCTTTTTCACTTCTTCATCTGATTTTTTCACTTCTTCTAATTCTTCCTTAATATCTTCTTTGTTATTTATTGGTTCTATTTGGGAATCTGTTTCTAGTTTTTGGATGAGCTCTGAGATTTCTTTTGCAGCGTCGGCATTTACAGAGATTGAGTCTATTCCCTGCTTGATTAGGAATTTTACCATCTCTGGTTTTGATCCCGCTTGTCCACATATTGAAGATTCTACTCCTTGTTTTTTACATTCTCTTATTACTCGGCTGATTTGTTTTAGAACTGCCCAATTCATTTCGTCGTATATATCTTGAACATCTTCATTACCTCGGTCGATTGCTAGGGTATATTGTGTTAGGTCGTTTGTTCCGAATGAGGCGAAGTCGATTCCACATTCACAGATGTCTTTTATTAGGATTGCTGCTGCTGGTGTTTCGATCATGACTCCGAATGCGACGTTGTTTATTTTTAGTTCGTTGAATATTGCTTTTGCTTTTTTCACCTCATCTACTGATATAATTTGTGGGAACATGACTCCAAATTTGTGGCCTTTGTCTGCGAGCTCTTTCATTGCTAGTAGTTCTGCTTTGAATATCTCTGGATGTTTTAATGAGAATCTGATTCCATGATCTCCAAGCATTGGGTTTTTTTCTATTTCTTTTGGAGCTCCTTCTAGGTTTGAGTATTCGTCGCTTCTGATATCGGAGGATCTTACCCATATTGGTTTTCCAATGAAAGTGTCTGCTATTTCTCCGAGTCCCTTTTTTAACATGTTTTTATAATCGTCTAGTTTGCCTTCGGCTTCGTATGCTAGTGGGTGTTTTCCTGAGGTTGCGATTAGTCCTTCTAGTCTTACTAGTCCGACTCCGTATGCTTCTGTTTTTGCGGCTCGTGCGGCGAATTGTGGAAGGTCGACTAGGACTTTAATCTTTGTTTTTGTTGAGACGATTGGTAAGATTTCGACTGATTTGTTTTCGGCTCTTCCCTGGAATACTTTACCTGTATATCCGTCTATTGTTATTTCGTCTCCATCCTTTAGGACTTCTAGTGCGTTTTGTGCTCCGACGATTGCTGGTATTCCCATTTCTCTTGATACTATCGCTGCATGTGCCGTTACTCCTCCTTCTGAAGTTAGGATTGCTGAGGCTTTTTGCATTGAGACTACCATATCTGGGTTTGTCATTGTTGTTACTAAGATGTCACCTTGTTTGATTTTTTCCAGGTCGGACATTTCATGGATTATTTTTACTACGCCTGATGCGATTCCTGGGGATGCTGCCATTCCTTGTGTTATGACTTGTCCGTCTAATTCGGCCTGCGGTTCATCTGAATCTGATTTTTCTTTTAATGTTGTTATCGGTCTTGTCTGTAAGATGTATATTGTGTCGCTTTCTATTGCGAATTCGATGTCTTGTGGTTTGTCGTAATGTTTTTCTAGTTTTAATGCGAATTCGGTTAGTTGTTTTAGTTCGTGGGTTTTGAGGACTCGTTCGTTAGACTTTTCGGGTGTTAGTGTTACGGTTTTTGTTTGGCCGCCTGCGGTTCTTACGATTGCTAGTTTTTTGTCGGCAATGTGTTCTTCTAAGATTTCGAAGCTTCTATTGAGGGTGTATTGGTCTGGTTTAATTGTTCCTGATACTATTCCTTCGCCTTGTCCAAAGACTGCTTCTATTAAAACTTCGTCGTTGTTTTTAACTGGGTTCTTGGAAAACATAACACCAGACTTGTCAGAATTTATCATCTTTTGTACGATTGCTGCGATGCCTACTAATTCATCGAAGCCTTTTTTCTTTCGGTAGTAAATTGAACGTGCGGTGAATATTGAGGCGAAGCATTCTTTTACTTTTTGAATTAGCTCTGGGTTTCCCTTGATGTTTATGAAAGAAGATTGTTGTCCTGCGAATGATGCGTCCCCCAGGTCTTCTGCTGTTGCTGAGCTTCGGACTGAGACGAAGACTGGTTCTCGTGCTGATTTTAGGATTGCTAGTGCGCCTGGCGAGTTTTGGATTTCGTTTAGATCTACATTGAAATGATCGTATGCTTCCAATATTTCGGTTTCTAGGTTTTTCGGCATTTCGGCAGTTGATATTAAGTCTCGTATTTCTTTGGATTTTGTTTGGAGATCTTCTGTTTTGTCGACGTCGATTTTATGAAGGAGATCTTTTATCTGTTGTTCGAGTTTCGCTTGTTTTAGGAAGAAGAAGAATGCATCTGTTGTTACCGCAAAGGCCTGTGGGACTGGGAATCCTGAATTGAACATTTCGCCTAGGTTCGCGCCTTTTCCTCCTGCGAGGTTTAGGTCGGCCTTGGAAAGGTCGGATAACCATGCTACGAATTTTTCACCCATGATGTAGCCAGATGTTTATTATATATAAATGTTTAGAAAAAGCTGAGCTTTTTCTGGTTTGGAGTTCGGGGTTAGGAGTGTGGCGCATGACTTGGCTATGTATATTGTTTAATATGGTATATTGTAGTATATAGGTTGAGATAGAAAAAAAAAGAATATAAAGGGAGTTTGTTTTGGGAATGGATGCCAAAGATTAGTGATGTTAAGATAGAGAGGATATCGGAACAGATTTTGAGTTATTTGTTTTCGGTTTTTCCGAGGTTGGTTTTTACGGTTGATGTTGCGAGGGAGTTGGCTAGGGATGAGGAGTTTGTTAAGAGGTTGTTGTTGGGGTTGGAAGGAAAGGGGTTGGTTGTGCGGGTTTCTAAGAATTCTAAGGGTGAGGATTATTTGGCTAGGATGAGATGGCGGATTAGTAATCGGGCGCATGCGGTTTATGCTGCTGCGTGATTGTTGTTGTTTACACCCAAGGGTATACCTTTTGCCTAGGAGGCATTTATTAATACAAACTAGAAAGGCAATATATATATTGTAATATAGTATATTGGAATATATAGGTTTTGCGAAAAAAAAAGAGGGGATTGCTCGAGGCGGCGTTTTATTCGCAGCGCCTCGAGCAAGTTTAAAAATTATTTATGGCAGCATGTTATGGTCTCTCTTGGTTAACTCCCATACTGTGCATGAAGCCACCGGTTGCTGCTATAATCGCTACTACTCCGGTGCCGCCTGTTACCAATACGATTCCTCCATATACGACTGCATTTTTTAGGTATCCAATAAATCTGCTTTCTGCAAATTCATTGAATGCTCCAATGTCTTCCGTGTTGCCGCTGGTGTTTTGGTTGGACAGGGCATCCCATATTCCGTTTGCCAGTTTAATGACTGGTCGAGTTGCGTTATTTGCAACACTTGTTGTTGTTCCCGGAAATCCGTGTTCCTTTGTCTCATCCGCAATATAGTCAGTGTTGAGTGCCTGAATAGGTATTGCCTTGACTGAAGTAATGATGGAATCTCCGGCGTTTTGGAGATAATTACCTCTTTCTTGGGCTTGAACTGTGGTTGTTCCCAAGAGGATCATAAGGGCGATCATTGATAGAATTTTTTTCATAACAATTTCCTTTTTTTAAAAATTAAGTTTAAGTTTAAGTGCGAGTTTGTCCCTGCCTCCTTTTTGGGACTTGTTGATATATAGACCTTCTTTTAGGAAGGAGTTGCTGATTTGTTTGCTTGTTTTTGTGTTGTTGGTAGTGGCCAAATTAACATGACGAATAGTACTATGTTGATCATTAATACTCCCATACATAGGGGACATAGGAAAGCATTTTCGATGCTTCTGTAGATCAGGAAGATAGTGAAAAAGAATCCTCCTGTGACTAAGGTTGAATAGATTGTTTTTGAGGTTGTGGGTTTTGGTCCAATGGTGCTTGCTAAGGTGCTCAGGATCATAAAAGAGTATCCCGCTATGCCGAATGCTACTATTGGGACTCCGAAAATTCTTGTGATTTCAGAATTTCCGGCGCAGAGGGGTGAGAAGATTGCGAATACTAGTCCCATTGCAAGTAGGGCGATTTTGGGTGTTTCATTTTCTTTTTGCATTTGGTTCTCCCTTGCTATTGGTTTTAATTATTATTACATAAATTTTTCTTTGATTCTTTTCCTTTTTCTGTATGTTTTTCTTTCAATAGAAGATTCCTTCTTTTTTTTGCAGAAACTACAATATTTGAACTGTAGAGATTTTTTCCTTCCACACTTACAGATTCTGGTATTTCCTCTAATTGGCATAAATTAATGTCCTTTTTTTGCATCTTTTGATGCTGTTAGAATAATTTGAAACACCGACATGGTATTTCTATATGTTAATAGAGTTTCCTCTATGGTTTTTTTATTTTTAAACACGTATTCCTTTACATATTTCTTTCCTTTCCGTGTTTCTTTATGTTTCTTAAAATTCAGGTTATGAATTTTAGTTATTTCTTGTTTTCTTTTGGTACGGTTTTTTTGTGAATATTATAGTAATCTAATTATTTTTTTCCAGCCCTTGTCGTATTTAACTTCCTTAACCCTAATTAAACCTTTCTCTTCTAAGGATTTCTTTGTTTGAGTTCCTTTTCTTGCGGAGAGTCCAATTTCTTTATAGATTGCGGTTGCTGCTAGATTGTGTTTTGGATTTTTTTGGAGGTATTCCAAGAAGACTTCTTCGTCTTTAGTTAAGGGATTAGTCGTTGGTTTTTCCTCGTTGATTATTGTTTTGGTTTCCAATGGTTTATCTGTGTCTATTGGTTTTCTTTCTCTAATTTTGTTTATTGCTTGAGCTATATCAGATGAAGTGTAATTCCCTTGTGTCTTGGATTTTTCCAAAATGCTTTCAATTTGTTCTAGGGGTATACCTGCTTTGATGTGCTCGGTTATATAATCATAGATAATTTGCTGAGTTTCATTTAAATTAATTTCTGATTTTGTTTCGATAATTTTCTTTGGGAGTGGATTTTTCTTTTCTATTGCTTTTGGTTTTTCTATTGCTTTATTGAATTTTAGGTCTGATTTTTCGCTGTACCCTTTTCCCATTATGAAAGATTGCATTCTAGACTTTATATCTTCGCTAGTTATATTTTCTTCTCGATTTTCAGTATATGGTACCTTGATTTGGAATGGTTGATTGTATCGTTCGGAGAGCTTAACTATTGCTGAACCTACTGGTAGGCTTGAGAAGTAGTGTCGTTGGTCTCGGAGTTGTGTTAGTTCGGAGATGTCGAATATGTCTTGTGGTAGTTGCTGCTGGAATGCGATATGGCATGCAGAGTTTCCCTTTACTGTATCGGAGATTTTGGATATATGTTGGTCGAGGCATATTAGGCTAGTTCCGTATTCTCGCATTTCTCGGTAGATCATGTCTGTTGTTGTTTCGTTTGCAAAGTTTGTTGGTTTTTTTAGGAAGATATTATGGGCTTCGTCTACTAAGATTGCGTGGTCGAATCCATGTGAGGCGTGATTTTGTCTGGCTTTTTTGAGTTTGTAGATGTACGTTAGGAGGAATTCACAGAAGACGGTTTTTTCGATTCCGCCAAGTGAGTTTAGTTCCATGATTACTTTTTTGTCAAGGAGTTCTTCGACTGAGATTGCTTTATCTCCTTTGTAATTTAGGGTTTTTCCGAATTCTCCGAATGTTAGTACGGTTGCTATTCTTAAGGCTGATTCTATCCATCCGCCTTCCCTATTTTTTGCTTTTTCAAGTTTCTCTTCGAGTCTCCATTTGATGTGGTTCCATGTTGGGTAGTTTTGGGAGCCGTGGTAGATTCCCCATTCTTTGAAGGCTTCGTCAAGTGTTTCTAGGATTACTTTATGGACACCGAATGATGCTGAGAATGCTTCTGTTAGGAAGTCTGCTAGTACGTTTACCCATTCTTTTGGTGAGACGTTTTTTGGAGGTTGGTTGATATTTGTTTTGAATAGGTTGCTTACTTTTTCGTCTCCTACTGTGAAGACTAGGATTGATGGGTTTTGTTTTAAGAGTGGTCGGAATGATTTTTTCCAGTCGAAGATTAGGTATGGTTTTTTGTGGGCATTTAATGCTTCGATTATTTTGAATGCGAATGTTGTTTTTCCTGATCCGGACATTCCTGTGATGCAGATATGACGTGGCCAGTCTTGTTCTCTTAGTGTGAATGGAGTGATTTCTTTTCCTGCGTAGATTATGTTTGCAAGGTTGTAAGTTCCGTCGATTAGTTCTTTTTTGGGAGGCTCTAGTAAGACGGATTTGTCTAGGAGTTGCATGAGGTGTTTTTGGTATAGTGTGCTTAGGACGTGGGCTATTTCTTCTTGCTCTTCTCTGCCATTTGCCATGGTATACTGGAAGTATATTTCATCTATCTTTTTTCCGAAGACTGGTCTGAGTTTGTTACATATTTCTTCTGGGCTTAGGGGTTTTTGGTACATTATTCACTTAGAATTCTTCCGAGCATATCTGATCGGCTTTTCTTTTCATTTAATTCTTTTATATTTTCACGGAATTCTTTTTTTAGAAGTGCGATGTCTCGCCAGCAGTTTACTTTTTCATTAAGTTGGAGTTCTGAGATTTCGATTTGTTTCTTTCGGAGTTCGGATCTTTCTCTTGCGAATTCAGAGTCACCTTCTCCTTCGGGTGAGTTTTCAATTAAAAATGTTTTGATGTTGGATTTCATGCCTTCACCTTCTTTTATAAAATTATTACTTAAGGTATTCCTTTCTTTGATCATACTTTCCAATTCTTTAATGTTATTTTCTAGAGAATCAAGTTTCCCTTTTCCAACTGAATTAATATCTTCTGAGGTATTCCAGTTGTTTGTGTCATTTTCCATGATGGAATACGTTATTATTAGTATTTAAAGTTTTGGGTTTGTTATCATTTCGTGGTGGTGACGATTTTAGAAAAGGTTAATCAGGTTCTAAATATATATTATATGTTTCGCAATAATCTGTTACTCTACTAATCTCTTCTTTTGTTAAAGTGTATTTTCCATCCTTTTTCCTACCGAAGGAAGGTGAGTTACTTCTCATGTGCTTCATTAATACCCTGGTTCCTAAATTGTCAGGGATTTCTCTTTCGTTTTCTGGATTTCTATAATTATTTTCCATACTATTTTAGAATTTTATTTTATTTAAATGTTTCTATTGTTGTCTCTATTTAGGAGTTATTATTATTGGAGAACTAGAATGTCTCTGGAGACGAATTGGTCGGATCTTGATTCTTGGATTGGTTGGATGTATATTCTGAGTCCGGATCTTTCGGCTATTTTCTGTGCGTCTGTGTGGAGGTTTCGTATTACTGGGAATGTTATTGCGATTTTTGCGGAAGGTTTTTTGACTTTCTTGAGGCGTTTTAGGATTGGGACCATGTAAGCTTCGAAATTTGTGATGATTTGTCTTGCTTGGTTTTCAGAGGGTTTTTTGGTTAGGAGTTTTCCTAGTGGTGTTTCGGTTGCTATTGCGTTGAATTGTAGGTCTGGGGCTCGTCTGGAGTCGTTGTTTTCTATCTGATATTTGGTTTGTATTGCATATTCCTGAGTTAGCCATTTTAGATTTTGTTCGGCTCCGATTGTTGCTTCTCTTTCTTTGTCGATTCCGTGTACGTTTATTTTTTTAATTAGAGCTTCGGCTAGGATTCCTCCGATTCCGCAGAATGGATCTAATAGTTTGTCGTGAGGTTTTGCTCCTGAAAGGTTGATTAGTATTTTAGAGAGTCTTGGGGATATTGCGAGTTCTTCTCTTCTGACGGGTTTATTCATGTCTCGATTTTTGACTTCGGTTGGGTCGTAGGTTTGGGTCGCTGTTGCTAGGTATATTGTGTCATTGTGAGAGTGGTGGAAGATGTAGAAGTCGGCCTTTGGGTTTTCTTGTTTGTTTCCGTCTTGGAATTTTATTAGTTTCCTACCGTGTTTGATTGATGCTATTTTCTTTTCTTTTTTGAATTTGTCTTTTAGAATTTGTGGGTCTTGGTTCCCGAATGTGGCGTATGTGAATTTATCTGAGGGAACTATTTCGTTTTTATTTAGATGGATTTTTAGTTTTTCGTTCGTGCCTTCGAATGTGATTTCTCCGAGGTGCATTGTGCCGCCGAATTCTTGTATATCGAGTCTTTCACCTTCGTTGAACTCTATAACTAAAAGGTTTTCTTCAAAGAGAATTTCATTATGGGCTCGGTTTCTTGCCTTTAGGAATTCTAGGATTTCGTTACGAGAAAGTTCTGGGTTTCTGCCGAGGATAAAAAAAGTTTTCATAGAGATTGATATTGTATTGAGTTAATAAGATTTACGCCTTAATCGGAGGCATGACATTTGTTATTGAGGTTTTGCAAGCGATTCGTGCTTTGATAGATTGGATTAGTTTTCTTGCTTGTGCTTCGGCTTTTAATGTTTTTACTCCTACAATGTAAAGGACTTGATTTGGTTTTACTAATGCTGCTCTTCCCATGGTTTTACCAAAGGCTCGGCTCATACCTGTCTGCATACGATCAGCTCCTGCACCTGTAAGCATTTTGTTTTCTCGTAGAATGTGATGAGGAACTATTTTTACTTCGAGATAGAATTCCTTTCCGACTTTTACTTGTAAGAAACGGTTTAGGTACTGACGGATTGCTTCGATTGAGTTGTCTCGGATTTGGCATTTCTCTTTTGATATCATGTGAAGTACTACTGGAAACTCTCCGGCGTCAAATGCTCTTTGGTCACCCATTTTGTATTTTACAATTTTAGCATTTGGAACTGTTTTAATGTATGTTTTTGCTCGTTTTTTGGAGACACGAGTGTAGGGCCTTGCGTATCGTTTGCTGTATGCTGATCCTTTTCTTAGTGCCATATTAATTGATTTCTACTTCTGTTCCGATTGCCTGACCTGGCAAACCTATTTCGAAGATTGCTCGGACTACGCCGTTGCCGCCGTGTGCTGAAGAAATTTTACCTGTGATTTTTTTTGCTTGTTTCCCTGGAGATGTCCATGTGGCTGTTTTTCCGACTAGTTCCGAGGCTGCCTCTCTTGTTGTTGTTCCTGGAATTTCTAGGAGGAAGTGTCTGGGTTTGAATGTTTTTCGTCCTCTTCTGAATTGAATTACTTTTGCGATTGTCATGGTAAGTTAAGTGAAAGTTTTGTTTTTAAAGATTTGGTTTGGTTAGAGTTTTGCTAGGTTGTCGAGTTTTAGGAGGACGTGTTCGTAGCTTTTTGTGACTCCGTTATTTTTATGTTGATCTACCATCTCTTCTACTGTGTTTCTATTTATTAACTGGATATTTCTGCCGTGGACGAAATGGTTTGGGAATGCTGTTCCTAGATCTACATAGCTTCCGCTTGAGTCTGGGTTCCAGTAAACATGAACTTCATCTGAGCAATGAATCTCATTGCAGTGGTCTTCGCATATCTGATATCCTCCAGTTGTGTCGTTCTGATTAGTGCTTTCCGCTGGATAACAAACTGTTTTTCCTTTTTTTGTGAATTTGTCTCTGTATTCTTTGAGAAGTCCTATTTCCTCTAATGTTGCGTTTCTTACTGGGCATATCATGTAGATGTCGTATTGGAATTCCTGTGTCATAATGTGTTTATGCTTATATGTTTTAAAAGAAGATGTGTGTTTTAAAATATATATTAATAAACTAAATCGAATTCGCCGAAGATTTTATGTAGGGTTGATAGAGATTTGTGGTCTATTTTTGTTTCTTTATTTCCTTGCGTTGTTATTTGTTCTTGTAATTCTTTTGGTGTTGATTTGATTAGTTTGTCTTTTGATATTTTCTGAATTTGATTTGGTTGAACTAGGAATGTGTTTTTTAGGAAGAAGACTTCGGCTTGTGTGTCGTGGGATTTGATTTGGAAGCGGGATTTTTCTAGGGATGCTAGTTCGCAACGTTGTGTGTGTTCGATTAGGGCTGTTGTTATTTCGGCTGCGTGTTTCCTTGCTTGGTCTACGTTTTGAGATTGTTTGAATGTTAGATTGTCTTTTTTCTTTGTTGTCTTTTTCTTTTCTAATTGAGTTTTTGCTATGTCTCGTCTGGTTTTTGCTATGAATTTTAGATTTGTTAGGAATCTTGGAGGGAATTTTCCTTTTTGGATTATCTTTTTATCGAATTCGCTTATTATTGTTGCTTCGGATTTTTTCTTTAGGAGACTGCCTACCATGCCGAATGTGTCTTTGTATATTTGTTCGATTGATTTTTCCTGGATTCGTTTTTCTATTTGTTCTCGTAGTTCTTTTAGTCTTGCGATGTAATCTAGCGCATCCTTTCTTAGTTTGTCAACTTGTTCTCCTTTAATGTCGCCTGGTTTTATTTTGCCGTGTTCCATTGCTTTGAAGTGTTTGATTGCGATATTATCTAGGATGTCGGCGTATTTTTTCTCAATTAGTTTTTCTTTTGTTACGAATGTTTCTCTGAAGGCTTTGACTGTATCGTAGACGTTTCCTGGTGCTTGGCCGTAAAGCATTAGAAGTCCTTGTGTCGGTGTTGAGATTCCCCAGAAGAGATCTAGTGTTGCTATGTCGAAGAGTTTTTTGTCTATGATTTCTTTGATTTTGTCGCCGGAGCTCATGAACATATCGATTGCCTCGGGGGATGGTTTGATTTTTCCCATTCTTAGAAGTGACTTCCAAGGTAGGAATGCGCCTCGGTCGTAAAGTGGGATGCCGTCTCGGATGAAGGAGAACATTACTGGGTGTGCGTCTTTTACGGCTTCCCAGAATTCTGTCATTAAGTAGATTTGTGGAGATAGTTTGTTCTTAACTCCTGATATTGCTTCGGCTTCTCCTATATATGAATAGATTATGCCTCGGAGTTTTTCTTTAAGTTCCATTCTCGGCATTCGTTTTACGTCGGTGTCGTCGATTACTATGAAGACGTCTATGTCGGAAGTTTTGATTGTTTCACCTCTTGTTAGGGAGCCACCGATTACGTAGGATGTGACGTATTTTTCGAATTTTTTCAAGACTAGAGATTTATGGATTTGAGCTACTCGGACGCTTCCCAAGAATCCTTTATCGTGAAGCGGATATGACATTGCTAGGGCTTCCATTACTTCGAATTTTGAGTCAAGACCTAGGTTCCAAAAATCTATTGGGGTCATTATGTGCACCCAGAGTTTGTCGTTGATTTTTTTTGCTATTTCTATCGCGTCGAGTTTTATTTGCCCGATTTTTTTATATTGGGATTCTGGGACTATTGTTAAGATGTGGATTAGTTCTCGCTTGGAGTCGTCTTCGGAGATTTCGTATTCTTCTTCTATTTTTTTAGCGGCTTGTTGTGGAATGATTCCGACGCTTTGAGTATTTTTGTATTTCTTTAGGAATTCTATTTTGAATTTTTCTATTTCCTTTTGGGTTTTTTCCATTTTCTTTTTCATGGCCTGGTCTACCTGATTTGATATTGGGAGGTTTCCTGGTTTGGATTTTGGGACGTAATCTTTTGCTAAGTTTTGTTCGACTGATTTTTCCTGAGATGAAGGATTATGGGTTGACATGATTTGATATGGCTGATTTTGTTTTTAAATGTTATTACTCTTAGTGAGATGAAAAGTGATTTATGATCCCGCGAAATAAATCGTCGAAGCAATTCTAATCAATGAATTTTTAATTTAGTTTGATTAGAATAGCATCTCCTCCAATCGAACAGTTGTCCCATGCTTGGCGAGATGGAAGGGATTTACAATCCCTTAATGATCCCGCGAAGAATCGAACTTCGAGCTACTCGGTGTAAACGAGTTGTTTTACCACTAGACTACGGGATCTATAATCTAGGGAAATAAGATTTGTTTTTAAAGTTAGTGATTGGGTGTTGTTAGCGAAATATTTTTAAAGAATGTTGTTTGGTTATTTTGATGAGATGTGTTGTTTTTGGTGTGTTTGTTCTGATGATGATGAGTGGCGTGTTCGCTATGGACGAGCCGATTCGGGTTCAGGCTGATGATGGGAATGAGGTTAAGATTTATGTTTGGCCTGGTGAAGGTGGTCAGGTTTTGAATCTGGACAAGGGGCTGGTTGATGATGATGGTTTTTTTGAGACTACGTTTTTTTCTTTGAATGTTGAGAATTATAGGTTGCAGATTATGGTGCTTGATTCTGGGACGAAAGTTAGGGATTCGGATTTTTTGAATATGAAAACAGATAAACCTGTTTTTATTAACTGTTTGTCTTCGGAATGTGTTGTTGATGTTTGGAAAGTTGAAAATGTTTCGGATGTTGTTAAGAATGAAAGTATACTTATTGAAGGGGAAGAACCTGAAGTTGAGAGTGCATCTTCGTATTTAACTGGAAAGGTTACTGATGTTAAAGATAGTTTTTCTTACTGGTGGTATTTTTTGGTTGGTGCTTTGGTTATGGTTGGTGTTTTTATGATGATGAAACGCGGATATAAAAGTAAGGGTGTTGTAAGTGATGACGATAGGGAGCTTGAGTATATGGAAAAGCGAGTGAATGAGACAGAGGTTAAGATTGGGAAGATAAAAGCTGAGAGGGATAAGTTGGCTCGGATTGAAGCAGTTA
The DNA here is from genome assembly GCA_018697035.1 of archaeon. Lineage (GTDB taxonomy): Archaea > Nanobdellota > Nanobdellia > Pacearchaeales > GW2011-AR1 > JAGVXH01. The sequence continues at coordinate 296,701 of JABHSE010000004.1, read as the reverse complement.
AGATGAAGTTGAAGAAAGAAGAAAGCGAGCTTCAAGAATTGGAAGGGAGTAAGGGGGAAGTTGACGAAGTTAAGAAAGAGTAGTTATTTGTGAGTCGAGTTTTATGTTTTCGTTTGGTTTGTTTATGAATCCACATCTGGCACATTTGAAGTCACCTTCGATTTTCTGATAGCGAGTTGAGTTACAAGCGGGACATTTTTTCGGCATGAAGATTTGTGGATGCAAAGACTTATATAGCTATCTTTTGGTTTTTTATTATAAGTTAGAGTCCTTAGGCCTTGGTCATGGGGATTCAGGTCTGAGAAAAATTCTTGGAAATTTATAAGATTAGAATGGAACAATTTGAAAAATTGGGTCTTTGTGAACATGTTTTGAAAGTGATTTCGAATAAGAAGTTTACGAAGCCTTCAGAAATTCAGGAAAAAACGATACCGTTGATTCTTGAAGGAAAGGATGTCGTCGCTGGTTCTGCCACTGGTTCGGGGAAAACGTTGGCTTTTGGCTCTGGGATGATTAAGAATGTCGAGAAGGGGAAGGGAATTCAGGGTTTGATTTTAACTCCGACTCGTGAGTTGGCTGAGCAGGTTGCTGAGGCTTTGAGGGAATTTGCTTACTATAAAGATTTGGAAGTTGTGCCGGTATACGGTGGTGTATCGATTAGTCATCAGCAGAAGAAGTTGGTATACGCGGATATTGTTGTTGCTACGCCTGGTAGATTGTTAGATCATTTGAAACAGCGTATGGTTGATTTGAGTAAGGTTGATTATTTGGTTTTGGATGAGGCAGATCGGATGTGGGATATGGGATTTAAGTTTGATGTTTCTAAGATTGTTGATGCATGTCCTAAAAATAGGCAGACTTTGCTTTTTTCGGCTACGATTAGCGGGGACTTGGCGGATTTTGCGGATAGGCATATGAAGGCTCCGATTGAGATTGCGGTTGAGAATTATGTTGATACTTCTAAGTTGAAGCAAATTTATTATGATGTTCGTGATGGGGAGAAGTTTTCTTTGCTTGTGCATTTGTTGAAACAGAAGCACGATGGCCTTGCGATGGTGTTTTGTAATACTCGGAGGAATGCGGATTTTGTTGAGAAGAATTTGAGGTTGAATAAGGTTAGTGCTCGAGCGATTCATGGAGGAATGGATCAAAAGAAGCGGATTAGAGTTTTGAAGGAGTTTAGCGAAGGGATGGCTGGTGTTGTTTGTTGTACTGATGTTGCTGCTCGAGGGCTTGATATTAAGGGAGTTAGCCATGTTTATAATTATGATTTACCGAAGGACGCTAAGGATTATGTTCATCGGATTGGGCGAACTGCTAGGGCTGGAGAGAGTGGGTTGGCTGTTAATATTGTCGCTTCTAGGGATTATGATAATTTTTCGAATGTGTTGAGGCGGAATGAGGGACTTGAGGTTAAGAGGACAGAGACGCCGCGGTTTGAGAGGGTTAGGATTGAGATGCTTGAGGATACAAGAGGTTCTAGATTCGGAGGTCGGAGTTCGGGACGTGGTAGACCTAGTAGTGGTGGTCGGGGACCAATGAGAAGTAGAGGACCTAGGAATGATCGGAGTCCTAATGTTGGAAGTAGGGGAAGGGCTAGTTCTGGTGGGCAGAGAAGTGTTAGGCGAGATAGAGGGAGTAGTGATGGTAGAAGGCCGGCTCGGGGGTCTAAGGATGGGTTTCGGGGTGGTGGTAGGAATACTCGGAATAGGGTTGCTCGGAGATAGATTGGAATATATGATTTTATGAAATTTTTTTGATTTTAATGTGTGTTGTTTAATGTAGCATATTGGAGTATATAGGTTTTGGCGAAAAAAAAAAGATTGACAAAGTGGTTCTAATGAACTAGAGGCTTTGTCAATCTTTTAAGCATTAAATCTTTTAAGAAGTTTGATGGTTTATGAGTAGGTTTTTAGTGGTTGTTCTCTAGTGCTTTCGTCCATTATCTCAAGGAGGCAAAATAGGGGTGCTATATTCAATCCCAAGATTCCTCCTGCGTTTGGTGGATCATATGGGAAAAAGAATACTTCTATTATTAATCCTACCATGAACCCTATTGGGAGCGATATGGTAAAGAGTAGGAGTGCTCCTATTATTTGAGTACTCTCCGTTGTCATTTTTAATTTCCATATGATTATCATTAATAATAATATGGAAATTATTGGACTTAATACTGCGCTTTTTATTGTCCATTCTGAATAGAAATTCAGAATGTCTATCATGATATCTGGTATAAACATTTTGCTTCCTCCTTGAATTTTTAGAGAGTCTGTTTTTGATTGTTGGTTTGTTTTTTGGATTGTTACCAGACTCTTCCTTTATGATCAACTGGATATTGCTCTCCTTTCCACCAGTAAAATTCATCTGAATCTGATGGTCGTTTTATCCTCCGCCATCTTTCTTGATCACTTTTATCTGTGTCTTGTGTGTTTTGTTGCTCGTCTTTGTCACCTGTGTTTTCCATAATTGTTCTCCCTGATTGATTGAATTAAAATTTGGTTGATAAGAAATTTGCCATGGTTTTGAATTCTGCTACCTCGTTGTTTTCTATGATATCTTTGGATCTTTTTGCGACGTTGTAGAGAGAGGCTATCTTGTTTTTGAACATCTCGGCTTGTTGTTTGCGACTTGTTGAGGAGAGGTCGAGGTATTCTTTGACGATTTTGTAGAGGTGGTTTTGACCTATTTTTTTGAGTTCGTAAGTCAGTGTTTCTCCTGGATACCTTTCCATCATACTCGGAATTACAATTTGGAGGTTGTCGATTGTTTCTTCAATTTCTTTCATTACTTCATCTTCAAGTTGAGGGTCTTTTCGGATGAGGATGTTTAGTTTTAACAAGGTGTTTAGAATTTCCTCGAATTCTTTTTCTGGTTGGTTTTTTTCTTCAGGTGTTTTTTCTTCAGGTTTTGTTTTTCCAAAGAGCTTCTTTGCTTGGTTTTTTAGCCAGTTCATGATTTCCCCTTTTAGATTAATGGTTTTGTAAAATATTTTGAGGATTACCAGAGACGAGTCTATTTCTTTTTCTGGATATTTCTGGTTTTCCACGGATTTCTAGGTATTTCTGTATGTATATTGTGTTTTCTGTATGTGTTGTGGAGTTGTTTGTATGGTTTTACAGTGGTAAAATTGTTTTTAAGATTGTTGGTTTGGAGTGCAATAATTCTTATAAGGCGGTTTGGATTTTTTCGGAGATGAGAAGAGAGCTTGTTAAGTTTGTTTCGGAGAACAGTTTGAGTCCGTTTAGTCTTGGGAAGAGTAGTGTCGGGAAGGTTGGGAGTATTTATCGAACTAAAGACGCTAAGGCTGTCCATCGGAAGGTTTTGGCAAAGTTGTCTGGTGGGTTTGTTTTTTCGGAGAGTTCAAATGTCTGGAATTGTTTTGGGATTGATAGTTCTCTTAAAGAAGTTTATGCGAGGCAAGAATTTTTTAAGAAGTTGGGAGTCGGGAATTGGGAATTGGGAGACGTGTTGGGAAGATTGAGTAAGCCGAGGGCTAGTTGGAAGCCGCGATATGATGTTGTGGTTGTAACTGAGGATGAGTCTACGTTTGTTAGATTAAATAAATTGAGTTGTGGAGTCGTTTTATTGACTAGTCAGAATGATGTTGCAGAGTTGGAACGATATGATGTTGTGCAGGTTGTCGATTGCGATGATTTTCGGGGAATGCTTGAAAGGTTGCCGCAGAGTGTTTTTTTGAATAGCGTCGAGGATGTTTATCTTGAGAGATTTTTGGAGAGCTTAAGTGGTTGGCGGGAGAATTTTGCTTTGCTTAATGGAGCGGATGTTTCTTGTGAGCTTCGAGAGGTTTTGGATTTGTTGATTGAGCCGTTTGCATTGCTTGAGAATAAGGAGGGGAAGATTATAACGGAGGGCGAGGTCGAGGCTGCGCTTGAGGATATTAATGAGGAGGTTGGTGAGGGAATTAAGGGTATGATGATTTCAGGTGAGGTTATGCTGAAGATGCTTGGTGAGGGGAAGATGAGTGACGAGATTTTGGTTTTAGTTCGGGAGGCTATTGAGAGGAGTGGTGTACCGGAGCATATTTTTAATTTAGGTGTTCCTGTTTCTGTTGATTATAAGGAATTGGAGGCGCAGATTCGGATTGCTAGTGCTAATGAGTTTAGTGATGTGGCGGAGAGGATTAAGCGGAATGCTTCGAAATTGAGAGGTATACCGAAGATTTTGCAGAGGTTGGAGGCGGAGATAGTTGTCGAGGACTTTTGTAATGGGGTTGCGAAGTATGTTGATGGTTTGGCACCCAAGGGTGTACCTCCTGCCCAGATGGCATCCGCTGATACGGACAAGGTCGGTAAAGATATGACTATGCCTAAAGATGGTACTAGCTTATTGTTGGAAGATGGGTTGAATCTGTTTTTGCGTGATGCTCAACCGGTTAGTTTTGTTTTGGACGATGAGGCTCGGTGTTCGATTTTGACTGGGGCTAATTCAGGGGGGAAAACTACTTTGCTGGAGCATATGTTGCAGAATGTTTCGTTGTTTCGTATGGGATTGCCAGTTGTTGGGAGTATTTTTGAGTGTCCGGTTTTTGATGAGGTTTATTATTTTGCTAAGACTAAAGGCAGTACTTCTAAGGGGGCGTTTGAGACATTGCTTACGCAGATGTCTGGGATTAAATCTGGGAATAACACGCTGATTCTGGCTGATGAGATTGAGGCTGTGACGGAGCCTGGTGTTGCTGGGAAGATTATTGGTGCGACTGCTGAATATTTTGTTCGGAAAGGTTGTTTTATTATTTTGGCTACGCATTTGGGAGCAGAGATTGCGAAAAACTTGCCTAAGGGTGCTCGTGTGGATGGGATTGAGGCTAGTGGGCTTGATGAAGATTTTAATTTGATTGTGAATCATAATCCTGTTTTAGGAAGATTGGCTAGTTCTACTCCGGAGTTGATTGTTGAAAGGATGGCGAGCTCGATTGGTGGGGAATATTTTGAGTTTTTGTTTGAGAAGGTTAAGAAGTAAGGTATACCTCAATATTTACTAGTATACTGGTTAGTTTATATAGGCATTTTTTGATTAATAGGTATGGAATTTGAAACACTCAGAATTGCTGAGCCTATATTGAAGGCATTGAAAGAAGCGGGATATATAGAGCCAACTCCGATTCAGGAGAAGACTATACCTTTGTTGTTGAGTGGGAAAGATGTTATTGGCATTGCTCAGACTGGGACTGGGAAGACTGCGGCGTTTGGGGTACCTATTTTGCAGAAGTTGAATGAGAAGAAATATAATGGGAAGGGTCCTCGGGCTTTGGTTTTGGCTCCGACTCGAGAGCTTGCTGCTCAGATTGTGGAAGAGTTTAAGAGTTATGGGAAGTTTTTGAATTTTAATTATTTGGCTGTTTATGGTGGTGTAGGAATTGTTCCGCAAATTAGAGCTTTGAGAGCCGGGGTTGATGTTTTGATTGCGACTCCTGGTAGATTGATTGATTTGATGAATCAAGGGAAAGTTAGTTTGAAGAATGTGGAGTTTTTGGTTTTGGATGAGGCGGATCGGATGTTGGATATGGGGTTTTTGCGGGATGTTAAGAAGATTGTTAAGACATGCCGCGAGGAGAGGCAGGTTTTGTTTTTTTCGGCGACAATGTCTAAGGAGATTAGTGAGCTGGCTGATGATTTTTTGAAGAGTCCGGTTAGAGTTGAGGTTACGCCGCAGTCTACTCCGGTTGATAAGATTGAGCAGTGTGTTTTTTTTGTGGATCGGAAGAATAAGGAGGAGCTGTTGTTGGATTTGATTAAGCAGCAGAATATGGATAGGGTTTTGGTTTTTGTTGGGATGAAGCATAAGGCGAATAAGGTTGCGATGATTTTGAATAAGAATGGTGTCGAGGCTGCTGCGATTCATGGGAATAAATCTCAGTTTCAGCGGGAGAAGGCATTGAGAGAATTTAAGTGTGGAGCTGTTCGGGTTTTGGTTGCGACTGATATTGCGGCTCGAGGGATTGATGTTTCAAATATTAGTCATGTTGTTAATTATGATTTGCCGAATGAGCCTGAGAATTATGTGCATCGGATTGGTCGGACGGCGAGGGCTGGAGAGAGTGGCACTGCTTATTCTTTTTGTTCGGCTGAGGAAAGGAACTATTTGAATCAGATTGAGCGGGTGATTAAGCGGAAGGTTGAGCATGCTGGGCATAAGTGGCATTCGGTTGCGGCTAAGACTGCTGAGGGTGTCGAGGCTAAGCCTAGGCCTAGGAGGCAAGGTATTGGTCGGGGGCGAGGTCGGGATAGGCGGAAGAGTGGGGCTCGTGGAAGGCGGAATGAATCTAGGAGTCGGAGGGGTGGGAAGGTTTCGGGATCTAGGCGGGTTGCTATGGGGCGGACGCGGTCTAGAAGGTAAATACATGTCATTTTGAAGTAGCTACAATAGTAAAGTTTTAAAAAGGTAATCTGAACCTATCTTTTATGATTGAAGATAAAGTGCATGATGAAATAAATCCGTTTTCTATTTGGACGCGGGCGTATGAGGAGAGGTTCGATATAAAGAATAATTTTGAATTAAAGAGCTTTAGTAATGATCAAGATATCCCTAGACATATAGATGTTTCTAATAATGGAGTAATTAATTATGGAGAAAGCAGTAATAAATCTAATATAGAAGAAATTTTGGAGAAATATAGAGATTCTCCAGGTTTTTCTGCTATGCAATTAGGAGATAGGGAGGAGCTTTTTGAACATGTAAAAATTATTTATGATTTAATGTATAAGCATTATATTCTTGGTAAAAAAAACGATTCTACGTTTCCTAGTTATGAATGTTGCCCCTCTGCTCAGAATTTAATGGTGGCTGGTTTGGGTATGGGTTATCCCAATGCTAGTGTTTTGGATAGTGATCATGATCATTGTTATACAGCCTTCCCGTTTTTACTTGGAGAAGAAAAGGGTTTCATTGTCGCTGATCCTACATCGGATCAATTGTGGCATGGAAGTGTTCGTCCTAGAAATCATATATTTGTTGCTAAACATGGAGATTGGGAATATAAAACAAATTGGGCTAGTGGACATGATTTATATCCTGATAATTATATTAACTTAGATTCCCTTAAGAAAAATAAAAATAATTGGTGTAGTTATAATTCAGATATTGATGGATTTTTTGATCGTGTTTTTGAGAACCCCGTTTCTGTTTCTATTAATAAAAGTTAATTCTGTTTGTAAGTAGTTTTTTATAGCGGTTTTATTTTATTTATACATGGTAAGAGTAAGATATTCGTTTGGGAGTCGGCATACTGGTAGGATTGAGAATATTAAGAAGCAGCGGCAGAAGTATCCGAAGATTATGAAGGATGTGATTGCGATTTCGGATATTGTTTTGGAGATTTTGGATGCGAGGTATATTGAAGAGACGCGGAATGTTGAGATTGAGGAGCAGATCTTGAATAGTGCTTTGGTGACACGTAATAATGTACCCTCTAAAAAGGGAACTTCTAAAGAAGTTCCGTCTTCATCGGGCAAGAAATTGATTTATATTTTTAATAAGTGTGATTTGGTTGACCGGAAGGAACTTGAGAAGCGGATTCCTGAATGGATGCGGCCTTATGTTTTTGTTTCGGCGACGCAGGGGATTGGGTTGAATGATTTGAAGGCTCGGGTTAAGATGGAGGCTAAGAGGATTTTGGCGGAGAGGAAGGCGAAGGGGATTGCAGAGGATAGTTCGGTTATTAGAGGGGATGATAGTCCTACTAAGAAAGGAAAGGGAAAGAAGAAGACTCGAGCTGAAGAGAAGACGGCGATTGTTAAGAGGGATGAGAATTGGGGTCGGGTTCATGTTGGTGTTATTGGTGTTCCAAATGCGGGGAAGAGTTCTGTGATTAATTTTATGACTAGGAGGCCTTGCGCGAAGACTGGGGCTAAGGCTGGGTTTACAAAGGGGATGCAGAAGATTCGGATGAGTGAGGGTATACTTGTACTTGATACGCCTGGGGTTATTCCTGAGGACCGGTATACCACGGAGAGGAAGGGGTTCGCGGAGGATGTTAGGATTGGGGCGCGGAGTTATAGTGATGTTCATGATCCTGAGAGGGCGGTTATGTTTTTGGTTCGGGCTGCTCCTGCAGTGGATCCGGAGAATTTGACTGAGAAGGAAGAGAAGGCTGTTGTGGATGCAGAGAAGAGTGCACATGCTATTGATGAGTTTTATGGGATTGATGCTAGAGGGGATGTTGAGATTTTGATTGAGGAGCTTGGTCGGAAGAGAGGGTTTTTGATCAAGGGTGGGGTTGTAGATGAGGATCGGACGGCTCGGATTATTTTGAGGGATTGGCAGGAAGGGCGGATTCGAGTTAGATAGTATGAAGAATTATCATCATTGTGAATTTTAGAATTACGAGTCTTAGGAGGGTTTGTAGTTTAAGGTAAATTATTTTATTAATTCTTCTGGGAAATAATCATATTTAAATTGTTCATGGGCGATTAGGAGTTCTTGTTTATTTAGTCGTCCTGGGAGGAATTTCCTTAAGTCTAGTAAGGTTTTTTGAAGTTCTCCTGCGTTTTTTGTTAGTAGATAAATTATGACGTTGAATTTCCCGATTGCCTTTACTGCCCATAGAGTGTTTTCATTTTTTGATAAAAAGTTGGATAGATTTTTCTCATCTTTTTCTTTGGAGATATTTGTGTTTAGAAGGACGACGTGGAGGTTGTATCCGAGAGCATCGAAGTTTATCACTGGGATGAATTTTATTATTGTGCCTGATTCTTTTAATTTTTTTATCCTGTAGATGATTGCGTCCGTTGAGAGTTTTAGTTTCTCGGCTAATTCAAAGATGGGAAGTTTCGCGTTTTTACTTAGTAAGTTTAATATTTGGATATCCTTTTTGTCTATCTTTTTTATTTTCGTCTTGTTGGATTTTTCGTGTTTGGATTGATTCATTGGTAAGGATTTTGTTGTGAATGTTTTTGATATTGCTAATAATTCGTAATCGAGGATGTTTTGCTCGCTGCTGTTGTTTATCTCATCTAGTATCTTGTCAAGGTTTAAGATACTGTTTGCTACTATTGCTATTTCCAGATCGAACTTTCCGCTAAATTTTAGGACGGCTCTTATAAATGGTTTTTGGATTAGTTTGTCGATGATTTTTTTTTCTAGTTCTGGTGAGGGATTGTTTAGTTTTATAAAGAGATGGTAGTTGTCGTAGCCGAAGTGGGCGATGTTGATTATGGTTCGGTATCCTTTAATGAGTCTTTGTTTTTCGTAGTTCTTGATTCTGTAGTTTATGGAATCTCTTGAGAGGGCTACTTTTTTTGCGACCCTAGTTAGTGGCATTCTTGCATTTTGTGAAATGACTGAGAGGATTTTTTTATCTTTGATGTCTAAAATTATTTCTTTGGTATTTTTATTCTCTAGACATTTCATGCTAGGATAAATCTTATTTATTTTATAAATCTTGCGTTTAATCTGTAATTTTCTATGAGATGTTTCTTGTATATAGATATTATTGATATAGTATGAAAGCGAAACAGAATTTGATTGCGAGGGATGATATGGTTAGACTTGGGAATCTTGTTGAGCTTGGGATGGGGAGTGCTCCGAAACTTTGTTACCATAACTTTGAGCATGAGTTTGAGGCTTTTTCGGCTGCTCGTGGTTACGCGGTTGAGCTGGGGTTGTCTTATGAGGAGCGATTTTGTTTGGAGAGTGGGGCTTTGATTCATGATCATATTGTGATTCCTGGTAGGACTAATAACGAGATTCGGACTGCGGAATTTATGAGAGGGTATTTGCCTGGATTGGGATATTCTAGTGAGAGGGTTGAGATGTGTTGTGATATTATTATGGCGACTGTTATGCCTCAGAATCCTGGTAATTATTTGGGAGAGCTGATGTGTGATTGCGATTTGGATAACTTGGGGCGAGAATGTTTTTTTGATAAAGGAGAGTTGCTTCGGAAAGAGCTTGGGCTTCCATATGGTTTGGGTTTTTTGAAGTTTCAATTGGACTTTATTTGTGGGCACGAGTATTTTACTGACATTGCTCGTACAAAGAGAGATGATGGGAAGGCTTTGAATATCAAGAAGCTTGAGAGCATGATTAGGAATTTCGGGGAGTGAGCTTGTCGTTTGTTGCAATGATTTGTTCTAGTATGTTTTCAATCAAATTAAACTCTTTTGCTTCTTCTATTGTTACCCAGGCGTGATCCGTTAGTTCTTCTTCTTGGAGTTTTACAATTCCGGAATCGTGGTCGGCGTGGAGGGAGACTATCATTGATGAGGAGCCGTTTGGGTGGATGAATGCTAGGTTTGATATGTAGCCTATGTTTTTTATTGTTAGGCTTGTTTCTTCTAAGACTTCTCTCATTAGAGTTTTTTCGAAGATATCAAACCAGTGGTCTTGTGTGTCTTTCGGGGTATTTATGAAATCTTTTGTTTCTATTTTGCCACCTGGGACGCACCACTTATTTGGGAAGGCTTTTTCATTTGGGGAGCGTTTGCAGATTAGATATTTGCCTTCCTTGTTTCTTATTATGCCTGTTACGGCGATTTGGTGGGTTTTGTCTGATGTAGGTTTTGACTTTTCTAGATTTGGGAATTCTTTTATTTCTTTTATCATTTTGTGGGTTTCTTTTATTTGAGAAATCTTTTGGCTTATTGGTATATCCATAAGTAGAGTATATGAGTTCTTATATATAAAGAGTTGCTCAAAAAATTTGATGAAGGATAAGATTTTGGAATGTTTTCTGTGTGAGAGTAGGCTGCGGTTTAGTGAGATAGAGCGGGGGGTTGGAGTTCGGTCGAATAAGCTTAGTTATCATTTGGGGAAGCTGGTGAGCGAGGGAATTTTAATGAAGGATAGTGATGAGTATATTTTGACGGAAGAGGGAGAGAAGGAGATTCCCTATGTTTCGGATAAGCGTTTTGTGATGCCGGTTGTTTTGGTTGCGATTGAGAGGGATGGAAGGGTTTTTTTGATTGATAGGAAGAAGAGGCCGTTCTTTAGTAAGTTGTCGCTCCCGGCTGGGAGGATGATTCAGGGAGAGGGGTTTGAGGATGCTGTGAAGAGAATTGGGAAGAAGTTTGGAGTTAGGTGTGAGTTTGAGAAGGTTTGTTCTGTGACGTTGGAGCATGTTACTAAGGTTGGGAGTCAGAAGTTAGGGGTCGGGAGTCGGAAGTTGCATTCGTTTTTGTTGATATTGGTTAAGGCTCGGACTACTTCTGAATTAGAGTATGTTGATATTGTTGGAAGAAAGGGTGAGATTATTGGGAGTGATTATCAGTTGTTGAGAGAGGATTTGGAGAAGGAAATTTTTGTGAAGAGTTTGGAGACATTGGATTAGGATAAATTAAATAAAAAATAAATTGGGTTTGTATTCGTGTCTAATGGCCTTGTCGGCAGTCATAGATCGAGTAGAGTTTTTTGCCATAACTATCTTCTAGCTATCCAACCTTCGCCGCTTGCTTCCCATGTTGCGCCGTCCATTGCTCTATCAATCTCACGAATTATCTTGTCTCGTCCTCTTCCGCCGTTTGGGTTAAGGTCGTCGTATAAAACTTGTAGTTTAACTATCATTTTTCACCTCCTTGGTCTTTGGAGTTGTTTTTTATTTATATAGAAGTGTGAGATGATAAGTATATTTTGGAGTATGATTTGTTTTATAAGGCGTTTGACTGACGAGGGGTGCTGGTTGATTGGCGAGTGGTAGCGGGCGAAAATGAGGTTTTAGTGAGTGATTGTTTTGTTTGATGTATATAGTGTAATATAGTATATTGGAATACCTATGTTTGGCCAAAAAAAAAGATATTGGAGAGTTTTGGATGGCGCATATGTATTGGATACATTGTGCGCCATCTCGGGACCGGCAGGAATATTTATGTTTTTTTATCTATGTATTCGCATGATACTATATTTTCCTTTTGTTTTTTATTTTATTTCACCTAGTGGATGGGTGAGGGTTGGATTGTTTTTCTGCAGTCTTTGGTTTAGTTGATTGCAGATTCCACGATGTTTGTCTTTTTTTGTTTCTCCTTTTGTTTTGTTATTTATTAATAGAAGATGTGTTTGAAAAGTTCTTTCCAGAAAGGCGTAGGTGTTCGTCCATTATCTACCATTCTTCTTATGTTCTCGATATTGAAGGGTCCGTATCTAATGTTTATAGATCCTAAGTTGGCTACGAAATCTGGTTGGAGTTCTATCAAAATTTCGCTGCCGATCTTTGTAATCTTCTCATTTGTTTTCACCACGTGTTTCTCTTCTCTGTATCTCCAACCGAATAACCCGTTGCTCCATGTATCTACACCGATATATTTTTTTGGGAATTCCACTGTCTCGATGATTTCGCTTGATATGTTGAATATGTGTGGTGCCTTGAGCATTTCGTAGAGAATTCTTCCCATAGGTAAACGGGGAAGGACTCTTTTGCAAAATTCATCCTTCATGAGAAGATTGAGGCTTGTTCCCACAATTTTTTGGTTTTCTTCTGCTAGACAGAGGAGGGCAAGGTTAATGCTTTCTGTTTCTGATCTGCCTGTGCTGAGATGCCTGATGTATGTTCCTGCGAATCCATTGGTGTTAATTAGTTCCTGGGCTTGTCTTGTGATATCGCTTTCGAAGACTTTGTCTCCCCAGATGATATCTTTTCTCGTGCTCTTGATTTTGAATTCCATGAAATTTTCTCCTTTTTGTTTTAAGAAATTTTTTTATGTCTAGGAATTTAAATTCCTTTATTTTTTTAGTTGGTCCGCGCGCAGCGGGAATGTTGGGAAGTTGCTGCGCGCGGGATGGAATCAGGGGCTAATGGATGGTGCTTCTGTCGGCCTCTCTTACCTGAGATTCCATAAGACATTTGCCTTTTATCCAGCAGGTGTTACACTTTGAGGTGCTACTACTCAAGGAATTTCCCCTGATTTCTTTTACCATAAGTTCCAGGATTTCCATAAGTTCCATGGCTTCTTCTGCAAGAGATTGAAAAAGACAGAGTTCCCGTTTTGGGCAATTTTCACAGCCTTCTTCGAGGTATACTGGGATGACTGTTCCGGTTGGTCCTACAATCATGATTTTCATAATGTTTCCTTTCCTGGTTGTTTGTTGTTTATGGTTTTGGCTTGGAGCGATGCTATTGTTAGCCATGCTCCAAGTTTGGTAGTTTTACCTATTCTTCCTGATCAGGATCAGTTTTTTCAAGCTCATCATCTTCCCGTTCTGGGAAAGTGACGGGTTGAGTTTCCGGTTTTTCCTGGGTTTTTTTGACTTCTTTTATCATTTCTTTAACGCTATCCAGGAGTTCTGTGAGGGCAGCCATTTTCTTTTTATCGCCCAAGATTTCTTTGGAAGATTCGGCAGCGGCTTTGTATCCTTTAAGGAATGCATTTCCATTGGAGGCTTGAGCCGGTTTGACGGGTGTGGTATCTTCCATCATCATTGCCCAGGCTTCTTCCCTTGTGAAATCCTTACTCATATAAGCGGCAAAGATTTCCTTGCGGGTTTCAGCTTTAAGAGTGTAGTTGTCACTCTGCATTTTCTTCCATGCCGGATTCGACTGGAGTTGGAATTTGAGTTTTCTTACGGGAAGGACCATGGGTTGGAATTCCATGACGAGTTTGGAGATGATCATGGGAAGGATGGGAAGCAGGGGCCGGTATGTGGCAACCAATTCTTCATAGGGTCCGTCAAGAAGTTCTGTGACCGCTTCTTCGGTGAGTTGTCCAGATTCGATCATTGCCTTAATCATGGGCCAAATGGCTTCTACCTGATCAAATATGCTTTCGATTTTTCTTTCGAAATTCATAATGTTTCCTTTCTTATGGGTTTGTTGTAATTTTTTTCAAAAATGCTCTCATGCTTTGTCTTTTCTTTTTCTGAGAGATTTTCTCTGTTCTGAATTTCTTTACGCAAACTGGCCGGCATTTTTTCGGGCAGTTTTGTGTGCGTCGGCAGTTTTTTTTGCATGTTGACATAATAATTACCTCCCGGTTAAGATTAAGGCAGCCAGGGATCTTGTTTGTCTAAGATATGGCTGCTCCGGCAGGGGTTATTTTGTTGCGATGCGTTTGGTAGTGATGGCAACAAGGTTCCCAGATATAATACTTGCCTTTTCCGCTTCTTCTTTTGCAGTTGTAATGAACTTGGCGGCATTACGTCTTTCTGTGTTACGACCTGCCTCAAGACTATCCTGTTTTGCCTTGCTTTCTTTTTCAAGAGCTTCAATTTTGGCTTTGAGTTCGGCTGCTTCTTTTTCCGCTGCCTTTTTCGCTGCTTTCTCAGCTCGTTCTTCCTCTCTCATTTTGTCTGCAGCAAGTCTGGCGTTGATTCTATTCGCTTCACTCAGTTCCCTTTGGAGTTTTGCTAATCCGGCCAATTTTGAATCGATCATGATCGGTTTTGTTCTTGCGATGAAACCTATGCTGATGAAAAATTCGATGATAAAGTTCATGTTGTACTCCTTTTCTTTTAAGATAAATTAATGTTTTGTTGTACGGTTTTGTACGGTTGTACAGTGTTTTTGTCAGGCACCTCCTTTAACTGGTTATAGCGTAAACTGTTATCCCTATTGTTATTATTACTATTGTGAGTAATAGGGCAAGGGTGTATTTGTAATCTTTTAGTTTGCGGGTGTATTTCCTTAACTCCATCTTTCGAGGTTCTGATGGGTCCAAAGTATAGAGCTGTTGGACTATCCTGAGTTTTTTTGTTTCAGGAGTAATGTTATTTTGGAATAACGTTATTCCTCTTTCTGTTAGGAATGCCAAGATGGCGGCCTCTATGAGGACTATTGCTACGTTCATTATGGACATATTTCCTCCTATTGTTAAATTTTATTATTATATATTTATCATAGACATAGATGAATCTATTTTATCTTCTTTTGAAATGGCCTATTTTGAGATATTTCTCCTTGGTACAATAGGTATTTCCTTTCTTTTTGACATATTTCTTTGAGGATTACTTAATTCAAATTTCTTTGAATTGTTATCTGTGGTTCTGTTTTTGGTATGTCGTTGTATTAATGTTGCATTTTGTAGTGGTAACATTGTTTTTAAGGTTTACTGTTTGGGATAGGTTTATAATTTCCTGGTTATTTTGTTTATTATGGGATTTTGGCCTGTTGTGTTGAATGTTCTTCGGAACTCGGATGTTGTGTTGCTTGTGCTTGATGCTAGGATGCCTGGGATTGCTGCTAATTCGGAGATTGTTTCGAAGGTTGAGAAGATGGGGACGCGATTGGTTTATGTTTTTAATAAGTGTGATTTGATTGGTGTTGAAGATTTGAAGAGCTTGAAGAAGGATTATGCTGATGGTTTTTTTGTTTCGGCTTTGAAGAGGAGAGGTATTAAGGAGTTGAAGAAGGGACTTGAGAATATGTCTGATAGCTGGAAGAGGGAGAGTTTGCGGGTTGGAGTTGTTGGTTATCCTAATGCTGGGAAGTCTAGTTTGATTAATGCTTTGGTGCCAGGTGCTGGAGTTAAGGTGAAGAGTGTTAGTGGGACGACGCGGAAGACGGAGTGGATTCGGAGTGGGAAGTTGAGGATTATGGATTCGCCTGGTGTTATTCCTGCTGGGGATGATAAGATTAGTATTGGTTTGACTGCTTCTAAGGATCCTCATAAGATTCGGAATCCGGAAAAGGTTGCTTTGAAGATTGTGGAGTTTATTATGAAGAAAGATAGGGGTATACTTGAGAAATTTTATGGTTGTGAGGTTGAAGATGGAGATAGTGTTTACGATGTGTTTTTGGCAATTGGTAAGAAAAAGGGTTGGCTTTTGAAGGGTGGTTTTGTGGATGAGGATAGGTGCGCGATTAGGATTATTGATGATTGGCAGCGGGGAAGGGTAGGTTTGAAGTAGATTACATAAACTTTTAAACCCATAGAAGGTGTTATTTTTAGATGTTATGGAATTTTGCGAAAGTCAGTGTGCTTTTTTTCTGATGTTGATAAGTTGAAAGGAGAAAAAGTAATATGGAAAATAGAAGATTCGATAACCGGAACAATAATTCTGGTGGACGAGGCAATTTTGGTGGACGGAACAATTTCAATAATGGTCCTCAAGAGAAGCACAAGGCAATCTGTACAGCATGTAAGAAAGAATGTGAAGTGCCTTTCAAACCTACTGAAGGCAGAGATGTTTTTTGTCAGGATTGTTTTAAGAAGAATAACCCTAGAAATTAGGATTGTTTGATTAGATTTTAGTTTTTTTATTTTTAATTTTGGTGGGACAAGATTCCGCCTAGTTCAGTTATATAGAGTGATACAGATTCTCGGATTTCCTCCCTGTTTTCTTTTATTTTATCACTCCTTTTGCTGTTTTTGATTTTTTCGATAGCCATATATTCAAGTTTTGATCCTATTCTTTCTATTTCTTCCAATAACTTCTTGGCCTCATCCTTTTTTATTTGTTTTTTATTTTCAGATATCTTATTTTTTTCTTTGTTGATTTGTTTTATTTTGTTGGATATGGAACTATTATTTAGTTCGGCTTCATTGATTAAGGTTAGGAGATTTTCGCATTTATTCTCTTCAAATTTTCTTTGGAAGTTTTCTTTGTAGTCTTTGATTATTTTCATTTTATTTTCATCTGAATGGAAAGCGTTGGTGATTTTTTTGAAGTCGATTAGTGATTTTAGTTTTGAGATGTCATCTGTTAGTTGTTTTTTAACTAGTTCAATTTCATTTCTCTTTTTTAGATTCTCCATATAATCTTCACTAATTTTGACTTTTTTAATTTCATTTAAAATATTGTTTGTTCTCTCTTTTTCTTTTGTCGTTTTTTCGTCTAAGTATTTTATTTCTGAATTAATTTCATTTAGGGTTGTGGTGATTTCGTTTAGTTGTGCTAATTTTAATTGAATGGAGGATATTAAGTTGAGAGAATGCATGATTTTCTCATTTTTGTTAAATAGGTCAGCGAAATATTTTGAGAGGTCGTTAATTTCTTCTTTCATTGCTACAAGTTCGTCACCGATTAGGTAATTTGCTCTTTGGTAGAATATGTAGGAACGTTTGTCAAAATCTGAGAATATTTGGTTTGTGTCTTCGATGAAGTTGCTAAGTCTTTCTCTTTTTGTTTCGGTTAGTTCTTTTGTGAATACTTCTACGAAACTTAAATATTTGTCGAGGCTTTGTCTGACTATTATTTTTGCTCTTTCTTCGACTTTTTTTGATTCGATATCTATTGCTTCGAGATTTTTTATTTTTCCGCTTATGTTTGAAGTTGAGATATTTGCCCGTTTTTTTATTATAATGAAAATTTCCTCTTCTTTTTTGATAAGCTTGTTTTTTTTATTTTCAAGCCAATCTTCGATTTCATTAAAGTTTACTTTCTCTAATTCTATTTTAGGTTTCTGTTTTTTTCTAAAAAAATTTCGCAGCATCGTAGTGTTAAGGGACTCTGATATTTAAGGATACTGATGGGTTAATTTTTTCTGATTAGGTAGTAGGTTGTTGCGAAGAGTATTATTGCGAGGTATACCCATGTTGTTTGGAATGTTTGGGAGAAAAGGAGGGTTTGTTTTGTCGCGGCTATTTGATAATGAAGAGGGAGTATTGTTGATATCCATTGGATTGTTTTTGGGAGAGCTTGGGTTGGGAAGAAAATTCCGGATATTAGCATGAGTGGGAATGATATCATTAGGGAAAAGAGGACTGCAATTCCTTCGTTGTTTGCGATTAGTCCGATGATTAGGCCTAGTGCTGTGTTGATGATTCCGATGAAGAGAATTAAGTGAAGGATGGCTGCTGGGTCGATTGCATATTTTGTACCGTAGAACATGAATAGGATTAGGATGATCGCGAATTGGATTGCCGTAAGAGCTGTGAAGAAGATTAGTTTGGCTAGGATGTAAAAAATCGGGGAAGATGATGCTTTAACTCTTGTAATGAAACCGCAGTTTTTGTCGTAGATGATTGAGGTACTGCTGAGCATTAGGATTATGAAGATTGCTAAGATTGGGAATATGTAGATTATGCCTGCATCTTTTTTGAGGTCTTCGTCGTAGATTGGTTGCTTATCTGTCCATATTGGGTTTGTTAGGAATTCGGTGTTCATCTCTTCGAGTGATTTGAGGTCGTCGTCAGTTTCTTGGATTTTGTTTTGGAGAGTTTTGCTGAAGTCGGAAAATTCTAGTGCTAGGTCAACACCGCTTCGGACTGAGTTGATTTTGGTGTCTAGTTCTTGGTTTAGGTTGTCGATGATTTGTCGTTTGAATGGTTGGAGTGATTGATCGATTTTCCACGAGATGAGATTGGCGAATGCTATGTCGGTGTTGTCGTAGTATACCACTAACTTTGATTGTTTTAGTTCTTCGAGGTTTTGAGTGAAGCCTTCTCCTATTTCTAAGCCTATATCTATTTTACTTTGTTTGATTTGTTCTTGCATTTTCTCTAAGCAGTTTTTGTTTTCTAGGATGATTGGACTGAAGCCGTTTAGATTTTGAAAGGCTTGGGTTGAGATGTCAGTTTGGTCGAAGTCGCAGATGCCTACCTTGATGTCGTAGTCTTTTGGGTTGAGTGCGAAGAGGAAAAGGGTTGCTATAATTAAGGGAAGGAGGATGAAGAGGTAGAGGTATTTTTTTCGCTTGTAAAGTAAGAGAGAATCTTTTTTCAGGTAGGCGTAGGTTTTTAGGATTGGAGATATCATGCTTTTAGGAATGTTTCGTCGAGGTTTGGTTCACGGAAACTTATTTCGCTCCATTTTAGATTTAGTTTTTGTAAAAGTTTTAGTAGGTAGGATTTTTGCCTTTCAGTGTTGATTCCGAACATGAGGTATTTTTCATAGGAATCTAGTATTTTGACATCCTTGTATGTGCAGTATTTTCTGATTTCTTTTAAGTTTGATTTTGAGAGGTGAGTGAATCTTATTTCGTATATGTAGTTTATTTTGAGTTTGGCTTTTAGTTTTTCTAGGTTGCCCGAGAAGAAGACTTTGCCTTTTTTTAGGATGATTAATCTGTCGACGTGTTCTTGTGTTTCGGTTAGGAGGTGGGATGTTAGGATGATTGATTTGCCTTTTTTTCGGAGGGATTCTAGGAAATGCCAGAGGAGTCTTCGGTTTAGAAAGTCGAGTCCAGCGAAGGGTTCATCTAGAATCAGAATTTTTGGGTCGTGAAGGAGGGATAGGATTATGTTTAGTCTAACTCTTTGTCCGCCTGATATTTGGGATGGAAGTTTATTTAAGTCTTCTTCTAGTTTTAATATTTGCATAAGTTCATTGGCTTTTTTTATTGCCTGGTTTTCTGTGATGCCGGAATTTAGTCCGAAGATTTTGATGTTGTCTAGGATTGATAGGTCTGGGATTAGGGATACTTCTTGTGGAGTGAAGCCGATTTTGTTTTTATTGAAGAGTTTTGGTTTGCCGAAGATTTTGATTTTGCCCTGATATGATGTTGAGATTATTCCTGCGATGATTTTTAGAAGGGTTGATTTTCCGCATCCAGATTCTCCGATGATTGAGATTAGTTCGCCGGATTTTATTGAGAGGGATATGTCGCGGAGGACTTCTTGATTTGGGTATGAGAATCCTACGGACGATGTTGTTAGAGGTTTTTGTTTTTTTATTAGCTTGTTGAAGAATTTCATTTTTGTATAAGGGGTCTTTTGTTTATAAGATTTGGGTTGTTAACGGTGTTTCGTAAGGTATAAGTATTTGGTTTTGTTTAGTTTGTTATGAATCCGGTTAAGATATTGAGAGATGAACATAAGGCTATCGAGATGGAATTGTCAGAGTTAGATTTTATTATGAAGGAGGTACCCAAGGGTGTGCCTTCTGCCCAGATGGCATCCACTGAAGTGGACGAGGTCGGCAATATTAATTATTCTAACTTAGTGCACACTTTTTGGAAGGTTGGTGAGCTTTGGACCGCGCATGAGAAGATGGAGGAGGAGCTTTTTGAGGTGATGAAGGCTGAGGGTTTTGCGATTCCGATTGAGACGATTTTTCTTGAGCATAGGGATTTGAGGGGGCATGTCAAGAAGATTGGTGATGCTATTAATTCGGGTAGTGATGCGAGGGTTCGTGAGGCTTTGGTTAAGGATATGAGGGTGTTTGTTGATGTTTTGAGGAAACATGCGGAGGATGAGGACGAGGTTTTATTCGGGGTTGTTGTTTCGGAGTTTAGTGCTGAGGGGATGAAGGCGATTAAGCGGATTGTTTTGCGGGCTGGGAAATGATATCTAAAAATTTATAAAGCTTCTAGAGGTTTTGTATTTGTCCCCCTATAATTTATGGCAGAGCAAACGTACTCACACTTTACTCTAAAATTTTTCTAATCACTTCGTTGGGAAAAATTCGAGCAAGGTGTTCGGTAACCCTTTCTGTGGTCCTGTTCGATTCAGGGTTCCCCGACATCTTATCTAAAAATTTATAAAGCTATTCAGAGTTTTGTTTTTGTCCCCCTATAGCTCATCGGTAGAGCAGGCGGTTGTAGCCCGCTGTGGCCCTGTTCGATTCAGGGTGGGGGGATTAACCCCTCTTGAACAGCCCTGTTTCCCATAGGGATAACCTTCGCTTCGCTTGCCCACGACATAGGGTGGGAGAGAAATAAAACTCTTTAATAATTTTTTAGCGGGATTCAGCAGATATTTAAGGATTGATTGAGTGGATTTTTTATGACGGAGAGAAAGCCGTGGGAAACAAAAGAATTCCAAGAGGCAAAAAAGTTAGCGCTAGAAGATGGAAAGATAAAAGATAGGTGTGAATGGTGCGGTTCTACAAATAAGTTAACGCCTCACCATAAAATATCCTTTAAAGCCTATATGCTTCGTAATTTTAGAAAAGTTTCAATTATTTCTATGTCCGAGGAAATGAATTTCACATTCCCTCCTTGCGCATTAACTAAGAGCGGAGGTTTTTCTACCTCTAAAGGTTATATTAAGGTTGGGAAACTTGGGGCTTATATGCGAGATCATCCTGAACTCAAAGAGAAGACGAAAGAATTAGCACTAAAAGATTATTATGCTTTTGATTTTGTTCAGACCTTATGCTTTAGATGCCATTTTGTGAAATCAAAATATCGTAGAAATTTATGTCCTAGATGCAAGAAAAAATGGTTTCGTCCGAGTAAATATAATTTCGAAGGTGTTTGCTGGAAATGTAATGATGATATAGAAGATGAAAGAGATGATTTTGATGTTGAAGAAGAAAAGAAACAGGCAGAGATAGAGGGAGATATTGATGAAATGGTTAGGAATCTCTCTGAACCCAAAACACCTATGGGAACTCCGATGAAATGGGGAAAGTCCTGGGGATAAATTTTTAAGGTTTGATTCGCTGGTTTTTTATGGCAGGAATACCAAAAAATAAGATATTAGAAAGACAAAATAATAAATGTGCAGATTGTCCAAGAGAATTGACTCCCAAAATAACTCATTTTGACCATATTTTGCCTAAATGGGATGGAGGAACTAATGATCCAGATAATATACAAGCCTTATGTGCAATTTGTCATGCGGTAAAGACCCATACAGAAAATAAAAAAAGGGCCATAAGAAAAAAACTGGAAAGAAAAGAATCCGATAAAACTGGAAGACCAAAAGGTCCATTTACAGATTTGTGGTCAAAAAATGGAGATGATGTTTGTAATAATCTCCAAAGGTTCCATTTTAAAAAAGAGGTTCTCGATTATTACCTTTCTCGAGAAAATTCTGGAGAATTTATTCTTGAAAGAGGTACAATGAACGTTATTAGAGATAATAATGGGAAGATTAATTTAAAGTTTTCTGGAAGTTTTGATTACATCTCTAATAATATTTCTGTTGTGTTGATTGATTTGGTTGGACTTCCAGAATTCCACCAAAAACACTGGTTTAAGCACCTTGTTAATTCTGGGTGGGATATATCTTCCTTATAATAGTGGCAAATTAAAAAACAATCCCATCAAAGGGGTTACCGATTAGGTCTATCTTGGGTGGGATATAAATTTCTTCAAAATTTCCCTGAATAACAGGCCCTGTTTCCTAAAAGGATGACTTCGTTTCTCTCGGCCTCGATACTAGGATGGGGATTAGTATTATTTAGATAAAGTTGTTTTTTCCTTCGTCGTTTGTTTGATAGAAGAATAGCCCATGTTTTTTTAGAATATTATTAACCATTTTGTTGAGATGGAAGATAGAATCGTCTGAGAATCCAATTTTTACTTTTGTTTCTTCTCCAAACTTTTCTTTTACGTATTTTGTTATATAGTTTTGGAAGTCTTCGAATGCTAAAGATTTTAGTTCTCCTACATCTTCGGCTTTTAGTTTTTCTTTAATATTTTTGTTATTTACTGGATAAAACTTGCATAGATCTAGGTAGATGTCTAGTATTTCTTCTCGAGATTTGTCTTCTAATTGTAAGTTGTACTTCATTGAGAATGTTTCGCTGAATTTTTTTAATTGTGATTTCGGTATATATTTTTCTATTGTCAACTTTATCCCCTTTTTTATTGCTTCAGGGCTGTGTCCCCTTGCTGTTATTATTGCGAAGATACTTGCGTGATGAACTATACAGTTTACTAAGTTTCCCCAGCTTCCTGCTTTTGTGGCTTTGTTGATGTCGATTAGGAATTGGGAGTCTTCGCAGAAATCTTTGAAAGATTCTGTTGTGATTTTCAGATTTAGTTTTTTCAAATTTGGTCTTATTTTTTCAAATTCCAGAGTGGATAGTTTTACTTGTTCTTTATCTTTATTTTCCAGGTAAATTAGGGTCGGGAGTTTTAAGAGATTGTCGTCTAGATCGAAGGAGTATGCTTTGTATTCCATTGTTGTTCTTTGAATTTATTGGTATTTATGGGTTTGTATTTGTTGGATTTTTATGATACTTAGTGTAAATAATACATATACTCAATCGCCATAATCTTTATATAGTGTATATTATACACTATGTTATGGTAAACACAACACGAACAACAGAGTCGTTTCTTGATACCGATATGTATAAGTTGACCATGGGGCAATTTGCTTTTCATAGGTATAATGATGTTTCGGTTAAGTATGCGTTCAAAAATAGGACGAAGGATGTTAGTCTTCCGGCGGTTGTTGATGAAGGGAAGTTGAGGCAGGAGTTGGATAGGATTCAGTATACGAGGCCTACTAGTAACGAGTTAACATATTTGGCGGGATTAAAAAATAATGGCGAACAATTGTTTAAGGATGACTATCTTGGATTCTTAGAGAATATTGTGCTTCCTGATTATAATTTGACCGTGAAGAATGGCGAATTTGATTTTGAAGTTGATGGGCCTTGGGGAGCTGGGATATATTGGGAGACGCCTGCTCTTGCGACTTTTAATACTCTTTATTATCGTGGTCTTATGCAGAACATGGATTCTGATCAGCTTCGGGTTATTATGGAAAAAGGTGCTAATAATCTTGAAAGGAAGATTGAGACTTTGGAGGAGAATCCTAATGTGAGGTTCATGGAATTTGGGACTAGGCGGAGGTTTGATCAGGAGTGGCAAGAGGGTGTTGTTTCAAAGTTGAAGGCGAGAGTTCCGAATCAAATTGTCGGTACGTCGAATGTTTATTTGGCGATGAAGCTTGGGCTTGAGCCAATGGGTACGAATGCTCATGAGATGGATATGGTTATGTCTGGGATTTATCATGATAGTGATCTTGACATAAAGGCTTCTCATAATAGGTTTTTGGAGGAATGGTTTGATGAGTATGGGGTTGGGTTGTCTATTGCTTTGACTGATACTTATGGATCTGATTTTTTTCTTGACGATATGAGCTATGAGCAGGCTCGTAATTGGAAGGGGCTTCGGCAAGATTCGGGGGACCCTGCGGCTTTTGCTAGAAGGCAGATTGGGTTTTATGAAAAAAATAGGATTGATCCGAAGACTAAGTTGTTTGTTCCGAGTGACGGGCTTAATGTGGAGAAGATTGCTGACTTGCAGAATGAGTTTGGGAATAGGATAAATGTTGTCGCTGGTTGGGGGACTAATCTTACTAATGACTTGGGACTGAGGCCTCTTTCGCTTGTTATGAAGGCTGTTGAATCTAATGGGTATGGGACTGTTAAGTTGAGTGACAATCCGGCTAAGACTATGGGTAGTCTTGAAGATGTTGCTAGATTTAAGGATATATTCGATTATGATGATGCTAAATATGCTATGGAGGAGTGCGTGTATTAGATGAGAACTATTTTTTGGAATGTTGATACTCAGTATGATTTTATGCGAGATGACGAAAGTTTTAGGGGTACTTTGCCTGTGCCTGATGCTCGAGAGATAGAGGGTAATTTAGCTAAGTTGACTGGGTATGCCAAGCAGAATGGGATTTATGTTGTTAATAGTGCGGACTGGCATAGGTTGGAGGATAAGGAGATTGATGCTGAGAACCCGGATCTTGTGGATACATATTTTCCTCATTGTATGGCTGGGACTAAAGGTGCTGAGTATATTCCTGCGACTCGTCCTATGGATAATATTTATAGGTTGACTCGGGATGCTCAAAATGTCGATGCTGAGAAGATAGTGAAGGCTCGGAATCTTGTTATTGAGAAATATGAGTTTGATGTTTTTAGCGGGAATTCTTTGACTTCGGAGGCTATTGATATTTTGAATCCTGAGAATGTTGTGCTCTATGGTGTTGCCTTGAATGTTTGTGATAATTTTGCGGTGATGGGTAATGTCAAGAAAGGGCGAAATGTTTATGCGGTTATGGATGCTATGAGGGACTTGCCGCATTTGGTTGGTACGCCTTTGGAGACTAAAGTGGTTTTGAAAAATTGGGAAGAGGCTGGGGTTAACTTTGTGACGACTAAAGATGTTTTGGAGGGGAGGGTATGAAGATTCAAACATTGACGATTGTTGCTGGGAGTTCGGCTTGTAACGCTAGATGTCCCTATTGTGTTTCGCGGATGACTCCGAAGCAGGGTATTGGTTTGGAAGAGCCGGTTGTTAATTGGAGGAACTTTGAGAAGGCTTGTAATTTTTCTAAAATGAATGATGTTAGTACTGTTCTTATAACTGGTAAGGGTGAGCCCACCCTTTTTCCTGAACAAATTAGTGAGTTTTTGAATAAGTTGGAAAGATTTGAGTTTCCTTTTATTGAGATTCAGACGAATGGTATTGTTCTCGCGGGGGATGATTGTGATGAGTATTTGAAGAAGTGGTATGATCTTGGATTGACTACGATTGCTATTTCTATTGTCCATTATGAGAGAGATAAGAATAAGTTGATTTTTACTCCAGAGGGTGAGTATTTTGATTTGGAAAAGTTGATTGCTAAGTTGCATGATATCGGGTATACCGTTAGGATTAGTTGCACTTTGGTTAAGGGTTTTGTTGACAGTAAGGATGAGGCTTTGGCTTTGATTAAGAAAGTTAAGGGGTGGGGGGTTGAGCAGTTGAGTCTTAGGAAGTTGGCAGCTCCGCAGGGTTCTGAGTGTAAGAGTGTTTACGATTGGACTATGGAGAATATGATTGGTGATGAAAATTATTCTGAGATTGAACTGTTTGTTAAGGAAAATGGTAATCAGCTGTTGGCGCTTGCTCATGGTGCGACCGTTTATGATTTGGAGGGTCAGAATGTTTGCTTGACAAGTGCTTTGACCATTGAGCCGGAGAGGGATAATATGAGGCAGGTTATTTTCTTTCCGGATGGACATTTGAGATATGATTGGCAGTATAAGGGAGCGATTTTGATATGAAGAATATGGATGAGATGAAAGCTATTCGGGGAGTATATTGTTATTATTTTCCTGAAGTTCGGGAAGTTATCGACGAGGTTTGTGAGAATTTTCCACATGATGTTTTTTTGAGTTCGATTAGTCCGGGTCTTGATGATTTTGATAAGCCGATTATTGAGAAGTTTGTGAAGTATTATTCTGAGGATGTCCCTGCTTTGAAAGATTTTGGATATAGATATTCTACGGATGGGTCGCGGCAAGGGATTTTTCATTTGCTTGCTGAGATTAAGGCTAAGAATGCGGATGAGGTGATTTATGTTTTTGAGGGCGAGTATGAGGGATATCAGGAATATGCTAGTCGGCTTGGTATTACTATTGTTGAGGTTTCTGAAGATGAGGATTTTTCGAAGTTGAAGCCAGGGTATTTTTTTATATCGAATCCTTCTGGGCGTGATGGTAATGTGATAAGGAATGAGGTTGTTACTGATATTTGTGAGAGTCATAAGGTTGTTTATGATTTGGCGTATTTGGGGATGACTGAATTGTATGAGATTGATGTTAGTAATGATAATATTGTAGCGGTTGTTGCATCTATGAGTAAACCCTTTGGGATGTATTATTTGAGATCGGGTTTTACTTTTACTCGGAAGCCGCTTGAGACGTTAGTTGCTAATAAGTGGTTTAAGAATATTTTTTCATTGGTTGTGACTGATAGGGTTCTTGATAGGATTAGGCCTAGGCAGTTGTACGATAAGTATAAATTGATGCAGGAGAAAATAATTAGTGAGATAAATGAGGATCATGGTTTGAATTTGAAGGTGAGTGATGTTTTTTTGCTTGCGAATACTAGTGATAAGATTGAAGGGTTTATGCGGGGAGATAAATTTTGTAGGCTTTGTTTAACGCCCTATTTATTGGAGGAGGAAAAATGAAAATAGAGCGGGCATATTTTGCAAATGGAGTTGAGCGGGCTGTTGATGAGTTGGCGGATGAAGTGATTCGGCTTACTAAGGGGACTGGTGCTTATGGTGGTGTTATTGGTTTGAGTGGTGGTATTGATTCTACTGCGACTGCTTATTTGTGTGATTATGCTTTTGGTCGTGAGGGCAGTGGACTTGGACTTTATGGTATTGTGATGCCATCGGATGCGAATCGTGACGAAGATAAGGAGGATGGTTTGAGAGTTGCTAAGAATCTTGGAATTGAATCTGTGGTTGTTCCGATTGAACCTATTGCTGATATATTCGCTCGTCAAGTTCCTGGTATTGATAGTGAGTTTCATAGGGGTAATTTATATTCTGAGTTGAGAGCGGTAGTTTTGAGCAGGGTTGCTGCTTCTAAGAATTATAGGGTTATGGGAACTGGGAACTGGGACGAGGATTATGTTTTGGGGTATTGTACTAAGCGGGGGGATGCGGCGGTGGATAATAATATTTTGGGTAATCTTCCGAAGAGGTTGGTTCGGGAACTTGCGGCGCACTTGGGTGTTTCTGAAGATCTTGTTAATAGGGTTCCGACTGCTGGCTTGTGGGAAGGTCAGACTGATGAAGGTGAACTTGGGTATACTTATGATGCGGCGGAGTTGATTCAGAATGGTTTTGATCAGGGATATAGTGCTTCGCAAATCGAAGAGATTACGGGATTTGATAATAGAATCATTTCTGATGTTGTGATGAGGCATGCTAATACAGAGCATAAGCGGAAGGTTCCTTCGGTCGGAAAAGTTAGTTTATTGTATGGGGTGCGAGAATGAAGGTGGGAATTTTTGGAGGTAGTTTTGATCCTATACATAATTTTCATACTAAGATTATTGGTGATGCTCTGGAGTCTAAGGTTGTAGATGAGGTTTGGGTGATTCCGTGTAAGAGACATGCTTTTGGTAAAAATCTTTCGGATTCGAAGCATAGAGTTAAGATGATTGAATATGCGATTAAGGGGATGGATCATGTTAGGGTTGATAGTACTGAATTGGATTCTGAGGGTGTTAATTATACTATCGATACTGTTCGGAAGTTGAAAAGTAAATATGATCATGATTTTTATTTTATGGCGGGTTCTGATGCTGTGTCTGATTTGCCTAGTTGGAAAGATGGTGCGAAATTAAGAGAGTTGATTGATTTCTTGGTTTTTGAGAGGAAGGGATATTCTGTGAGGGAAGATTCTCGGGATATGACATTTTATGAGAAGCCTCTTTTGGGGACGTCTTCTACTGAGATAAGGGAAAGGGTCGCTGCGGATAAGCCTATTTATGAATTGGTTCATGAGGATGTTGAGAAATATATACTTAGGGAGGGACTTTATCATGAGTGAATATCTGAACCCCTGTGTGACTGCGGATATTATTATTGAAAGAAGGGAAGAGTTGCTTTTGATAAAGAGAGCTATTGAGCCGTTTAGGGATATGTGGGCTTTTCCTGGCGGGCATCTTAATTATGGTGATGAGACAGTTGAGGAGACTGGTGTTAGGGAATTATTTGAAGAGACGGGACTGAGAGCGAAAGTTTCTGACTTGGAGTTGATTGGAGTTTATTCGGAACCAGGTAGAGATCCGAGGGGGCATTATGTTACTTGTGCTTATGTTGCTAGGAATTTTAGAGGTGAGATTATGGCTAAGGATGATGCTAGGGATGTGAGGTTTTTTCCAATGGACAATTTGCCTGAGTTGGCTTTTGATCATGAGAAGATATTGATGGACTATATAACTAAATTTAAGGGAGGTGTAAAATGAGGGACTTGAGAGATAAGATTGCTCGTCTTATTGGAGAATGGAATACTTTTGAAAAGGTTTGGCTTTTGTCTTTTACGTTGATTAATATTTATTTGTTTTTTGCGTGGCAAGATAGTTGGATTGGATTGACTGCTTCTTTGACTGGGATGTTGTGTGTGGTTTTGACTGCGAAGGCGAGGATAAGTAGTTTTTATTTTGGCTTGGCTAATATTTTGGCCTATTCGTATGTTGCGTATCAGAGTCGGTACTATGGAGATGTTATGTTGAACATGCTTTACTTCTTGCCGATGGCTTTTGTTGGTATCTATTTTTGGAAAAAGAATATGCGGAATGGTAGCGAGATAGCTGTGAAGAGTTTGAGTTGGAAAGATAGGCTTGTTTGGTTTGGAGGTTCTATTATTGCTTTGCTTGTTTACGGGCTAGTGTTGAAAGTGATTAATGGGACTTTGCCGTTTATTGATTCGGCTACGACTGTTTTTTCGATTGTGGCTACTATTATGCTGAATAAGAGATTGACGGAGCAGTGGCTTTTCTGGATAATGGTGAACGTGCTTTCTATCGTGATGTGGGCCTATATTTTCGTTACGAGTGGTGGAGATGTTAGTATACTTGTGATGTGGTCGGCGTTTTTGGTTAATGCGGTGTATGGTTATTATAACTGGAAAAAGTTGGAGGGCAAGCATAGTGGTAAGTAGGAAAACTGTTGGATTTATAGGAGGGAAGTTTCTCCCCTTCCATCAGGGTCATGTGTATGTTATTATGGCTGCTTCTAATTATGTTGATGAGTTGTATGTTGTTGTTTCGTCTTCTAAGAATCGGGATCGAGAGCTGTGCGAAAAAGATGGAATGAAATATATTCCCGCTGAGGTTAGGCTTTCCTGGATTGGTGAGTCTTTGAATGATTTAGATAATATAAAGATAATTCATATTGAAGATGATCATTGGGATAACGATTATGATTGGGAAGAAGGAGCTAATATGATTAAGGAAAAAATAGGCAAGCCGATTGATTATGTTTTTAGTTCTGAAACAGAATATGATGAATTGTTTAAGAAATATTATCCTGATTCAAAACATGTCGTTGTGGACGATAAGCGGAAAACTGTTACGATTTCTGCGACTGAATTAAGGAAAGATCTTTACGGGAATTGGGATAAGTTGCCTAATTGTGTTAAGCCTTATTTCACTAAGAGTGTTGCAATTGTTGGGACTGAGAGTTGTGGGAAGACGACGTTATGTAAGAAGCTTGCTAAATTTTATAATACTGAATATGTTCATGAGATTGGTAGGGATTATTGTGAGAGGCATTCTAATCTTTTGACTGTGGATATGTTTGATAAAATTGCTATGGAGCATTTTATTTTGCAGGATAAGAAGGCTAGGAGTAGTGATAAGGTTTTGTTTGTTGACAGCGATGCTGTTATAACTCAGTATTATCTTGACATGTATTTTTCGGGGAATAAGTCGAGGTTGATTGAAGAGGTTGCTGCATTGCAGAATTATGATTTGGTAGTATTTCTTGAGCCAGATGTGAAGTGGGTTTCTGATGGGTTGCGTTTTGCTGGTGCGGATGAGCAGAGATTGAAGAATAATAAGTTGCTGAAGGATATGTATGAAGGTATCGGTGTTGATTTTGTTAGTGTTGCTGGAAATTATAACGAGAGATTTATGAAGGTTAAAGATCTTGTTGATGGAGTGTTGAAGAATGGAGTTTGAGAAGATTGTTGTTGTTGAAAGTAATAAGGATAGTTCCGAACACTTGGAAAGTTCTCGGAGATTGAGAGAAGTTTTGAGTGGACGTGATTTTTGTTGGACTATGTATGATGATTTGAGTAAGGAAAAGCTTTCCGGTGCGGATTTGGTAATAACTCTTGGTGGTGATGGTACGTATATAGAGGCTGCTAATCGAATAAGGGATTCTTATCTTTTGGGAATAAATTCTGACATGACTTCTAGTGAAGGGGCATTGGCGAGTTTGTCTATGAATGAGAGGGGAAAGTTGGAAGAGATACTGGGTGGAAAATTTAATGTTATTGAGAGGCAGAGGGGGGAAGTTAAATTGAATGATAAGGTTTTGGATGAACTTGTTACTAATGAAGTTTATGTTGGGGCCGAAAAGAGATTGAATACTTCTAGGTATATCATTGATTATAGAGGTAAAAGGGAAGAGCATAGAAGTTCGGGTGCTGTTATTTCTACGGGTACTGGTTCTACAGGTTGGTTTAATGCCATAGGCGGAGACGAATTTGGTGCAAATGAAAAAAAGCTTAGGTTCGTAATTACAGAAACATATCTTGGAAAAAGAATTTACGTTCCAACAGTTTTAAGGGGTGAAATTTTATCTGATGAAAATATTTCTTTTGAATCTACTCGAGATTATGGTGGAATTATCGGAATAGGGTTTAAGACGTATGATTTCAACAGAGGAGATGTTGTCGAAGTTAAATTGTCTGATAAGCCGTTGCAGTCTATCGAGGGTATTTAGGGTAAATTTAAATATGTTATTGTTTTGTTGACACTATGGAAGAAAGTATACATGATTTTGAGAAGCCGTCGTTGACTGCAGATATAGTTATTTTTACTATTGAAGGTGGTGAGTTGAAGGTTCTTTTGGTGAAGCGGAATATCAGTCCATTTAAGGGTGGCTGGGCGTTTCCTGGTGGTTTTGTTAGAATTGATGAGTCTTTGGAGGATGCGGCTAAAAGGGAATTAGAGGAAGAGGCTGGGGTGCGAGATGTTTATCTTGAACAATTGTTTAGTTTCGGGGAACCCAAAAGGGATCCTAGGGGAAGGGTCGTTACTGTTGCATATATGGCTCTTGTTAACTCTGAGGGTATAGAATTGAAAGCTGCTACTGATGTTTCTGATGCTAAGTGGTTTTCTATCAAGGATGTTCCTTCACTTGCCTTTGATCATAAGGAAATATTGGAATATTCTTTGAAGAGGCTGAAGTGGAAGTTTGAGTATACGACTGTTGCTTTTTCATTGCTTCCGAAAAAGTTTGCGATAAGTGAAGTGCAGAAGATTTATGAAATGGTTTTCAATAAGAGCTTTGATAAGAGGAATTTTTCTAAGAAGATTATTTCGCTTGGTATTTTGAAAGAGGAAGGTTTGAGGAAAAATGTTTCGCATAGGCCACCTATGCTTTATTCTTTGAAGAAGAACGTTGGGGATATTGTTGAGATTATTTAGATGTTATTTTCTTTTGAAGTTGAATTTGGATTTTTGTAGTGATGTTATGTCTTGAGGCATAAAGCTGTTGTCTTGTGCATAGCGTATGTCTTCTATTGAATAAAATGATTTTGGGTTTGTCTCGTTTATTATTTTGATTATTTTACCTAGTTCTTTTTTCTTTACTACTGAGAAAATTAATTTAACTTTTCCTCTTTTTCCTCTGGCGTTTGTTGTTGTTAGATTGTAGTTTTGGTTTTTTAGATTTTCAATTAATTGCTTTGAATCTTTTTGTGTGATTATTCTTATTAGCACTTTTCCGATGGAGAGTTTTTCTTCGATGCATATTCCTACGTAGTTTCCTGTTGCGAAGCCGGCTGCGTATGCGATATATAGCCAGACGTTTGTCATGTCGGCTAAGATTTTGCTCATCGTTATTATGTAGATTAAGACTTCGAAGAAACCTAGGATTGGAGACAAGAATTTGAATCCTTTTGCTACGAAGATTAGGCGGACTGTTCCGATACTTACGTCTGCGACTCTCGCTAGGAAGATTAGGAGGGGGAGTATCAGATAGCTTACGTAATCGAATGTCATCGATTGGATATCTGATTTGGGTATTTAAATGTTGGCGCTGACCTTAGAGTTTTGTTTGTTTTAGATAAAAATCATGTCTTTCTTCTGAGTAGATGGCTTCTGGTATCCTATGTTGTAATTCTTGCTTTGCGGGTTCTGAATATGGAATTGTTGGAGTTTCTATGTTTCGTATTTCTGGGGTTCCCGTTGCTAGTAATAATGTAAGTGCTATTTTTTCTAGTATCATAATATGTCTATTTGATTTGTTTATTTAAAGATTGTTGTGTTAGAAGTACATTGAGATGAGTTTTCCGACGTAGTGCGTTATTGCGATGACTGTGATTGCGATTGTGAGGTGTTGTGTGATTATTTTTGTTGGGGATTCGTTTCGGGATTTTGCTAGGTAGTAGTTGAAGGATGTGATCAATAGGAGGCCCCATACTAGGTTGATTTTTATTGCGGTTTGGAGCGGAAGGGTCAGGATTGGGATTAGGAATGTTAGTGCGACGATTAGTTTTGTTGCGAAGGTTGCGAAGGTTGCTTCCCAGACTTGTTTGTGTTTTATATTTTTTGAAGTTTCTTGTGAGATGTGGATGCCAAATGCGTCGGAGAATGCGTCGGCGATTGCGATTGTTAGTATTCCTCCGATGACTGCGAGCTTGAGAGAAGTTGCGGCGTTTAGTCCGATCATGACGCCGAGTGTTGTTATGACGCCGGAAGTTAGACCGAATGCTATACCGGTTTTATGGGAGGAGTTCATTGGATTTCATAAGAGGCTTCTGTTTAATAATGTTTTGAAATGGAGTGTAATAATTTTTATAAAGGATATTTGTTTTGCGGTTTTATGGATTTATTGTCTGAGCCAGTAATGGGTAGGAGAATTATGGGGAAGCAAGTCGAGAGTTATTATGAATTGTCTGCATGTGGTGTGCCTCTTTTTGTGCTTGGTTATGATAAGCATTCTATTGCTGATTACAGAGCTGTAAATTTGTGTTCGGTTAATTCTGAGGATGAACCTATGTTTTATGTATCTAGAACTAAGGATAAAATATACTATGTCGCTTCTGATTTTATGAAGGGAATGTTAGAAAGGGGAGAAGATATTTCTTGGATTGAAGGAAGTAAGATGGCTCGTGGGGCTAGGCGATTGTTGACTGAAGGACTTAGGAACTTGGAAAAAGATATTTTTAATTGAATATAAAAAAGTTTTCTAAGAATGTTGTTGCGTAAGTTCCAGATGGTAGTGTGAATTCTAAGATGATTTTTTTGGTGCCTTCGAATTCTTCGTCTTCTAGGGTTTCTACCTTTAGGTCTTCTATTGATGTGATGGCTTTTCGGAATGAGCCTTTGATTCTGAGGAATGGGATTTCCTGGATGTCGAAATCTTCTAATTCTAGATTGTGTTTATCTAAAACTTCTTGTTCTATTTCTCCTAGTCGTCCT
Organism: archaeon; assembly: GCA_018697035.1. Taxonomy (GTDB): domain Archaea; phylum Nanobdellota; class Nanobdellia; order Pacearchaeales; family GW2011-AR1; genus JAGVXH01. The sequence continues at coordinate 263,232 of JABHSE010000004.1, read as the reverse complement.
TGTGAGAGCCTTGTTTTGTATCCTACTAACATCCCGCTTTGTTGGCCTTTTTGGTTTAGGTTTAATCTTTCTTCTAGTGCTTGTTCGACTATGTCATTGAATATTTTGGATTGGACGGAGTGGACGTACATAAGTAAAATTTTTCTAGGAAGACATTTTAAGACTGATAGAGGAAGCCTGTCTGTTTCATTTTGTTGCCAATTTTGATCTTCTCGAATGGATTGAATTGCTTTTTTGAAATTTCTTTTTAGGATCGCCTTTCCTATTTTTATATTACCTTCATTTATTCCGAATCTTTGTGGACCGAAGTAGTTTGGGAAAAAGGTCTTCTTTCTGATTTGGGATGATATTTTGATTGCGTCTTTTTTATCGATGTCTCGGAGTGTGATTTTGAAGTGATTGGCGTCGAGGTATCCCATTTTAATTTTGCGTTTGTTCCATTTGAAGTTTTTCAGGATTATGTTTGGATGTTGAAAGGTTTGAAGGTTTTCTATGTCGGGGGATTCAATTGATATTCTTTGTGATGTGTGAGCTTGTTTGTCTTTTGTTCCGGCGTAGCCTATTGCTTGGGTGTTTTTGTTTAGGTGATTTGCGATTGTTTTGATTGTTGTGAAATGATCTATATCTTTTTTTTCTAGCTCACACCATAAGAAAGGTTTTTCTGAATTCTCTATTTTCATTAGAGGTTGTATAAATTCTTTTGATGCTTTGCAAACCCATTTATCCTGAATTTCTTCTACTATGAAATCTTCGGTTTTGTATTTTAATTTTGCTGGTATTTTTTCCATCTGAGAAAATAGGATTGTTGCTATAAAAGTTAATCGTTGGATTGTTCGTTCATAAAAAAGACGTTGTTTGAGTCGATTTCATGGATACTTCCTTCCTTTTCGAATACAGCTAAGGCACGTGGTAGGGAGAATTTTCCGACGATGCCGACTTTTGAATATACAATGTAACTAAATGCTCTTTCTTCTCCTGCTTCAAGGCTTCCAATGTTCCAATGGACTCTTCTGTTCTCTGTATCTATTTTGTCTGGCTTGAGAGTGCCGAATTTTTTGTATATTTTTACTATGCTTGGGACTTTGTCTATTAAAGTTACGTTTTCCACTTCCTGTCTTGCCTTTAGTGTGAGGCTTATTTTTAGTGCGAATTCTCCACCTTTTGTTTTTACTGGTGATACGGATTTTTTTATTTCTAGTTTGGTTTGAGAATATCTATAGTATCCTAGTGCTGCTAGTGTTGCGAAGATGATTATGAAGAATGGTAAGGCGTAGTTTGTTTTTGCTTTGACTACATATGCTTCGGTTGGGGATAGTCTTTCTTTTGTCCATATGTATTCTATGCTCATGCCGTTTCGTCTGGTTAATGTCGGTTCGTTGTTGAAGCTTGTGAATAGGCGAGCGAATATGTTTCTTTTGATTTTGATTTCTATTGCTTCGTCGATGTTTCCGGTGTTGACCTTTGTTATGATTTCTCTTTTTATGAAGAATCCCGAGACGTCTTCAGTTGTTGTTATGTCTTTTTTCTCCCCTAGGTTAAGGTTGCCTTCTATTATTTTTTTACCGTTTTTTGTTTCGAAAGCTGCTGTTACGATGTATACTCCGGCGAAGGTTTTTTTGAGAATGTCAGCATGTGGCTTTATTGATATTTCTAATTTCTCGTATGGTTTTAATGTAAAGGTTCTTGTTTCTTCGAAGAGGACTGAGGAAAATGTTGCGGTGATGTTTTCTAGTGTTGTTGCTTCTTTATTTTGGATGTAGAATGAAACTTCTGTTGATGATGGATCTATTAGGTTTGAGTCGATTTCGATTGTGTTGCTGAGATCCTTGATTTCTAGGAGCATTTTTTGTTCGTATTTTTCTATTCCTCTATGATTTAATGTGTAGGTGAACGCGTAGTTGCCTGTGGCGTCGAGGTTTGATGTTGGTTTTATTGTGAATGTTTTTTTGAAGAAGCTGTCGTTGATTTCGAATGTTGCTGATGGTTGGATTGATAGATCGGCTAAGGTGTAGAGGTTGTATGTTCCTGGTATCGCGTTTGATATTTCTAGTTCTAATTCGATTGTGTTTTCGAAATCTTGGATGATTATGTTTGTGTCGTATTTTGCCTCTATTTCTAAAGCTGATACGGAGGCTAGGAGTAAAAGTGTTGCAAATAATAATATGATTTTTTTCATATATTGAGAGGTTGAAATTATTTTATAAAGATTTATATGGTCTAGCCTACGGGTATTCTAAGGAGGGCTTTGAGATCAGTGATTAGTTCTTTGATTTGGTCTTCGAGGTCGTCTTCATATTCATCGACGCTTGTTCGTATGACATATTGTTCATAGAGTCCTCTTAGGAATTTATAGAAGGGCTTGTCTTCCCATCTTTTTTCGTAGTCCTTTACAATTATACCCTTGAATACTATTTCTAATTCTCCCTTATTGGTTTTTGTTTTTTTGCCTTCGACTTCTACTTCGGCATCTTTCATTGTTAGGATGTGCCACTCTAGTTCTATTTTGTATAGGAAATAATCTGTTATTTTTTTCTTCGATTCCCAGAGTATTATTACCTCCTTTCCTGCGCTTGAGAGTTTCTCTCTGTATTTATTTTCGTATAGTTTGTATCCGTGATCTTTTAACCAATTGTAGAGCATATTGTATACTTCTTCATAATTCCAGTAGCCGACTTGGGTTAATTTTTCTTTATACACCTGTTTTTTCTGGGCCATGATTAAGTTAGAGAAATAGATTATATAAAGATTATCTTTTGGTGTAGCACTCTTCGCATAGCCATTGTGCTTCGTCTTTGTAAAGGAGTTCGAATATTCCGCATTCTTCGCATATGCCAGATTTTCTTTTTGCCTCTATTCCGTGTCGTTTGAATTTGGATTTTTCTTCTTTAATTTTTATTGTTTCGGCAATTGCCTGGAAAAGTCCTGGGTCTATTCTTAAAATATCATTTGCCGTTATGAGTCCAATTAATTTTTTCTTTTCTACAACTGGAAGACGACGAATTTTCTTTTTTTTGAATTTTTTCATCGCGTCAGTTATGTCTGCTCCTGGTTTTATGGTTGTGACTTTTCTTTTCATTAGATTACTAGCTCTTATGTTTTCTAGGTCATCATAGGATTTTTTCACTACTGCCCAAATGATATCCTTTTCTGTGAGGATTCCTTTGAGTTTGTCGTCTTCTGTTATAAGTAGACTTCCGACTCTTTTTTTGACCATGGTTTTGGCGCATGTTTTTAGGTCGGTGTCTGGAGAGACGTGGACGAAGCTTCGGGTCATTAGGTCGCCGACTTTGATTCCTGTGTCCATGGTTTAATTATGTGTGAATTGTTTATATATCTTGTTTAGTATCTTTGGGTGACAGTTGAGTGCAATAATTCTTATAAAGAGAAATGGGGTTTTGGTTCTATGGTTGAGGATGTTATTGGAAATGAAGGGGATCGGATTCTTGGGCGTGATGCTCAGCGGAACAATATTTTGGCGGCTCGTGTTGTGTCGGAGACTGTGAAGACTACTTTGGGGCCGATGGGGATGGACAAGATGCTGGTTGATAGAGTCGGGAATGTTGTTGTTACGAATGATGGTGTGACGATTTTGGATGAGATGGAGATTGAGCATCCTGCTGCTAAGATGGTTGTTGAAATTGCGAAGACTCAGGAGAAGGAAGTTGGGGATGGGACTACGACGGCTGTTATGTTGGCTGGGAAGTTTTTGGAGAATGCTGAGAAATTACTTGATATGAAGATTCATCCTACTGTGATTTGCAGGGGTTATCGTTGGGCTGGGGATAAGGCTCAGGAAATTTTGGGTGGTTTGGCTGTTGATATTGGTAGTCGGGATGAGTTGGTGAAGGTTGCACAGACGGCTATGACTGGGAAGGGTGTTGAATATTTGAGGGAGAAGTTTGGGGAGATTATTGTTGATGCGGTTGATGTTGTTGCTGAAGGGAATAGGGTTGATTTAGGTGATGTTCGGATTGAGAAGCAGAAGGGTCGGGCGATTGATGAGTCGGAGTTGATTCGAGGTGTTGTGATTGATAAGGAGCGGATTAATTTGGATATGCCATCTAGGGTTGAGAACGCACGGATCGCTTTGATTGAAGAGGCTTTGGAGGTTCGATCTCCGGAGATGGATGCGCGAATTTCGGTTTCGACGCCGGAGCAGTTGACTAGTTTTTTGGGGCAGGAGGATTTGGTTTTGAAGGAGAAGGTTGAGTTGATTCGAGGGAGTGGTGCGAATGTTGTTTTTGTTCAGAAGGGTGTTGATGAGTTGGTGCAGCATTATTTGGCGAAGGCTGGGATTTATGCTGTGCGTCGGGTGCCGAGGAGTGATATGCAGAATTTGGCGAAGGCGACTGGTGGGAAGATTGTTTCTAAGTTGAGTGAGATTGCGAGTGGAGATTTGGGGAATGCGGAGTTGGTTGAGGAGCGGAAGGATGGTGAGGATGGGATGACTTATGTTATGGGTTGTTCGAATCCGAAGGCGATTACGATTTTGATTCGAGGTGGGACTGAGCATGTTGTTGATGAGGTTGAGCGGGCTGTTGAGGATGCGCTTGGAGATGTGAGTGCTGCTGTTAGATATTCTAAGGTTGTGGCTGGAGGTGGTGCTGTTGAGATTGAGTTGTCGAGGAGGTTGCGAGAGTATGCTCGGGGTCTTAGTGGTCGTGAGAGGTTGGCTGTTGAGGAATTTGCTGCGGCGTGTGAGTTTGTTCCTACGACTTTGGCAGAGAATGCGGGTATGGATCCGATTGATGTTTTGACGGAGCTTCGGACTGCGCATGATTCTGGGGGTCGGGATATGGGACTCAATTTGTTTAGTGGTGGGATTGAGGATAATATGGTTGGTGGTGTGATTGAGCCATTGAAGGTTAAGACGCAGGCGATTGCGAGTGCGACGGAGGTTGCGATTATGATTTTGAGGATTGATGATGTTGTTGCGGCGCGGAAGAGTGAGGGGAGAGGGGGAAAGGTTGGTAATATGAGCGGGTATGACTAATGAATAAATTTAGAAAAAATGTTGCGACTTTTAGAGAGACTGAGCTTTTACAGAATTGTTCTTCTGAGATGATTGATAATATGCATATTGTTCGGAGTGCCTATCGTTCTGTGATGGCTAATAATCTTACATATGTGAGTATGCCGATAACTTCTGGTGAGAGGTTTTATGATGTTTTGGAATCTTATGGCGTGATGGATTCTGCGAAGTTGCCAGATGGGGTTTTATATAATGAGATAATTTTGCCTAATATTGAGAAGTATACTGGGATTGCTCAGGGGATTCAGGATGAGAATCCTAATAGGACGGTTATTGCGCCTAGTGTTTTTGAGGCCAAGAAACAGAGGTGGTCGCAGGAGGAATATATGTATCTGTGGTATTGGGTTTTGCAGGATAAGATTTCGACGGGGATTCTTGCTGATAAGTTTTCTAATGGGGGAAGTGAGGAGGCTGTTTGTATGAATGAGATAAGGCATCAGATGACGAAGGTAGAGGGGCATCATAGCTCTGGGCTTCCGCGATATATACCTACTATTGCTTTGGAGAGAGGCGGTTATGATGGTTTTGAATCTATTGGAGATGATATGACGCTTTATCCGCAACCTAGTGTTTTTGATTTGGATGGAACAAAGATGGCTGCTTCTGATCCTGATTACTTGAGGTCGGGAAATGGTATGGAAATTTTTGATTTGGATGGGGAGGCTATTTCTATAGATGAGAATGCTGCTATTATTAGGAGGTCTGTTGAGAATTTGAGGGAACGGGGTTTTAAGACGGGGAGGTTGGAGAGTTGTTTATTGGATTTGGGTGGGATTGCTCATGCTAATCACATGGCCACGAACTATCTCTGGGGTAAGGAATCTGAACCTGACCGTATTTGGCGAGGACGTATTTATGATGAGATTGCTAAGGTGATTGGTGGGGACAGGTTTGATGTTGATTCTGTTAATTGGTGAGAGATTTTAAATAGATTTAATTCTTGATATATTGAAGGAGGTGTGATGTGAAGGTACGTAATAGTATACCCTTTAGATTGGGAACTTCTTCGAAGTCCCATTTTAAGCGGGCAAAGATTTTGTGGACTGGTGTTTTAGCTGCTGTGTTAATGATAGTTGTGAATATGTTGTTGAATGTTATTTATAGTAAAGTTTTTCCTGGTATTACTGAAATGTATTCTAGTATGGATGTTTTTCGTTCTATGGGGGATCCTTTGATGATGTTGTTTTTTATCTATCCTTTAGTGCTTGGGATTGGTCTTGCTTGGATTTGGAGCTATACGAAGGGAATTTTTAAGAAAGATTCTACTTTTTGGGCTGGACTAAAGTTTGGATGGGCCTATTTCGTAATCGCTGGTATTCCTATATTCTTTATCAATGTAGGTAGTTTTGATTTACCTATTATGATGATTGGAACTTGGGTAGATATGCTTGCGGCTAATGGGCTTATTGCTGGCTGGGTTTTTGCTAAGTGGGCTCGGTAAAATTTGATTCTTAGTGGTTTATACTTCGTTGGAAAAACGCTCACGTACCTTATGGTTCTGGAGATAAGGAGATGGGGTGCATGCTAATGCTTTAGAGCACGAGAAGTTGTTTCGTAGAGTTTTGTCTTTTGTTGAGGGGATGATTGGGAAAATATAAATGCGCGGGCGGGGGCTCGAACCCCGGTCCCATCGTTGGCAACGACAGATTCTAACCACTACCGTCGCTTTAGAAAAGCTCGGACACGGGAACTAAAGTTCCCTAAAGAAAATCAAAGATTTCCTTTAAACTACCCAAGCATGAAGCATGTATTAAAAGAAGTATAAAAAATAAATGCGCGGGCCGGGGATCGAACCCGGGCCCCAACGTTGGCAACGTCGAATAATAACCACTATACTACCCACGCATAAAAGATTGTTGATTTTAGGTTTTAAAAAAGTTTGTTTGGTATATATCATATATATTAGGAGCTTGTAGGTTTTGGTTATATAGAAAATTAAATAAATAGGGAATGCTTTGTTTTTGTATGAATGCCGAGAGTGTGGTTCGTGATATTGCTGGGCTTGCGGGTGTTGAGGTTGGGGGAAATGAGCCTTGGGATATTAGGGTTTCTGATAATCGTTTTTATGATCGTGTTTTGAATGAGGGTTCGCTTGGGTTGGGTGAGACGTATATGGATGGGTCGTGGGATTGCGATAGGGTGGATATGTTTTTTGATAGAGTTTTGGGGGCGAATCTTGAGAAGAGGATTTCGGGGAAGGATGTTGTTATTGCTAGAGTGAAGTCGAAGTTGTTTAATCGGCAGAGGAAGTCGAAGGCATTTGAAATTGGGGAGAGGCATTATGATATTGGGAATGATTTGTATCGTGAGATGTTGGATGATAGGATGGTTTATACTTGTGGATATTGGAAAAATGCTTTTAATTTGGATGGGGCGCAGGAGGCGAAGTTGGATTTGAGTTGTCGGAAGCTTGGGCTTGAGGCAGGGATGCGGGTTTTGGATGTTGGATGTGGATTTGGAAGTTTTGCGAAGTATGCGGCGGAGAAGTATGGGGTTGATGTTGTTGGGGTGACGGTTTCGAAGGAGCAGGTTAAGTTGGGGAGGGAGATGTGTGAAGGGTTGCCGGTTGAGTTGAGGTTGCAGGATTATCGTGATGTTAAGGGTAAATTTGATAGGGTTGTTTCTTTGGGGATGTTTGAGCATGTTGGGCCTAAGAATTATGATGTTTATTTTGATAAGGTTCGGGATTGTTTGGCTGACGATGGGTTGTTTTTGTTGCAGACGATTGGGTGTAATGGTTCTGGGCGAGGGTCCGAGAGATGGATTGATAAGTATATTTTTCCGGGTGGGGTTTTGCCGTCGGTGAAACAGATCGGTACTGCTGCTGAAGGGAGGCTTGTGATGAGAGATTGGCATGAGTTTGGGAAGGATTATGATAAGACGTTGATGGCTTGGAATGGAAATTTTCAGGCGGGATGGGAAGGTTTGAGCGGGAAGTATAATGAGAGGTTTAAGCGGATGTGGGAGTATTATCTGTTGAGTTGTGCGGGGAGTTTTCGGGCTGGGAGGAATCAGTTGTGGCAGGTTATGTTTTCTAAGGAAGGTGGGCAGGGAAATTTTGTTTCTGTTAGGTAAGATTTGTTTACTGTTAAAATTAGTAAATCTTAAATAAGATTTATCTTTGTTAATAACATGTCAAAAAAGTCAATCGGGCATGCTTTCAAAAGGAAAAGTCTTCTTGTCTTTCCGGCAATTAAAAAAAGGTATTATTCTGTAGCCCTAGAGAGTGAAGCGGATTCATTAGAGATAGACTTGGAAGATAGTATTGCTTCTTCTTCGAAAACCCTTGCGCGAGATGTTCTATGTGAAGAATTTCCTAAAGATTACTCGGGTAAAAAGGAGTTAATGGTAAGAATTAATGATTTCAGAAGTAAATTTTATGAGGAAGATGTGGAATTGATTAAGAATCTAAAGCCTGATACTATTTCCTTTGCAAAGGTTGAGAGAGCAGAGGATATTAAACAACTTGAGAGTTCCCTGCTTGATGCGGGAATTAAGAATATCGATATTTTTGTTGGTATAGAGTCACTATCGGCATTTTATAATATGGATGAAATTTTGGGTAGCTCTAAAAAAATAACGGCGGCAATTTTAGGTGTTGAGGATTTGGTAGCTGAATTGGGAATAGAGCGAGGAGAAATCTGGAAGAATCCAATTCTTAATTATATGTTAATAGAATTTTCTATGAAGTGTCGTATGTATGGGATTCAGAGTATCGGTCCAATAACTCGAGGATATTCTACTCCTAGTCATTTTAAGGAGTTGGCTGAAGAATGTGCCTATTTAAAAAAAATGGGTTTTGTTGGAAAAGTTGCGATTCATCCTAGTCAGATAGAAATCATAAATCGAGAGTTTGAGATCACTAGTGAGCAAATACTAGATGCACAGAATATTATCGATGAATTTAAGAAAAAAGAATTGAAGGATGGAACTGCAGTGATTATATCTTCTGAGGGGATGGAGGATTCACCTTCTCTGAAAAAAGCAAAGGACATTTTAAAGTATGCTGAAGATCATGGATTTCCAAAAAATTGAGACATTAGAAGGGATGTTGGTATTATTTTTTGGTTGAGAATACAATGTGCCACAATGGTACCACGCCCCAACCGGAGTTCATTGGTGCGTATGTTCTGTCGTTGATAAAGTTAAATTCTGTTCCAATTGAGAGCAATAGGGAAGTTTAATAAATTTAAGCTCTATGTTTGAAAAATAAAGCTAAGGCCACAACCGCAAATGCTGCAAACCCAATCCATCCTATCAATGGGAGTTTTACTTCTTGGCCAAAGATATTACCAGTTACGGGTAATGCTAGGACAATTAGAAATAAGATTATCCCAATTCCTATCAAAACTGCAGTCTCTGAGCTGGTTTGTCCTTTCTTGCCCCTCATCTTCCTTTATTTTTATACCCCTTTTTTCTCATTCGATCATTGATAGACCCATCCTTATTTTTCATATCCACTAAGTCTCTGCCAAATTTATCTCTAGCAACTTTTCGAACAGAAACAGTACCCTTAGTCCTTCCAGTCATCCCCGCTGCAGTCTTAGTGGCTCTACTGGATCCATACTGATAAGATTCTGGTGCCCTAACTCTATTTAGTCTGAATCTTGTGCCATCGGCAAAAATGCCGCTATCGCCATCATCCCATTTTTTTATTTTCTTCTTCTTGAAAACCATAATTATTTCACGAGAACTCAACTTATAAAGCTTTCGTTATATGATGATGTGCTATTCATTACATTGTTTAAGCAAAAGTTTATAAATATGTTTTTCAAGATAATATTATGAGAGGTGTTTTTTATAATGGATAGTAAGACTAGAGTAAAAAAAACACCAGAGCAGATAAAAGAAGATATTCTAAACAACTTGAATAGCGGTCCTAAAAATGCTCATGAAATCTCTGAAGATATTAATTCTAATTGGCTAACTATAGAAAAATTTCTAAATGAATTAATCAATGAAGATAAAATTATAGAATTAATATCAGCTACGAAATCTAAGATTTATGCCAGCAAAGAAGATCTATCATTTTTTTATTTACCACTGAGAGAAGAGATAAGAGAAGAGACCACTTCCCTATTGTATACAATAAATAAAATATGGAAAGAACGTGTAAATGAACCCCTTCAAAGAACCGTCTTACAAAAACTTGCAGTAGAATTTGTAGAAAATAACAACTTAGAAAATAAAGTTCCCATAGCAAGATTCCATTATGGACAGACTTTATTGTTGAGATATGAAGAGGTGGTAGGGTCTAATGAGTTTAAAGTAAATACGGAACAAATGAATAATTTACTCGAACTTATTGACAAATATAAAACTCTTACTGCAAATAAAGCAAGATTAAAACAATATGAAAAAGATTCAATGAAATTTTATAAGGACAAAGAAGAAGTAATGAATTATTTTTGTCTTAAAGACAAAGAGACTCTATCCAGAGAATTATTTAACATGATGGCATCTTATCCAACAGAATTAATGGAAAGCTTTACACTCTTTGATAGGATAGTCTATTGTGCCAATACCGTCTCAATCTCTCAGTCCGAAGAAGCAGAAATATATCTGACAAGGCTTAAGGAGATATTCTCTCTCTTCTGGGATTTAATAACCACAGAAGCTTTTTTTCAAGATGCGAAAAAGGCCGTTGTTGAAGAAAAAATAGAATTGTTTAATCAAATAAAAATTAATTATATGAATACAAAAAAAACACAAGTGTCAAGGGTTTTAGATGATATAGAAAGTGAAATAAATTTACTAAAAATAGATTCAGGTTCAGAAACTTCAGATTTAATACATGAATTGTTAAATTCTTAAAATGAAAGATTTTCTAGATACTTGCATACTTTTTACAGCATTTGATACTAGGGATGCCCATTATGAGGAAGTTTGTATTTTTTTAGAGAATCAAGATGATTTCTTAATATCTATATATCAAGAAAAAGAAGAAATACCAAAATTATTTCTAAGAAAACAAAGATTTTTTATGGAAGCTATAAAATTCTCAAAGAATAGAAGTCATATTACTGATTATTCAATATTTACAGATAAAGAAAAAATTATATTAAAAAAGTTAAGGCATCAAATAGCAAGTGGACTTGAAACAGAAGATGGATTAATAGAAAAACAAAGAGAAATTTTGCTTATAAGAAAAAAAATTAATGAATTTATTCAAACAAGAATTTCAAAAAAAGTAATACCCATAGAAAAAATAGATCCAACTCTTGTGAGCTTAATAACCAAGGAAAATAAAAATAAAGCTGATGCAAAAATAATCTCTTCTGCGATTCAAGAGCATCAAGAAAATGAATTAATAGCTTTTACTCTTGATAAAAATGACTGGAAGATTATACCAATCAAGGAAAAAATAGAAAATTTAAAATTTAAATGTCCCGAAGTTAGATTTTTAAGATAAATTAATGCTACATAGGTATTCATTGAATTTCAAATCATAAGACTAAATACTTAATCGAAGTAGATTATATCTTTATTCTGAGCATCTATATTGGAGATTTTAGATTAAAAGTCAGGGAAATGATTTTGAATGAATTTAATAAAATTATTATTATAAAGATCATAAGATTTAAAAGCCTGAGTTGTTTAATGAGAATATGAAAAGGATGGGAGTGGCAGATTTTTTTTGCGGTGCCGGGGGTTTTTCAGAGGGATTTAGCCAAGAAGGATTTGATGTTGTCTTTGCATTAGACAATTGGCTTCCTGCTATTGAAACACACCACTTAAATCATCCAAACTGTGATTCTAAATTGATAAATATTCTTGAATTAGATACTCCTCAAAAAATTGATGAAGTAGTGCCAGATACGGAAATTATAATTGGAAGTCCTCCGTGTATATCTTTCTCAAATTCGAATAAATCTGGGAAGGCAGATAAAACAAAGGGTCTGGAGCTGATTAAAGCTTTTCTTAGAATTGTTGCATGGAAGAAAAAGAAAGGTGTGTTAAAATATTGGGTTATGGAGAATGTTCCAAATTCAAATAAATATACGAAAAATTCTTACTCTTGGACCGAATTGGGTCTCCCTGGAAAGGGTCCTGAGTTACAAATCCGAATTAGAGATATACTAAATTCTGCTGATTTTGGTGCTCCCCAGATTAGAAAGAGATTTATTTGCGGGGATTTTCCAGCACCAAAAAAAATTATAGATAATAAAAAATACATTTCTATAAAAAACATATTTTCTTCTCTTGGAAATCCCTTAGAATATAAAGATAAAAACATAACTGATCCACTATATGGGGTAAAGATTAAGTCAAAATATTTGACTGACCATTTCTATGACACTAGGGTGATGAATTTTGAGTGGCAAAAGGCAAAGAGATTAAAGTTGGATCATGGATATATGGGGAAAATGTCTTTTCCTGAAAATATTGATAATCCGAGTAGGACTGTTATGGCAACTATGTCCGCCTCTACTAGGGAGTCCCTAATCTTTTATTCATTCAACTCAAATTCAAATAAAAATGGATACAGGGTGCCAACAGTAAGGGAAGCCGCATGCTTCATGTCATTTCCTATAACCTATCAATTTGAGGGCGGTAGTGAAGCTGTTAAATATCGTTTGGTTGGGAATGCAGTTTGTCCAAAACTTTCTTTCGCCTTGGCTAGGGCTATATTAAAAAAGGAAAATAAAATTTATGGAAAAAGAAAGTCAAATGATAAGATTATCTCCAAAATTAATTTAAATGGCGCCAAAAGAAAGAAAAAAACAATTAAAAATAGAAAAAGAGATGCCATATTTGATTTCCATATACCTTATTTGAAAATTAGAAATTATCGTGTAAGTATAGATAATAGAGATTCAAATTTTGATAAAGGAATAATTAAATGGAAGGGGGTTTTGCATCATGGTACTGGCAAAGATGCAAAAAATATTATTTTAAATTTTTCTGATGCCAGGAGATTATTTTATAATGCCCCAGGGTTTAGGAGTTTTGATAGAGATTTGAGGAAACTTGCTAAGGAGCTCGGCTTGTCTCATCATAAATTACAGAATGATTATATTTTAAACTCCTCATCGGTCGGGCCATATAATCTTTTAGCTGAACTAAAAGAACTGATAGATAACCATTATCCTGAAAGAAAAGATTTTGAGGATTTAAAACACCGAAAGAAGGGATTTTCTATAGGTAATGGCTCCATGCCATTAAGAATTGGAGCAGCAATATATTCCTGCAGTCTTATAGTGTCTTTGATGAAATAGTTTAATCTAAAAGTTCTTCTTCAAATCTTTTTATTATACTCCCTGGGTCGTCCGAGCTAAGTTTTTTCTTTAAAATTTCGAATCCCCCATTCGCATATTTTTCAGCAGTTTTACGTATTTCTACCATGTCACTCAAGACGCCTATTCCCTTTTCTTTAATGGCAAGAGATGCAATTATCCATGTAGATTTGACATCAAATGCATTGCAATTTACAACAGGGTAGGGACTTTTGAGGTTTTTTGGACATTTATTCTTAAATCCCAAAGCAAGAGAAATCATAAAAATATCATTGAAAGTCCTGTCTTTAAATAAAATATTTTTCTTCTTAAGGTCATTATAATCTTTTTGATATTTTTTCTCTATGTTGTAATTTCTAGGAAATCTTTCTTTTAATTCATCTCTCATATTTTTCTATGCTAGAAGTGCCTGTCTTCTTATTTAGTTTAATTTGATATTCTAATTCTGTACGCTCTTTTATTTTTTCTTTAAATGAAGTTGTATATTCTGTATCAGTTACCAAAAGAGTTACCTGTGTTCCTTTTAGATATTCTGGTAGGTTCTTGGCTATATTATCTCTTGGTTCTCCAGATATTCTTCCTAGTGGGGTATCTATTACAACAGGGGCATCAAATCCAGAGACTTCTTTTAATGCGGCCATAAATGAAAGTGCTAGTACTTGTCTCTGTCCTGACGATAAGGAATGTAAGCATTCGTTTCCGTAGCTATTTATAACTGATAAATTGTAGTTGTCATCTATTCTAACTTTTTCAAAACTCTCTTTATTCCAAATCATAGAGAAAAAATACTCTTCAGTTTTTATTTGGATTGTGTTTCTAACTTCTTCAACTATTTCATTTAATATTTTATTTAAGACATCCGAAGATTCGTTCAATAATCTAATCTGACTCACTACTTCATTTGACTCATTAGATTTCTTCCATAAGTCATCTAGTTCTTTTGCAAGATCTCCAATTTCTTCGTCTAAATTTTTTATATCATTTTTGCAAACGGCCAAATATGATTCCTCTTTTATCAGTGCCATGTGTAACATGTTTCTTTTTGTTTCTTTTTGTGATATTTCTTCTTCGTCTAGACCTTCTAGTGCCAAATTAATTTCCTTATTACGATTTCCGACTTGCTTATATCTCTCTTCAAGTCGCAAAAATTCTTTATTAAGTTCATCTAATTTCTTGATGTCATCTTCTTTTCTTTCCGAATCCCTATTTAATATGCCTCTCCCTTCGATTAATAAAGATGCATTTTCTCCGAAACTATTTCTATCTATTAAAGAATCTATTAATTTAAATTCTTTAGATTTTTTGTCTACGCATCTTCCGCAAATACATTTGTTTAATTTTAATATCTTTTCTAAATATTTTGGGTCAATCTCTGGAGGTAATTTCTTTTGTTTGTCTAGTTTTTCTACTTCATTAATTGTATTTTCTATAACCCCCGAGAGTATAGATGAAGGATAGTTGTCAATAACTACTTCTGTAATCTTTGATTTTATCTCTCCCTCCCTGTCTTGAATACTTTTTGCCTCTTCCTTTAATCTATCTCTTTCTTTTTGTAAAGAACTTACATCCGATCTTCCAAATTTTCTTAAAAAATTATCTATCTGTAGAATATCTTTTTCAGTATTTTCTATAGAAGCCTCGTGTTCTTTTTTTTGCTTTTCTAAATCTTCTTTTTTCTCCATAAAGCTACTTTTTTCTTCTGATTTTTCTTTTATCTTTGGATTAACATCGTCAACACCCTTTTCTATCTCTCTTGATACCCTTTGCGTGTGACTTATTGTATTATTAATTAACTCTATTTGGGATACATCAAAAATTGCTTTTTTGATATTAGTTCCACTACCAATCTTAAAAAAGGAGTCTAATTTTTCTCCATCAAAAAAGAAAAAGCTTCTAATTTCTTTTGGGAGTATTTGTTTAATTAATATTTGCTTATTGTCCTCTTCTTCAAAACCTCCTGAGGTTTTTTTAAGAATTTTAAAATCTTCATCAACCAAGGCTAGGCGTCCAGTGTCTGTTTTTTTGAATGTTTTTTTCCTTTCTATAACAAAATCAGTTGTTTGGCCTTCCCCTAAAAATATTTTAATTGAAACATTTTTTTTCTCACCTATCTTCATGTCGTCCAGAACTTTTTCATTAAGGACTTCTAATTTTTTTGTCTCTTTGTATTTGCCATTTTCTACTCCTTCGTCGTTATAAAAACACCAGTTTATTGCACCCAATAGATTCGTTTTGCCGCATCCATTTGCTCCAGAGATTATAGTGAAATTTTTCTTAGGTTTTATTGAAAAGTCAATTTTCTGTTTTGAATAATATTGTCTAAAATTTTCCATTTCTAAGCTTATAAATTTCATTTTTTGTCAACCCTCCTGGCATAATGTTCTACGAAATTTTTATATTGATCAGTGTATCGCATAACATCTTCGTTTAAAGAATCTCTCTCAAATTCTAATAAATTTTTTATCAATTCCTTTACTTTGTTTTCGCATTTGGCTTTGTTTAGCTTTTCTAAAATTAGTTTGTTAATTTCGTTTTTTACCATTTTACATTAATCCATAATCTTCCATTATGGAGATTACCTTTTTTGTTGAAGATATGGGATTCATTGAAGAGTTTGAAAATTCCATATATCTTTTAAGTTCTTTTTTTAACATTTTCTTATCCATATCAGATGAGGCGTATTTATAAAAATAACCTTTTGGGGGTAGGACTATAATATCATGGATAACAGAAAAATTTTTTGATGGGTGTGTCCTCAATATCCTTCCTCTTCGCTGAATATATTCCCTAGGATTTCCACTACTTGCCATAATTATTGCGGTCTTTGTTGAAGGCACATCTACTCCTTCATCTAAACATTTTATTGCTAGTAAAACCTGATATACACCCTTCTCAAAATTTTCTAAAATTTTCTTTCTTTCTTTATTCTTTTCTTTTGAGGTAAACCTGTGAAAAATTGTGTTCTTTTTTGAAAGATATTTTGGAACTTCTATGATTTGTTTATCTGAACAATAGATTAAAGTTTTATCCATTTCCTCTTTTTGAATAATTTCTTCTAATATGTCATATTTTGCAATTGCATTAGTTATTATTTTTTGTCTCTGTATTAATAAGAGAGAGAGTCTTTCATTATTCTCTTTACTGTCTCCCTGCATCAATCTGGCAATCCTTGGCGCAAATGCCTCATATTCTTGCATTTCTTCATCTGAGAGGTGACTTATATGAGGATAATATTTATAGGGAGTTAAAAATTTCATTGCTATCGCTTCTTCTAGACCAAATTCAAAAACAGTTTTCCCAAAATAATCATTGATTATTTTTGTTCCTTCGTCATCCATCCACCTGGAAGGAGTTGCACTTAATCCAAGGCGAAATGAATATTCTTCCAACAATCCCTTTCTTCGTGATTCTGCCCCTACATAATGTACTTCATCTCCAATATATAGGGAATTTTGATTAAATTTTTTTATTAATTCTAGAAAATATCCTTTTGAAGACGTGTCGTATGTTGTAACTAAAACTAGTAAGTTTTCATAGCCCCTGTTTAAATTGGAGACCTTATCTGCAACTTTGTCAACCCAAGACTTTCTATTCCCAAATGCTTTGACAGAACTTATTCCTTGATCTTCCAGTTCCTTGGTCCACTGAGTAACTAAGTGTTGAAAGGGGCAAGCAATAACTACTAGAAATGGCTTAGTTTCTTTTGAAAGTTCTTTTATTATTGATATAGAAGTAAATGTTTTCCCGCTTCCAGTTGCCATTTCTAGTACGCCAGTCTTCCCATTTTCCATCCAGCAATCAATAGCTTCCTTTTGGTAGGGTCTTAGCTTTTTCTTAGAAATGCCCTTTTCTAGTTCATCGATAATCTTGTTCAATTCTATTTTATCTTTTGGCCGAATTTCTATTAGTTTTTTTTCAACAGCTTCTGGAAGCGATATTGTTTTAACTCGATTCCCCTCACCAGACCAAAATTTTTCAAACTTTCTTTCATCTTCAATTAAATATTTTCTTTCATCTTCAATCCATCCTCTAAAAACTTTAAATTCTTCTATATTATGAATGAATCCATTTGCAGTCTCATTTTCAGATCCACTAAATGAAATTTTGCTTCCTAGTTCATCATATAAAAGTCCAACTTTTTGATGCAAAATTCCTTTAGCATTTTCCTTTATAATAGCAACTTTTATTTCTACCTTTCCCATAGCTATTAACCATGAAAGAACTTTTAGGTGATTTATTTTTATTTGCTCTCTGAGTTCCTCTATGTCTTTTATCATTAAAGCCGAAATTATTTTTTCAGGATTTTCAATCCCCTCCCTTATCGCCTCATAGTCCTCTTTACTAAGTCCGACATTTATTAGCAACTTCATTTTTCCTCTTTTGCCGATTAGGCTAGTAATTCCTTCAGAGGCAACTACTAAGCTTGAGGAGCTGTAATAAGATGCTATTCTTTTGTATAAGATAGATTCTTTTAAGGTGGGGATATAGAAGTCTTTGAGAATATTATCCTCGTCAGAGTCATAAGTGTTTTTTAGATTAATATCATTAAGTGACATTGGATTGAGATAATAATTTTTTAATTCTTTTTCTCCTAAGTTTTCTTTCAAGAGAGAGAGTGTCTTTGGGTAATTCGTTAATTGTCTTGGATATGGTTTTTTCTCTAACTAATTGAATTATTCTTTCTATTTCTCCGTAGTCTTCGTGTTTCTGAATAAACTCTATCAATTCCTCAACCGACCTTGTCCTTGGCGTATTATAGAGTTTCGCGGTGACAAATGATAAAAGTCCTATTAGCTCTATTTTTTCATCCATTATTTTTCTCATTTTGGTAGAATGACTCAAATTATTGTATTCTCTTTCTACTGATAAATACCTTCTCAGCCCAACCATCCCTAAAACCTCTTCTGAAAGCCCTCCCAATAAATCCTGGCAAGAGTTATAGGTTTTTTCTATTATTTTGCCTATATCCGAACTTTCATTCCAGTTATTTTTTATTAAATCGTAGTCTGAAGAAAGTTCAATTTGTTTAAGAGCAAAAGTGACAATAAATAAATCGTCCAAATAGCCGGTTTCTTCTTCATAATCAGGAATAACATCTTCAGGAAGTACAAAATATCCTAAAACCGAAGAAACTATTATCCTCGTACTCCAACTAGACCTGTTATCATATAAAATTTTGCATAAAAGGTCAAAGAGAGCAGGCAAATGTTTGATTAATTCTTTGTGTTCTCCATTATAACTACTTACTGTTTCGTTTAAATCGTCAGCGAATCCACGATATTCCATTTTTATAAATAAGTTAAGAACTTTATAGATTTAGTGGTCAAAGGGCAATTCATTAATTTTTTACGACAAGTCTTAGAAGTCTATATGGTTTTAAGAATTGGTAATTATTTCTTTTAATCTTTTTATAATTTCAACCTCAGCCAATGTATCCAGCTCGCAATACTTTTCCAAGTCTTCCCTTACTCTTAATCTTTCCGAGTTCTCAACATCCCCATAAGTAACCCTTTCGTATTCATTACTTGCGAACATTCCCTCGCTAATTTCTAAATCACTATATTTCAAATCAGACATAACTGGTAACACCGCCTTTATCGAAGCGGAACCTTTTTGTTTGGGATCGTAATAAGAAAAATCTCTAAAGACATCTAAGAGGTCTTTTACTCTCGGCTCAATATTATCTTTATACCAGCCTTTAAACTCTGGTAAGGCCACGGCTGACTCATTCATAATTCCCTTCTCAAACCCTTGATTGTAAACTAAAATGCTCCCACGCTTCTTTAAATTGTCTCTAAGAGCCTGCATAAACTTCGGTCGAGGATCGCTCGTGCCATCAGCTAAAAAAGAAATATGCTTAATTTTTCCAGTCTTACTTTGGGTATGTAATGAGAATTGAAATGGAATCCTCTGATATGGCTTCATCCCATTAAATTTAGGGATCGCAGGCGCAATAGTTTCAAAATCTAAATAATAAATTGGATATTTCAAGTTCCGAAGAAAATTCTTGATTTGTAGTTTATCTACATGCTTTCCGCCATCAAATGCAAGCCTTCTTTGTACCTGCTGATTACTATTCAGCTTAACATCTTCTGGAACATCCTTCAGACGAATAATTCCTTCATTGTAAAGCTCAAAACATTTATTCTTAAGCATATAATAAAACTCGAATACGCTCCCTTCTGGAACATTCTTCCAGCATTCACCTTTCAAGGCACACTTATATGGCTCTGAGCACTGTATGCCAATAGGTGTATCTTTTTCCTTTTTAGCCCGAATAATCTTAAACATGTTTTCAATTCTCTCCTCAATTCCCTCGGTATACTCATCAACTTTCTCAGTAATATCAGTCTGTACAAACAACTCCCCTGGCTCAATCTCCCCGTCCTTAATATACTCATTATTAATATGCATCAAAAAACATTTTCTAATTTTAAGTCCGGCTTTTTCATAGGTATACTTCTGGAAAGAAACGTCATGAATATTTATGTCTTTGACTTTTGTCGCGCTCTTAACTTCAATAATATCCCATTCATTCTCTCCAACTGGCAATAAAACATCTGCTCTAGAGAATAAGTTATTGACCATAATTCCTGCTTCATAAATCGTTTCTCTATCTTTAATCGCCTTTTTCGTTTTACTAATATTTTCCATAAAACCTAAATCTGCAAGGTCGATTCCTCCAGGAAAGGCTTTTGTGGCTAAAACTCCAATAATATCTCCCATCATAAAATTATGTTTCGCAGAATTATCTGGCTCGGGCATTCTTTGCTTATCATTCTTTGCAACCCAGAGTAATTTTGGGCATTGCAGGCCTAGGAGATAATTTGATTTTGTTAGTAGCATGGAAATAAGACAAATAGGAAGTTTTTATGATTAATTGTTTTTAAGTAAACTATTTTTAAGATACTCCTTGTTACTTGCTTTTGTCAACCTCCTAACCAATGGAGCTCATGATAATTAAGGATTGTCTTTTTTAATTGATGAAAAAATATTCAGTATAATGTGATAGATTGAAATTTCTTTTGTCTTACTTTTATCTAAAAAACTTTTTGTTTTAAAATATTCAAAGCCGGTTCCTCCAAAGTTAAGTTTTTCGAATGAGTTTGGAACTATCAATTCATCTTTATCAATAATTTCTTTTTTATATTTCTCGTTGATAGAGCTTTCCCCCTCATTTATCATAACTATAATTCCAAAAGATTCAAAATCGGTTAGATAAGATTTTATTTGTTTTATAATCTCCTTATACTTATTTCTTGGCCATACCTTAAACTCAGAAATACCTTCTAAATTATTTCTAAAATTATCCTTACCAAATAAAATTAGGTCTGTTTCTCCTCTGCATTTCAGACTTTCGGCTACTGCAATTTCTTCTATAACGACATTGAGACAAGAAAGAAAATAATCTCTAACATCTTCTTCCTGCAGTCTTCCTGCAGTCTTCCTAATTACTATATTTTCTTTTTTCAGAAATTCTCTTGAGATCTTAATAAAAAGTTCTATAACATTTTTTTCAAAATCGTTTAATTCTGATTTTAATTCATATAGATAATCCTGAATCTTTGCATAAATGATTTTCTCCCCAGACTTTAATAAAAAGGGTTTAGCGGCTTCAAAACTTTTTATTGCTAACTGTTCTGGCATTAGCCCTCGGTTCCCTAAAGAAAAAACTTCAGATATTGCAGAATTAATAAAGGATACCGAAGGGGGACCGTGACTTGTTAAGATATACTTATCTTTTAAAGATGTATAACACTTCATAAAAGCTAACCCTGCCCAATAGAAAATGTTGCCAAACTCAAAATCATCATACATCATCCAATCATTAATCTTTTTCCCATAAGCGATTTCTTTTATTAGTAATTCTCCAACCAAGTAATAATAAATATGGGCCATATTATAATTATTTTTTGAAGTGTAATAAACAGCTAAATCCTCATATATAGATTCAGCCTTATTGAGAAGCTCCCTTACCTTATGGTATGCTGATTTTGTTGAACAAAAACTCTTTATTCCATCTTTCTCTTCTACCAAGCAGTCACTTTTTATTTCCTTACTTTGTAAAAAATCAAATAATTTTCCAGCAGCAATTATAAATTTTTGAGCAGCCATATCTTTAAAATAATTATTCTGTTTAAAAGATTCAGGTTTTAGCTTCAATAGCAATTCACCTATTTTTTGGTTTATTTCTGCATATTTATTAAGCAAGCCAAGAGATTTTTCTTTGATTATTTCTATTTGTTCAGGATATTGATATTCTAAAGAACTTATTTGGACATAAGAATGCCATAATACATTAGCATAAGTTTCCATTTCTGAAATAGATTTGACTTCTAATCTCTCTAAAAATTTTGGTTCTTTCCCTAATCTCTTTAGTTCTTCTTCTATAATTTTGTTTACTTCTTCTGTTTGGTTCATTTTATTCTTTTGTTTTTATATAATAAATAATTGCTCCGGAAATAGCGAAAATCAGTAAAATCAATTCTAAAGGAATTGATAATATTTTACATGTCAAATCAACCATTGGCTTTCCGCTTCCGAGTTCTCCAGTTTCATTTATATGGCAAACGTATTCTTGCAAAATACCCCCCAATAAGATTCCCACAAACAAAACAAAGAT
The DNA here is from genome assembly GCA_018697035.1 of archaeon. GTDB lineage: Archaea > Nanobdellota > Nanobdellia > Pacearchaeales > GW2011-AR1 > JAGVXH01. The sequence continues at coordinate 241,340 of JABHSE010000004.1, read as the reverse complement.
TACAAGTCCAATTTTTGTCATACTAAAAGACTCATAACTATATTTTTATAATTATGCAAAGAAAGAATCTCTTATCTTTTTCCCCATACTTGTAATCATATAAAGCCTATTATATGGATCTTCTGGGTTTAAGCATTCTGTGAGACCTTGTTCTAAAAATGAAGTTAAGTGTCTCGACATTTCCCGGAGGCTTAGATTAAGGGGGCCTTTTTCATTAATTTTCTTTCTTAATTCCTCTGCAGTAATCGGTTTATCGGGCAACAGTTTCATTACTTCCTTTCTTTGGCTACCAAGATTTACCCAAGAATAAGTTTTCCAAAATTTTGGATTTTCCATAAGATAGACAGCAAGTAGACATTTAATAGAAAGATTGACAACAGATAGACAATGTTTAAAAAAGATGAAACCCATATAAATTTATGAAAGCTGCGAAGAAATCTTGGTTTAGAAGACATTGGATCTTAACGGGCATTCTTGGATTTTTCATATTTTTAACTATATTAGGCATGCTTTCTGATTCGGATATAAATTCTGATTATTCGGACGGAGAATTAATTTCAATAGAATCCCACTCGATTGTGCCTCAGGATTCAGAAGTCGATAGAGAATGGAGAATTAAGGATTTAGTCATAGACTCCAATTTTACCGGATTTCTTGATGGATCAGAAAAACAAATGAGTAAATCTGAAACTTTTGGAGGAAGTGTCGTTGTTGCGAGAGTTTACCGTTTTAGTTCTATTAATAATTCTAATAAGTTTTATGAGCAAGAAAAAACTAAAATAGACATTAGGGGCGTTGAAGAATGGAGCCTTGGAATTGGTTGTTTTGGAATCGAAAGAGATAATACATTGTCGGGTTATGCAGAAGGATTTTGTGTCAGAAATAATGTTGTGCTTTATGTGAAATCTACTTCTAGCTCTTATTCTTATACGGGTGATGGGAAGAAGTTTATGAATATGATGCTTAAGAGAGTGTAATTAAAATTATTGATTAGGCAATGTTTCCTTTATTCTGTAAGGTATTGGGCATTAAAAATGGGTGCGGAGAATGGAAGAATAGGAAGAAGTGACTTCAAAAGAAAAGGGTGTAGACATATCTAAACTTTGGCGAATTGGTTAATTTTCTTTTCAGCTTTTAAAATGTATTCTTTTTCAATTGATTCACAGGTTTGTTTGAGTTTTTTAATAACTGTTAACTTTTGCCTTTCAATTTGCTGAATCGGTAATAATGCAAGTTGCTTCAATCCCTCGTTGATATTTTTATGTAGTCTTGGAAGGTAATCCCTAATAACTGGGTCTACTTCTCTTCCATTATGTAATTGCTCATAAATCTCTGTTTTTGAATCTCTCTTAAATTCATAATTTGTTCTATAAAAGGTATTTGTTTTTTTAAATTCAAATTTTGTCTCTAATATCCCTGAGCAAACAATTAGTCCTTTGGTTCTTCCAAGTAAAATCATATTTTGAGCAATTTCCCTAATAATTATTTTTGCAGAATAAGTTGGTTCCATTCCCAACATTTTAAGATCAGACTCTAAGCCTTTTATAACTTCATTGTATAAATTTTCTTCAGTTTCTTTTTTCTCTTTATCTTTTTTCTCTTTCCAATCTGGAAATTCATTATAGTAAGTTGTTCTAAACTTTGCAGGATTAAATACTCTATCTAAGTTCTCTTCTTTTACATTTTCTTTTTTTTGAGGTTTTTGTAAGTTATTCATTGTCCCTTATGTAATTTTTACAAATATGTTTTTCAATTATTTACATATTTTGTAACAAATTTAATTTTGAATATAATTCCAATAATGTTGCTAATTGAACTATGTCCACAACTTTTTCTATTTTTATTCCTAATTTTTTATAATTTCTCAAAACAAATTCTATTTCTTGAAATGATGCACCACATTTTTTTATTAATCTGCACTTGAATACTCTCTGATGGTTTGCATTAAGATTCTCGAAGTTTTTTATATTTCTTTTATTTGTCGGAGTTAACATTGTGTATTTACGTTTTCCATTTTTTACTACATTATATAGCTTAATTTGTTAGGAAAATTGCTTGATTTAGTTCTGTTTTGTAATTTGGCTAGGGGCGGTGTTAAATAGTTCGTAATTGCCAGTAATCCCGCAGCAGTCTCTTTGTTTAATTCGACATGCTCTTTCATCAAGTTCATTACCTCCGAGATTGTTGGAGGATTGTTCAGCCTCAAGTCGTTAAAATGCCTGTCTATAGCTTCCCTATCTTGTTTTGCTGTTAGTGGATGTACTGTTTCATCTTCTTTGTCTCCGAAGGACTCATCGGTTATGAATGCTAATTTGCCATCTCTTGGGCAAAATACTCTTATATGTTTTCCTTCATTTTCTAATGTGTTCTCACATACCCCTGATTCTCCCCTTGCATAGTGATGATTGACTTCTTTGATATTTCTACTCCTATCTTTTATTAGCATAACCTTTAGTTCGTGCTCCATTCTTGTGAAGAATTTTTGCCAGTATTCAGATGCCTTTCTGTCTGCCTCTTGCGCATCGGCCCCATAAAAACTTGCTCCTCTTCCGGCATAGATTTCTATTGAATCCTGATATAGATTTATTGTGTGTCCATCTATGTAGAGTTTGTTTGATTTTTTCAATAATTTCTGATATTTCTGGTCGTTTGGTTCCTGTTGTATTATTTTTATATGAAATTGTTGCCCGTGGAGTCTTACTTGGTTGACATCTTTCTCATTTGGTTGACGACTCCCTATGGGTTTTTCTGTGTTTTGTAGACCAGGGGTATAAGCCCCTTTTTTCTTCAGAGATCTAAGGTGTTTGTAGACAGCTTGCCTACTACAGCCCCTCTTAATTCGTATTTGTGTTGGTGTTAAAAAATCTTCTGTAAGAGACCTGAGAACTTCTTTTTCTGTCTTTGTAAGCTTATCAATATGGGGGGAATGTAAACCATTTTTAGTTGACTTTTTTTGCTTGTCAACCATCTTCATCCCTTATTTCAATATTATTTATGATACATTCTTTTTCTTGGGTATTTTCTGAAAAATATTTAATTAAGAGGACAGAGATAAGTCCACTTATCGATTTCCCCGTATCCCTGCAATGTTTTTTCGTTTTTTCGTCTAATTCTTTTTTTATAGATATAGTCCTCAGTATTGCCATTATTAATAATTACCAAAAGTTATTTAACCGCTTACTGGTTTAAATAGCTTGTAAATATAAGTTAAAATGACCAAAAATAAAGATATAATTTTATTATCATTGCTAGAAAAAGAAAGAACTTTGTTAGAAATTTCTGAGATAATTTATTCAAGAAACAAAGTTGAAACAAACTGTACTCTGATAAAGTGTAGATATTGCATGGAGAATAATATCAGAAATTATGGGTTGGTATTAAAAAATTTTACCAAAGAGAGAAATATCCCTCAAAATATTAAAAAGGATTGTATTCTCAAATATAAAATCAACGAATGTAAAATTCCTGAATTACGCTGTTCTTATTGCGGAAAGAGGCTATTAAAATATGATAAAGAAAATAAACTAATAACAATTTGTAAAAGAAATTATATATTTGAACTTCCATACAAAAAAAGGAAGTATCTTTTACCAAATTTAAAAAATAATGAAATTAGGCAATTAAAAGGGGAAGGGTTAATAGGATTAAAAGATTCCAAGAAGTATTATTTGAAAGAAAAAGAGTTCTACAAGTATATATTCTCCGAGATGATTCATGGATTGGTATTGACAGATAAAAAAGATTGGGAGCATAGAATTGGAAATAATCTTCCGCTCTGTAGAGTGTTAGTAAAAAAGTTTTATCTTGCTTACAATATGGGGTTAGAAAAAGAAGGACTTAAAATAAGTACAATTGATGTTTTAATTCAAAATATAATACTATCCTTATCAGATTTTAAATTTGGACAATTTGAAAATTTAATTGCAAATAAAAATTTAAAAATTATCAATAAAATGGGTAAAAAGGATCTTAAAAGTCTTTGGTTCACTGTTAATATGTTAAATGTAAATAAATCGGAGATGAGAAAAAATGTATTCCTTGAAGCTATATCTAATTAATTTTTAATGTATTCCTCTTTTTCTGTATCATAAACAACTTCACCTCTTTGAAATCTTGCAAACATTTCCTTTAACTCTTCAACCTCTTTTTCTAATCTTGTTTTGTCCTCTTTTAACAAGAGTTTCCCTTTCTCTATTTTTCCACTTAGTCCGATAAACTCGGTATAATAATTTACCATCTTAAAGTCCTTCCATCCGCCCCTCTCTCGCAGAGTGTCCAGACTAAGGGCCTCAGGGTGTTCCTGCGCTAACATTCTAAGATGAATGCTCCCAGAGTGTCTTAAGGAATATAATGTAATTTCTGAGAATTTTCCTCCTGCTTTTGGATGAGAAACTGAATCTCCCCAAATTTGTTTGGCAACTTTCTTCATTTTTCTATTGAAGTATTCTGGAGAAAAATCAAATAATTTATCTTTTGGCTTGAGTCCTTTTCTTTCGATATATTTTTTTACGTCTTCTCCGCAATACATCAAATTAAATAACCTTCCTTTGACCTTAGATATTTCATCTGGGACATTAACCCAAAGGTCTCCCTCTTTCTCAAACAAATCTCCGACTTCCAGGCTTAGAAGTTCGGTTGGACTTCTTATCAAACTATCAAAAACGAATGATAGTATTACCTGCTCATCTTCTTCAAAATAAGGTAGATATTGATTGTAGAGTTGATTCTTAGTCATATAAACAAATGAAGGCTTCATGTCTTTTGAGGTATCTATATCCTCAGTAATATCTATTATAGCTGTTCCCTTTTTTCTTTGTGACTTCATCCACCAATGCCAAAAGGATTTGAAAACTTTTGCATAATCCTGAACGGATTTGTATACCTCTCCCCTTGCTGTTTTAATCTCGCCAGTTCTCAGTGCATTAAAATAATCCATCGCTTGTTTCTCCGTTAATTTCGTTAGATCATTTAATCCATTCTTTTCGAACACTCTCATCATTTGAATCATTCTTTGTCTTATATTATTCAGCCTTGGAAAACTTCTTCCACCCTTCTTTGCTTTTCTAGAAACGTTGGCCCCAACTTCCATATCAAAAATGAATGCTAATAAAGTGTCAGAATTTTTTTTAGATAATCGGTCTTCACCGTCTTTCAGAACATATTCTTTCCAACGTTTATATCTTTGTTCGTGCCCATGGACGTCTAGTTTCATAATATACTCACGTCTAATGCCTTTAAAAAACCACCTACGCCCTAACTACGCCCCAACCGGGGATTGAACCCGGATCTCGGCCGCGACAGGGCCGTGTACTAACCAGTATACTATTGAGGCATGAATGAATATTGGAGAATTGGTTTTTAAAGATTTGGTTGGTTTTTAAAAACGGTTTTTACCCTGTAGGTACATCTAGTGATGTGAAGATTATGATTGAATAATTAAAAATGAGTTTTTATTCTGTAGTTTATCTGGTGATGTAAAGATTATGTTTACTCATATGTTATAGTTTCTTTTACAACTTTTTTGATTCCTTTGTCTTCTGAATTTTTAGTAGCTACTTTTTTGACATTTTTGGTTTCAATTTTCTTTACTACTCCGCCATCTAATTTCTCTTGTAACTTTTCTAATTCATCCCATCTTTTCTCGAAAGCTAGTTTGGATTGTCTTGCCCATGTTGATGGATTATGCATCTTAAACATTGATCCTGATTTTTCTAGAATCTCTCGAAGATTTTGAACAGGAGTGTTTGCTAGATCTTTGTATGTTCTAATCTTATTTTTCCAGAGAAGTTTTTTTATAGCTGGTCCGATTCCTTCAATTTTTGCTAGGTCGTCTTTTTTCTTTGTTGATTTTTTTATTGTAACTGTTTTTGTTTTAGTAACTTTCTTTCCTGAGACCTTGGATATTTCTGTTCGAAGTTTTGTTATTTGTTCTAGAAGCATTGCGTGGTTTAGAGATAAGTGTTGGACTTTATCGTGAATGTCTGAGAATGCATCGTTTAGCATTAACATGTCCTTTTTTACGTATCCAAAAGATGCTGATACATTTTTTTCTATTTGTCTTGGGCTGTTTTCCATGTTGGTTTATGATTTTGGTGTTTATAAAGTTTTCTTGTTTTGTAACTTTGTAATTACGACGATAGTGTTCTTTTGGGATGATTAGGTTTAAAACTTTCTTTTTTCTTTTGTTTCTATGAAGTATGAATTGCTCGCACCTATCGGGGATTTTCGTAATCTTAGGGCTGCTGTTGAAGCGGGAGCTGATGCGGTTTATTTTGGGGTTCGTGGTTTTAATATGAGAGATTCGGCTCGGAATTTTTCTTTGAGGGATTTGGATAAGATTCGGAAGGTTTGTGATTCTAGTGAACGAAATGTTAAGATGTATTTGACTTTGAATGTTGTGGTTTATGATGGTGAGTTGAAGCGGGTTGAGGAGATTGTTAAGAAGGTTCGGGGACGAGTTGATGCGGTGATTTGTTGGGATTTGGCTGTGATTGGGTTTTGTAATAAGTATAAGATTCCGTTTCATGTTTCTACTCAGGCGTCGGTTTCGAATGTTGAAGCTGCTAAGTTTTATAAGAAGCTTGGGGCGGAAAGAATTGTTTTGGCGAGGGAGTTGTCGTTGAAACAGATTGCTAAAATTTCTAAAGTGATTGATGTAGAGTGTTTTGTTCATGGGGCTATGTGTGTTGCTGTTAGTGGAAGGTGTTTTATGTCGGAACATGTTCATGGGTTGTCGGCTAATCGTGGGAAGTGTGCGCAGCTTTGTCGTCGAGCTTGGAATGTTAGGGATGATAATGGGAATGAATTGAAGTTGGAGAATTCGAGGGTTATGTCGGCGAAGGATTTGTGTGCTTTGTCGTTTGTTGATAAGATGAAGAGCGCTGGGGTTGTTAGTTTTAAGATTGAGGGGAGGAATCGGGGACCTGAGTATGTCGCTGGAGTTGTTGCGGAATATCGGAAGGCGGTTGATGAGAAGTTGACGAGGGGTGAGATTGTTGAGGGTATACATAACTTGAGACAAGTATACCATCGGGGGTTTAGTTCTGGGTTTTATTTGGGCACGCCGACTGCAGATGATTTTTCTTTTAGTGAGAATGGGGAGCAGAGCGAGAGGAAGGAGTTTGTGGGTAAGGTGTATAAATATTGGCGGAAGGCTGGGGCTTGTTCTGTTTTGATTAATACGGGGAAATTGAAGGTTGGGGATGAGGTTTATTTGATTAGTGATGAGATTGGGATTAAGCGGGCTGAGGTTTTGAGTATTGAGTTGGGTGGGAAATCTGTTGAGGTTGCTCGGAAGGGGGATGATGTTGGGGTGGTCTTTGACCATGAGGTCGCAGGTGGCAGGTCGCAGGTGGCAGGAAGAATTGGGAGTGGGACTGAGGTTTATGTGATTCGGAATAAAATAGTGTAATTCTATAATAGTAAAACTTATATAGACTCCGAATACTTAAGATGTATGGTAGGAATTGATATTTTTTTGAATAATGGGGATCCTAGTGAAAGACACATCCTTGATATTAATGGAATGTGTAATTCTGGGTACGAGGCAGCTGCATGGTTTATGGAGAATGGTTGTTGGAAATTATCAAATAATGCTATTTCTGATTCTGTGGGGAGTGCTTTGGCTGAACTTAGTTCTAAGCTTAGTTCTTGGGATTCTTTTATCATGCCTCTTCATTTTAGTAGTTTGGATAATGTTTTAAATAAAAGGATTGATGGTATGAGTGATATGAGAACTTTTAGGGTAGTAGCGGAAAGGAGTTATGATAAGTCTAATCCATTTAGGTATACTGCTGATGTTTCTCTTGGTGTTGGCGGGTATGAATCTGAGGGTTTGAATTATGAGATTGCTAGGGTTAATGCTCCGAATTTTGTTTCTGGGATGAAGACACTGAGCCGAGTTGTTTTGTCGGATAGTGTTTTGCATGATGCTGTTTTGGCCGAGAAGAAGACCCAAAAGAAATAAAAAGGAATTGTTCCTTAGTTTATTATGAAGGTGAGTAAATCTAAGGCTGTGATTTTTAGTGTAGCTGTGGCTTTCGTTTCGGTTTTCTTTTTTGCTTATGCGGTTCAGGCTTTTTATCCGGCACCAACGTTCGAAGATTTTTGTGGGGAGCGAGAACCCGTTAAAGCTGTTAGTAATGAGGCTGAGTGTGTCAGTAAGGGTGGTGAGTGGATTGGTGTTGAGAGGGATAGTTTGAATATGGATATTCCTGGTTGGTGTGATCAGTATTCTCAGTGTCAAAAATATTATGAAGAGGCAAGGAAACCGTATGAGAGGAATGTGTTTTTTGCGAATTTGGGAATTGGTATTATTTTGTTTGTTGTTGCCTTTTTCTTGGGGATTGAGGCTGTTTCTAGTGGTTTGATGGGTGGAGCTGTTATGTTGATTGTTTATGGGAGTATGAGGTATTGGGGTGAGTTGAGTGACGTTTGGCGGACTTTGATGCTTGGGTTTGCTTTGGTGGTTTTGATTTGGTTGGGATATAAGAAGTTGGAGAAATAAAATGTTAGAAGAATATATTGGTAATGCGTATTTGAGGGCTGGGGCTGTTTTTTTAATTGTGTTCTTGGCTATAAGGATTTTGATGTTTTTTTTGGCTAGAGTTGTTCCTGTTTTTACGCGGAAGACTAAAACTAATTTGGATGATGTTATATTGAGGAAGTCTTCTATGCCCTTGACTTTGCTTGCGCTTTTGGCTGGTGTTAGGTTTGCGATTGGGGAGTTGAATATCGAGGAGAGTTTGAATGGGACGATTGAGGGGATTATTTTGACTTTTATGATTGTGTTCGTGGCTGTTTTGGTTTATTATATTGTGGATGCTTTGGTGACGATTGGGTATAAGGATTTTGGGACGAAGGTTAAGGGACGAGTTAATGAGAGTTTGTTGCAGTTTTTCCATAGTATGTTGGCTGTTATTATGATTGTTGTTGCGTTTTTGGTTATTTTAGCTAGCTGGGGTATTGCGATTGGACCGCTTTTGGCTGGTCTTGGAGTTGCTGGTATTGCTATTGCTTTTGCTTTGCAGTCTACTCTTGCGAATGTATTTGGTGGGATTTCGATGATATTGGATAGGTCTATTAGCGTCGGTGATTTGGTTAATTTGGATGATGGGACTGCTGGGTATATTTCGAAGATTAATTTGAGGAGTACTAAGATTAGGACTTTTAATAATAAGCTAGTGATTGTTCCGAATGGGAAGTTGAGTGAATCGAATATTAAGAATGTTGCTTTGCCTGGACCTGAAACTAGAGTTGTTGTTCCGTTTGGTGTTGCGTATGGTAGTGACGTTAAGAAGGTGAAGAAGTTGGCGTTGGGGGAGATTAAGAAGGTTAAGGGATTGTTTGAGGAGAAGGATATCGTTGTTAGGTTTATGGAGATGGCGGATTCGAGTTTGAATTTTAAGGCGTATTTTTATATTACCTCTTTTGATGATGTTGCTGATGCTACGGATGATGCTAATACTCGGATTTATAATGCTTTGAATAAGGCTGGGATTGAGATTCCGTTTCCGCAGATGGACGTCAATCTTAAACGTTAATGTTTAAGATTGAGGGTGGTTCATCGGCTTTTCCGATGGGTGGTTCACATTCTTTGAATGTGGGTGGTTCAATGCTTCGCGGGGCTTGGCGGTTTTGAAGCTGGGTTTAAGATGTTAGTTTTTTGTGGGCTAGAATTGAGATTATTAGGATTGAGGTTCCAATTATTAAGCCTCCGATTATGTCTATTGGATAGTGAACTTTTAGAATTAGACGGGAAAGGGCGATTGTTGTTACTGTTAGGGTTGCGATGACAGATGCTATGATTTTTTGGTTTTTGGTTTTTGTGAAGATGTAGACTAGGAGTCCGAAGAATATTACGGCGAATGTTGTGTGACCTGATGGGAATGAGTATCCTGTTTCTTGGATTAGGTTTGATATTGGTCTTGGTGCTTGGATTGTTGTCTTTAGGATTTTGATTACGATAGCTGTGATTAGGGATGTTGAGGCTAGGAGAATTGCCTTTGAGTTATTTTTGCTGTAGAGAATTATGGAGATTATGATGGCTAGGGTTAGGAGGATGAGGGGTTCTGTTGTTGTAGCTATGAATTCTGATATTTGGGTTAGCATTTAGATATGAGGGGAAGTGTTTTTAAAAGTGTGTTGCTATGAGGTTGTATGAAGAGGAAATTGAGGGTTGGTGTTTTTTCGTTTACGTGTTGTGAGGGTTGTTGTATTTCTGTGATTGAGAGTTTGAATGCGAGGTTGTTTGATTGGAAGAAAAGGATTGAGTTTGTTAATTTTAGGGCGTTGAAGAAAGTTAAGAAGATTAGGAAGATGGATGTTGCGTTTGTTGAGGGTGCGATTTCGACGGATGATGAGGTTTTGAGACTGCAAGAGATTCGAGCTAATGCTAAGATTTTGGTTGCGCTTGGGAGTGGGGCGATTAATGGTTGGCCGAGTAATTTGAGGAATGATTTTAAGGGGGCTAAGAAGAAAAAGGTGATGGAGTTGGTTGCTGGATTTGGACAGAATGCTAAGGTTGTGCCGGTAAAAGAAGTTGTTGATGTTGATGATGAGGTTGCTGGATGTCCGGTTAGCGAGGATGATTTTGTTAAAAAAATGGAGAGTTTTTTCGATGCATAATAATTTGGATTTGGAGTTGAAGGATATCTCTAAGATTGAGGGGCATACGAATATGAGTATTCAGGTCCGGGATGGGAAGGTTGTGAATTGTAAGTTGAAGATTTCAGAGAATAAGAGGTTTTTTACGGACGCGCTTGTGGGGATGTCGTTTGATAAGGTGTCGTCGGTGATGGGGCGAATTTGTGGGACTTGTAGTAGTGCGCATGTTTTGTGTTCGATTGAGGCGATTGAGAAGGGGTTTGGTGTTATTCCTAGTGAGCAGACCATGAGGCTTCGGAATTTATTAATTAATGCGAATCATTTGCGAGATCATGCGATGCATTTATGGTTTTTTGTTTTGCCTGATTTGTTTGGTGTTGATTCGGTTTTGGATTTCGGTGAGGATAGGCATGAGTTGTTGCAGGATGGTCTTGATGTCAAGGCGGCTGGGAATTTTTTGTCGAAGATTATTGGTGGTCGTGCTGTGCACCCTCCGTTTGGAGTTGTTGGTGGATTTACGAATTTTGCTAGTAAGGATGAAATTGTTGAGGCTGCCCGGATGTTGAAGAGTTGTCGTGGGAAGATTTTGGGTTTGATTGATTTGTTGTTTGAGAATAGGGGGAAGTTTTGTTTTGAGAGGAAGACGAATTATGTTGGGTTGATGAATGATGATTATAGTTTTTTGGAAGGAGTGATTAAGGGTGCGGATGGGAGTGAGATTGCGGAGGCGGATTTTGGCGAGCATTTGAAGCGGGTGATTTTGCCTTATTCTAATGCTGCTGCTTTTGAGTTTGCTGGTGAGGAATTTTTGACTGGGGCGTTGGCTAGGATGAATGTTAATCGAGATTGTTTGAATGTTAAGACTAGTGGTGATGTTGAAAAGTATTTGGGGGTTTTTCCTTCGGACAATGTGTTTGATAATAATTTGGCGCAGGCTATTGAGATGTTGAATATCGTTGACACTTCTATTGAGATGTTGGGTGTGCCGATTCGGAAGGAGGGTTTGGTTGATGTTGTGCCGAAGAAGTCTACTGGTGTTGGTGTTATGGAGGCTCCGAGGGGGACGCTTTATTATAGGTTGGATTTGGATGACAAGGGAGTTGTGACTTTTGCGGATTTATGTATTCCGACGCAGCAGAATGTGATTAGTATGGAAAAGACTATTGGGGCTTATGTTGAGAATTTGTTGAAAAAGGGATTGGGCAAAAAAGATATTATGTTTGAAGTTGAGAAGATGATTCGGGCTTATGATCCTTGCATGTCTTGTGCGGCGCATTTTTTGAGAATAGACTGGAGTTGAGGAAGTATCTCTTCTGTGGTATTCATTGGTATACCTATTATTTTGACGGATTTTATTTTGTCTAGTTTTCTTAGGAGTTTTAAATTGAGGGCTAGGTCGAAGTCGTGCATTGAGTAGACTTTGTTGGCATGGAGTTGTTCGATTGAGGTGAGGATTGTTATTTTGTCGATGTTTTGGACGGTGTCTAGGATTGTTAAATGTGGGCCGTATTGTTCGAGGTCTTCTGTTGGGTCGATGTGGAGGAAGGTTATGTTTGGGAATTGTTTTATTAGGGTTGGGAGTATTTTTAGAGGAAGGGAGTCTTGTTTGAGGAGTGGATTGCCGAAGGTTAGAATTTTCATTGAAGTTTTTCTATTATTGTTCCTAAATGAGTTGCAATAACATCTCCTTCTTTGAGGTTTAAGTATGATGGAATTTTTAGGTTTTGATCTCGATATGTTGTGAATGATACCCTGCATAGTTCGTGCTCTGCGATTGTGTTGTGATATTTGTACCAGTATTCTTTGCTGGTTTCTAAGGTTATTTCTTCTCCTTCTGATAATGCGTTCATCATTTCGTAGGCTTTTGGAAAGAATTCTTGTATTTGTTTTTTTGTGAAGCTTCCGCCTTCGTCTATTTTTTTTAGAAGTTTGCTTTTTTCTTCTTGGGGTATTTTGGTGCAGATTCCTAGTGCTGGTGCTGCGTATTTTGAAATGTGTCTTTCTGGGGTTTCTTTCATATGATTAGTATCGTAAGAATTTTAATAAACCTTTTGTGTCGTAGATGTAAATTGAATCGCCGTCTGTATTCCAGATGTGGGAGAAATTATTTGTGTATTGAGAGTTTGGATTTATTGTTGCTTGATAGATGTGTGTTGCGTCGTCTTTGTATGTTATATTGAGTTGAAATGGGCAGGTGTTTTTGAGGATTAGGTGTTCTGGTTCTGTATATTGGAAGGATGTTATGTTGATGCAGTGGGCGTTTGGGGATTTTTTCCAGAGGCCTTGTTGGTTTAGTCTTGCGAATTCTTCGGCGGCTTTTAGTTCTTGGTAGTGGGTGTCGTGTTCGTAATAGTATAATGTTGCTAGGCCTTGTTGTAATATTTGGGCGTTGATGTTTTCATTTTGGAGGTAGATGTGGGCTAGGGTTCGTTGGTATTTGTCTGGGCCGTGGGATTCTATTCGGATTGTTTGGTTTTGGGTTAGACCGGTTAGGTAGTTTTTTGCTTCTTGATATAATGGTTGGTTGGATTCTGGAGTGTTGATGCCTATTAATCTTATCTTGGTTGTGTCGTTTAGTTCTATGGTGTCGCCGTCGATTATTCTTGTTACTTGGGCTGTTGTTGCGTCTGGTGTTGGGTCGGTTAGATTGTAGTAGAATGTTAGGGAGGTTAGGAATAAGATTGTTATTAGGACGTGTTTTGCTTGCATTGTTTCTAGGGCACCTAAATATTTATTAATCGTCTTATTTATTTATTTGTATGGGTACGTTTCAGGATTGGTTTTTTGAGCATAAGGCAGGAGATATTGTTCTCGCTAAGGGGTTCCGAATTAATCCCACATTATTTAAAATTTCTGAAAGAAGATTTGCCAGAGCTGCTCGTTATAACGATGTTGCTCTTCCTCGTAGACATTATATTGGAGGAAGTATCGAACTTATCTAGGATGATATTTCTAAGAAATTTAGTTTAGATAGCAGTAAGGGATTTGAAGTTTTCAGTGGAAGTTATTCAAAAGGTTATTTATACTTAGCGGAACCTGGGATGTTTGTCGAGGGAACATTGGAGTTAGCAGAGAAATATCTCTCTAAATTTTAACATTTTATTTTTATGAGTAGTAAGGTTTAAAAGTCTAATTTTTATCTTGATGTTATGACAACCGTGCGGATTAAATTGCAGAGCGTGGAGATCGATAAGTTGAATGCTGTTATCGATCGGATAAAGACTATTGCTAGTGGAGCGGGGATTCCGATTTCTGGGCCAATTCCTTTGCCTACTAAAAGATTGAAAGTTACGACGAGGAAATCTCCTTGTGGTGATGGGACTGCTACATTTGATAGGTATGAGATGAGGATTCATAAGCGGATTGTTGATTTGCCGGCTAATGATAGGGTGTTGCATAATGTTATGAGGATTTCTATTCCTCGAACGGTTAAGATCAAAATTGAGATGGTTGATTAACGCTTCGCGTTAATCGGGTGGTTGAACATTTTCAATGTTCGGTGGTTAAATTCTTTGAATTTGGTGGTTATTTTTCTTGCGAAAAATGGTAGTTGCTTTTGCGGGGTGCTTGATTAATTAGAGTCCGAAGTTGTCTATGAAGCTTAGAATTGTTCTATATTCTGTTAGAAATTCTTTTCCTTTGTTTGTTAGGGAGAATTCTGTTTCTGATTTGATTATGAATTTTTTCTTTGTTAGTTCTTCTATATATTGTTTGAACATCTGTGGGGATAGGTTTGATTTGTGGAGTAGTTTTGTTGGACGGATTTGTTTGGATTTGTTTATTGTTGTTAGGATGTCGTGTATTACTTCTAATCGTTCTCTTTTTGCCATTTTAGTTGGGAATAGTTTTTAGGGTTCCGTATAGGAAGACTATGGACGCCTTTGGCGTGGTTGCCGGTTGCCGGTTTGACTTGTTCAGCTGAAGTTTAGATAGGGGGAGTTTAGATATCATTTTTATTTTATTATTTTTAGAGTTCCGTAGAGGAATATTGAGAACGCTGTGATTGTCATGGATTGAGGGGTTATTGGAGCGAAATTTATTAGTGTTAGGATTTGGCTAATGAGTAGGAGTGCGATTGCTATTAGATAGATTTGAGAGAATGGCGTTTTCTTTTTTTGATAATTTGTGTAGGCTTGAATTGTCGTTATGGCGTAGATTGTTGTTAGGGTTAATGTTAGGATTGAGGTGAAATTGCTGAGGACTGTTACTAGGAGGGCTATGATATGGAGAGGGGAGGTTTCTTTCTTTTGATTCTTCCAGAATAGGGAGGCTGCTAGATAGAGGGCTGCTATTGTGAAGAGGTAGGTTTGGATTGGGGACGTTAGGGCTTGGAGGATGGACTGTCTTGCTATGTTTAGGGATGCTGTTTGGATTAGGAATGTTGTGATGTAGGCTAGGGAGAAGAAGAGGAAGGCGGAGTTGATTAGGTTTATTCCTTGGTGGGATGAGAGGGTTGAGATTTTGCGAGTTTTGATGTAGATTGATGTTGTTAGGATTATTGCTAGGATTTGGAAGAGGGTTGTTATCATGGGGTTGTTAAGATGGGTGGGTTTAATTGGGTTTTGGTTTGGGAGATTAAATAACTTGGGTTGTTCTAGACTATACAAATTATTAAAAATACAAATTAAGTGGGTAAATTATGGAAAACGAAAGTCAAATGAGAGAAGGTGTAAGGAAAGAAAGTTCGCGAATTTTGTATGAGGATGAGAGGTATATGATTGGAGTAAGTAGTATGGGAACAGATGAACATAATCTTCTTGTTAATGATTCTTATGCTTTTTTAGGTAGGGGAATATTTAATGAATTGGCAAGAGCTGATGTTAGGAGACTTGAATCTAGTTTGAGGATGGTTGGGGAAGAAGTATGGCATGAAATGAGAAAGAGAAATATTTCTTTAGAAGAATTGGGTTGGGTTTTGGCGAAGGCTGCAATAAAAGATAAGGAAGATTATGCAAGTTATCTTGTTGATCAGCAAGATTAGAAACAATGTAGGAATCCTACCTAATCTTTTTAAAGAAAATGTTCGTGGTTATTTTATGAAAGATAAAACTAAGAGGCTTTACCGGAGTGATTCGGAGAAGATGATTGCTGGAGTTTGTGGTGGGATAGCTGAGTACTTTAAGATTGATCCTGTGATTGTTAGGTTGATTACTGTGGCTCTTGTTTTTGTCCATGGTATTGGTGCACTTGCTTATTTAATTGGATGGATAATTGTTCCTTTAAAATCTGGGGATTCTATTATTAAGAATAAGAAATTGTATCGAAGTTCTAGCGACAAGATGATTGGTGGTGTTTGTGGGGGCTTGGGGAAGTATTTTGGGATTGATTCTACTATTATTCGGTTGATTGCGGTTTTGTCTATCTTCACTGGTATTGGAATTGTTGCTTATTTGATTGCTTGGGTTGTTGTGCCGCTCGATTCGGGAAAGGGAGTTGACACTAGGATAAAGGATAAGTTTGAGAAGATGGAGACTAAGAAGCTTAAGAAGAAGAGGCGAGGTGGAGGTTTTGCTTTGTTTTTTGGTGGGTTGTTGGTTTTTATTGGGTTTGCTAATTTGTATAGTACGGAGATTGTTTTTCCATGGGTACTTTTGGTTTGGGGTTTGTATTTAATTTTTAGGAGTGTAAGATGGAAGTAAGAAGTCATTTTAAGTTATTTTTTGGGATGTTGTTTGCGGCCTTTGGTTTGATTGGGATTTTTGATTTGTGGGGATTTCTTGCGATTAGTCTTCCTTGGCAGGTTTGGCCTATTGGGTTAATTGTTGTTGGGGTTTTGTTTATGGTTAGACAGAAGGGATTGGCTTTTATTGGTATTTTACTATTGATTGTCCTTGGGATTTTTTCTAGTGGTTGGGATTGCTGTGCTGGAGAGAGTAGGGATTTCTCTAGGCATGTTGATTTGAATGGATCTGAATATGTTGATTTGAACTTGGAGTATGGAGCTGGATCTATCGTATTAGGTGAATCAGGTTATGCTGATGAGATTATTTTTTGGGCGACTACTAGTGGAGAAGATCCGGTGATTGAGGAAAGGATGATTGAGAGTGAGGCTAAAAAGATTATTGATATTTCTAGAGGAGATGGTGTTAATTTAGGGGATAATGAAAGTTGGAAGATTTTTCTTAGTGATAGTGTTATTTATGATTTGGATATGGAGTATGGTGTTGCAGATGTTAGTTTGGACCTTAGGGGATTGAAGATTAATAAGTTGGAAATTAGTCAGGGAGTTAGTGATAGTCGAATTGTGTTTGGGGACTATCCGACTGTTGCCAAAATTGAAGGTGGTGTTGGTGATATTGATTTCGAATTTGCGGAAGGTAGTGGTGTTGTGATTGAAGTTGAAGGTGGGTTGTTGGATAAGGATTTTGATGGGTTTGTGAAGAGAGATGGGAAGTGGTATAGTGAAGGGTATGATGAGGATGGGGAAAATATTGTTGTGAGTTTTGAGGGTGGGATTGTGGATTTGGGTGCTTCGTTTTATTAGGATTAGGTAGGTTTTTAATGGGAATGTTTTTTGTATTTTTATGATAAAGGATATTCCGTTTTTTGAGGACTGTGGAGATGGGAAGCAGTGCGCGCAGATTGCTATGAGAAATGTGTTGAAGCATTTTTATGATTGGAATGTTAGTTTGGCTGAGCTTGATGTGATGACTGGTAGGAAGGAGGGATATTGGACTTGGATGCCTCAGGTTTCGGGTGCTCTTTATAATTTAGGTTTGGATGTTCGGCAGTATTCTAAAGATGATTTGTCCCCTTCCTTGAATGAGGGAGATATTAGAGAACGGTTTGGGAAGAATGCGGAGAAAATTTTGAAGCATGTGGATATACCTATTGTCTCTGGTTCAATTAAGAGAGTGCATGAATATGGTATTTTTGAAAGGAAGAGATTGTTTTCTAGAGATTTGGAATCTTGTGTTGATAAGGGAGGTATTCCAATTGTTTGGATTGATCATAATAAGATTATTGGTAGAGATGATTGTCATCAGGGGCATAGTGTTACCTTTACTGGTGGAGAAGGGGATAAGGTTTTTTATCATGATTCTGGGCCGAATAATCAGGTGAAGAATAGAGAGGTAGATAGGATGGTTTTTGTTAATGCTTGGGCGGCTGCTGGATATGGTGCTATTTTAGTTTATGGGGAGAGGTAGGGTTATACGCCTGTACCCCACGCTTCGCAAGTACCCTAAAGGGCAAATCGCCTTCGCTTTAGAAAAACTCGGACACGAAATCGAAGATTTCTAAAGTAAATCATAAGATTTTCTTTAAACGGCAAGCCATTCGATTCTAGAACGCCTGTACCCCGAATCGAACGGGGATGCCCAAGGGCCCGGGTTTCTAGTCCGGTGCAATACCATTATGCGATACAGGCTTGGTTGTTTGAGATGGTTTTGGTTTTTAAGGTTTTACGCCCATACCAAGAATCGAACTTGGATACCCCGAGGGGTCACGAGTTCCAGTCGTGTGCGATACCATTACGCGATATGGGCTTGTTGCTTAGAATTGATTTTGATTTTTAAGGGTTGTGGAGTATAATAATTCTTATAAATAGTCTTTATGGTTAACTGTTATGTCAAAGGATTCGAGTCAGCTTACTGAGATTTTAAGTAAAAAGGATAGATTTATTGTTGGTACTGAGGTTTCTCTTTTAGAAATGACTTATTTGATTGGATATGGAGGGGAATTAACCTCGTTAAATCATTCTCTTATAAATAATCTTTATGAGCATTATGTGAAATTTAGAGGAAGAAATTTCAGAAAAATTACTACAGGGAAGGTTGAATACAACTCAGACAAAAATACTTTAATCCCTGACATGGTAGTTCCTGGTAATCTTTAATCTAATTTGGCATTCAAAACTCGAATATCTGGACTCCATAAATCTACTTTGTCTCCTTTGAATCTTACACCTCTTGAGACTTTTTGGATTAATTCCCTTCTTGCTTTATCCATGTAGAACTGCATGAATTTGTCTGGCTGTTCTTGTTTGAGGATTTTCCAGAAGAGGCCTTGAATGTTTGGGTAGGGGAATTTTGTGACGATGATTGAGTTGCATGTGTCGCCGGCGAAGTCTACTCCTCTTGCGCATTTTGTTGTGAAGAGGATGTTGTGTACTCCCGATGTGAAGTCGTCTATATTTGTGTTGTCTCGTTTTTGGAGTTCTCGGAGTCTTTCTTTTGTTATTATGTTGTCTAGTATGAGTTTTTGGTTTTCTTCTTCTGAAGGGAGGTCGTTGAAGGCGGAGACATGGACTAGGGTTGGAGGTGTTGCTCTTGCTAGTTGCATATCTAGAGTTTTTAGGAATCTTTCTCTTGTTATTGTCCCGTTTTTGAAGTTGGCGTATGAGCAGTTTAGTTCGGCGCCTGTTTTCTTTTTGTTTATTGTTCCTGGGTTCTTTGCTTCGGCTTCTATTATTTTGAATTCCTTTAGGCCGAAGATTTCTTTCAACACTTTTTCTGAGTGGAGAGTGCCTGACATTAGGACGAGGATATTGTTTTGATCTATTAGTTCTTGGAGTTTTTGTGCGAGATTGATTGAGACGATTGTTACGATGATTGGGTCTTCTTTTGATTTTGAGGATGAGTTGAATAGGCCTTTTTGGGATTGATAGTTTTCCTGCTGTTGAATTGATATGTATGTTTCGTCGAGGAGGTTCTCGAATGATCTTGCGATTTCAACTAATGTGTTATAGTAGTTTAATTCTTCGTCTTCTGCTAAGTTTGGATTTTCTAGTGCTGTTTCGAGTATTGATATGATTGGGGATTTGTCTAATCTTTCTATGTCAGTGATTGGTGGGTTGTATAGTATGTCGTTGATTTGGTGGATTAGGTTTTTGACGGCGGTTCGTTTTTCTTGGTCTTTTGGCATGAGGTTGTTTAGGGATGAGGCTAGACGGTTTAGGTTGAGTTTTCGTTCGGAGGAGAAGGAGTCTAGGAATTCGTCGCATTCGTCGATTATATCGAGATCGGTTTTTGGTTTTCTGCCGAGCATTGTTTCGATTTGGTATTTCATTGAGTTGAAGATTAGAACGTCGGCGTTTTTGTATGCTGTATATTGGTCTGTCCATGGGCACCCTTTTTTTCTGTGGAATAGTGCAAATTCTTTTCCGCATATTGATTCGTATTTTATCTTTTTGACTTCAGGTAATCCTTTAGGGTTTATCTCCGTGGGCATAATTGGGGCCCAGTAGGGGCAGGCCGGTGCGATGTTCATACGTTTGATGTCGGATGCTTTTGAGAAGTCTTCTTTTTCGACTGCTGGGTTTTGTGCAATGTATTTGAGGAGTTGGTCTGTGTTTTTTTCGCGAATTTCGATTGTGCATGGTAAGTCGTTGTCATCTGCTCGTTCTCCGTTGAATGGGCATCGAAAGTTGTTTCGGCCTTTTATGATTGCGATATTTAGGGGTTCGCCGTCTTTACCTAGGATGAATTTCCTTTTTGTGTAGTCTACTTCGTATTGTTCTTGGAGGGATTTGATTGGGACGACTATGGATGTTTTTTTGAAGTGTCTTGCTAGGTTTAGGGCGATTGCTGATTTGCCGGTTCCGCAGACTCCTTTGATGAAGATTAGTTTGTTGCCTTTTTCGATTTCGTCGAGTATTTCTTTGACTATGTCTGCCTGGGTTTTGTTGTTTGAGAATGTTAGAGGACTTAGGGCTTCACTATCGTCGTCTAGAATTGAGTCTGAATTAGATATTTTTTTATTTAGGGACCACATTTTATTCCTTGTTTGAGATTTCGGTTTATAGAGTTTGTTGTGATTGGGGTGTTGTTACTATATTGTGACGCCTAATCGAAAGATTTATATAGTTTTTTCGACTATGGATTATATGAAAGATTTAGGTAAATTGGTTCAAAAACTGGGCTTTGGTGAGTCTGCTTCTAATAATGATATTGTGGAAGCAGCTGCTGATAAATTGTTTAGCGTTTTAGGCACTAAGGATCATGGATATTTGGATTTGGTTATTGCTAAACTTAAGGAAGAGGGGGATTTTGATAGTTTGACTGGTCGTTATGGCAAGGATAGTTTTAAGAGGGATTTTGGTAGAGCTCATTCTTTATTGAATCGTAGTAAGGTTCCTTTTGCGATTATGATTGCAGATGTTGATGATTTTAAGTCGGTTAATGATAGCTATGGGCATTTGGTCGGGAATGATGTTTTGAGGGAAATTGCGTTTAGGCTTGGAAGTGGTCGTGCTGGGGATGATGTTTATCGTTATGCTGGGGATGAGTTTGCTGGTATATATTCTGGTGTTTCAAATGGGAATGCTGTTACTGCTGCGAAGAAGGCTGTTGAGAGGGTTTCTACTTCTAGGGTTCATGGTCAGGGAGATGTTATTGTTAGTCCAACAGTTAGTCTTGGACTTTACTTAGTTAAAAAAGATGATGATTTTAGGAGTTCTTTTGATAAAGCGGATAAGGCTTTGTATCGGGCTAAGAAAGCTGGTAAGGGTAGAGTTTCTTTGTGATTATTTGAACCAGAATTTCCTTTTGTGGACTGTTCCTTTTTCTAGTGCTTTGATTCTTTTTTCTGATTCTTTCAATTGCTCTTTTAGAGATATTGTTTCGGATTTGTATTTTTCGATTTCGTTTTTGAAGGAGGTTTTGATTCGGTCTTCGATTTGTGCGAGGTCTTTCCTTAGGATGAGTTCTTGTTTGATGGTGCTGACTTGAGAGAGTGCGAGGTTTAGTTGGGAGATTTTTTGTGTGAATTCGTCTATATCTTCTTGAATTTTTACTTGGGATTTGATTATGTGTTTGTTTTGTCTTTCATACTCGCGATCTTTTTTCTTGAGGTATTTCCGCATGGCGTCTACTATGATTTGCATGTCGTCTAGGTCTTGGCGGATTAGGATAAAGGAGGTTTTGAGTTTAGTGTCGAAGACTTTGAGTTTCTTTTTTGTTAGTTTTTTTAGGTTGGATATTTGTGACATAGAAATAGTTGGTTAGTTGGGGATTTAAAGATTATTGTGCCCTTACGTATATATTGGAGAATGGGTTGGTTTTGGATTATAGACTTTTTCCCATATAAATTTTTTGTTTATCTAATTTATATCCCAACTTTTTGTAGTATTCTCTTACTCCTATTCCTGAAATCACTCTTATATCTTTGAACCGTTTTTTCTTTGCTATTTTTTCTGCTTCTTGCATTAGTTGTTTTCCTAATCCTGTATGCTGAGAGGCTTTGTTGTTGATTTGCGTTTTTGTTATATTTAGAGCTTGGCCATACACATGAATTTCGCGAATCATTGCTGGCAATTTTTTATCTAACCTTAATCTTAGGAGTCCGAATAATATGTTGTCGGAGTTTATAATTTCTAGAAAATATTCCGTTCCACCTGAGGCTTTATATTTTGTTGTTTTGAGTTTTAGTTTTGTATTGATTTTCCTTTTGTCTCTAACTGCAAACCCTATCTCTCGAAATCTTATTTCATTTATTTTTATATTATTCGGACGTATATTTTTTTCTATGTCGTGGCGCATGTCTATATTTTTTATTCCGGCAACTAGATAGTGAGGTGGAATTTCTCGCATGATTCGCATGATTCTGCAATAGCGTGGAGTTAGTTTTAGCATTTCGATTATTAATTCTGTTGCTTGCTCTTTTGAATAAGGGATGTATTCACCACCGTAGTAAAGATTTTCAATTGCTGCTCCCTTTAGAACTTGGCATGGATATATCTTGATTTGATCTGGTTTAAAAGTTGGTGAGGTGAATATTTCTTTGAACATTTCGATGTCTTTTTTTGAAGTAGACCCAGGTATACCTGGCATTAAATGATAGCCGACCTTGAAACCAGCCTGTTTTAGTCTTTGGGTCGCATCAATAACATCTTGAACTGTGTGACCCCTGTTTACTTTTTTGTATATTTTGTCGTCTATGGCCTGGACTCCTAGTTCTACTCGTGTCGCTCCGTAGCTTAGAATATCCTTGATTTGACTTTCAGTACAAACGTCTGGCCTTGTTTCTATGCAGAGTGCGATGCAGCGATGGTATGATGTTTCGTTTATTTTTTTTGCTTGCTCTAGGCTTTCCGCTTTTTGTTGATTTAGCGCGTCATAGCATTTTTTTATGAAGTCTCTTTGAAATTCTTTTGAGTATGAAAGAAAGGTGCCTCCCATTATTATGAGTTCGATTTTTTCTGTTGGGTGTCGCATATGTTCGAATGCCTTTAGTCTTGCGTTGATTTGTTTTATGGGATCGTAACCGCATTCTCGCGCTCTTATTACGGCTGGAGATTCTGGGGTGTAGGATTGTGGGGCGTCGAATGATGGGCAGTATAAGCATGTTCCGTGGTCGCATTTTCTTGGTGGGAGCATTACGGCTAGAGGTGCTACTCCTGATATTGTTTTGGTGGGCTTTCGTTTTGCTCCTGGTTTTGTGAGGCTTCTTGTTTTCATTGAGGGAAAAAGCTTTCATGGTTTAAATGTGTTGAGGGAAGACAAGGCGAAAAGAAGATAAGTAATATTTTTATGATTATTAATTTTTATCTTTTATGAGTGCAGAATAATAGCAGTCCATTGAACAGTAGGGATTTTTTGAATCGTTGCACTCGAGTCCTGTTTGGATTTTTCTATCGCAGAAGTTACAGGGATCTTCGGGGTTCTTTACTATTGTTATGTTGAAATTTTTTATTTGTTGCTGTGTTAATTCTTCTAATCTAGGGAACATGATATTAGGAAGGTTTTTATTGTTTAAATATATTTATGTACTATGAAGCAGGAAGAAGTTTGGGATGCGATTGCTAGGCCGTGGAAGGAGTTTCGGCAGTATGATGTTTCGGATGTTGTTGAATTTTTGAAAAATAAGAAGGGTCGTGTTTTGGATTTGGGATGTGGAAGTGGAAGGAATTTTTATGATATTGAGGGTTTGGATTTTTATGGAGTTGATTTTTCTGAGAAGATGGTTGAGTTGGCTGGAGCTCGAGGTTATGTTGAGGTGAAGAAGGCTGGTGTCGATGCGGTTCCTTATGATGATGGGTTTTTTGATTGTGTTATTTTTAGTGCGGTTTTGCATTGTGTTGATTCGGCGGAGAAGAGGCGGAAGGCTTTAGAGGAGGTTTTTCGGGTTCTTAAAAATGGAGGCGAAGCTTTGGTTTCGGTTTGGGGACGGGGGCAGAAGAGGTTGAAGAATAGGGCGAAAGAGGGGTTTGTGCCTTGGAGTGTTGGGAGTAAGAAGGTTGAGAGGTATACTTATATTTATGATGTGGATGAGTTGAGAAGCGAGTTGGAGAGTGTTGGGTTCGAGATTTTGAAGGTTGAAGAGGGGAGAAATATTGTTTTTGTTGTGAGGAAGGAGTAGTTTAACGTTTGTGCCGTCTAATTAGGACATTGCTGCCTGCGACTATTAGGCTGGATAGGATATAGATTAAGATTATTCCGATGATTAAACTTGGGAAGTTGATACTATCGATGTTTATGCCTTTGACTAAATGTACTATTAGTGGCCTAAGTGTTTTTCCACAGGGTTCTATTAGGCACCGATTTTGATATCCCATTGCCGGGATCAAAAATAATCCAATTATTGTCAAGATGATTTTTGTTATTGAGGGCTTTATGAAGTCTAATAATTTCATATTTTCTTAAATGTTTGATGTTATATAAAAGTTATTATTGCTTTTTGATTCCCATAAAGTCCATTAGGCCACCCTTATTGAAATCTATAAGTTCCTCTGATATTGCGTTGATTTTTATTCTGACGATTCCTAGCATGTTGTCCATACATGTTAGGTTCCAGATATCGTCCTTTAGTATCGTTATTATTTTTGTTGGGGCTATTGAAGAGTTATTTTCTTTGATTAGTTTTTTGCATTCTGATTCTAAGCTGTCTATATCTATTTTGATTTCTGTAGTTTGATGTTTCATTTGTTCTATTTTTTTAGGTTCGGTTTTTCCTTCTTTAACTGAGATTATATCGTCGTGGATTTTTGGTTCTGTCCATGGATGTGCGAATGCTGCGATTTGTTTTGTTTGTGGTAAGAAATAGTCTAATTGGATTTGTTCTGTCTTATCTTCTAGATTTAAAATTAAAAATGCTGCCGAAAAATAGGAATCTGTATTTTGTTGTTGGAACATTTTGTAGTGTTGTGTTTCTTGTAACTCTTCTATGAGGTTGATTATTTTCATTGCTAATTTGGTCGAGAATTTAGTTTATTAATCTTGAGATTATTGCCAATTCGGTTAATGAGACTACAATCAGGATGTAAGCTGAGAGTTTGAATCTGTCTTTTATTTCTTGAATTGTTGGGGGGAGTTCATTTTCGATATAACTTTCACTTTTGAACTCTTCCCTTAAATCTAGAATTTCGGAATTTTCTATGATAGTGAATTGAGAAAAGAAAATAATTCCTATTATCAATACCATGACTGCTTGAAAAACTAGTACTATTTTGCCCCACCTCATGCTTGATTAACGATGTCGTTGTTTATAAGGTTTTCTTGAAAATTTCGGTATTTATTTTTTCCCTGAATTCTTCTAGTGTCATTGTTATTATTTCTTTTGAGTCTCTTTTTCTTACAGCGATTTTGTTTTCTTTCATTTCTTGTTCTCCGACTGTTATTAAGTAAAATGCCTTTTCTGTTATAGCGCCTTTTACTTTTTTGCCTATTGATTCGTTTCTGTTATCTAATTCTGATCTAATCCCTGTATCTAATAGTTTTTTGTTTATTTGTAATGCATAATCTTTCACATCTTCATTCATACTCATTACTTTGGTTTGTATTGGACTTAGCCATAGTGGAAGATTTCCTTGTGTTTTTTCTAATATATAGGAAATTGTTCTTTCTGTGCAGCCCGTTGAAGATCTATGAATGACCATTGCTAATTTTTCTTTTCCGTCTTTATCTGTATATTTTAGATCGAATTTTTCTGGTAACGCGAAATCTATTTGGAGAGTAATTAAGCTATCCTCTTTTCCATATACATCTTTATATTGCAGGTCCAGTTTTGGCCCATAGAATGCAGCTTCATCTTCTGCTTCTATATATTTTACTTCCATTTTATCTAGAATTTTTTTCATAAATTTTTGTGTGTGTTCCCATGCTTTTGGGTTATCCACATATTTACCCTTCTTGTTTTCTGGGTCCCATTTCGAAAACCTATACCAAACTTCAATTCCTAGGATCTTCATTGTGTATTTTATTAGATCCATGACTTTAATGAATTCTTCTTCTATTTGTTCTGGTGTGCATAAGACATGTGCATCTGCTAATGTGAATTGGCTTAATCTCGTTAATCCCCTTAGTTCTCCTGATTTTTCCTTTCTGAATAGCGTTGCAAGTTCGGCGTATTTTTTTGGGAGATCTTTGTATGTTCTTGGTTTTCTTTTGAAGAGAACGAATTGAAATGGGCATGTCATTGGTCTTAATGCGTAATCTTCTCCATGTACATTTAGTGTGAACATGTCGTCCTTGTAGTGTTGCCAGTGTCCAGATATTTTGTAAAGATCGCTTTTCGCCATTATTGGAGTTGATGTATACTCATAACCTCTCTTTAATTCTTCATCTGTTATGAATCTTTCAAGTTCTCTTTTTATTGTTGCCCCCTTTGGTGTTAGGAGAGGCAATCCCTTTCCTACTACATCGCTTACTATGTATAGATCTAAGTCTCTTCCTAGTTCTACATTGCTTTTTAGATCATCTTTTCCTCGAGTAGCCTGCATTTTTATCTTTGTCATCTTTCTTAAAATTTGAGACCCTTCTTCTGGGGATAATTCTTTTTCCATGTGAAATTAAGAAAAGGAGAATTTATAAAGATTTATACTTTAGTTGAAGTATGAGTGGGGTGATTGATAGGTGTCCGACGGGGATTGTAGGGTTTGATAAATTATGTGACGGGGGTTTCGTTCGGAATAGTGATAATTTGATTGTTGGTGGGCCAGGTTCAGGGAAGAGTACTTTTTTGTTGCAGTTTCTTTGGAATGGTGCGACGAAGTTTAATGAGAATGGGTTGTATTGTAGTTTTGAGCCGGATATCGTTGGGATTATGAATGATGCTATGGCTTATGGTTGGGATTTTTCTAGGGCTAGCGAGGAGGGTAAGATTACGTTTATGAGGTTTTCGCCACAGACTGGGATTGATGAGCTGAAGAAGGAGTTAACTAAGATGATTTCTAAGGGTGATGTGCGGAGGATTTGTTTTGATCCTATTTCTGTTTTGGCTTTGAATTTGAGTGATCAAGGGAAGATTCGTGAGACGATTTTTGAGTTGTCGAGTTTGATGAAGAGGTTGAAGGTGACAACGGTTTTTGCAGATGAGAGCTTGGAGGGTGATATGAATTGGACTAGTGGAGATGAGTGGACGAAGACTGATATCTTGCGGTTTCTTAGTGATTCGGTTAGTATTTTTTATGAATCTGGGATTGCTGGGCGAGGTGATAGGGCTGTTCGGATTGCGAAGATGAGAAGGACGGCGCACGAGAGGAAGGCTGTTGTGATGGAGATCGGGAATAAGGGAGTTAATATCGGAGATGATGTTGCCAGGGTTGAAGTCGTTAAAAGGGCTGCTCCAGAAGTTAATTCTGTTGTTACCAAACAATAGTTACAAAACGAAAGGTTTATATAGTTTTGATGTGTTGGGTTATTATGAAAGAGATTTATCATTTTGAGAACTTGGCAGATGCTGTTCATGGGAACGAAACGAGACATGAGGGGGCAAGTATAGAGAATCCTTTGTTTTATTCTGGAAAAGTGAAATCTGGGGATGTGTTTTACGTTTCTAGTGAGCTTGGGAGTGATATGATTGATTCTAGTAACGCGTCTGATTATAGTAATAAGGTTCCTAATCTTGGTTATAAGTTAATGGATTTTGCTAAGAACAAAGATGAGTATATTGTTGATTTTGAGGGAGTTTCTGGTAAAGGTATTTTTTGGGCTGCTGCTTTGGTTGCGCAGATGAATATTGATAAAAAGGATAAAAGGAGTATGTTCGTTCGTGGTTTGAATGATGGGCTCTTGGGAATGCTTGATGTTGATGCCGTTGGTTTGCCGTTTGAAGGGAAGGTGGTTCAGAATGGGTAAGTTGTTGGATTATTTTACTCGTATTGACCGTACTAACGATGTTGATAATCAGGGCTGTGATAGATGTGGGGCTTGTTGTGTTTATTTTAGGATTGAAGATGTTGATAGAGAGAATTTGCCTTTAGTTTCGGTTAAACCTGTAATGAAGGTGATTAGTCCGGGATGGGAGGCTTGTGAATATCTGCGTTACGATGCTGATGCTAAAGTAACTTCTTGTGATGCCTATAATGATAGACCAAAAGATTGTCGTGTTTTTGAGTGTAAGACTAATTTATCTAATACTGGAAGGGAATTTGTAAGAAAGCCCTTAGGAGATATTGCGGAAAAGATTCGAGGATTAGGAAAATCTGGTAAAGTTAAAGATTTATTGAAACTTTAGATTATTCTTTGTAAATGAACTTATCTACATCTATTTTGTTTTTTGTTTTTTGATGCTCTGATAATATCTTATTGATTTTTTCTATTAGGATTGTTTTGACTTCGCCTGATAATAGTTTTCCTTTTGAGTAATCTTTATATATTGCTGCTAGCTTTTTGTCGTCGTGTTCGAAGTATTTTAGCCATTGGCATGCAACGTCTACATCTACGTTTCCGCCTTTCTTACGGTGTTCTTCTACTGTATCTTGTCCTCCTGAGAATGCGTATTTGTTGATTTTTTTCTTTACCTGTTGAGGTGTATCTGTCATTAGGATTGCTTTTGCGTCGGTTGAGCTTCCTTGCTTTCCTTCTATCCCTGTTAATGGGCACATAAATTTTGCGTGTATGATTGCAGGTTTTTTGTGGCCTAGTTTTTGGATTACGTCTCTGGAAATTCTGAAGTGTGGATCTTGGTCTACGGCTAGTGGAATTAGGCAGTATTCGTCTTTGTTGTTCAGGACGTTTGGTAGAAAGCATGGAACTGTTTGCATTGCTGTGTAGAATATTGAGCCGATGTTGTTTGAGTCTGTGAAGCCGAAGGAGGCTTTGATTGTTGAGAAGGTTATTTTTTTTGCGACTTTGATTGCTTCGGGGTACATTATGCCGGCGTGTTTTGTGTCGATTAGGAAGTGTGTTTTGTTTGGATTGAATCCTATTGCTGCTACGTCTAACATGTTTTGATTTGTCCATTCTTGTATCTCTTCGTATGTTTTATTTTTGTAGAGGAATTTTTCGTCGTCTGTGAATTGGAACCATAGTTCTACGTCGAATTTATCTTGGAGCCATTTTATGAAAGACCAGACTGAGTAGTGTCCTAGATGGATTGGGCCTGATGGTCCGCAGCCTGTATAGAGGAAGAATTTTTTGCCTTGGTCGTGAGCGTCTAGTAATTTTTCTAGGTCTCGATGTGCGAAGAAGATTTCTCGTTTTAGGTATGGATGGATTTCACCTGTTATTTTTTCAATTCTATCTAGAAGTTTTTTGTCGATTTTTTTTATTCCGAATTCTTTGATTAGGCGGTCGTAGTCTACTTCGCCTTGGACTTCGTAGGGGTTCACCTTTGTTTTCATAAAGATATATTGTTTAAGTTGTTTTTATATTTTTAGTATGATAAAGTTTAAGTATATGTTATATTTTAAGGATATATGAGTGCTATCAGTGATGAGGATTATGTTGAAATAAAGAGTAAGATAAAACGTTGGGGTGAGCGGATTGACAAGGCTTCACCTATTCTTAAGGAGAGGTATAATGATTGTGATAAAAAGCATAGAGATGCTAATGAGAAGGATAATTTGTGTGGGCATTGTTATCAGCGATTGAAGTATGATACACCTAGAACTGATGAGATTATGGCTGAGAGAGCTGAACTGCCTTCATATTTGCGACCTATGGATGCTCCGGTGATTATGGAGAAGACTAGACAGGAAATTGCTTGGCAGAAACATGAAGATTGGATGGATGGGTTGTCTAAGATTGCGGATGAATTTGAGTTTTAGATTTCTAAGTTGTTCATAATATTTATATAGTAAGATAGTTTATTTTTAATATGAAAAAGCTCGTGTTATTATTAATTTTTGTTTTAATGAGTTCTGGTGTTTTGGCTGAGATTTCTATTTCAGAGCCGTTTGATGTTTATAATTTGGGAGATAGGTTGGATGTTTCGGTTGACGGTTTGGTTGGAGCTGGGAGTGGGAATTTGAACTTTAATTTGGCGTGCGGAAATAAGACAACGAATTTGGTTAGGCTTCCTGCTAGTTCTTTTTCTTTAGATGACGAATCTTCTTGGAGTTTTTATAAGAACTTGCGTTTGGATGATTTAGAGATTCTGAATCTTAGTGATATTGTTGGAAATTGCCAGGTTGTTATTTCTATTGGCACGAGTGCCGCGTCGACAAAAGTGTTTTCAGTTACTAGAGATGTTGATGTTAGTGTTTCTTTAGATAAGGTTGCATATAATCCTGGTGAGGTAATTAGTGTTAATGTCGAAGCCGTTAAAGCAAATGGTGAGTTGTTGGAAGGATTTATTGATGCGACTGGTGCTAGTATTTTTAGTAAGGCCGTTGAGGGTGGTATTGCTATTGAGACTTTTTCTATGCCTGAAACTATTGAGAGTGGTTTCTATTCTTTGGATATTCGTGCCTATGATGTTGACTCTAATGGTATTTTGAATGAGGGTTTGGGAAGTGTTTCTTATAAGATTAATCAAGTTGCATCTTCTTTAGTTATGAGTTTGGCTGATGTTGTTGCTACACCTGGAGAGAAGTTTAGAATTGGTGTTGAGCTTTTTGATCAATCGGGTGTTAGAATGGAAGGCAATGTTCTTTTGAGGATTGTTTCTCCGAATGATGAATTTATTGAGGCTAATGTTCAGGCTGGAGAATTTAGTGATATTGATTTTGTTTTGAATTCTAGTGCTGGGACTTGGAAAATTTTTAGTTCGTTTGATTCTTTGAGTGATGTTCGAGAGTTTGAGATGATAGGCTTGCAGAAGATTGAATTTGACTTGGAGGATTCGGTGTTGACCATTAAAAATATTGGAAATGTTTTGTATAATAGAACTATTGATGTTACTATTGGTGATGATATCATGTCTTTGGAGTTGAATATCGGTGTTGACGAGGTTCGGAAGTTTAATGTTGATGCTCCTAATGGTGAGTATGAAGTTTTGGTAAATGATGGTGAAACTTCCCTAAGTAAACGGGTTCTATTGACGGGGAATGCAGTTTCTATTGATGATATTAGAGAGAAGGGGTTTTTTAGTGGATATGGTTTGTTTTGGATTTTTTTGATTTTGATTTTGGGTGGAGTTGGTATTATGTTATTGATGAGGTACCGAAAGACTAAGGTCGTTGGTGATGGTTTTTTTTCTAAACTTTGGGGAAAGATGCCAGGTAAGAAGAAAGTTGCTCAATTGCATAATGTTGGGACACAAATTGGAGATAAGATTAAAGAGAAGGTGCCTGATAAAGTTAAAGCGCATATGGATGATAGCTTGAATTTTACTAATAAATCTCCTGCTGTTCAGGGGCTTGATGTTAAGAATTATAGTGGAACGGATAAGACGATGGTTGATTTGACGAAGGGGAATAAGATGACGGCAGAGTCTGCTTTGGTCATGAAGGGAGAGAAGCAGGTGTCTAGTGTGGTTGCGATTGCAGTTAAGAATCATGAGGGGTTGGGGGATGCTGGAAAAGATGCTTTACATAAGATTGTCGATGAGTCGAAGGAAAAGGGTTTAGTTGACTGGAGAGGGGATTTTGTTTTTGTTGTATTTAATCCGCTTATGACTAGGACTTATGATAATGAAGGTTTGGCTGTTAAGTGTGGTATGGCGGTTATTGAGAAGTTGAATGATTATAATAAGAAGTTTAAGGATAAGGTTGAGTTTGGGATTGGAGTGCATAGTGGGGATCTGGTGGCCTCGAAGGGTGGAGGTAAGTTGAAGTATACGAGTATCGGGAATACGGTTTCTTTTGCTAAGCGTATGTCGGATTCTGATAGTGGAGTGCTGGTTGTTTCGGATGTTGTTAGGAAGAAGTTGTTGCGGGACTTGAAGGTTGTTAAGGGTAAGGATATTGGAGAGAAGATGACTTATGTTGTTAGTGAAGTTAAGAGCAAGGGTGCGGATGCGGCTAGGTTGAAGGAGTTGTTGAAGAGGGCTAATTCTTAATTTTAAATTGAAATTTCGAGTATTGATTAGGTAGAATTTTATTACTTATCTGCATCCATGACAACTTGAACATTGTCTGCAGGTATATTTTGTATCTTGGTTTTTTAATGCGTCGTACTGGAAAGTCATTGTTGTTTCTAGTTTATATTCTGGAGCTACATATTCTTTTTTGGCTGTAAAATTATGTATCTCTCCTAATGGTGTTATGTCATATTTCCCCTTCATAATTATTTTAAGGTAACCTTGTATTTAAAATTTTCTACTAGGGAAAAACTTATAAACGGTGTTAACGGATTTTGTTTGTTCGGCCTCAACTGGATAAGATATGCGGCAACTGAGTTGGCGTGAGTATGTTTTTTATAGATATTTTATAATGTTTTATTTATCGATGGTTGAATTTATGTAAAATGGTAAAAAATGAAGAAAGTAGAAAGATAGACTGGAAGTATAATCTTAGTGAATACTGGGGCGCTTTGAGAAGGCATAAGGGGTTGATGTGGCTGCTACTGTTGACTATTTTTGTTGTAGGATTGACTAATATTGTGCCGAATTTTTTGTTTAAGGAGATTATAGATAAGGGAGCACTTTTTGCAGAGGGGAGTCTTGGGTTGGAGGAGTTTTATTTTATTTTGCTGATTGTTCTTGGATTATATATCTTGAATGCTGTGGTTGAAATAATTGCTCTTTGGTTTAGGAATCTCTATTCTTCTTTGATTGAAGTTAGGATTATGACTTATTTAAAGATGAAATATTTTAGGCATATTGTTAAATTGGATCAGGGGTTTCATGCTACGCATAAGACGGGTTCGCTTATTTCGAGAATGAATCGGGGAATTGCTTCTGTTGAGAGAATTAGTGATGCGATTATCTATAGTTTCGTAGGTCCATTTTTGCAGATGATGATTGTTGGTGTCTCTATCGCTTATTTTGATATCGTTTCTGCTGTTGTTGTAGTTGGAATTATGACGTCTTTTGTTTTGTTTAGTATTCTTTATCAGAGGACGCAGGAACCGCTTAAGATAGCTTCCAATGTGGCTGATGATAATGAGAAGGCAGGAGTTAGTGATGTTTTTACTAATATAGATTCTATTAAATATTTTGGAAGGGAGAATTGGATTTCGAAGATGTTTAGTAAGTTAGCTATGAAATCGGAGACTACTAATTATAAATTTTGGAGAAGTTATTCTTGGTTGACGAGTGGACAGGTTGCGATTATTATTATTGGGACTGTGATTTTGTTGACGTTTCCTATTTTGAGATTTTTGAAGGGTGCTCTTAGTGTCGGAGAGATTGTTTTTATCTATACTACTTTTAGGAGTTTGATGGGACCGATTTGGGGTTTCATTGAGGGATTGCAGGGTTTTCATAGATCGGTTATTGATTTTCAGGATTTGTTTAGTTATGGGAAGGTTGAGAATAATATTCGGGATGCTGAGGGAGCTCGGAGTATGAAGGTCGGGAATGGTGAAATTGAGTTTCGGGATGTCGATTTTGGATATACTAAGCGGAAGATTTTCAAGGATTTTAATTTGAATATTCCGGCGAAGAGTAAGGTTGCGTTTGTTGGGCATTCGGGCTGTGGGAAGTCGACTCTTGTTAACTTGTTGTATCGGTTTTATGATGTTGATAAGGGTGCGGTTATGATTGATGGCGAGGATGTTCGGGACTTTAAACAGGAGTCTTTGAGAGGGGCTATGAGTATTGTTCCTCAGGAATGTGTTTTGTTCGACGATACTATTTGGAATAATATTAAATTTTCTAGGCCTAGTGCTAGCCCTGAAGAAGTAAAGAACGCTATTAGATTTGCTCAACTTGATAAGATTATTCGTGAGATGCCCGAGAAGGAGCGGACTATTGTTGGAGAGCGCGGGGTTAAACTTAGCGGTGGGGAGAAGCAGAGGGTTTCGATAGCTAGGGCTATTTTGGCGGACAAGAAGATTTTGGTTTTGGATGAAGCTACGAGTGCACTGGATAGTGAGACTGAGTTTGAGATTCAGAGGAGTTTAGCTAAGTTGATGAAGGGTCGGACTTCGATTATTATTGCGCATCGGTTGTCTACGATTATGCATGCGGATTTGATTGTTGTTATGAAGCGAGGTAAGATTGTTGAGATGGGGACGCATGGAGCCTTACTTCGGAGGAAGGGTGAGTATTACCGGCTTTGGAAGTTGCAGAGAGGCGGGTATATTAAGTAATTATATAAAGAATATTTTGATTAGTCATGTATGGTGATTAGAGTAACGTTGAAAATGTTTCACGAAACCATTCATTCTTGGGAGAGGAAAAATGATTAAGGCAGTGTTTTTGGATTTTGATGGGACTATTTCAGACAGTAAGGGAATTGCTTTTTTGTCTTTAGTTCGGACATTTGAAGAATTTGGATATAAGTTCAGTGAGAGAAGGTTGCTTGGTTTGTTAGGTATTAAGATGGGAAGGATGTTGCGGAAATTGGGAATTGGTGTCGGGAAGGTTCGGGAGATTCGTGATAGGTTTTATCGGAGGTTTACTGGTGCAGCTGCAGCTGGTGAGATTAAGACGTGTGTTTCTTTGAAGCCGCTTTGGAAGATGAAGGAAGATGGGATATCGTTGATTGTTGTTAGTAATTCTCGGACTTCGTTTCTATTGGCTTCAATCAAGAGCTTGGGTATCGAAGGTTTATTTGATAGAATTTATGGTGCGGAAAAGTTTGTCAGTAAAGATAGAATGTTGCGAAGATTGTTTAGGCGCATGAAGATTAAATCTAGTGAGGCTGTTTATGTTGGGGATAGGTTCTCGGATGTTGAGTTTGCTAAGAAGGCTGGATGTGTTTCAGTGGCTGTTCATAATAAGTGTTCTTGGTCGACGCTGGAGAGGATTAGGAAGGCTGGGCCTGATTATGTTGTGAGGGATTTTTATGGGTTGCGGAAGGTTGTTTCTAAGATAAATAATTCTGTGGTATAATTTGATTTTGTGCATTAAGGATATTGACTTCTAGGTCTTGATTTTTTGTTAAGAACTTTTTAAAGAGATTTTGAATTTTTTTATTTTCTTTTCTTTTCGTTCCTTTAATGTTTTTTAGCTTGGCGTAGAGTTCTATTTCTTTGTCTGATAAGTTTAGGAGTGGGGAGGGTTTTGTTTTGTGGCCGAAGTTTCCTTTGATTATTTTTTTGAATATGTTTTCTGCTTCACTTGAAAGGTTAGTTGTTGAGGTGTTTGGCTTTGTTGCACTGCGGTAAGTACCTTCTCTGGAAGGCAATAGTTTGACTTGGAATTTTGTTTCTAGGATTTGTTTTAGGACTGCTGTGTTTATATCTTGGCTTTTTTTTAGGGTGAAAATTTTGTTTTTTGGCAAGAGTTGATGTTTTCGGATTGTTCGGAAAACTTTTCGTTCGAAGTAATCTATGAATTGGTTTTTGTCTAGTTCTTTTTTATTGGTGAATGTCCAGACGGTTTTCATAATTTGTATTTTTTGAATTTATCTCTTTCTTTTTCGTTGTCTCCTGTTGAATATGCCTGTTGGAGACTTAGTACTGTTTCTTTTTCTTTTGGGTTTGAGTAGTATACTGAAGGTTTTCCTTTTTCGTCTGGGATGCGATTTTCAAATGAGTTGATTGTTTTGGATTCTTTTGCGTCTCGTGCTACTACGAGCCATGTGTTGTTGATATAGAAGTGTCTGCCAATCATCGTAAGTGGTAATGTTTTTTCAGTGATGAGATTTTTTTCTAATAGATGTTTTAACCTTGATGCTGGAGATTTTTCACATAGGAAGCATCCGCCTCCTGGTGTTGGATATTTTATTTTATATTTTTCTGCTAATGCCATTTGTTCTTTTCTTCCTCGTCCCCTTATACTTAGGAACTTCTCTCTATTTACTAATCCTGATTTTTCCACATGGGTTTCTTTTAATTTTTTTGCTGAAAGTGGCCGGAGAATTTCAAAGTCTAGTTGTTCGTCGATTGTTTTCATGGCTGAGGGAATTTGGGACATTGGTCTTTGGCCGATTACTTCGCCTGTTGCTATGAGTTCGATATTGTGTTTGTCTGCGTATTCTTTGGCTTTTTTGAACATGAAGATTTTGCAGTCTTTGCATGGATTGATGCCTGCTCCTGTTCCGTGTTTTGGGTTTTTTAGAATGTCTAGATATTCTGAAAGAAGTGGCTCTTTGTTGACGTCCATGATTTCTAATCTTACTTTTTCTTTTTGAGTAAAGTTGAAGTTGCAATTTATATTGCAGCAGCCACAGCCGAATGGGAGTGCGAAATAGAGTGCAGTGATTTGGAAATCTTGGTCTTGGAGGAGGCGAATCACTAGTCGAGAGTCGAGGCCGCCGGAATAGAGAACCAAAGCTTGCTTTGGTTCGGTTGTCGGTTGTCGGTTGTCGGTTGTCGGTTTACGTTGCATATATCAAGGAGATTAAGGGAATTTAAGAAGTTTTAGATTTCGGCGAAAATTACGATGTAATTGTTTCCATATTTTTTTGCACACTTCGGGCAATATGGATAGTAAAAATACATTTGTTTAAGTTCCTTTTTTTCTAATTTTACATATTCTTCCATTTCTTTAATCCATTTACCTATATTTTTATATGGACCTTCGAATACTTTTGTCAGGAATGTTCCAGATACTCTTACATCTTTGGCTTTTGGAATTGCCTTTTTTGTGGTAATGTATAAGTTAGAGTAGAACATGGATTTCTCGTCGGATAGAATCATCGAATCTTTTGGAATTGCGTTCGCGTCCTTTAGTTTCTTCATATTACTTTTTACGACGCTTCCGAAGTTGAGTGGTATGTGGAAGAATGCCAATACTGTATCCTTGACAAACAACTTGTTTTTCCATGTTACCTTTTTTTTATCCCATTTTTTTACATCGAATCTTTTGCAACAAAATGTTTCATCCTCTTTCATGATTGGTTAAAGATATGTTTTTATTTAAAGGTTTTGATTAATATCCGCCGTAGAACTCTAGTTCTTTCGAGTAGCCGGTGTGTTCAAAATCGAAATTAAATATGAAAAGGAATTGTGTTGTTGCTCGGATTCCTAGACCGGCTTCTTTTACTAAACTGTGGAGATGTTCGGTGAAGCAGAGGGGGCAGATGTGGACGGGTTTTTGACATGCGACGCAAGGTTTTGACTTTGCATTTGTATGGTTGTGATGCTTCATTAGAGGATTTAGTTTTGCCTTTAGCATTTTGTGTTCTGGGAATTTCTTTGTCCAGAGGTTGAAGGCTTTCGATATGCAATTTGGGCAGAGTGGGTGTTTTATGTCTTGCCCGCAGGAGAGGCAATCGTTGTGAATTTCTTTTTCAAAATAGTATGTCTGTTTAGCGACATTTCTTTTATTTTTCATAAGAGATGTCGCGAGGTTAATAGAAGTTAATAATGGAGAACCCAGTGCAGACTAGGAGGGTGACAGAATTTTTATGATTCATCCTCTTTGATTGCATGGTTAGAATAGGATGGGGAAGTTTATATATATTTGGGGTAGGCATTAAATTAATAAAAGCTTATTGGTTGGTTTTGGGATGAAGAAATTGTCTATAGATGAAAAGATATCGCTTGTGAAGGAAGTTGGTGAGGAGATTATTAACGAGAAAGAGTTACGAGAGTTATTTGAGAAAAAGAAACATCCTATTGCATATGATGGGTTTGAGCCGTCTGGAAATATTCATATTGCTCAGGGATTATTGCGGGCTATTAATGTTAACAAGTTGACTTCGACTGGGATTAAGTTTAGGTTTTGGGTTGCTGATTGGTTTGGGTTGCTGAATAATAAGATGGGTGGAGATTTGGCGAAGATCAAGATTGTCGGGGAGTATTTTATTGAGGTTTGGAAGGCGTGTGGCATGGATTTGAAGAATGTTGAATTTGTTTGGACTAGTGAGTT
Organism: archaeon; assembly: GCA_018697035.1. Taxonomy (GTDB): domain Archaea; phylum Nanobdellota; class Nanobdellia; order Pacearchaeales; family GW2011-AR1; genus JAGVXH01. The sequence continues at coordinate 203,768 of JABHSE010000004.1, read as the reverse complement.
TGTTCGAGACCATCCTGAGTATTGGGAGACTGTTTTGAAACTTTCTATGAATACTACTGTTAATCGGGTTTTGAGATGTGGGCAGATTATGGGACGTGAGGATTCGACTTCGAATCCGGCTTCTCAGATTATGTATCCTTTGATGCAGGCTGCTGATATTCATCATTTAGGTGCGGATATTGCTCAGTTGGGGATGGATCAGAGGAAAGTGAATATGTTGGCTCGGGATGTTTTTCCGAAGATGGGGTTTGTTGCTCCTGTGGTTGTTAGCCATCATATGTTAATGGGACTTAGTGAGCCGAAAAGTGATGCTGAAAATTCTGTGGATAGGAAGATTGATATTAAGATGAGTAAGTCGAAGCCTGATACTGCTATTTTTATGACGGACAGTAAGGATGACGTTGTTCGTAAATTTAAGAAGGCCTTTTGTCCTGCTGGAAAAGTTGAAGATAATCCGGTTTTGGAATATATGAAGTATATTGTTTTTGGGAAGTTTGATTCCATTAAGATTGAGAGGGATGAGAAGTTTGGTGGGGATTTGACTTATGATAGTTATGATGATTTGGAGAAGGCTTTTGTCAGTGGAGATGTTCATCCCTTGGACTTAAAGAATTGCTGTGCTGGATATATTGATGAGTTGTTGGTTCCTGTGAGGGAGTATTTTGAGAAGGATGAGAGAGCGAAGGGGTTGAAGGAGCAGGTTGAAGGGTTTGTTGTTACGCGGTGAAGTTTTCGCTGTTGACAAAGATATAAAAAGATTTTATTCTGAGACTTAATATGGAAGAAATATATGATGTTTTAATTTTAGGTGGTGGTCCGGCTGGTCTTACTGCTGCGATTTATTGTGGGCGTTATAACTTGAAAACATTGGTTGTTTCGCAAAATTTTGGGGGGACGGCTAATTTAGCTGGAGAGGTTGAGAATTGGCCTGGATTTATTGGGTCTGGACAAGAATTAATGAATAATATTAAGGGACAGGCTGAGAAGTTTGGTGCGGAGTTTTTGGAAAGTGGTTTTGAAGGTGTGAAGAAAGATGGTGATTTGTTTGTTTTGAATTATGGAGATAAAGTTGTTAAAGGGAAGAGCTTGATTATTGCCCTGGGGACGGAGCATCGGCAGTTGAATATTCCGGGAGAGAAAGAGTTTTTAGGGAAGGGAGTTAGTTATTGTGCGACCTGTGATGGGAATTTTTTTAAGGGGAAGGATGTGGTTGTGATTGGTGGAGCTAATTCGGCTGCTAAGGCTGCTTTGTATTTGGCTGATATTTGTAATAAGGTGACGGTTGTTTATCGGAAGCATGAGATGACCTGTGAGCCTATTTCGCTTTCTAAGATTTGTTCGACTTCTAATATTGAGATTAAGTATTTTGCTAAACCTCTTGAGGTTGTTGGAGATGGGGTTGTGAAAGGGTTACGAGTTTTAAGGGAAGAGCCAGAGAAGAAGGTTCTCGAAGAAACTTTAGATGTTAGTGGGGTTTTTATCGAGGCTGGAGCTGTTCCTGCGACTGAAGTTTTGAAGGATTTGGATTTGACTATGGAAAAGAATTATGTTATTACTGGTAAGGATTGTAAGACGAATGTTGATGGTGTGTTTGCTGCTGGTGATGTTACAAATGTTGCTATGAGGCAGATGATTACGGCGGCCGGAGAAGGGGCTATTGCTGCTAAAGGTGCGCATGAGTACTTACTCAACATTTCCGCTGGTGCGTAAATCGTTGGGAAAATTTGCAGGAATTTTAGATTCTGAAAAGCCTACGGAAATAAATTCCGTCGTTTTCAATTTGTAAGGCGAAATAAATATTTCGCCGACTTGGCGGTTTACAATGAAAAACTATTTTGATAGATTCCAAAAGGAATTGAAAAAATTTAAATAACTTTCTGATACGTTTTGGTCTTGAATTACTACACAAATAGGTTTACCAATCATGTGAATTGTTGCGACTGTGTCTTTGAAAATTATTATCCAGGAAGGAGAGGTGAATTTTTTTGGAAGGTATTTTATTTTTGTGAAAGGTATTTTCTCCCTTTTTTTACCTGCTTCTTTAGCGTCATAGTTGTATATAGCCTTTAATTGAACTTCTTTTTTTGATCTTCTTTTATTAAAATCTAAGAAATATCCTTCGTGTTCTTCAGCTGCATATTTTGGTATTCCCATGCCATAAATGACATCTTCTTTCTTGAGACCTCTTAGCATTTCTTCATAGAATGTTTTTATTCCTTTAGTTCCTTCATATAGTTTTGCTAAACTTTCTTTCTCTTCTTTTTTTCTTAGCTTTAAACTAGGTAGAATTTGCTTTATTTTTTCCTCTGAGAGAGAGATTTTCTTTTTTCTTTTTTCCATATATTCTAGAATTCTTTCTGGATCTGATGCTACGAAATGGTTGATGTTGCTTTTTATTATTGAGGTTACTAATCCTTTTTTTGCTAAATTGTTTAATATCTCATATATTTTTGACAATGAGACGCTTGCTTTTTTAGCTATTGGTCCTACGGTGCTTTCGTTCATGGTTAAGAGTGCGAGATAAACTTTTGTTTCTCCTTTTGTTAGACCTGCATCTTGTAGTATTGTATCTTCCATGCTTAATTATGGTTTTGGAGATATATAAATCTTTCCAGTTCAACCCCTTAGGGGGGTGTGAGTGTTTAAGTATATGTAATGTGTGACCATTGTATGGTAATAACAAGTAGAAAAATGGAAAGGTCATGGTCAAACAAAAATTGGTTTGATATAACTAAATTCAGGGAGGTAAAATAAAATGATATGTAAAAATAGAGAAGCAATCGAAGTAACTTGTTATGATTTTTTCAAAGAAGGAGAAAAAATTGATACAAAATATTTGGCATCAAGATGTAATGATGTGTCAAGAATGGATTCACAAAAGGATCAGTTGACAACGCGTATAATTGACAAAAAAACATATGACGAAGAACATAAAAGAGGCGCTGGTTATAGGAGCAATGAAGAAAGAGCTAGAGTTAATTTTCATTACAGTACTAATCCTTTTGAAGATTATGAAAAGGGGAAAATAGTAGCAAGTTCTCTAGGGGAAATAGCAATAGAAATTTCAAAGATAACCGAAAATGAGAAATTCCCTGTAATTATTCCTGGTATGATTGGAAAAGTAAACGATTACTGTTCCCGTTTTCAGGCATACTCTGCAACTACTATAACTAGAGATAATAATGGAAAGGTTATTTTGGAAAGAAATTTATCGCTTGAAGAATCCGTAGAGCTTTCAAGATTAATTTCAAGGAATTAACTAACGTTGACATCTAGTATATATTTATTTTTTTACATTTTTTCTAATCGTTTGATTCTTTCAGCTAAAGGCGGATGAGTTGAGAACCATTCTTTTTTTCTGTTTGGTTTTGCTATAAATAAAGGTGCTACTGCTCCTGACATTTTCATTTCAGAGTTGCCGTTTATTTTCTTTAAGGCGCCTATTAATCCTGTTGGAGTTCGCATGAATTTTACTGCACTTGAATCTGCTGCATACTCTCTTTTTCTTGATATTGCGAGTTGGACTAGTGCGACGATTATTGGGGCTAGGATTGCGAGGGCTATTCCGATTATCATCATGACTCCATTGCTACTTTCTCTGTCTCGACTCCCTGTTATTGATGAGAAGAATAAACTTCTTAGGAATATTTCTGAGATTATCGCGATCATTCCGACTAAGACTGCGGTTAAGGTCATGAAGCGGATGTCGTAGTTTGCGATGTGAGAAAGTTCGTGTGCGAGGACTCCTTCTAGTTCTTGCTTGGAAAGTTTATCTAGGGCACCTTGTGTGACTGCTATGACTGCATGTTGTGGGTCTCGACCTGATGCGAAGGCGTTTATTTGTTGGTTGTTCATGATATAGAGACGCGGTTTTGGTAATCCTGAAGCTAGGCATAATCCTTCGACTGTGTTGTGATATTGTCGGTATTGTGGGCCTGTTGCTGGTTTTGCGTTGGCGGATTTGATTGCGATTTTGTGAGAGTTGTAGAATCCGAAGACTATGTATGCAATCGAAATTGGTATTCCGATGATTAGGATTATGAAGAAGTAGTCGCCGCCGATTGTGAATGCTATTGCATATGTTAGGGCTAGAAGGGTGACTAGGATTATTCCTATGAGTAGGTAGGTTGAGAAGATGTTTTTTTTGATTTCGTCATGGAAGGATAGGCGTGTTGGTTGCATATTAGAATTCTACTTTTGGAACTGCTTTTGCTGCTTCTGGTATTTTTAGGTATTCTTTTGGTTTGAATCCGTAGATTGAGGCAAACCAGATTCCTGGGACTTTGTGTGTCATTACGTTGTATGTCATGATTCCGTCGTTGTAGAATTGTCGTGCGTATGCGACTTTGTCTTCTATAGCTGATAGCTCTTGTTGTAACTGTAAGAAGTTTGTGTTTGCCTTTAGGTCTGGGTAGCCTTCTGCGATTGCGAATATTGATTTTAGTGCTTCTTGCATTTGGTTTCCAGCTTTCATTTTCTTTTCTGTTCCCTTCGCTGACATCATTGCTTTTCGTGCGTCGGTTACTTCTTTGATCGCTGCTCTTTCGTGTTTCATGTAGCCTTTTACTGCAGATAGTAGGTTTGGTATTAGATCTGCTCTTTTTCTGAGCTGGACATCTATTTGGGACAAGGCATTGTCGATTTGGTGTGAGAGTGTGACGAAGCGGTTGTAGTAGATTAGGAAAGTTATAGCTATGATTATTGCTAAAGTTGCGGAGATCCAGATTATCATGGTTTGCCTAGTTTGATTAAATTTATAAATGTTCTTGTGTTATTTTTGTTATGATAAAGCGGAATGTTGCGATTGGAATTGGTATTTTGGTTCTTGTTGGTTTGGGTCTTATGTTTATGTCGACGACTATTGGAAATGTGATTATGGGGTCGATTGTTAGTGATAAAGTTATTGAGGAAGAATATTATAGAATTAGTGATTTTGGTAGTAGACTAAATGAGGTGGAAGATGGGGCATCGGATAACAGTCGACCAGAATAAGTGTATTGGCTGCGGTGCTTGTGCAGCTCCTTGTAGTGATAGTTTTGAAATGAAGGATGGTAAGGCTCATGCAGTTAAGAGTGAGGTTGAGGAGTTGAGTTGTGAAAAAGCGGCTGAAGCTGGATGTCCGGTTGAGGCAATAAATGTTAAGTAGAATTATTTAGTGTTAGGGTAAAATTTATAAAGGAAAGTTAACTATAGTGAACATGTATTTATTACCGCAAGAAATCGAAGTTTGGTATATCATCCCGGCTGTTCGGAAGGAGTTGGCTAGGTTGTTGACTAAAGAGCATGGGCTTAGTTATGAGAAGGCTGGGGCTGCTTTGGGAGTTAGTAAGGCTGCGGTTAGTCAGTATTTGTCGAATAAGAGGGCGAATAAGGTTTGTTTGGATGCTAAAACGAAAAGGGAAGTTAAGAAGTCGGCTGCTTTGATTTTTGAGAATCCTAAGGTTGCGATGGTTGAGATGCAGAGGATTTTGAAGTTTATGAAGGATAATCATTGTTCTTGTAATGTTTGTAAGCAGTATAATAAGGATGTGATTAAGTATTGCAATTGTTCGCCTAAGTATTGATTTTGTTAAGGGTGTTTCCGATATTTTTATAAAGTAATGTTAACTATTGTGAACATGGAAATGATTTATTTGGATAATGCGGCTACGACTCGTGTTGATGATGCGGTTGCTTTAGCTGTGAATGAAGTTTTTTTGGAGAGTTATGGGAACGCTTCTAGTTTGCATGATGTTGGGCAGGAGGCTAAAAGACATCTTGAGGGCTCGCGTGAGAAGATTGCTGCTTATTTTGGATGTGAACCTAAAGAAATTACTTTTACAAGTGGTGGGACTGAATCTAATAACTTGGCGATTCGAGGTTTGGCTAAAGCTAATCCTGAGAAGAAGCATATTGTTACGAGTGTGATTGAGCATCCTTGTGTTTTGGATACGTGTAAGGATTTGGAAAGTGAAGGTTATGAGGTTGACTATTTGAAGGTGGATGAGCAGGGAATAGTTAGTTTGGATGAGGTTCGGGAGAAAGTTCGGGATGATACTTTGGTTGTTTCTGTTATGCATGTTAATAATGAGATTGGGACGCTGCAGCCTGTTGAGGAGATTGGGATTATTTGTCGGAAGAAGGGGGTTTATTTTCATACGGACAATGTGCAAGGATTTTTGAAGGAGGATTTGGCATTGGCTTCGATTGATCTGATGAGTATTTCTGGGCATAAAGTCCAAGCTCCTAAGGGTGTTGGAATTTTGTATATTCGTAACGGCGTTAAGATTAAACCTATTCTTACTGGAGGTGGACAGGAAAATAATTTGAGAAGTGGGACTGAGAATGTGCCTGGAGCTGTTGGGTTAGCTGCTGCTATAGATGTGGATTTTAAGATTGACGAAGTTCGTTATAGTCGTGATAAAATTATTGAGGGGTTGATGAAGATTTCTGGGACTCGGATAAATGGGTCGTTGACTCATAGGGTGTATAATAACATTAACGTGTCATTTTATGGAATCGAGGGAGAGGCTTTGATGTTGATGCTTAATGAGATGGGTATTTTTGTTTCGACTGGTAGTGCATGTGCTTCGACTAAGCTTAAGGAAAGTTATGTTTTGAAGGCGTTGGATGTTGATGAGATGTATATTCATGGGAGCATTAGGCTGTCGCTTGGGGTGGATGTGATTGGGAAGGAAGATTATATTGTGGGGAAAGTTAGTGAGGCTGTGGAGAAACTTCGGGAGATGAGTCCCTTCAAGCTGCCGCTTGAAGAGTTGGGTGTTGGGGGTTCGGAGTTGGGAGAGGGGAAGATTAAGGGAGTAGCAAGGGAGGTTGAAGATGAGTAAAAAGATTACTAAAGATATGACTTTTAGAGACGTTATGGACAAGGACAAGGATGCTGCTGAGAAATTGGCAGATAAGGGATTGTTTTGTGGGGGATGTCCTATGGCTGCTTTTGAAACACTTGAGAATGGAGCGAAGGCGCACGGTGTTGATGTTGACGAGTTATTGGAGGAATTGAATGATGAGAAAAAGTGAGGATGTTAAGGAAATAGTTCGGGAGAATTATTCTAAGATAGCTGGTGACGGATGTTGTGGTAGTGAGTGTGCTTGTGATGCTGGCTCTAGCAATGAAGTTATAAGTAAATCTATTGGATATAGCGACGAGGAGATGGGAAGTTTTAGTGATTCTAATCTTGGGCTTGGTTGTGGGAATCCTGTTGCGATGGCTGCGATTACTGAGGGGGATGTTGTTTTGGATTTGGGAAGTGGTGCTGGGTTTGATGCTTTTATCGCTAGGCGAAAGGTTGGTGAATCTGGAAAGGTTATAGGGGTTGATTTTACTGAAGAGATGATATACAAGGCTCGGGGAATTGCTGAGAAAAATGGTTATAATAATGTTGAGTTTCGATTTGGGGATATTGAAAATTTACCTGTGAGTACTAAATCATTGGATGTTATTATTAGTAACTGTGTGATTAATCTGGCTCCGAATAAGAGGAAGGTTTTCGATGAGGCTTATCGAGTTTTGAAAGATGATGGGAGTATGTATGTTTCTGATATTGTATTGCTCAGTGACTTGAGTGCGGAAAAGAAAAATGATGACAAGATGCTTTGTGGGTGTGTCGGTGGCGCTTTATTGAGGGATGATTATATTGATATTGCCAAAGGTGCTGGGTTTGATGTTGAGATTTTGGGTGAGGATAAGGATATTAGTAAGAGGCAGTATGATGGGGTTGATTTGGAAAGTTTGAAGTTAAAACTGGTTAAGAGAGTTGGAGTTGAAGAGGTTAAATATGGATGCTGTTGTGATGGGAAATGTTGATTATAATAAGAATGTAATGGAGCATTTTCGGAATCCGCGGAATATGGGGGAGCTTGAGGATGCTGATGCTGAGGCGACGGTTGGGAATCCTAGTTGTGGGGATGTTATGAAGATTATGATTAAGGTCAAAGATGATGTGATTGTTGATATAAAATTTCAGACGATGGGTTGTGCTGCTGCTATTGCTACTAGTTCTATGGCGACTGAGTTGGCTAAGAGTAAGACTTTGGAGGAGGCTGAGAAGATTAGTAATAAGGATGTGAGTTTGGCTTTGGGTGAGTTGCCTCCGATTAAGGAGCATTGTAGTAACTTGGCAGCAGATGCTTTGCGGAAGGCGATTGAAGTTTATCGGAAGAAAACTGCCTAATGGATAATGATATTAGCAAAAACCATTTAAAGGAAATTTTAGAAGTTTTATTATGAAAAAGATTAGTATTAAGGGCGCTAGGGAACATAACCTGAAGGACGTGAGCATTGATTTGCCGCGGGAGAAGTTTGTAGTTATTACTGGGCTGTCTGGTTCGGGGAAGTCGACTTTGGCTTTTGATACGCTTTATGCCGAGGGGCAGCGACGCTATGTTGAATCCTTGAGTGCTTATGCTCGGCAGTTTTTGGGTGTTATGAATAAGCCTGATGTTGATGCGATTGAGGGGCTTAGTCCTGCGATTTCGATTGAGCAGAAGACGACGAGTAAGAATCCTAGATCTACTGTTGGGACGGTTACTGAGATTTATGATTATTTGAGGTTGTTGTTTGCTCGGGTTGGGACTGCTTATTGCCCTGAGCATGGATGTAAGATTGAGAGTAGTTCGCCGCAGAGGATTAGTGACAGGATTGGGAATGAGGTTGAGGGGAATGTGACTATTTTGGCTCCTATCGTTTCTCAGAAGAAAGGGACGCATGAGCAGGTTGTTTTGGGATTGAATCGGGACGGATGGGCGCGGGTTCGGGTTGATGGTGTTATCTATAGAACTGATGAAACTATTAAGATGGCCCGGTATAAGAAGCATGATATTGCGGTTGTTGTTGATCGGGTGAATGTTAGCGACTCTGGACGGTTGAGTGAGGCTGTTGAGAATGCGGCTCGGGTGAGTGAAGGGGGGATGATTGAGGTTATGGACTCTGGTGAGAAGTTACATGTTTACTCTACAATTATGGCTTGTCCTGAGTGTGGGTTGGCTTTTGAGGAATTGCAGCCTAGGATGTTTTCGTTTAATAGTCCGTTTGGTGCTTGTGAGGAATGTCATGGGCTTGGAGTTAAGACTGAGTTTGATCCTGAGTTGATTATTCCGGATGAGGAGGATACTATCGTTGACGGGGCGATTAAGCTTTATGGGAAAATGGATAATTCTTGGAGGATTCAGCAGCTAGGGGCTGTGGGCAAGAGTTTTGGGTTTGATATTATGGAACCGGTTGGTGACATGAGTGAAGAGCAATACGAGGTTTTGATGTATGGGTCTGAGCGTCCGATTCATGGGAAATGGTCGAGTGGAGCTAGTATGAATATGGAGGACGGATGGGAGGGGTTGATTCCGCAGAGTGAGAGGTTGTATAAGAAGACCGAGTCGGACTATCGTCGTCGGTTGCTTGAGAAGTTTCAGAGGGCTAGGACTTGTCCTGAGTGCGAGGGGAAGCGGTTGCAGGAGAAGATTTTGTCGGTGAAGGTTGCTAAGCACAATATTAACGATATCACAGAGATGTCCATTATTCGGTGCTCGGAATTTTTCGAGAAGTTGAAACTGACTTCTAAGGAGATGGAGATTGCTAAGTTGATTTTGAAGGAGATTCGCGAGCGGCTGAGTTTTTTGAATTCGGTTGGGCTTGGGTATCTTAATTTGTCTCGTAAGGCTGGGACTCTTAGTGGAGGTGAGGCACAACGTATACGGCTTGCTACGCAGATTGGGGCTAATCTTATGGGTGTGATGTATGTTTTGGATGAGCCTAGTATTGGGCTTCATCAGCGGGATAATGCTAAGTTGATTAGTACGCTTCATAGGCTTCGGGATCTTGGGAACTCTTTGATTGTTGTTGAGCATGATGAGGATACGATTCGGGCTGCGGACTTTGTTGTTGACATTGGACCTGGGGCTGGGGTTCATGGGGGTGAGATTGTTGCTGCCGGGACTCCTAAACAAATTGAGAAGAATAAGGATTCTTTGACTGGGAAGTATCTTTCGGGTGAGATGAAAATTGAGACTCCGATGAGGCGGCGGGCTAGTAATAAATATATTAATATCAGGGGTGCTCGGGAAAATAATTTGAAGAATATTAATGTGAAGGTTCCGATTGGGGTGATGAATTGTATAACTGGGGTTAGTGGGAGTGGTAAGTCTACGTTGATGAATGAGATTTTGTATAAGGGGATGGCGAAGAAGCTTGGTCGGGATAGTAAGATTCGTCCGGGGAAGCATAAAGAGATAACGCTTGATGAGCGAATTGATAAGGTGATTGTGATTAATCAGAGTCCGATTGGGAAGACTCCTAGGTCGAACCCTGCGACTTATGTTGGGGTGTTTGATGAGATTCGGAAACTGTTTAGTGGGGTTAAGGAGTCGAAGATTCGAGGATACATGCCTGGGAGGTTTTCGTTTAATGTGCCTGGGGGGCGATGTGAGAAGTGTCGGGGGGATGGAGTTGAGAAAATTGAGATGCATTTTTTGCCTGATGTTTATGTCCAGTGTGATGAGTGCAAGGGGAAGCGGTATAACCGGGATACTTTGGATATTATGTATAAGGGGAAGAATGTTGCGGATGTTTTGGATTTGAGTGTTGAAGAGGCTTTGGAGGTGTTTGAGAATGTACCTAGTATCTATCGGAAGCTTGAGACTTTGAAACGAGTGGGGTTGGAATATATTAAGCTTGGGCAAAGTGCTACTACTCTCAGTGGAGGGGAGAGTCAGCGGATTAAGCTCACTAAGGAACTTGCTAAGAGGGGGACTGGGCAGACGCTTTATATTTTGGATGAGCCGACTACTGGGCTTCATTTTGCTGATGTTAAGAAGCTTTTGAGAGTGCTTGATTCATTGGTTGAGAAGGGGAATACTATGGTTGTGATTGAGCATAATTTGGATGTTGTTAAGAGTGCGGATTATATTATTGACTTGGGGCCTGAGGGTGGGGAGGGTGGAGGTCGTGTTGTTGCGAAGGGGAGTCCTGAGGAAGTGGCTAAGGTAAGGGCGAGTGCTACTGGGGAGTATTTGGGGCGGGTTTTGTGAGCTCACTACTATCGGTTGGATAATAGAAATCCAAGATACACAAAACTTTTAAATAGTAAATGTGAATTGTATTAAGAGAAGATGGCACCGGAAATAACAATTACTTTTGATAACGATTCAAGGGACTTTGTATTAAATTCTATAGGCATAACTAAGAACAAAAGAAGTCTTATCGACATAGATAAACCAATAGTGTCCCTGGTAGATAATAAGGCAATAAAAGAAAAAGAATTTGGTGGTGTACTAAAAGGGTCTAAGGTTTTTATAAGAAAGGATACTTCTGAGCTTGTGCAATTTTTTCTAAGAACATTAGATAAATAGGTTTTGATTATGGGTCTTTTAGCATTACTTGGAGCTATTCCATCTTTATCTTTAGTTAAAATAGATAAAAGTGTAACTGTTAATGTCACAGGTAAGGATAATAATGTAGCTATAAACGGCAAAAAAATAACAGATCCAAAAGAAAAGGCAAAAATATTAGAGGCCATAAATGCAGAAAATTATCTCGGTATTGCACATGATTCATACCCTCATAACATAATACATGAAGATTTGCAGGACTCTTTTAGTACCATAAAGGAGGCAGCTGTTGGAAGTAAAGATTTGAATTTTTTGGATAAATATACAAATAAAAAATACATGAAAGCAATATTCATGGCTAGGGCCGTACATAAAGCAATGCTCTCAAATAATAATAAATACAAAAGGGGATTAATCTCAAAACTTATTCTTCAGCTTGATAAAAAATTTCCAAAAGATGGGAAAAAGATGTTAAACCTTATGACCGCGAAGTATTTTGATTCTTTGATAATACCAACCTTAATAGAATTAGAAAAATTTCCAAATACAGATAAAAATTTTAATAAATACCTTGAATCATTATTACATTTTTTCCCAACAGCTGTTTTTGTAAATAATGACACAAATAATAGGATAATATTTAGGGAGATAAGTAAAAGACTTGGCATTGAGAATATACCATATATTATTGTACATGCGTTAGGAGATGAAAATATTAAAAAAGTAGATGATGCTATTCCAATTTTGCAACAAGAATATCAAATAATTATTTCTCATGAATATTTTTGTTCCGACATGGGCATAAAAGGAAGAAATACCAAGATAGAAGAAATATCTACCGATTAATAAAATAATCAAACTCCCTCACTAGTATCGGTTGGGGCGTCTAAAATATTTCTAATAAAACCGGACTATAATCAGAGCCCATGACTTCTGTTAAAATATATGCCTTCTTAATCTTGTCTTTCAAAGATTTAGAAAGCAGAAAATAATCTATTCGCCAGCCGATGTTTTTTGCTCGGACGTTTCTCATGTAATTCATTATCCACAAACCTTAAATCTATACTACACTTAATACAATTATGATAAATCTAAGTCATATCCCAAAAAATCCTGGATGCTATTTATTTAAGGACTCTAAAGACAAAGTGATTTATGTTGGGAAGGCAAAGAGTCTAGACAAACGAGTTAAGAGTTACTTTAAGGAGCATGAGGATATTAAAACAAATATTCTTGTTTCTAAAATTAAGGATGTTGATTTTGTTGTGACGGATTCGGAGGTTGAGGCTTTGATTTTGGAGAATAATTTGATTAAGAAGTTTAAACCTAGATATAATATTGACTTGAAAGATAGTAAGCGGTATGCGTATATTGAGAGAACTGATGATGAGTTTCCGAGGATGCTTGTTGCTCGGAAGCGTGAGGGTAAGGGTAAGTTTTATGGGCCGTTTGTTTCGGGGATGTCTAGAGACTATGTGCTTCATGCGCTCCGGAAAACTTTTAAGATTCGGACTTGCAAGAGGTTGCCTAAGAGGAGATGTATGAGGTTTGATATTGGGCTTTGCTCTGGGCCGTGCGAGGGGCATATTTCTAAGGCGGATTATTTGGCGGATGTTAAAAGTGCTGAGATGGTGTTGAAGGGTAAGACTCGTGGGGTTGTTGAGATATTGGACAAGAGGATGAAGATGTTTTCTCGGGATAAGGAGTTTGAGAGGGCGCTAGAGATTCGGGAGCAGATTCGAAGTGTTAAAGAACTGGGAGACAGGCAGAAGATGGAGAGGGATAAAACGTATGATGAGGATTTTATTAATTGGATAGTGCATGATGGTACTGTATACCTTATTTTGTTTAATGCTCGGAAGGGTATACTTGAGAATAAGCAGAGTTTTGAATTTGAATGGACGCCTAATTTCTTGGAAGAGTTTTTGGTCCAGTTTTATTCGGACTATGATGTTCCGCGTGAAGTTGTTTTGCCTGTGAATGTTGATTCGGGGTTGAAGAACTTTCTTAAGGATAAAGGCGCTAGGGTTGTTGTTCCTAAGGTTGGAGAGAAGATGAAGTTGCTTGAGCTTGTTAAGAAGAATGTTGAGATTGCTGTTTTTGGAGATAGTGATAAGATTAAGGATTTGCGAGATAAGTTGAATTTGAATTTTTTGCCTAGGGTGATTGAGTGTTTTGATGTTTCTCATTTGAATGGGACGGATGTTGTTGCGAGTATGGTGCAGTTTCGAGATGGGAAGGCAGATAAGAGTAACTATCGGAAGTTTCGGATTCGGGGCGGGGATGTTAATGATGACTATGCTGCTATGAGTGAGGTTGTGAGGCGGAGGTACTCGCGCCTGGTTAGGGGTTCGGGGTTAGAGGTTGGGAGTAAGGAGCAGGTGATGCCGGATTTGATTGTTGTTGATGGAGGGAAGGGGCAGCTTGGGGTTGTGTTGGATGTTTTGGAAGAGTTGAGGTTGAAGATTCCGGTTTTGGGGATTGCGAAGAGAGAGGAGGAGGTATTTTTGCCTGGGAGGTCTAGTGGTGTTAAATTAGATAGGCGAGGGAAGGCTTTGAAACTTTTGATTGAGATTCGTGATGAGGCACATCGGTTTGCGATTGCTTATCAGAGGTTGTTGAGGAGTAAGAAGTTGAGGGAGTGACTACTAACGAAAATGTTATAATTGGGTTTTATCGTGATATACTATGGATATTGAGAAGAAGAAATTTAAATTGAAGAGTAAGTTTAAGCCTGCAGGTGACCAAGCCGCTGCTATTAAGGGATTGATTAGCGGGATGAAATCGGGAAAGAATATGCAGACTTTGCTTGGGGTGACTGGGTCGGGGAAGACTTTTACTATGGCTAATGTTATTGCTAAGGTTGGGAAGCCTACTCTTGTTCTTGCTCATAATAAGACTTTGGCGGCGCAGTTGTATGAGGAGATGCGGGAGTTTTTTCCTGAGAATCGGGTTGAATATTTTATTTCTTATTATGATTATTATCAGCCTGAGAGCTATCTTCCTGCTAAGGATCAGTTTATTGAGAAGGATAGTGCTATAAATCCTAGGATTGAGCAGATGAGGCATGCGACTACTGCTAGTTTACTTAGTCGAAATGATGTGATTGTTGTTGCGAGTGTTAGCTGTATTTACGGGTTGGGGAGCCCTAAGACTTACAAGAAGATGGGGTGTGATTTGAATGTCGGGGATAGTATTGGCCGGAAAGATTTTATTGGAAAGTTAGTTGGAATGACTTTTGAGAGGAATGATTTGGATTTAAAATCTGGGAAGTTTAGAGTTAAGGGGGATGTTGTGGATTTTGTGCCGGGGTATTCGGACAATATTATTAGGATTGAATTTTTTGGGGATGAGATTGAACGTATAGCTGAGATTGATAAGAATACTGGGGAAGTGGTTGAAAGGATGAAGTATTTTTATGTTTGGCCTGCTCGGAATTATGTTGTGCCGGAGGAGGTCTTTGATCGTGCTGTTGGTGAGATTCGGGATCAGTTGAAGATTGATTTGAATATGCATGATGATGAATTGATTGCGCACCGGCTGAAGCAGAGGACGAATTTTGATGTTGAAATGATGCAGGAAACTGGGACCTGTAAGGGGATTGAGAACTATTCGCGGCATTTTGATGGACGGAAGGAAGGGGAGCAGGCGTTTTGTTTGCTTGATTATTTTCCTAAGAATGATTTTCTTATGATTATTGATGAATCGCATAGGACCATTCCTCAAGTTAGTGGGATGTTTAATGGAGATAAAGCTCGGAAGAAGAATTTGATTGATTATGGATTTCGGTTGACTAGTGCATATGACAATCGGCCTTTGATGTTTAAGGAATTTGAGAAATACTTGAAAAGTAATTCAGCTGTTTTTGTTTCGGCTACTCCTGGAGATTATGAAGGGGGAAAGAGTGAGGGGGTTGTTGAGCAGATTATTCGGCCTACTGGGTTGGTTGATCCGGAGGTTGAGATTCGGAGGATTAGTCCGGTAGAGAAGGGAAATATTGTTTTGGTTCATGGCTCTGCTCTTAGGGATAAGGAAAAAATTAAGGCTGGTAGGCGCCCTATAAATGAAAGGAATTGGTATACTTGGTTTGGAAAAGAATTGAAGAAAGAAAACGTAAGAATAGATATCCCTTTGATGCCTAAAAACTATTGTCCGAAGTATGAAGATTGGAAAAAGGAGTTTGAAAAAATAGAAGTTAATGAGGATAGTATTTTGATTGGGCATAGTAATGGAGCTGTTTTTTTGACAAGATGGCTTGGAGAAACTAAAAGAAAGATAAAGAAGCTGATTTTTGTTGCTCCTTCTAGATTTCCTTTTAAGGATAGTCCTAGTTGTTTTCATAAGTTTAAAGATTTTGAGATTGATGAAAGTATTAAAGATAGGATTGAGGAGATGATTATTTTTGTTTCTAATGATAAGGATCATATTGTTAAGAGTGCTAAGCTCTTTTATGAGAAGTTGGGTGGGAGGTATATTGAACTTGAAGATAGGAAGCATTTTGGTTGTGGGAATAAAGAGTTTCCAGAGTTGGTTGAAGAAGTAGTTGGAAGAAGAGATATTGAAAGTTATGGAGGTCAGGTTAGAGATTGTTTAGTTGAGATTGATAAGGCTGTTAAGAGTGGTTCGAGGGTTTTGCTTACTACGCTTACTAAGAGGATGGCGGAGGAGTTGACGGATTTTTTGGGGGAGAATGGTGTGAAGTGTCGGTATATGCATTCGGAGATTGATACGTTTGAGAGGACAGAGATTTTGCGGGAGCTTAGGCTGGGGAAGTTTGATGTTTTGGTTGGGATTAATTTGCTCCGGGAGGGGATTGATATTCCGGAGATTGGGTTTGTTGGGGTGTTGGATGCGGATAAGGAAGGGTTCTTGCGAGATGCTCGGAGCTTGATTCAGATTATTGGAAGGGCTGCTAGAAATTCGGAGGCTCGGGTTGTGCTTTATGCTGATAATGTTACGGGGAGTATTAAGAAGGCGATGGGGGAGACTACTAGGCGTCGGAAGATTCAGGTTGCTTATAATGAGAAGCATGGGATTACTCCGAAGACGATTGTTAAGCCGATTCGGGATAAGCAGGTTGAGATTAAGGATGTTAAGAGTATTCCTAAGGCGGAAATTAAGAATGTGATTATTGAGTTGGAGGCGGATATGAAAGAGGCTGCGGAGCTTCTTGACTTTGAGAGGGCTATATTTTTGAGGGGAAGGGTTGGGGAGCTGAGGAAGCGGTTGAAATAGTTAGAAAAGGATAGAATTTGGTTTTGGCACCCAAGGGTGTACCTCATGCCTAGGGGGCATTTGATGAATCAAACAAGCTCGGCAAAATTATAATGAATCTCCCAAGCTCCCTAACAAGGGAGATTCATTGAATATGATTTAATAAAAAAAATAATTTATAATGAAGATTTACTTCTTCTTTTTCTTAGCTACTTTTTTCTTAACTGGCTTTTTAGCTACTTTCTTTTTAGCTACTTTCTTAGCTACTTTCTTTTTCTTCTTTCCGCCTCGAGCCATCTTAGCTTCGCAAACGTTACCCTTTCCATCTACATAATATAGAAATCCGGATTTCCGTTCAACAACATTTTTTGCGATAATTTTTCCCATTTTTTAACCTCCTTTTTACCTCTTTGTAAACTTAATTTTTTTAGAGTTGATTTTCTATTTAAATGTTTCTATTAATAATAATGAATTTGTCGACGGAGATTTGCACTATTTAGTAGTTAAAGGTATCTCCAAGAGATATCTTCCGCGGCCTGAAATATTGAGTTTCCAGGTTTTGACATCGAGAACTTTTGTAGAATGGAATTTATCGTCGAGCCAAATGGCTTTGAAGGGTTTGCAAAAAATAGATGTGATTGGATTCCATTTGATCTTTGACGTGAAAAATAATGGTGGAGAATTTTTTTTAAACATTAATCCTGTTCCCATTTCCCACGATGATTTTAATTTTTTAGCAAAGATTGTTTTCCTTTTACCGTCGATATAGTAGGTTATTTTTTCTAAAGCCATTCTATTGAATGATCTCCTTTTTTTAACTCGCAATATTTTTTATACATTTCCTTGACAGACTTTTCGTGTACTTTGTCGTGGTGAATGAAGCCGCCACCGAATGCTTTTGGGATGTGCATTAGCTCGTGAATTATGACCTTGGTTTGTTCTTCGCTTGAGAGCTTGTCGAATCTTTCTGAAATGACTTCAATTAGATAGAATCCTTTTTTTCTTCCCATTCCTATTTGCATCGCTTTTCCGAGGGCGTGGCATCTGGCTATTGTATATCTGGCCTTGGAACCTGTGCTTCTTAGGAAGGCGACGTGTTCGAGAAGAACGTGGTTTAGCCCGAGAGTTTCAATTACTTTTTTCGCCTCTTCTTTTATGTCTGGAGCTTGATGATATTTTATTACTATTTTTATTTTACCTCTATTACCTTTGTTTTGGAGGTGTGACCTTTTATTATCTTTGCTTTCTTGCCAAAATGTTTTGTTAGAAACTTTTCTAGCTCGGTGTTTGCCTTGTTTTCTTTAGCTGGTTTTTGGAGATAGACTTTTGATATTGTGCCGTCGATGTCTTTTTGTATTTCTTGCTTGGAGGAATTTGGCTGAACTTTAATTGTTAATCTCATAGTTCCTTCTTTGTGGCTAGAATTATTAGAGCGAGGATTGTCGAGATGTCGATTGCCATGCAGTAGGGGCAGAGGGCTTTGATGACGAAGAGTTGGAGATAGATGAAGTAGAGGGCTCCGATTGTTGAGAAGAGGACTCCTAGTGCCAGGAAGGTTTTTGTTTCTTTTCTTGGGTTTTTGATGTGGAGGATTGTTATTGCGATTAGGATTGTGAATGCTGTTATCCCGAGAATAGCGTTGTTGATTCCTAGTATTTCTTTGTATTCGGAGTTTTGAACGATTGAGCAGGATGATGTTTCGGGGCCGCAGAGTTTGTCGGTTGGGGTGAAGGCTAGTAGGATTGAAAATGCTAGGGATATTGCAAAGAGGGTTAGGAGGAGTTTGTATTTCATGATTAAATTAACTCAGGTTAGTATAAAAATTAACTGGTCATAATCTCTATTCCATCTCGATGCTTTAATGGATAATCTTTTCCTACTGGTTGTTTTGTTCTGACGTCAATTGCTTTGATAAATTTGTCCCCGATGTCAGTGTGAAGGGAGTATGCGAAATCTAGAGCTGTTGTTTTGTTTGGGAGGAGAAAGCAGTCTGGGAGGACGTTGCCTTTTGAGTCTGCGAGTTTTGATCCGGCTGGAAAGATTGCGATGTATTTTAGGAGGTCGAATACGGATTTGTCTAGGACATCTTGGATACCTGCTGAACCGAATTTATCTAGGACGTTCTTTTGGATTGATTCTAAAGCTTCTTTTTGTTTGTCGCTTATTTTGTTTTCGATTATTTTGAAGGTGGATTCTCCTTGGATGTATTCAATTAGTCCTGCGTTTGCGGCTTGTCTTAGGGATAATTCTGCATCGGCTGAGCAGGGGATGATTTTCATGTCTGGGAAAGCTTGTTTTAGCTTTGCTAGATTTTCTTGGGAGTTTGGTTTGTCTGCCTTGTTTGCTGCGATTAGCATTGGTTTTGTTGAGTATCTTAATACTCTTGTGAAATCCTTTAGGTCTTGCTTTGACCATGATGTTGGCTGAGTTGGGTCTAGTTTTAGAATTGTTAAAACTTTGTTGACGTCGACTTCTTTTACTCGAAGTCCTGAGAATTGTTTGGCTACGGATTTTGCGAAATCGGTTTTAGTGGACTGAATTGTTCGGGATAATTTTTCCCAGACTTTTGCAAATATTTGTTCATACCATTTGTTGAGTTCGCCTTCTAGCATTTCGACGTCTGCTATTGGATCGCCTTTTCCTTCTTGTCCTTCGAGTGTTGTTGTTGCTGAGATGTCTACGATTTGAATAAACATGTCGGCTTGTCGGAGAGTATCTAAGAATTTGTTGCCCAATCCTTTTCCTTCGCTTGCGCCTTTTACTAATCCTGCTACGTCCATTAGCTCGACTGGGACGAATCTTGTTTCCCCTGTGCAGAATCCGGTTCTTGGGTTGCATTTTGTGTTCAACTCTTTACATAAGGCCTCTACTCTGACGTAGCCCATTCCGTGATTTGGTTCAATTGTTGCGAAGGGGTAGGATGCGATTAGGACGTCAGATAGCGAAGCTGCTTTGAAGAATGTTGATTTTCCGCATGATGGTTTTCCGACGAGTCCTAGTAGCATGAATTTTTTAGAGCTTGGAGGTTTTTATATGTTTATTGTAGATGTTTTGTTGTATTAAGAAGATTTATAAGTTGAATATTTTAAAAGGATGAATGAAAAAAGTAATTAGTATCAATAGAGATAATGCGGTGGATGTTATTCTGAATGATTTAAAGAATAACGAGGCTGTAGTTATAAGTGGAAGTCCTGGTTCTGGAAAGACTGTATCATTGGAAGAAATTGCATGTGCCTTGGGGCTTAAGGTTAATCATGTTGGTGAAGTGGATAATCCTCTTGATGTTGGACTCGGTAAGTTGTCTTTAGGGGATACAATTCTTCTAGATGGAGTGAGCTCGGATATGCCTCGAGAAATCTCTTCTCTGAAAGACTCTTATGAAAAGGTGGTTGTCGCGACGCATTATTTTAACACAGGAGAGGCTTATGCTAAATATCTTACTGGAAAAGACTCCGTTGTTTACCATCTTTCTTTGTAGGCTTAAGTGATCCTGCTGGGATTTACCTTCACTTCAAAGAAGCTCGGACACGGAATCATAGATTCCTAAAGAAAATCTGAAGATTTACTTTAAACCCCAAGGAGTTCAAATGATCCTGCTGGGATTTGAACCCAGGAACCTCTAGCTTTCTTAGGCGAAAGTAACATCGAGGATGTTTCTTTCTGATAAATTCTTACGAATTTACCTGAAAGCTGTTCACAATTTCCGTAGACATTGTGGCCATATAAGACTAGCGCTCTGACCAGACTGAGCTACAGGATCTATATTATGGAATGAATTGGATATAAAAAGATTGGGGTTATTTTTTGCAGAGGGCTAGTGCGTAGGATCCGTCTTCGGATGGTTTGACTATTACATCGTCGAAATATAGGTTCATGAAACTTACAAAATCTTCTTTGTTATATTTGTATGAAACTATTACTATTACCTGATCTCCAGTTTCAAATTTTACAGACCTTCCTAGGAATGATATTTCTTTTGGTTTTTTTATTGTGTAGAAAGATTCTATTCTTGAGTTTTTGAATCGGACTCCGAATTCTAGATCCTCTTTTTTCATTCCTAATTGAAGTAGGGGGTGGATTGAGAATCTATTAAAATATTCCGAGTTATATGATTTTATAATTTCTTTTGGTTTTCTGTGATCTAGTCCGTTTCCGATTAGGAGTAAATCTCCGCCTTTCATAGAGCTTCTTATTTCGTAGAGTAGTTCGTTTATTTCGAAGTTGCCCAGTGTGTTTCCTAATAGTAAGAAGATAGTTTTTTTGTATTTGCCTTGTCTTAGTAGTGTTGAGATATTGCTGATGTTTTCGAAATCGGATATGTTCCATTGGAACTCTACTACTTCATCTACGGTGTTTGCCTCTTTTACTCTTTCGATTGCTTTATTTACCATGTAACTACTAATATCGATTGGGCAATACCTTATTTTTGTTCCTTTGAATTTCTCTATTAACATTGAGGCCTTTCTTCCATCGCCGCATCCTATGTCGATTATGTTTATTGGTTCGTCTCCGAATTTGTCTAGAATTTCTTTGGCATTATTATTTATCAAATCTATTTCTTGTTGGGTTACTGTTTTCTTGTATTCTTCTTCGTCTTCTAGATCTAAATATGATTGTGCTTGGTCTGGAGTTAGATACCATAGCTTTGAATCGGCGATGTTCCAAATTCTTGTGTTGCCTTCTAGAGAATAGCCTCGTTTGATAAGTTCACGGAAGATTAAGTCGTTGATCTGTTGGCCTGGTTTTTCTGCCATAGAGTTTATGATGATTTTCGGTTTTTATTTGTTTGTATTTTGGAAATAAGATGAGTTGATAATTTTAAAAGAAATACGCGCCCACCGGGATTTGAACCCGGGTCACTGCCGTGAAAGGGCACTACACCTTTTGGGTTCACTGCCCTGAATATAAGACATATAGATAAAGCTTGTAATGATCAGATTTTATAACTTTTTTATAAAAAAGGTTAATTATTTAAAGTAAGAATTTGTTCTTATTTGATGCCAACAAAATATGATGTATTCGCTAAAATAATTGAAGAAGCTCCATGTAAACCGAAAGATTTGGGATTTAAAACTCCAATCTATGTTCATGTTGATTCTTTAAAAAAAGCAGGGTGGGTAAAAAAAAACGAACAGGGAGTCTTGACTCCAATATTGAATAGAAAAACCAAAGAAGCATTTGAAATAATAAAATGGTCTTTGAAAAATAATGTTGATCCGAATCTTTGGTTTAGTGAGAATTTTAAAAAAATACTAAAGGAGCTTACAAAAAAAAGTTCTAAGATAAATCCGAAGAAACTTTCAGCTAATGCAAGGAATAAGTTAATAATAGATTTTCTTGTTATAGATCAATTTATTTTAATTTATCAAAAAAGTCCTAAATTGGGGACATTGCTTAATCACAGCATGCTTACCTTTTTACAAGATTATCATGAACAAAAAGTAAAAATTAATGAAAAATATTTACCTTTTCAAAAGATTAAAAAATTGGTTTTAAAAACTAAGAGGAGGGAAATAAGTCCCTTTGAATTAAAACTTTTTGAATTTTTGACTGGTTCTGCTCAGCTTGAAGGTGGGACTGTAACGATTGGTGAAACGATCGAAATTTTAACAAAGGATATTTATCCAGATAAGCCGGCCAAAGATATTCAGATGGTTAAAAATCTTAACGAGGCTTTTAGTTATATTCTTGAACATCTTGATGATGATATTACAATTGAGCATATCAAAGAGTTGAATAAAATCTGTTTATTTTCTTTACATAAGGCAGCAGGGAAATTAAAGAAAACGTATAACAAAATAGCTGGTAATCCCAAATTCAAAACTGCTCATCCTAAAGATGTTGTTCCTCTGTTGCACAATTTTTGTGAAAAATTTAATTCTGTCAGATCGAGAAGCGAGGCGCTAAGAGAAGTTGGCTATATTCATAATGAGTTTCAATATATCCATCCATTTTCAGATGGGAATAGCAGGACTACTCGTTTAATTGTAAATTGGTTTTTAATGAGACTTAAGTTGCCAATTTTAATTTTGAAAAAAGGTGCGTTTGAAAAATACATGTCACTTACTAAGATGTCTAAGATAAGAAGTGATGATGAGTTAAGGAATTTTTTACTTCATGTAATTTATCATGAAGAATTGGTTAAAAATGATTAATTTTAATAGCTTTTTTATAAAAATGGTTAATTAATAAGGTATTTTCAAAGATTCATATCCAGTTTCAGCTGGCTGAAACTGGAAGGGAAAATGAATATTTAAAGTTAATGAGGTAGAAATATAATTCATTAAAGCGTGTTCTCCGCGGGCGTTCTGTCATTACCTTTAAAAACCAAAAACCATAAACTAATATTGTGCTCCGATAGTCTAGTGGCCAAGGATTCATGCCTTTCACGCATGAGACCCGGGTTCAAATCCCGGTCGGAGCGTTTGATAAAAATGTTCCAACCCCAGATCAGGAATCAAACTATTGTCAACTTTGTGTGGTCAGTTAACATCCTGTACGATTATTAACTAATTGATAAAACTTATTGATGCAAGAATAAACATCATTAAATATTTTCGTCCTTTCCTCTTGGCTAAACTCATTCAAACAATCGGGCAAGAAACATTGATAGTTGTATTTTTCAGCACTTTGCTGCCAACTCTCTTGGAACTGCTTTTTCTCTTGATAATATCTTGACATACTCTTGTTAGCTTTTTCATCCATATTTTGTTTAATTATATAATGGTAACAGGATTGGAGTTTATATGTATTGTACAAAGATTGAGGAGAATAGAAGAAATCAATTTATTTATCCTTTTTCATCTCGCGAAGGACTTCGTCTTTCAAGGGAGAAGTATACAAATCAATCAACGTCTGCGCCCAAATAGGAACATATACATCCTTATTCATTTCAAATCCGCCTTTTGTTCTATGAGATTCCTTCATTTTTAATGTCTCAAAGCTTTTTGTTTTTCCGATCTTGAACAGGCCAAGAAGTATATAAATCTTGAGGTCAGCTATTCTCGGTAAGAGGCTGAGCTACAGGATCTTTGATTTTGTCCCAGACTTAGAAAAAGTTGTTTTCTGGATCTGGCCAATCAAGAGTAGGTGGTAATTGGTTTTTTTAAAGTTAATTATACGAGTCTCATTAAACAGCAATATCTCTCAACCTCTATATTTTGTGGCAATTTTCAATTGAAAGAGACCACTGTCTCCAATTATGTAGCGAGTTTATTTTGTTGCGTGATTTTGTTTGGACAAATATAATTGAATATCCCTTTACACAAATTTGAAATATTGGTAATAATTTCCAGATCAAAATTTTAAATCATTTCAGGTCGGATAAAACGCTTTTAGTTATGCCATAAATAGATAAAGGAAATGAGAATGGATTTCCCTCAATACGATTTTGCCAGTTTAAACGAAACAGATATTCGGGAGGAAATAATTGCTCCTCTGTTGCGGCACCTTGGGTACAGATCCGGCACAGAAAATAACGTAATCAGGGAGCAACCATTAACATATCCAAAGAGTTCTTTAGGTAGAAAGAAAAAAACTGACCCCATATTACGTGGTCGGGCGGATTATATATGCAATGTGAAGGGGCAAATAAACTGGGTAATTGAGGCAAAAGCCCCAAGTGAGGCATTAGATAATGATGCAGTAGAGCAATCATGGACTTACGCTAATCATCCAGAAATTCGTGCTGTGTATTTCTGTTTATCCAATGGTCTGGATTTTCAAATTTTTCAAACAGATAGAGATCCAGGTGCAAAACCATTTTTTCAATGCAATTATGAAAACATGGAGGAGTCTCTTGATATTATCATGAACATATTATCACCAGAAGGAATACTTCGTGACCACCCGAAGTACAAGGTCGACAAAGGGTTGCCTATTGGGCCTGGATTGCGGTCTATAGTTCGAATAACCAGCGGATCGATAAATTACATCAATAATACTTTAGGTTTAAAACCATTAATTGGCTTGACGATGGCTATAACTGAAGGGTCGATAGAACGAAATGAAAATGGTAAGTTGGAAACATATATTGAAACACAGGTGCCGTATCAATCACTTCAAAAACTAAATGAAAAATTAGGATTACATTCCTTGCGTCTGTTCAGCGATCATGAAGTCGTATCAACCAATCCAGAAATCCCCACAGTGTGTTCGGCGATAACGACCCATATCATCCCAAAGGGAGAAATGGCTCTTAATTTGGTAACATGGGAAGAAACACCATTTCTAATGAATATGAGCATTGAATCTCAAACAATCGCAACTGGATATTTAGAAGGGAATAAATTTCATGGGAAATTCAATGCCTTGCTTACATTTCAAGAAATAGATTTAAAAGTTGCCATGGGCGGTAGCTTTAAAGTGTATTTAGCATAGACGAGCGTAGAGAAAAAGAAGAGAAAGAGCGAGCCGAAAGGATTTTTGAGAAGGCTTTGGCTGAAATTGAGGATTTTAAAGGAAAAGGAATGTTTCCCGTAAGCGAATAAAATTTTTAAATTAAACGGGGCGCAAATGGATTTTTATTAAGTATGACGTTGTCATGTCCATTTTTTTGGTAGCCATTGAATGTTCTCCGTCAAACGGAGTTATACAGAAAAAAACTGGGGAACTTAACTGTGGGTGTATATGGATAAATATAGACTCAAAAAAATCCTTAGAGGTTCCAGCAAGTTTTACCTTGTGGATATAGAAACTCTGGAATCTGTAAATGATTGGGCCGAATACTTGGATTCCATACTACACGGCGACTGTTATGTTTTGGAAAGAAATGGGGAACTCATCCTTGTCGAACAACGTCAGTTAATTGAGGTTGTTCATGGGCTGAGGATAGAAATTTACCTGAAAGAGCATACCCCGCCGCATTTTCATGTAACGTCAACAAATGTGGATGCTTCTTTTAGAATTGATAACTGTAATAAAATGATTGGTTCTATAAGTAGAAAAGAAGAATTGGCTATAAAGTTTTGGTGGCAAAAGGCAAAACCCAGGCTTATTGACGTCTGGGATAAAACAAGACCGAGTGACTGCATAGTGGGGAAATATAAAAACCCCACCTAACCCTTACATCGAGCGGATAGGCACAAGCAAGCAAGTTGTTGTCTGCTGCTAATGTCAAGTTCTAATTTTAAAAGGACGTCCTATGTCTACTGATTTTGATATTCTTCCAGACAAAGTGGAAGTAATTAAGTATCACAGATTTGAAAACAAGGATATCCAATCAGAAGGAGCACTGAACGAACTAATATCTCTTATGTTTGATCATCCAGAAAGGGATTTCTACGTCTTTACTGAAAAAAATAGCAAACCTAATTCGCTGCTCATGAAAGCAAATAAAGATGGTTCAATATTAATAAATGAAGTTGAGCTTTTCTACTATAGACATCCAAGGGATAAGCATAGTTTTATCCGAATACCAAGAGGTGGGGGTGAATTTGAATGGGAAAAAGAACTTACCAAGCAGGGTCCAATGTTTCAGCGGACTAAGTTAAAATTGACAGCACGTATGAAACGTCAATTGGAGGCTCTCAATAAAATTGCGTTAGAAAAAAGGTCAGACTCCTTTCCAATAGAATTGAAGCCGAATCTATTTGGGCTTGGATTGGACCTTAATAAATTGTTTCGATTTGTGCGACAATTTTTTGGAAAGAGAAGATAAACAATAACTTGTGGTTAACCATGTAAATGCAACCGATAGCTAAAAAGCGCATCGGCTGATTTGAGGTGTTAAGCTATATGGACCTTAGATAGCATCAAATGTCATTCTTTCACATTCAACTTTATATAGATCACATTTTAGTGCTAAATAAATGATCGGGCTTTTTCCCCGAAATATAAGGTTGTAAAACTTTTTTGAATAAAGAAAAAAATATGATATATTATCAATAATGCAGTCTGATCAACTGTATTGTGTTTATTTTTTTTCATTGGGCCACCCTTTACCTTTTAATGTGCCGGGGGTGCCCTCATCTCATACATTACCTCATACTTCAAAGGCGAAGTATATAAATCAATCAACGTCCTTGCCCAATTCGGAATATAAACATCATTTATTCTTGGCTGTTTCTCTCGCAAATTGTTTTTCTTCTGATAATAACTTTCCACTTTCAATTTCACCAAACATCAGCTTTTCCCCCAAACATGAAGAGCAAATCTCAACGGTTTCAACCTTTCCATTCACAACGCTGCTTCTCATACCAAGCCTTGATTTATCTTTTTCACCACAAAATTTACATGTCATATTTTTGTAAGCAGAAAACCGCTTTATAACATTGTACAACTTTACGAACCGGTATAATAAGGATTCGCGCCGTTACCCCGGTAATGATCTCCCATCCTTTCAATTATGTGGCAGAGTTTAAGACTAAAATCAGTCAGTATATTGTAGACACCGGAGAGACTCTTCTCTATTTTAAGCACGGATTTTTTTACTCTTGTTTCTAAATTATCTTTTGCCATTGTGTTTAATTATGGAATGGTAACGGAATGGGGGCTTATAGGGGTTGTATAAGAATTCGGATTTAAAGGAAATGGGATTATAGAATAGATGGGATAAAAAGAATTTCCAGGCAGAAAAAATCTTGAGCTGATAAAAAAATAGAAGCCCTCTTCGAGGCAAAAGAGGGCTTCTAAATCAGATACCAACAATTTCACCACATTTACACAAGTGTGTATTCCATCAATCTATAACAATCTTTCTTCGTGGTCGGTTAAAAATTTGGGTAAGTGTATTTTCAATATCCGTCATGCCCGACCTGATATTTTCTTTCAGGTTGTCGCTTGATCGAATCTGCTCAACATTGCTGCCGTTCAAAACAGCCTGGGCACGGTTTACAAGAGTTGTAAGCTCATGGTCCTGGAAAATATTTCGATCCTTGAACGTCTGAAAATAGTCATAAAAACTCTCAACCGTCGTGTTTTTGAATATTTTGGACTTACCGTTTTCATTTTGCACAAATCGATCGGTGATTCTTTCAACCATCTGAGCGAATTCTTCCCTGAGAGCATCTATTGCCATGCCCCTTGCTTCTTCCATGGTCTGGATGAATTTTTCTTTTTCCCGGGCATAGACTTCAGGAGCCAAAAGCCTGGTATCGCCATTGGGAACATCAAGGATGATAAAACGCCAGTTGAAATTGAATTTGCCACCAATATCAACCGGGTAATCAATCTCATTGAACAGATCCCCAAGATAGGTTTTTGCGGTTTCACGAAGCCAGCTGTAATCCTGAATAAAATCCTGGACAGCCTCATTAAATTTGATTTTAAATTCACCGAGTTTCTCATCTACACAATTGATCAAATCTTTTGGAACAAACACCATTCCGGTTATTGGGAAAGGCAGGCTTATTGTTGTAAGCCAGTTTCTGGCAAAATTATTAATCTTGCAGATGGGTTTAAGGCTTTCTGGATCAACCAGTTTTTTTGTTGCAGTCACCCAGTCATATTCTGCTTGATCCACCATGTTTGAGAGTTTTGATTTATCTATTTTCTTTACTCCGCCCCACTTGGATACAGACATTTGAACCAGACAACCTTTTTGAAAAATGTTTTCTGTCATGACATACTCCTTTTTAAATAAGAAAGCCCCAGAACCATGAGGTACTGAGGCTTTGCAATTAATATTGTAAATTTGAAAAATGTTTAGGAATTTAGAACTTATCCGCAGATCGGAAGATACTTTCTAACCGGCACTTTGTTTTCATGATAATATGCGGGCGTGAGCTGCTTTTGAATTTCTGTTCCGAGCAGATCCTTAATAAACTGACTTTCAGCGATACATGATTTGCCCTGAAACCCACGAGTTTCAATCTTCACTTCTCCATCATTAGAGATGTCTATAATGATCTCTTTCATAATTATAGCTCCTTTTTAAAAAATTACATCCGGACATGAAGCCGGATACCGTTATCGGTTTGTTTTTCAATAACCCGGTAACCTTTTTTGAGTGCTTCAGACCGGGTTCGTTCAACTGCATACCTTTGTTTTAGAAATCCGCCATTTTTACCAATGGCAGATTCTATTCCTTTATCCCAGAAATCGGTTTGCAGTTCGTATTTATCTTCTTTTAAGACAAGACCTATTTCATAGCTGGCGCCGGGGATTTCAATTGCATGATCGCAATTGCCGTTCCCGTTGTACCATTTAAAGCTTGTCTTACCACGTACCAGGTTTAACCCGATTTGCTGGCAGGCCTTGGATAATGAATCAAGGTCTGTGACTTCCAATTCAATCTTTGCAATATGACTCATGAGATCCTCCTTACTTTTAGTTGAACTTCATTTTCCGTGTAATCGTTTGCGCGCCTGGCCCTTGATTTTGCCCAGTCACGAAGAGATCCGATATCTTCTTTCATTGTTTTTGAAAGCGGCACGATGTTAGCAATTGCAGTATCAAGCCCGTCAAAGAGACTGTCTTTTGCAAGCTGCTCAATCTCAGCCCCTGTCCACCCCTGCAATGCCTGAACCTGATCTTCCGGAATCAAAGAATTATAGCGTTCATTCATGATTCGGATAATTTCCAAGCGTTCTTTTGTGGTTGGGATATCAACAAAAAACATTGCATCAAATCTTCCCGCTCTCATGAATTCAGGAGGCAGACTTGAGATATCATTGGCAGTTGCCATGACAAGGATTGGTGAGCTTGTTTCCTGTATCCATGTCAGAAAATGTCCAAACATACCTGCAGTGGTTCCGCCGTCGGACTGACCCGATGATTTAATCCCTGAAAAGGATTTCTCAATTTCATCAAGCCAGACCACGGCTTTGCCAAATGCATCAATGGTTGCTGTGGCCTGACGCATTTTCTTTTCAGACTCACCAACCAGAGATCCTTTAAGGGCTGATATATCCAGCCGGATCAAAGGCCAGTTCAAAATCGATGCCGCCGCTTTGCAGGATAGGGATTTCCCAGTCCCGGGTATCCCCACAAGCAAGAGAGCTTTGGGTTTTGGCAAATATTCATTGCCCAATTCAAACGCTTTGATCCTGTTGCCTAGGTATTGTTTGAAAGGTTCAAGACCTCCAACCTGATCCATGGGAACTGGTGGAAAAAATTCCATCAAACCGGTCCGCCGGATCATCATCCTTTTTTGCTTTGTGATGATCTCAGGATCAAAACTCTTAGTTTCTACCAGACTCAGGGCAAAAGCGGTTTCTGCTTCAAATTCAGTCAAACCTTTTGCAGCTTCAACAGCTGTTGGATTGATATCAACCCCTACCGCCTCACCAAGCTCCTGCATGATACCTGTGAGATCTTGTGTTGAAGGCAGTGCAAAGTCCAGGACTGTAAAATATTTTTCAATCTCTTGGGGCAGGGTCAGATGTGGTCCTGCCATGATAAGGCAAGATCCCTGGCCTTTATATATATGAATATTATTTGCAATAGCCTGAAGGATTTCAACCGAGCCCAGGAAATGATGAAAATTTTGGACAATCAGTATTGACTCCTGCCTGTCTGAAAGCCATTGTAAAGCTCCTAATGGGTCAATAACATCTTCAACCGTGCGGTTTGTTTCAGGTGATATAATTCCTCGCAGGCAGTCCCATGCAAAGGATTCATATCCATCTGCATGGATTGATTCGATTGCCCTGTCAGTTTCCGTTGTATTGATATAAATTGCCGGATAGCCGGCTTTCATATAATTTGTAATATCCATTGATTTTCTCCTTTTTTTAATACCCGCATAGTGAGCAGGTGATTTCAGGGTTTGCGCCATTTCTGATGGTAATGTCACTCCCCAGATAGTGCCCGAAAATGACGTGATGGCCGCAGTCCAGTTTGAATTTTTTGCCTTTGAGTTGCCTTAAGATTTCTCGCAGTTTCTCCGGTTCCTGGTATGATTGCCTTTGTTCTTTAGTCATAAGAACTCCTTTCAAAAATAAAGAAACCGGCGAAAACCCTGAAAAAGGTTTCTTACCGGCTTCTTTGGTTAATTTATAAGATTGGTTTTCTGGCGGGATTACTTTTGCGATAGAATACTAAGAATAGATAACTTTACAGTCTTCAAGATTGATCTCCCAGGGCTCAAGCTTATAGCTTGATGAAAAGCCCCGGTTAATCCATGCGCCGCCTTTAAAACATCCAGGATGATGCTCTCTGTCAAACTCAATAAACAAATTGCAGATATAATCCCACAAAGTCTGTCCAACTTCTGGAAAACCTTCAATCCTCTGGATTTTTTCCCAGTCCGGAAACAGCATTTTGTAGAGTTTGACTATAACTGAGTCCTGATGATCTGATTTTTCAAAAATTTCCTGAAGATGAATTTGAAGATCCCGAATACTTTTAATCCCCTGATGTGTTAAATGGTTCTGGGAATTATTTTTAAACATTGCCACTACATTATTCATTTTAATGCTCCTTTCATTTTTCTATTGCTCCAAAAATAAAAAAAGCCCTCTTGAGAAATCTCAAGAAAGCCCCTGATTTATAATTGAACCGATTTAATTTATTGTGGAAAGTACCTGCGTTGCCACATTCTTCACATTATGTGTTTACTGGATGATATGAATTCATCATACCTTTGTTTTGCTTTGGCTAGCCATCCCTGGTCAGCGAAACTGTAAAAATTCTCACCAATGATCAGATGATCATGCAAGGCAACTTCAATGCTTGAAAGAGCAATAGTAATTCTTGCTGTAATCATGAAATCTTCAGATGATGGTGTTTCGCAACCTGAAGGATGATTATGTGTCAAAATTACTGCCGCCGCTTTTTTTTCCAACACCAGTTTGACGATTTCTCTGGGGTATACCGCTGAACTTCTGATTGAACCTGAAAACATCTTTTCAATAGCAATGATTTTATTTTTTGCATCAAGAAAAATACAGTACATCTTTTCTACATCTTCATGTCGGGCAAAAAAAGGTTTCATGATGTTGCATACTTCCAAAGCATTTGAAAGCGCGTTTCCTTTAGATGATTCTTTAATCATTGAAGCAAAACGCCCTGATTTTAAATCTTCCCAAAAGATGGCTGTTTCATTTCTTTTGCCTGGGTTGTTAGTATATTCTTTCATAGATTACCTCCTGAAAAATAAAAAGCCCCCTTGAGAAATCTCAAGAAAGCCTATGTTTGGTTTGGATATTTATGTAAATACTATTCTGGTTTACCGCAAAAATACAGCGACGAACCTTTCCTTCTAAACATAATTCGCCGTCTTCCCAGGATAGAGCTATTGTATCCCATATTCACACCCCTGGGTTTTTTGTAACCTCATCATTTTCATCCAGGAAATCTTTGGCGTTTGCAATCAATCCATATTTGCCATAAATTCCGGCATCCCCGTTTTCTACATCCATTGTTTTAACAAAATCCAATAAAGCGGTTACGGCAGTTATCGGCTCAGCATAAAATTTTACCTGATCAATAAGCCCTCCTGATATCGTGAACAAAACATAGTTGGGTTCCAGTTTATGTGTTCTATCTTTTACCCAGTCAGGAATGCTTTCAGTTAAGTCTCCACAATAGGGACAAAACCAGATTCCAAAATCATTGTAATTTTCACCCGGTTTTACAAATCCGATTTGATAAACTGTTCCGCACTTCTGGCAGGCACATGTCTCCAGATCTTCCATTACCTGATTCATGAATCTGAGGGTTTCGGTTTTTAGTTTTGGTGTCATGTTGTCTCCTTTCTGATTCTTTGGTTAATGTTGAGAAAATCTTGTTCAGTTTGTCTTTGGTTTTTACAAACCTGTTGATATCCTCCTTTTGTTTTTCTCTCAGGATTTTCCTTTGCAAAATGCACATCTGTACAATTGCAAATATGATCCTGGTTCTGACTTTTGGATTGCACAATGGCATAACTCCAAAAGTTTGATTGAACCTGTCCTGAATCCTGCCGAGTTCTTTTTCAAAAAAATCTATTGGCATAATTGATGCCTCCTTTTGTTATGGGTTAGTTTTTCACGAGGATCTCCTTTTTGGGAAAATAAAAAAAGCTGCCTGGAAAAGGTCAGCTTTAGGCTTGATAATAGATTTTGGCGTGGAATACGTCTGAATAAAAAAACCAGGTCGGTTAATTTTAATAGAGGCTCAGCTAAGAAGGTTCGATTTATTCTGGGCCTTGCCGTTTTTTTCAGATTTCTTAACTGATTTTGGATGAAGTTCTTGACTTCATTTTTTAAAACAGAACTTGTTCTGTTGTATGCAAGGGTTGAATTTGTTGCCTTGCTTTAAATCGTTTTCCTCCTTTGGTTTGAGGTTATTGTTTTTTGATCTTTTATTCTGGGAGGTTTAGGTGGAAGGGGTTTATAGGAGTTGTATAAGGATTAGGAGCGGAGTCATATTCGAGGGTAATCGTGCATATTTTAGAATTGGGGGATTTCCAACATAACTACCGGTATAGCAAAGTATTAAAACATCCATGTATCAGGAAGGTTAAAATAAAATGAGTAATAGAAAAAGTTGTCTGGAAAGTGAAATCTATTTATCTATCGATTATTTTGTAAAGGATGCAACTAATAACGATTTATTTCAAAGAGTTCAACGAGACATTGAAATCGCTGACCTGAAAGAAATTTATTCTAAAAAAGAAATGGTTCCAAGAATGTGCACCGAAAAAGAATATAATTCCGTAAAAGCATCAACTTGCAGAGCTGATTATATTAAAGAGCAACAAGATATCTCCAAATTATGGGATAAGCCGGTTTGTTATTTGGATTAATTTTATCTGCTTATCCAGCTTGATACTATTGCTCCAATAATCCCACTGGCAAGCTTTTCGACTTCCGGACTAAGATTAGCTGATGGGAAGAATACTATAAAAAGAGCAGATATTAACAAGATTAGTGAAATAAAAAATTTTAAAATAAGCCGCAAATTAGGATTTGCTTGATTACCACTTTTT
This sequence comes from archaeon, assembly GCA_018697035.1. Taxonomy (GTDB): domain Archaea; phylum Nanobdellota; class Nanobdellia; order Pacearchaeales; family GW2011-AR1; genus JAGVXH01. The sequence continues at coordinate 170,380 of JABHSE010000004.1, read as the reverse complement.
TGAGAACCAAAATCAAGAGTGCTATCGCCTGGTAGAGAAATTATTTTTGGTTTTAGAATAATATTAAATACAACAAGATAAATAACCGTGGCTAAACAAAGAGTAAAAATAAACATATGCTATCGCTCTTCCGTGCCAACCGTTGTATTGGCGATAGAATTCCAATCGCGCTCATACTGCAAATAGTCCTCATCTATATCCTTTGCTTCCGAATCAGAAATTATTTTATTATTTACATCCTCAAAAAGTGTATTTTTAATAGCACCATTTTTAAATTCAACAACGGTTAGGGATATTTCTTCTTCTAAAGTTCTTGGCATATCATGGCCCTCCTAAGTTATGTGTAAAAAGATCAAATGTCTTTGGTGCAGTATCAATTTTTTTCCCAATGTCATTTACCCAAAACTGCTTACCAAAACGCAAATATAACTGTCCTTTATCTTTTATCCCAGAGGTCGCATCTAAAATTATTTCTGCGACACACGTATTATTTTTATAATTATCAATCGTACTTACTTCCATAACCCAAACAAAATGTGGTAAATCTAAATTCGATACGAAATAAGATAATTTATCTTTATTCTCAACAGCTGCCTTTAATTTAAAAGTCTTAAACGCAGAGCATGTTGTCAAATATAATCGAGTAATCCATTTCTCTCCATCTTCTTTTATAGTAAGATCCTTTTTTAGTTTTAGCAAGCTTTCACATGCAATAAGCCTTGCTTTTTTTGCAGTTAAAAAGACTTTTTCTGGCAAAGGACAAACAGCCGTTTGTATTGAATCTATGAAAAGATTTGAATCATTCTTTTTCATAGACAATAAATTACATTTTTTCATTGGCAATAAACTATAAGGCTGTTTATTGTCATCAATGACAATAAAATTATCTATTAAATCAGAGCTATGCCCGAAACCGTCCGAATCATATTGAATCTTTCTTTCATAATTCAGTGTATGGCCTATTAAAGTAACAACATGTCCCCCCAAACTTGCTAATATTGGGAAACCAGATTCAACATAAGCACATACATCCTTGAATTTATCTTCCAAGGCAATATTCTTCTTATTTTTATCAAATTTAATTATTTGCGGGAAAACACCAAATTCAGATAGTATTTTTGAATAATCAGAATAACTCATGCCCCTATAGGGGAAAGTCCTACCATTTGAGTTCCCAGTCAATAAAACCAAATCAAAAGGATATATTTCTTTATAAGAAGAATATCTTTCAGAGAAATATCTGCAAACACCCCATAAAGCAGTTTGCGCACATACTGTGACTTCGGTATCTTGAGACGCGTATGGAAATCCGCTCACAAGATAATTAGCACCGCAAATATTAACTCTAAATTCTGTTCTTAAGCAATAATATCCGTTGGAGAAACTTTTACCAATCTTGTATGGGTCAATTACAGTTCTTCCAATACATCTTCCTGGAACTGGACGGATCACAGAGAACCCAAGATAGTTGTTTCGATAATTTTCCGGATTTATTTTTAGTTCAAATTCCTTTTTAATATCACATGAAAAAAAATGCAACCTATCACAATAAAAAGATGATTCTTTAAATTTTTTAGAATAATAATTTGAGTATAAGTTTCGAAAATCTTTACAAATATATTTCTTTTCTATGACAAGTGTCTTAATTTCTTTATCTAATGTTTCGGATAATCTGGCAACTCCCCAATCTGATAAATTAGGAGAATATTTAGTAACTGTTTGCCAAAATTCATTAGAACTAAGTTCATTTTTATTAATTATTATTAGCTTATTATCAAGCATATAAAAATTTACCTTAATCCAAACATAAAAAAATTTCTAACATACCAAGACTCTTAAACTGAACCAAATTCGATATGAACAAATAAAAGCCTTTCTAACACTAACTTATCTATATTACAAGTAAAATTTGCAACCATTTATAGACTCTTTTTTAACCGTTCAAAAGCCTCTTTGTCCTTCATTCCTCCTACAACGATTAATTGGTATGCGTTTTGAATTAGCTTTATATCTTTTTTATGGTAATAGGTATAATCTCGCTTGCCCCGTTGCTCAATTTCTCTGGGAATATAGTTTTTATTCGTCCAGTATGCAAGTTTGTCCCTCTTAAGTCCTTCAACAATTTCTAACACCTCTCCAGGTCCCAAATAATTATTATTTAATGCCATATATAAACTCCAATGATTTTATTAGTTATTATATAAGTATTAATACTAATATCATTCTTCATATTTATATGTCAATACTTATTTATAATAATATTATTCTTCATATTTATAATAATATTCCTCACCCAAACCCCCGAACCCCAACAACCCGAACCCTCTCATCCCGAACCCCTTTCTCCCTCAAAACCCGCGAAATCTTATCCTCAACAAACCGATTCACCGCGACACACACAACCTCATCAAATCCAGCCGCAAGTGCCCTCTCAACATTCCTAACATAATCAGACTTCCCGGTTTCAATCTCAATAGCAACCTTTTTACCATCCTTAAAAACAATAATATCCGGCCTGCCATTCACATAATACTCCTCAACTCGAACATCCAATCCCTCATTCTTGTAAAATTCGCTAACCTTATGTTTCCAAAATTTATGGACAACCCCTTCGCTTTCATTTTTAAATTCGTAACCCAAATCGTCCAAAACCATCTTCCCCTTCCGCGTCAACTCAAAAAGCGTAATCCAACCTTTCCCAGTAATAATTTTTCTCGGCTGAACACACTTTCCCGAAATCAAATCCTTCCTGTATTTATTTCCAAGCTTCACATATAATTTTAATCTCTTGTATCTCTGGGTTATAGTTGAAAATGGATACTTTAAAATATCGATAAGGAGTCTATGTTGAGGCCATGATTTATCGGGGTATTTTCTTTTATTCTTCTTTATATTAACAGACGATAAAAGACCCCCCTCAGATTCCTTTTCTAACTTATTCCCCGTTGAAATTGATGTGCTCCCTCCCGAATTACCCGGAGAATACCCAGGGGTATTCTTTTGTCTCTTGTCCAGGGTATTCTCCTGTTTCAAATTTTCAGTCAAAGGAACTTTCCCATCCAAAATATCCTGAATATTATTTTTCAAGGATGCAAAGTTATTTTCATCCTTTTTCCAGGAATACTCCCAAAACTGAGAACCCAGGCTAAACGCTTTCAACCATTCATCTGTCACCAACTCCTTTTGAACATGCACCAGAGGCGTTTTAACAAGGCAAGGTTCAACTCTATTCTTAATCTTAACAATACACTCCCCGACATTAAGAATATTCAAATATTCATCCTCCTCATAATCTAAAAAGAGAGACTTTCTGGCCATTGTGATATCATCAGCGTGTTGGAGTCCAAGATAAATCTGCGTATGACAGTTCCCTAAAAGCTCAATTGGTAATAGGCTGGGGTGTTGGGTAATACTAACAATCCCCTGCCCAAAACCTCTAATTTCCCTGTACAGATTTTCAAGACTTGAATTATCTTTATTAAAGGAAGTTTGTGCAAAAAGGTTATGCACCTCCTCTAAAAACAAAACATGCTTCAAATTATCAGTTTCTCCACGGCTCAGTCTATAAAGATGAATCCATCTCAAAATCATTTCAGAAAAAAACATTCTGAGTGCTTTTGGCATTTCCAAATCCAGTTCAAGAATGACCGGTTTATCTAACAACTCTTCAAGTTTGATTGGATTTCTTGCATTGAAAACCTTTGAGGCTCTTCCAAGAGTAAAAGATTGAAAAATTCTTTGGGCAGTCTGTTTCCAATTTGCCTCTCGACCAAATACCTTGATATTTCGAAGTTCTCTAATACCGTCAAAGAAATTCGGGTAAAAGTCATCAGGAAGACCTTTGTATAGTTTTGAATAAATTTTATTAAAATAATAAGCGACTCCCGGGCCTGAGAGGTGAGACCTTTCGAGTGCATCTGATATTGTCCCAACCCAGAAATTTTTATCTGTGCCTGGCGGCTCTCTGAATACATTCCATAAGAAGGGAAGTGTATCTCTTCCGATTGTTAGAACCTGCACATTTTTTAATTCAGGATGTTTGTTTTCTAATGAAAGAAGATTCCTCCATGACCGCTTCCAGTCAATGACCATGAATGGTGTCTTTGATTCTAAAAGCTGTAATGCAAGAAGATATGCAAGATTGGTTTTACCTTCTCCGGTGATTGCGAAAATTCCGACTTGTTTTAGGAAGTCTTCTTGTTTGAGGTAAAGGGGATGGAGTTTCTTTTTATTGTAGATAACATCTCCAAGAAGGTATGTTCCTTTTGAGTTTTCTTTGCTTGGGGGTTCAAGAAGGATTTGTCTGTTTTCCAAAGGCTGTTCTTTGAGGAATTTTTCAGCGATTATTTCGATATCCTGGGCAAACTTTCTTCTGTTAAGGTCGTCTTCTGATAGATACATGTGCCAGAGCATGTCTGCTTGATCGCCGATGACGGGTTTTAGTTTTTTGCAGAGGGTTTCGGTTTCTTGTTGGGGGTTCATTTTGGGGTGGATGATTTTGTGGGAGCGAATGCGTAGATAGGGGATATGGGGTTGGTTGTAAAATGGAGTTTATATTGGTTGTATAAGGATTAAGAATGAGGCTGAAAGTAGGGAAAGTTAAAATAAGCAATTAGATATCTATCCTCATTTTGATTAAACGCAATAACTCATAAAATATTTAATCATTTTACTTGACAATGAGGAATTACAAATATACAGAAAATGATGTACACTACTGTTTAATTTACTATTAAGTTGTGAGAATAAATGTTGTGGTAACAGATTCTCATTCAAATAAAACCTTCACAGATGTAAATAATAATCAATCGGTAAAAGCCAGGAGAAAAATTTGGCGATTATCCACTAATGTGTAAAGATTGTAGCATACGTTTTCCATTAAAAACCAAACTATAAATATTGTTGAATATTTAAGGAAAAAGTATGATTCATATCGCACCAACTTACAATGCAATGGTGAAAGGAAGCTTGTGATGAAAAAGTCAAAATTCAATGTATTTATACCTTTCTGTGATGAGAAAGAAGTTATCTTTAATACTTTCTCTGATTCTAGAGTCATAGCCGATTGCGAAACGATTGATGCTATAAAAAACTGTGGCCAACCCCATTTGCTGAATGACAAACAGAAAGGCCAGCTATGTCAACTAAAAGAGCTCGGTATCGTATTAGATGATAATGTGGATGAAGACAGAGCAATTGAATACTGGTTTCAGGGAGTAAAATTCAATTCCACAATCATAAGTGCGAACATTCTCACAACTTTGGCATGCAATATGAAGTGTGTTTATTGTTTTGAGCAGGGGGTGAAATCCAATATGTCAATGAGTAAAGAGATGGCCTCAAATGTTTGCAAATGGCTCTCTATCAAAATGGAAAACCTACGCCCTAAGGAGTTGATCATCGTATTTTTCGGAGGCGAACCTCTTATGAATTCGGAAGCAGTGAGATTTATAAGTGAGACTCTTTATTCTAAATCAAAAATACTGGGTGTTACTCTACATATAGAAATTATAACTAATGGGCTTCTTCTTACACCAGATTTGGTGGATTACTTGAGACCGTTGGGCTTGAGATTGGTTAAAGTAACTATAGATGGAGATGAAGCATGTCACGACCGTATGAGGCCTCGTAAAAATGGTAAGGGTACCTATAGGGATATAGTAAAAAATTTACTGCAAATAAAAGGAAAGATTCCTATAGCCATAGGTGGTAACTATGATGATGCAACCAAGAAACATATTCCAATCTTGTTGGATGACTTGAAGAATATGGGGTTTAATGATGAAATCGAGAAAATGAGTTTCAAACCAATTTTGGGATTCCCGGGCCATAAGAAACAATCAGTCCATTCTATTAAAGCGTGTGCATTCTCAGAAACCAATGTTGATGATATTTTCTGGCTCATCCAGGAGATCGAAAAAAGAGGATTCAAGCCATATAAAGACATTGCGTTAGGTCCTTGTGAAGCTATGCGAGATCACACCTATAGTATTGATCCAAGCGGAGACATATACAACTGTGTGACATTGGCAGGTAGAAAAGAATACGCTTTAGGTAACATAAAAGATGATCCGACGGAAGTTCGCTTTAATCCTCTCAATGTGAAAATTATGACCGCTAATCTTTGGAGGAAGTGCAAAGATTGTAAATTTGTACCTATTTGTGGTGGTGGATGCAGAGTCGGAGCCATTTTACAAAAAGGTGATACGGATGCCCTTTGCTGTGAAAAAGAGTATTTTGAAAAGGTTTCAACAAAGTTGGTCATAAGTGAAATCCAGTAAAAAATATAGGAAGTTTTAGATTTAAATAGAAAGGAGGTGAGATGCGATATGAAAGTTGTTAAGAAAGGAACGCGTAAAAGCAGTTGTATTATTTTTTGCAAGAGCAAGCGGTAAGCATACTTTATTCGGCAAGAGGCAATACGTCCAGCGTGTTGCTTCTTGTCGGTTCAATATTATACTACAATTAAATCCCTTCAGTCATGCTATATGCTTTTCTATCACCACACTAAAAGGTTTCTTGTCGTTGTTTCATAATTATTCTTCCATATGCATCTCTTGCTCAAGCCCGTTTAATCCGTCGGACATATAGATATCGGTCGCAGTCTCGCTGCCTAATAACTCTTTCTCATGTTGGAATAATTTATATAAACCATTTTGTGTTTCCTACGAGGGAATATAAACTTCAGCGTACTTCAATTTTACCGTTTTCTACAATAATGCCGAAATGAGATGGGATTGATGATCAATGTAGATAGGTCAGGAATTATCTGTAGCAATAGCATGCGAAAAGTTATAAACCCATTCGAATATTGATCTCCATGGAATTCAGAAAGGCAAAGGAAAAAGACATTTTTCAAATCTTAGAAATTATTAAAAGTAATAACCCAAAATATGCTAAACAGATGGCCCTTATGGAGATTCAAGAAATGTTTTCTAAATCTTTATGTAAACCAATATATATTGTTGCAGAAGAAAAGAAAAAAATCATTGCCTTTGGTGGGTTTAATTCATCGTGGCTGGATAATGCGATCTTTAATGTGTTCTGGGTAAATGTAAATCCTAAATACAGAAGAGGAGGAGTTGGAAGCATGCTGATATGTGATTTAATTAAGAGAATTAAAGAGACAAAAGATGTTAAAGCGAAGATGATACTTATATCTACAAAAACACCGTCTTTCTATAAGCATTTGGGATTTAGGCAAATTACATTAAGATATGATAACGAATATATTTTAATGTCGCTAAATCTGTAAATTATCGAATCTCAATCACATCCTGGGCTTTAGTAATTATTCAACAAATTCGTTTTTCCATTGTCTGTTATAGCAAATTCATAACATATAAAAATAACACTATTTTTCATTATTGAATGATAAGGGATATAAAACCTGAAGAGATCCCTCAAATTAAAAAATTCGTTGATTCATTTGAAGAAATGGATGTTGATGAAAATACGTTTCCGGAGAGTTTTTATGAAAGGATGTTAAAAGAAGGAATCCTTTTAATAGCAGAAGAAAAGAAAAATATAGTGGGGGTATGTTTTGGAAAGTATAATAAATTTGAAGCTTGGTCTGACCTTTTGGGAATTGTAGTAAAGCCTGAGTTCCATAAAAAAGGTATTGGGAGAGCCCTTGTCAAAGAATTTGAGGGGAAAGTAAAAAGAGAAGGAGCATTAACTATAGATACCTATTCTGACATTAAACAAAAAGATTTTTTCAAAAAGTTGGGATTCAAAAAGGGGAGAACGTACCTCGCATTCAGAAAAAAAGTCATATGAAGGATTTTGTCAGAAAATATTAATCGCACAGAAAGTACAGATCACGAGTGAAGCCAAGACAGTCTTGGTGGTAAAGAATCAATTTCTTTTAATTTTTTTGCTGCATTTTTTAGAAAAAATATATCATCCCAATCGTTCAATCGATTTGCCAGTACAGTTCCGTTTTCAAGACAATGGATATCCCTTTGTCTCCCCGCTGCTTGCAGCGTTGAAGTAAGGCAATCCTTTAAGTTAAATAGGCCAAGTCTATATCCACCGAAATTATCCTTGGATGAAATTATTTGCAAATTCGAAGATCGATCATTATGTAAAATCTAAGAAGAAGATTTAATCGCAACAGCATTTTATGGATTTTCAGCAACGTAGTGGTTGAATTTTGTATCAGTTTATGATTAATTCTTATTTCTCCAAACTACCTCCTTTCAGCACCCCCCGCTTTCTCGCCAACTCCCAATAATCCTTCAACGAAACCATCAAATATTTTTTCAAAAACATCAAATCTCGCCAACACTCCAAGCCTTCCTGCCGCTTCTCTTTCTCAAGCTCAAACACATTCGTTTCAATATTTGCCTTTGTCTCACTGAGATCTTTTGTCAGATTAAACGGATAATGATCTTTAAGGTTTTCTAACTGCATCAGTTCAGTGTGCTGTCTGCATATCTCACCATTAATTTTTTTGGTCTGATAAGCGTTCAGATCTTCACGCAATTTTATTTCTTCTAATAATGCATTAACAGATGCTTTCAGGGTTTTGGCCTTGTCGGAAAACATGTCTTCGAGTGGACAGCTTTTTTGTTTGGCTTGTGGGTTTGAGACAACCAGTTCCAAAGATTTTTTCAATTCTTTGTGGACAAAGGGGGTCGCTGTTTTGCCGTAGTCTCCCGAGGAAGTGGAAACTACATCTGGATATATTGCTGGGGATAAATATTTGTTTTCCATTTTTGTTATTATGGAGTGCAAGAGATTTTAAGGATTGTATAAGGATTGGGGACGAGAAAACACCAGAGAAGACATATAAAAAACAATTTAATCAGTTCATCTCATTATAAAAAATTTGATGTCGGCCGCACCACTAAAGAACCCTCCGCCCCCTCATTCAAAAACTCATCCCGACACTTGATATAATAAGTCTTATCCTCATTCCACTCCGCAATATGAATCGTCGTATTCCCATAAGGCATCTCAACACCCTGCGCAACCGAAAAATCACAATCATCAAAACTATACGAACACTCACTATCCCGAATCGTCACAATCTTCAGCATATCACCCTCCTCATAAACCCGAGCAATCATAGGAGGGTTACTATCAATATCAACCTCAAACTCCACACTATCTTCAACCAGATTACCACCCTCATCAACACACTTCACATAATACTTATGCTTCCCATCAACCAAGTCCAACCTCTGCGTATGAATCCCGTCTTCCTTATCCGTATCAAAGAACTGAATATAATTACTCCCATCACCAGACCATCCACAAACAGAACGACCCTCATTACAGCCAAACATTGTCTCAGCATAAAGTTCAATCGGCACAGGGCTCACCCCTCCAGAGATACTCCCATTAGGCTGCAGATTTTTCAAAACCAAAGCAGTACTGCCCCTCGAACTAAACTCAAAACTCTCCCTATTCTCATTTCTATCAGATTCATTTATCCTCGGCTGGTCCTTACATCGAACATAATAACTCGTCCCATCTCTCGGAATCCCAGTCAACTCAGCACTACATCCAAACAACTGCAACGCATTAACCTGCTGATAAGAACTCGAGCAACTCATATCACTCTCCATTAAATCATAATCCTGGTCCTGAAAACTCCACTTACATTCAGAAGGCTCATTCACATAAAACACAACCTCAGCGCTATCAACATCCTCGGCAACACACCCACCATTCAAAATCGAAGTAGCATCAATCCTCGGCGCTGTCGTGTCAGGACTTGGATCAACACAAAACTTCACAGCATACTCAGCCGAATTCTCATTCCCATTCTTGTCCTTACACCGAACATAAAACACCATATCCTTCCCATTCTCCAAAACAAAACCACTACCCTCAATCTCCGCCGCCTCAGGCAAACTAAACGCCTCACTATGATTATAACTATACAAATTACTCCCACCAAAGAAAGCAGTCATATCATCAAACTTCGTAGTATGATTAAAATCAATCTTACACTGCGCCGGCTCATCAGTTACGAGGCCCATTTCCAAAGGTGTGAACGCCTTCAAGCATCCATCCTTCGTAGCAACATTCACAATATTAAACCCAGGCCCAGGCGGCGAACTCTTAACATTCTTATACTCATGCCCCTTCGACAACTCGTCATAATTCGGCTTAATAATAGGCGGGTTCACATCAGTCGGATTTACATAAACACATTTTTCTTCTTCCGTTCCCTCGTTCACAATTTCACAACTCTGCCCCAAGGCCTTACACCTATATTCCGAACACGGCAAATCAGCATCATTACAGACATCACAACTATCTCCGCCACTCGGCGCCTGCCACGGCATACAATCAAAAGTCACAACTTGAGTCTCAACATCCTTATACATCAAAACAAAAATCAAAACACCGACGCCGAGACCAATTACACCAAAATTTTGCCCCAAATATTGTGCGCCAAATTCGTTTTCAAAGGCAAATGTATCCAACGTCTTATACGTCCCAAGGCCAGCCGCCAAACTCATCCCCAAAGCTTTCGAATTCTTTTCAGTCATCCCAAACATATCCCCAAGCATCGTCCCGGCATAATAGGCAATCGCTGCCCACTGCAACCCGCTTGCAAGAGCATCAGAAGTGCCACCTTTGCTGAAGCCCAACAAATTTGAACTATATGAAGACCCAATTGATTCTTTATTTTGAACAGAGCCACCAGGGGAGTTGATAGAGCTTGGCATACTTCCATCATCACGATTGTGACCATGAGATCCACCAGACGGAATAGACATTTGAGGGGGTTTGTTTCCAAGAGAAATGGTGCTTGGCATACTGCCACTAACGATATCTACAGAATAAATGAAATAACTAAAAGCCAAAAATGATACGACCAAAGATACAATCTGAAGGCTCGCAACGGCTTTTTCCTTAATACCAACTCTCTCTTTCCCCATCAGAAGTTATGGTACAAGATATTTATAAAATGTTCCCTGTTGAAAAATTAATTATTTTTCAGAATCATTATCTCTCTGGACAAAAAGTGATTATCTTTTTCCGCAGTGAATATATGCTTTCCAGTTTTGTAATCGAAATATTGATTTTTATCCTTTCCAATTACAACCGCCTTATCATATCTAAGATTCGCTCCTGAAATTTTGTATCCGCCGGGACTAAATATAGAATATGTGATATCAGAACCATTTCTCACAGGATAAAATGCTACCACCAAATCAAAATTATCAATATTTACAGGCTCATCATACCGCAACACAATAAATTCGGCTTCGTCCGGTCTTCCATTCCCATTAAAATCCTTATATTTCCATGCCTTTAATTCTGGTTTTTCTATTATAACCGGCTTAGCATAACTATTATTTACATTAACTGTTGTCCCTCTCTGCCCTTCAATCTCATTTTGAACTCCACTCACAATTGCCTGCTTAACTGCCGTATTGCCCCAGTCTCTTACAACTGCATTGCCATAATCACTTAAACAACCGGAAAACAAAGCCAGACATAGGATAGCAAAACCTACTAAACACAATATTTTAATTTTTAAATAATTCATAAGATTTCTCCCTTATTTTATTTGTATATTTTTTCAATTGCTTTTCTTCCCTCAGATTCAACGACTCCAGCATAAACCTGAGTTGTCGTTATTGAGGCGTGTCCAAGCTGTTTTTGTACAAATCTATAATTGTAATGACTGGCCTTAAGTAGAAAGGTTGTATAAGTGTGTCGCAAATTGTGAATATGGTAACGTCCTGGGAGTCCTGCTCTTTTTACAAGGATTTTAAAAAATTTTTGCAATGCTCTTTTTGAAATCCCTTCATCTTTAAGATTATTCAGAAGACAGGAGTCTGGATCGGTTGAAAAACCAAACCGGCTTTTGAATTTTAGATAATGAATGCATTTCTTTTTGAAAGCTGAACTTAGCCAAACTGATCTTTTCTTATTACCTTTACCTATAAATAAAATGGAAGATCGCCCCTCATCTAAAAAAAGATTGAAATGTTTTAGTGAGGCCATTTCCTGAACTCTGAGGCCGGTATTTAATCCAAGCTCAATCATAAACCAGTTTCTTACAGCGGTGAATTTCTTATTCTGCAGCCCTTTAATTTTTAACTGAAGACAAAATCTTTTGAGTTTATTAACTTCGCTTTTTCTAAGGCACTTGCTTTCATCAACTATCCAGACGTTTCTCTGGTTTTTCTTTTTGGACGATGGTTTACTTTTCATCAGAAGAGTGAACCTTTCTTATTTTGAGCGTTCTTATAAAAAATCTATCAAAAACAGTAACTTCTCCTCGAACAAAACAATTGAATGCAACAAAAATTTTCCACAATAAAAATTTGTAAACCAACAGCATATAAAACAGTCCTTTCTTGTTAGCAAATTCATAAAAAATCACGATAAGCCTATCTTCAGGCTATTCCACGTCAAAAAATCGAAATATTTAAAACAGATCAGCTCTATTCCAGGAGTATGTCATTTGTAAAAAGGTTCATCAAACTGATGAAAAGTGTACCGTTTATTTTTTTAATATAATTTAAATAATCAAAATTTGTCAATCAAAATATACTAATTTCAAGCGTAAAAATAATTTTCCCCTTGACCATGATTCTTAAATTGATTAGTCGAATGAATTGTGGCTATTGATCCATATAGGAATCAGTCTAAGTTCGTATAATATAATTCATTACGATTCTCTATAATTGGAGTAATCAATATTTTTTATTCTAATAGGTTCCAAAAACAAAATGAATGGTGAATAAAAATGAAAGAAGTCAAAATTCAAGTAAAAAATGACCATTTAAAACGTACGACCAAAGTAAAAAAACCTATTTTAGCTATCGCTGAATTAATTTGGAATTCATTTGATGCTGATGCGGAGAAAGTTTCTGTTCGCTTTTATGAAAATCCAATCAAAGGTATCGACAAAATAGAAGTCTCAGATAATGGTCATGGTATTTTTGATGATGATGCTGAAATGTCATTTGGAAGCTTGGGAGGATCATGGAAAAAAAATAAAAAACGATCCAAACAGAAAAGGGGACTGCTTCATGGTCAAGCAGGGAAAGGAAGATTTAGATCCTTTTCTTTAGGTGAAATAGTTAATTGGAGGACAATGTGATGCATTTAGATTCCTAAAATTATATTGGGACCGTAGGTTATATATTTTCATGAATAAACCAAATTATTTAAAAACAATAAAAAAAATCAAAATAGGCAAACATCTACCTGATGCTATTTATCTACATGAATCAGCCGTGAAATGCTTGCCATTACCCTTAAAAAACTTCCTTGAATCACAAGTTATTGAACTTGGATTTGAATCAATCACCTGGAACCTTATTAAATTCTTTAAAAGAGAATTCAAAATTTCATTATTAAATTACCCTGAATTTTACACAGCTGCATTTCCATCTTTAAAAAGCAGCCATTCAATTGATCTGGAAAATTTAACATGTAAAAAGATTCAATATACAAATTCAAAAAATCCGCCCATTCTGCATCGCAAAGAGACATTATTAGAACCTTCAAATCCTTTAATCCCTGACTATAAGAAATTAACAACCCAGGCTGAAAATGAAGGTCTGTTTGAGAATAAGCGTATCATAGGATTTAAAAACAGATGGGAAGAAATCCTTAAAGAAAAAGGCCTTTCTATCATCGGTCATGAAATTGTTAAAAAAAGGGTTTTTGATAATGGAATAGAGAGGCATAAGACTGCAATTGATAGATACAGCCTTTCAACGCCGGTACAATCCCTTTACAGGAATAATTATCTGAATGGAAATTATACCTTTTTTGACTATGGTTGCGGCAAATGTGATGATCTTAATATTGTAAATGAATTGGGTGTGAATGCATCCGGTTGGGACCCTGTTTATCGAAGTGATTCAAAAATCGTAAAGGCTGATATTGTAAATTTGGGCTTTGTCATCAATATTATTGAATCTCCCAGTGAAAGAACCCAGACTCTAAAAAAAGCTTACACTCTCTCAAAGAAATTTCTTGTAGCTTCTGTCATGCTAGGCAGTGAATCTATAACAAGCAAGTTCAAGCAATATGGTGATGGAGTTATAACCTCAAGAAACACCTTTCAAAAATATTATACGCAGAATGAGTTTCGGGAATATCTTGAAGGATCTTTAGGTGAATTAGCAATAGCGGTCGGCCCTGGCGTATTCTATATTTTTAAAGATAAAATTGAAGAACAACAGCTTCTAATAAATCGGCAGGGAAGAAGAAAGAACTGGAAAAGGATATCTTATACAGATTCTCCGGATAGGTTAAAAATCAAGCAACAGGCATTTTACACAAGGCATAAAGATCTGTTGAATGACTTTTGGAACACTTGCTTAGAATTTGGTCGCCTCCCTTTAAATTCAGAATATAAAAGATCAGAAGAACTCCGGGCTACCTGCGGGTCTCATCAAAAAGCATTCACACTTGCTACGGAAATTTATGACAAATTAAATTTTCAGCTGGCAGAATCTGAAAGAAGAAAAGACCTTCTTGTTCACTTTGCCCTTGGTCTTTTTAGTCGGAGAAAGCCATACAAAACAATGCCGAGAGTGCTTCAAAAAGATATTAAGCATTTTTTTAACAAGTATACAGATACCATCCAAGAATCCACAGACCTGCTTTTTTCAGTAGGGAATACTCAAACGATTAAATCAGAATGCCAAAAAGCCGATGAAAACCTTAAAACTGGCCGTATGGATGGTGATCACTCCTGGACCATTCATATAGATTACATCAACCAACTCTCACCAGTTTTAAGAACGTATATCGGTTGTGCCACACAGCTCTATGGTGATTTGTATGAAGTTGATATGATTAAAATCCATATGCAATCAAATAAAGTTTCTCTGATGAAATATGATGATTTTGAAAATAAGCCTTTGCCTCTTCTCATGGAAAGGATCAAAATCAATCTAAGAGAGCAACGAATCGATTTTTTTACCTATGGAGATAAATTCAAGCCGCAGCCGCTGTATCTAAAATCTCAATATATTGAGGACGGCTTCCCTAAATATAAGGATCAGCGTTCTTTTGATGTCCAACTCTCTTCTTTTGAATGGCTTGATCTAAGCGGATTTGGGCCAAACATCGATGAGTTCGATGAAGGAATTGCAGATAAGGGTATATTGATAAAAGGCTTTGACATTGAGACTTAGCTACTCAAGTAAATCTACGAAGACAATAATCAACAACATCTTCTCCACGTAATTCTCTTGAGCTTGCATCAATCCTAATGAAAAAATGTCCCTTATTTTTAAAATTGATGAAAACTTTCGTTTTACTTGGGCGAACCAGGATGTGACAAACAGTTTTTTCATCAATTTCTTTAAAGTTTATTTCCATATAATCATTGATATGATGGAAAACTTCAGCCGGGAAAAATAACTTAATGATCTGGTCAACTATCATTCTCCTGTATCCGTCAAGGCAAGGATCTTGAAGCTTGAAAAATTCGGATTCTATTCCAATGACTTCATTATTTCCCCCGATTTTGTTCTCTTTTACACCAACAATTAAGTGTCCACCATCAGAATTCAGAAAGCTTCCTATGGTCTTTGCAATGATAAATTTTGAAGCATTGCGACCATATTCTTTTATTTCATATGAGGATGACTCCCGGATCTGTTGATCGCTATACCGTACACTCCATAAGCTGCTCGTTTTAAATTCAACAAAGTGATTCTCTTCTTTTGGATTTTCAATAGTCTTTTCGATATCGAATTTCGGCTTTGTTTTGCTTTGGCTAACAGACTCGTCACTTGAATGGATCTCTTCAGTATCTGGAGGTTTGACATCAACAGTATTTGAAGCCTTGGAAGAGGGATCATTCACAGAACCTGATGAAAAATCCAGTATTGTTTTTATACGGCCTATTTCACCGTTGTCTAATTCAACAAGAATTCCATGTGTGTGTTCAGGAGTCCTGCTCAGAATTTTTTTCACAACTCCTTTTACACGCTTTTTTCTTGTCCTATCTTTCTGAGGATTAACCTCAACGTCCATACCTTCACTGACATTTTTTAAATAGTTTCCTGGAAGATCCATTTATATTATTCCTGTTGTTCGATTAAGAATAATGCTTCTGTATGATTGAACTTTTTAATACCTATTTCGTCTGGGTCTAAGTATCGAACCCATTCAAATATGTTGGAGACAAAACTCTTTACAGTTTTCCTGTAGGGCTTTGGATCATCTAATAAAGAATTGTGAAGTTTAGCTGTAATTTCTCCAAACCTCACATACTTATCTTCGCTATTACCAACAGTTCTATATACCCAGTCCCATAATAATGTGGATTTGAATCTATTTAGTAAATCATCTTTTTGTTTTAAATTAATTCCTTGTACATTCAATAAAGCACGATCATGACTAAGATGCTCACCTTCAGCAGATTCTAAAGATTGAGGTGAATTAAAAAACAAGTCATGAACCCAAAGCTGATCAAGTGTTGTTATAATTTTGTTCTTTAAATCTGAAGGCCAATCTTTTTTTAGATTGATTTGCTGTTTATCTCTTTTATTATAATATTCAATTAACTTCTCATAAAGATCATCTGTTATAATACAGCATGAATCTGCATACCTTCTTAATTGCATTATATCGATTGAGCTTGGAACTACTTGAACACTTGCTTCATCATTCCCAAAACCACTTAAATGAAATCCAGAATTAGTTAAATTCGCACTACCAACATATAATTTTTTTTCATCAATCAAATAAATTTTGAAATGCATATTAGTATTGATAGCAAAATCCCAATTATTCTGGTTAGCGAATTTGTAAGCGGTAATATCTGAAGCCCCAGAAATTAAATCATTAAATTGCCAGCGAGCTATAACTTTTACTTGTGTATTTTCACCAATATTATTTGCAACCCACTTTAATGCATCTGTTTTGACAAATGCACTAAAAATATAAACGTAAGATGCTGAAGATAAAGATTCTTGAATTGAATCGTTAAAGTCTTTATTAAAAATTATTGATTTAAGAAGTCCATTCATTTTTATCACTTTTAGAATGTCGGATTACGAATAATATTCATCAAAATATTCATAGACTTTATCTTCATTCCCAAAACCGGTAATATTATCAATCAAATCAACAATTTTGCATTCTTCTGTACCGCCTATTGATGGACCTCTGAGTCCCCGGCCTATCATTTGACTGTACAAAACTACTGAACCAGTAGGTCGAGATATGAATACTACATCGATTTTAGGAGCATCAAAACCAGTAGACAAAACACCATAGTTACATAAAACCTGAATTTTATTCTCTCTGAATTCATTAATTATTGCAGCCCTTCTTCCTTTAGGAAGTTCTCCATCAACATGGGCAGCCTTTATTCCAAGCATGTTAAGCAATGCAGTAATGAATTGTGAATGCTCTACACTGCAAGCAAAAAATAAAATTTGCTTATTCAAAGCACAATCATCCTGTAAAATTTTTATGATTTCAATATTTCTTGCATCATCAGCACCGATTCTTTTTAAGATGCCTTTAGGCAAGTCGAAGAATTTCTCTAAATGTTCTTGTTCTTTCTTGGTAAGTTCATAAGTTCGGTTTGTTTTAATTGGATGGTAATTTGTTCGGGCTAATATTTTCCTGTCTCTTAGATATTTAATGACAGGTTCTTTGCCAGTATCTATATTGATAATCTTTTGAAAAAAATAATTAGCGAGATCTTTATTTTGATCCTCATCAATTATACTCCTGCCTGGCGTTGCAGTTAAACCTATCATGCAAGTATCATCGCCAATTAAAGAATCAGTAACTTTTTTGTATGTTGGAGCTAAAACTTTATGAGCTTCATCAACAACAATTAATTTAACATGACTACGTAATTTATCGAAATATGAAGGGTCTTTTTTTAATATGGCATAAAGCTTCTGAAAGCCTCCTATGATCATACAACTCTGGTCAGCATCTTGAGGTAAACTTCCACCTTCCCCCCACGATCTAATTAATTTTAAATCCTTATTTTTGGTATGATACCAAGTATCTTCAAAACATTGATAAGCCTGCTCACAAAGTTCTTCTGAATGTGCCAACCATATAACAATGCTTTTTTCTTCATTATCGTTCAATACAGATGAAATAATTTCCATTGCCGTTCTTGTTTTACCTGAACCAGTTGGCATTTGGACGATAAATCTGGCCCTTGGATTTTTTAATTCATCTACTACTTTATAGAAAACAGATGCTTGAAAATCTTTTAAAGTCAGATACCTTTTTATATCTAATGAAATTATTTTTTCTTTCTCGGGCAATTGCTTTTCAGAAGGACCGAAATCAAGAGGTAAATTCAATGCTTCTAAGAACTGATCAACCCTTTTAGATTCTTTCCATGGAATTTTGCAAAGTGCCTTTACTTTTTTATCGAAGCTTAGGCCAGTTATCTTTATTTCTAACAAAATACAGATATCATCTAAATTAGATTCTGGAAAAGAATTTAGCAATTGAGCACGAAATTCTTTTTTAGAGAAAAGGCGTGGAGCTATAAAAGACTCAAATATTTTTGCTAAAGTATTTTTAGAATGTATAGTGAATCCATCAATGTTAGGATCAAAGATGGGTAGCAAGTCTTCTAACCGCTCTAAAAGCTCATCCTCTAAATATTTTTGCAAGTCTGACTTGCCCAAAAACTTCCAGACACTCATATTTTACCTACCGTTTTAATGTAATTTGAAAGTATCAACCCCCATTCAAATTCTAAATACTTGAACAACTCATCAGCAGAATATTCTTCACCATCATCCAAAATATCTTTTGCTTTTTTATAAGACATTAGGATGACATTAATAAGGTCGGAGGCTGATTTATCATCACCCTGAGACAACTGATTCAACAACTCATACATACTATGCTTTGTGTTATATACAATCTTATCTGAACCCCCTAATGATTCCACATCAAAAAAATTAGGAGCCTGCCACCCTTCTTTATCAGTTTCAAAGTTTTGTGCTTGACGTCTATTCTCTTCAACAGCATCTGCTCTTACCTGAAGAGTCTGAGTTGCTTTCTTGGCACTATACTCATTTTTTTCTTCAAACCATTTTTTTATCTCTGGCGATGAATCAATAAGTGTTTGCGCCAACAAATTGAAACTGTTTTTTTGGAGTGCTATACCTTTTTTACTTGGTTTGATCTCCTCTGATTTTTTATCGAAATAGTACTTTCGGATATCTACCAATGGAGATCCTTTGTATTCACTTAAAGAAATAACAATAGGGTATTTTTTATTTCCCATAACGACTTGTTTTTCAGAGTTCGTTTTCATCCCAAATTATTCCGTTTGATTTTGTTTTTCATATGTTCCAATATAGTTCGATAAATAGTTGCCCCATGACATCCTTATTTGTTCGATAAATTTTTCAGCTGACATTTCGAATTCATCATCAAACATAGCCTCAGCTTTTGCATATGAGATTAATAGAAGATCAATCAAATCCTTCAATTGTTCAGCAGCATCATCATCATTATCATCATTTTTTTCATGCAATAATACCCTTATTTCATCAATTTTTCTGAAAAAATCATGTCGCTTATTATATTTTAAAACACTACTGCCACCCATATGTGTGGTCTCGAAGAACTCAGGGCCTTTCCACTCATCATCAAGAAGAGAAAAAGGCTGGCTTTTAAATTTCTCTTCCCATCGCCTTCTTTGTTGCTCGTCAGCATGTTCAGCCCACTGGTTAGATACTTTCTCAGCCTCTTCATTAATATTTTTCTTTTTATCAATTATATTCTTAGGAGTTTTAGTCTTTTGGGCAGCCTTTTCAGCTTTCTCATGACCAGTCTCAGTTGTATTGTCTTTATCATTTATTTTTGACTTTGCCTTATTCTCATCCCAATGTTCTCTTACTTTTCCAAGACAGGTGTTTCTAGTTGGTTCAATTTTATCTTTTAAAGCTTTTTTTAATTCTTTAACCGGGACAGCACCTCTTTTAATGTTCTTAACAGTGAACTCTTTATCTAAAACAGCATCAAAAGATATTTCACACCCCCACCATCTATCGATTTCTTGAATCGGTTTTCCCGGCCAATATGGGATTCGCCCAAAAAAAACTTCTCTTTTATTTCTGATAATTGAAAAACCTTCATTTTTATCAATATATCTATCTTTAGCATTATTTGAATTTCCTGCACCTCGATTAGGGCGTAATTCTTCTGGCAATAAGCTCATCTTTATAGTTATTTCAGAATCGGAAGGTCCTCCATCAATCCTATCATCCTCAGCAATAGGCCATGAAATTTCTATTGGATCATAAAGATTAGCAGGAGCTGTTTCAGGATGCTTTGTTTTTTCGACACAGCAATAAAGCGGATCAATGGCTAACACATCTTTGTCATTGATAACTATTTTGGTATCTTCCCAAAGAAAATATCTATAAGTTCGACCTGTCCAAATATGCATTCCATATACAATCTCTGAAGCATTTGTTGGTTGACGATCATACTTAGACCAGATTGCAATAGTTCCATGTTCTGGATTCGAAAACTTTAAAAATTCATCTGGAGGTGTTTGAACGATAGGCTCTGGAATGTGAGACATCTCACCTTTCATAATTTGTCCTAAATCGACATAAGTATACAACCAATCGCCGGTTTCGACTTTTGAATACATTTCAATTTTCATGCACTGATTGATTGCAGCTAAGATACCTCCTACACCAAATCGACCTATACCTGAACGATCATTGTAACGACTTGAATATCCTAATTGCAAACAACGATGAAGGACATCAGGTTCCATCCCCTCCCCATCATCACCAAACGCAACATATTTGAGGCCTTCTTTATCACGTTTAGTTGTTGCAGGTACATAATCAAAATGAACTCTAATAATTTTAGCATCTGCTTGTATCGAGTTATCAATTATTTCACCGTAGGCACTATATGCATCAAAATCAGAATTACGCATTGATTGAAGGGCAGCACCGTTTTCCACCAAACTAACACTCATCACAACCTCCAAAATTTAAAGACTACAAATTAAACACCCTTTGTCATTCATATCATCACCCTGTTCAAGAAGTTTCTCTTGCCAGGTCCTATTGTCGTTGTTCTTACGTCTGTTTTCTGCGTATTCGATGATTGAATCTTTTTTTTCCAATAACTCTTTTAATGTCATCCCCTCAATCCAAGTGTAACCATTTTCATTAGCATCAACTTTTTCAAGTTCCATTGCTTTTTTGAAAAGATCAGGGTGATGATCATAAAGTCCAAGCCACTCTTCACGTCTTTGGAAAAAACAAAAATAACATCCAGATCTGCTTCTCCATTTGTAATATTTCGGGACTCCAATAGTTTCTTCTAAAATTCGAAAGACATCTTTTCTGACAATACCATCATGAACGAATGGAAACTCCGGTTTTATATTAGGCTTAGAACTAACATATCCTTCTCTATGTTCATCTCCACGAATAGCTATAAAACTTTTAACATCTTCCTTTGTTCCCGCAAACTTCTCAAAGGGCTCCAGTTTCATTTTAACTGTGCACCATCTCTGCCGGGGTGAGGGCAACATGTTTCCACTCATGAAAAGATGATGCTCAAATGTTGATTCACTTCCCAGGCGAACAATTTTTTTCCCAAGATAAGCTTCAAGCTTATCCAGGAATAAATATGTCTCAGGAAGCTCACACCCAGTATCAGAGAAATAATACTCCATATCAGGATATTTCCCCTGTTGCTTCAGATAAATTGCCAAAGCAGCACTATCTTTACCACCAGAGATCCCACAAACATGCCGGATATTTTTCTTAGCCATTTGATACCTTGTTTTTCTCGCTATCACTCTTCTGTTTTTTTTCAGTCAAATACTCATCAAGAATATCAGCTAAAATTGCAATGCGTGATTTATCGCTGTTCAATTGTGATAGTAGAGAATAAAAATGTTCTTTTTGATTATCGATATATTCTTTCTCAGAGTGTTCTATTGTAATGACTTCATCATTATCAGTCTTACCGTAACGCATTGACCTTAACCGAATAATTTCAAAAGAATCCTTGAACTTCGCTTTGTTTTTGATGAAATGACCTTGTATAATCCTTAGGTCGATAAGCCTTTTAGAGAATCCAGTTAGTCTAAGAACTGCATTATCCCTGTCTATATCAGACCATTTGTTTGATGTTTTTTCCCCAAGAAACAATAAGAGTCTGCTGAACCAGACCTTATCATCAGCTTCTTTTTCTGTTATCTGCACAACAAATGGCCTCAATCCTGCCGAGTCTACTGTAAAGTTTTCTAATCCTTCATATCTTGCTTGGATTTTGGATCGCAACTTAGACAACTCTAACTTTTCATTATAATCCGGCAATAACGAATACGAGAGCAATCCTGCGAACTCCTCAAGCATTTTTGTGTAAGCGTCACGTAATTCTTTGATAACGCTAATTAAAGCATTCGTAAAACCCTTGATCTTATTTTTATTTGTCTCATCAGGATCAATTTCAGGAAATGAACAAGCTTTTGGTAATCTATTGAATAAGAGATCAGCTGGAGAATTTGCTAAATCAAATGCCTTCAAAGCCTTCTGGCTTGAATCCGACAATCTATTCGTTTGCTTAGTATACTCTTCTAATTCTGCAACAAACTTTGCAAGAGGCCGTGCTATGCTCAATAAATTAATTTTTCGGTTCGGATTATCACCATAAAGAACCTTTGAGTAACTGTTAAATAAAGATGCTCTAATACCACTAATTTTTAATAATTGTATTGTAAAAAAATCAGGCCGTTTCATGAACCTTTCTATATGCTGATCAGTAATATATGGCGTATAAATGCCATTTTCATAAAAAGCCAGATCATTTTGTTTACATAAAAAAACAGTTAAATATAGTAAAGGTAGAACGCCTGCTTTAACCCCATACGGAGGGGCAAGAAGAATTTCATTAAGCTCAATGAAAGATTTTGGTGTCTTTTGAGTCGTTTCTAAAAAATCTTGTATGCACATCCAGACTGGATATAAATTGTAAGGATTATTTTTCTTAGGTGGAACAAGTTCCCAGTTATTGTCCCCATTTAATTGATGTAATCCGGTTGCCCGTAAAAATGATTTATAAATACCTTTTTCAGCAGGAAATTTTTCAATGCCTAATTCTTCCTTTTCGATGTTATGCAGCATTGCAAAGACTAATTTATTTCGGGCTGCTGCTGCTTGTGCTGATGGCTTTTCTCTGTTGATCAATTCATTCTTTATTATAGGGGATTTGGAATATATTGAGTCAAGAATGGTGGATAGCTGTTGTTGTAATCCTCGCTTATTGCTTATTGATATTTTTTTGGTTCTCCAATACCAATGTGAGATTTGCGGAGATTCTATTAACGCAGATAATAAGTTATCCTGAAAAATTTCAGCAGCAAAAAGGCGATTTTTGAATTCTCTGTTCGCTATAGGATCAGTATTCAACTCAGGACAATTTTGTTCAACTCTTTTAAGAGCAAGAACTTCACCTACAGCTTGTCTTAATTGATCTCCATTTGAACAAATTGCAATCATGTCAAATTCTTCAAAATATGGAATTACATCATTTTTTGCGAGTTCAATTTCATCCGCAGTCTCCGTTAAACAAAAAATGAGTCTTTGCTGATTACCTTTAGGTTTGAGCATCTTGTAATTGTTCACATCAACAAAGAATGGAACAAAGTACCGTAAAGTCACCTTTTCGATAGTGTGACGATGAGCGACAATAGGCTGTAATGGATTCAATGTCTCTAAGGTTTCAGGAAGATCAAAACGTCCAATTTGCCCCATTTCATCTTGCACTGCCAGTTCGAGATCAAAATCACTACCCTGCCAAACCCTGAATTCATTACTGAACTTTCTGAATTGGACAACAGACCTTTCAATAAGGCTTTTTGTCGCAATCGTTGCAGCTTTCTTGTTTGAAGAGCATGATTCAACAATCTTTTTTGATGCCTTAAACCCCGCTTGTGCGCCAATAATATTCAGCAGACCTATAGTTTTAAGCATTTGAATATCTTTTGAAGGTGCATCACCAAGCCGTTCAACAGCTGTCACAACTTCAGCCCACCGACGATGTGCTATAGGATCAGTTATTACCCCTGGTTGATTTTGGATGAAATACTCATATATCTGCCAGGGTAGAATCCATTCATCAGTTGATTCGAGTTTGCTTAAACTATCTTTAAACCCAAACGATTCCCGGCTCCCAAGATAACTGAATAACGTCCTCTCATTTTGAGCCATCTTTTGGCAAAGGACAGGAAGTAATATGGTTGAAACAGGATGAAGAGGATAACATTTTGCAAATAGATCAGCAGCCTTGTTTGGCTCTATAGAACCTGGTAAAGCATCTTCTTTTGATAAAACAGTTGCAACCTTTAAACATAGCTCATAAATTGAATTTTTTTGTTCTTCTGAAAAGTTATTGACAAAAGCTTTGCTCAAGATATGAATAGTCTGTTCTGTAGATTCCAAAAAAGGAACTGTCTCAAACCGGCCTTGAATCTTGCTCCATTCATTCCTAAGCGTTCGGCTCAAACCCCTTGCATATTCTTCAAAGCCCTGATGCATTAATGTAAATATGAATAAATTGGCATTGCTTTTAGTTACAGCTAATTCAGATAAAAGCTGTAAAAGATAGATATCATTTGCACCATAATGCCTTGCTTCATATTCTAAAAACTTTCCAAATTCATCTAATATAATTATTATACCACTGCCGGTCTTCTTGACAGCTTCCTGCAATTCTTCAAGCAGTTCAATAATTTCAGCAGTTGTAATTGTAATTTGAGATAGCTTGTCTTTGATCTTATTTATTACTAAAGGCTTGCGACCCACTGTATTCCAATACTTTTGTGTGGCATCATACATCCCTGAAAGGAAACGGTTACCTAAAGGCTCTGGTGCACCGGTGATCAGTATTGGTACATATCCTTTTGTGTCTTGAATATGATCCTTGAATTTGCCACAAAGATCATTATCAACACGATTTAATACTTCGTATGCCGATTTCGTTGCTGATTTATCAATGTTATTCATTAAATGTGACAAAAAAACTGCAAACGAAGATTTGCCAGACCCATAAGGCCCAATCAATGCCCACGACCTTGGTGTGTTTACCTGGTCAAAAGTGTCTGAAATACGGTACAGAGTGTTTACTGCTCGGCTCGTTGGAATGTAAGCTTTAACAATCTCATCAGAATCTGAATCACGCTCTATATTTATTGATCGAGTGTAAACTGTATCAATATCGATATAATCCGTTAGTTTCATGCAGCCTCGTATTTGTTTTTTGAATCATAATGAAATTTCAACATTTCAAAAGGATCAAGATTATCAAGTTCATTTAATACAAAAAATTGATGAATTCCTGCTGTTTGATCTATAGCAAACTTTTCAGGGAATAGCTGTATTAATTGCTCTAATTTGGTTAACAAAGAATTTTCTGTCAAACGAAAAATAAGCCCAGGAGCAACCCTTCCCTCTTTGCAATAGATCAAATCTTCGATAGGCACTTGTGAAATGTTCAACTGTTTCAAATAATCACAAATTGCATAACCAAATATTCCTATTGGTAAGTTCTCACGTATTTCTAATTTTGATTGATATGATTTTGTTGCAGTTGAATACGAAATCAGTTTTAAAAGAGACAATGGAGAATCAAGAACATCTTCATAAACTGCTTTTTTGCTTTTCTTTGATCGAACATAAGACCTTAATAAAACAGCTGCGTCCTGCTTAATAGAACTAATTGCAAACCGAGCATTAATCTTTTCTTTTGCAAAAGTGGAAAGTGCAGATACTACTTCATCTGTTGAAAACTCAGGTTT
Source organism: archaeon (assembly GCA_018697035.1). GTDB lineage: Archaea > Nanobdellota > Nanobdellia > Pacearchaeales > GW2011-AR1 > JAGVXH01. The sequence goes on along the minus strand of JABHSE010000004.1, from coordinate 144,597 downwards.
ATAGAAATGATTAAAAAACCAATACCATGCGGTTGCATGCTCTGAATTGGTTGAAATCAACCAGTGAATTAACCAAATAGTTGCTTCATCTTCTAAAAAAGGGTCCCAACCATCTTCTTTTGAAAAAATAGCCTTCCCAATTGAGGTAGTTTCTTTTTTATCAGTATCGAAAATGATTAATTTAGATGCACGAAGCCAATGCCTGATCGAGTTGACCATATTCTTTCCAACGCCCAAGGTGACAACAGCATCCTTATTATTAAAAATATTTAGATCTTCTTCGAAAGCACGAAACCCTTTGGTTAACCAGCCAAAACGAAGAACAAAAGATTCATGCCGGGAGAAGGCAACTTTTTTAGAATTAAAATACATAATCACTTACCTTAAATTTGTTATATATACTCTTCAATCTCTTCATAATTCAATAGTATTGCATTTTTATTTTTTAAAAATCTTGGATCATCTTTGTTTTCAAGCCTAAACCTAAGCAGCACATAATAAATAAATGCAGCCCTGACCTTTATCTGAACAACTCCATCACTCATGTTATATTCTTTTTCAATTATCTTACGCTGACCCGGAGTTAAATTAGGATGTGCAGCTATTTTTAATGTCACAAAATGATTCCATTTGGAATCCTCTGAAGAATTCACCTTGGAAACTTTGACCGTCTGAACATCCAGGATACGCCCTAAAATAAAGTCCCTAAATTCATTTGTAAGCTCACAATAGGCCCTAACATGCCATCTGAATCCATCAAACGCAAAAGCATGTGGTGAAATCCATCGCCATACCGGAGATGGCCTGCTCATTGATTGATATTGAATATTAATTGAATTCCCCGCCTTTAGAACCTTTATAATTTTTTTCAAAACATAAGGATCTATAGCCCTGTCAAATGAAGGAACAACTGAATATTCGGGGATGTAACCCATAAAAGTTTCATCCTCTTTTATTATGCCTTCAGATAACATGGATAATTTTGAAAGATAATTGTGAGAATCAATCGAACCAAAAATCGGTTTAAACTTCGAAGTTACTAAATATTTTTTTTGACTTTTGTCATAATAAATATTACCTGGTGCGTTCTGCTTGTATTGTTTAATATCAGCCGATGCTTGAGGTACTGAAACCCCAAAAACATCAATTAAATCTTTTCTGTTGATTGTACCTTCCCAGAAAAGTCGATATTCAAGAAACTCTAACCTTTGTTTAATTCCCCATTTCATTGTATTTTATAAACCACCCAAGCGTATAAAAAGTATATCCATATAGAAACTATACGCATATAATCATATATAATTCTCCAAGTAAAGAGTTTTTTATAATTAAATATGAAGATATTTAAAATTCAATACAATCTGCCAACAACTAGCTTATTTTTTATAATAATAAAAAAATCCTACCAGACCTATCTTTCTCTTGATCCAGTGAGGGAGGCGGCAGAATCGAGAAGTAATTTTTAATAAACCAAACCAGAATAAAAGCTCCTTGGTAATTATATCAAGGAGCTTTTCTGCTTATTATCCCCCAACCACAGCCCGCATCCGCTTCCACAGTGTTTCCGGCTGCACACCTGACAAGATCACTTGCCCAGAGGTTGCAACAATCACGCTCCTGGTTCGACCGCCTGCAGTCGCATCTATTAAACAACCTTTTTTCTTTCCTTCGGCTCGTAACCGCCGCACGGCAGATCCTTCAGATGCTAACACCACCAGGATCTTGTCCGCCATTGCATAATTCCTGTGGCCAATATGTACCAGCATATCCAATTCCTCCTTATATAATGGTTAAGCCTTGATTTTAAGATAATGGTCTCAGGTTGAGACTATTTCTCCCATATCAAGACCTTCTATAATGGTAGTGGGTTGAACGGTGGATTTTGTAAGTGTGTTCTGACATATGGGTGAGAAGGGCATCCTAAATACAATAATGCCTGATAATGCGGCATGGCGGTGGTTTTTTGAATCAGATCAATATTAACTCATATAAAATTATGAATCAGTGCATGAAAAATAAATCAAAAAAGTGATTGACATCAGATATACATGTTCTATAGTATAGATTACAAGCAAAGATAATAGCATTGTTTTGTTGTATCGATTCTAAAGGAGGCGTCATGAAAACAGGAAAAATGCTTGCACGAGTCAGAGAAGATTCAGGGGTTAGTCAAAAAGAATTAGCAAAAAAGATGGGCTTTAGCCCGAGCCGGGTTTCCAGAATGGAGGACCAGGTATCGCTGGATCAGGTAGAGATTGACAAGTTCCTCGATACAATAAACACCCCAACATCAAAAGCTGCAAAAAAACATATTACACAACAATGGAAATACATAGATAAACCAGATTTCTTCAATCCAAGCAGAGAACAGCTTTCGTTGGCTGAATCAACACTTAAGAAAATTCAAAAGCTAAAAAAAGGTATTGGAAGCACAAGTGTCTTCTACAAGCAACTGCGAATGCATGAAGAAACCACCCGCAAACTTGCAGATTACCTGTCCTCAACTGAGCATACGATAGCCTGTATTGGAAGTGTTGGTGTTGGGAAGACTACTGCCATCTGCGGTTTCCTCGGCTTGAAAGATGGCAAAAAACCAGTTCTACACACACGTGGTGGCCGTACCACTGTTTGTGAAGTGCAAATCCAGAAAGGGCCGGAATGGGGGATAACTATAGATCCTCTATCAGAAGATGAAGTCTACAAAGATGTCTATGACTTCTGTGATTACATATTAATCAAAACAGCAGAAAATCATAAGATTGATAAAGATTCCAATGCCGAGAGCCCCAAGCTGAGTTCGGAAATAGATAGATGTATCCGTAATATGGCTGATCTACCTACTAAAAGGTTCAAGAGTGAGGAAGGCTATAAACAAGAAGACAAGGCCGTCGAACTCGTCAAAAAGATGAGGGCTGAAAACAATTCTAATGATATCTCTGATGATTTCAAAATTAGGGTGATCATGGACATGAACCTTGAAGCAAGGAAAAAAACTGAAATCTGGTATCCTAAAGGAATAGATAAGAATGCACTGCAATGGCTCCGGGAGATATATCTCGAAATAAACCATGGTCTGCAAAAAGAGTTTACCATCCCAAAAAGAATAACCATCAACATTCCCGAACCAGTGTTGAGCTATGACAAGTTCGGGATAAAAATAGTTGACACTAAGGGCGTTGATGATACCGCTAAAAGAGAGGATTTAGAACGCCATCTGCATGACCCCAGGACAGTTACGGTGTTTTGCTCTCGTTTTTCGGATGCACCTGATGAGACTACCCGAACCTTACTTGAAAGAGCAATTGAATCTGGGATAAAGGATAGGCTGCCAAAAGAAACTTCAATATTGGTTCTCCCCAGGAACGATGAAGCTTTGGATGTCAATACACTTGATGGCTCAGAGGTTGAGGAGGCTGAGGAAGGCTATCTGGTAAAGTCAGATGAAATCCAATCCGACATTATTCGCTATAATCTGCGCGATCTCCCTGTAAGGTTTTATAATGAAAAAAATGAGACTTTTAAAGATACCCGAAATTTCCTGATTAAAAGAATCGAAAAATTAAGGGGTTTCCATGAAGGGCGTATGGCTGAAGTTGCTGAAACAATAGATAAAGTAGCTGAAAATATTGAAAGTGCTATAGCTGAAAATGCTTTCAAGACTGTTCTAAATTCTATTAGTGCATGGATAGATCAGCATAAAGAAATTGAACAGATTGAAAACATTCATAATGATCTTATCGGTTCAATCCAGAATAGAGGAACTTATGCCGCAAGTGTCAGGGCAAGCGTGAATAGAAGAGGAAGTTGGGGAAACCTCGATTATTATTATCATATTGGATTTGGAACCCGTTCAAAAGCAGTGAAAACCATATCCTTAATGTTTGGTGAGCTAAATTCAGTGATCAAAAACTTGGAATCACAAGAGGGAATGGAGCCAGCAAAAGAATTCTTGAAAGAACTCATGTACTTTTGTGACTCAGAATCAGAGCGAATGTATCAGGATATCCAAAAGATTGGTCAGGAAGTTTACCGACAATCCCTCAAGGATAATGAAGGCCTTTGGCGCTGGCTGCAGGATCAGTGGGGTAGAGGAGCCGGATATAAAGTCCGTGTGTCAGATAGAACAGAGGATTGGTTCAAAGACAAAGAAACTAAACGGTTAAATGCGATCATTCACAAGCGTATTGCTGGTATGTGGGAAGAATTGCTTGAAAAATTTGAAGAACTGGTTGTCGGCGTCTTCGCATAAATTGGTGGAGGTTTTGAAATATTGTTATGGATTCAGAATTTACAAAATATTTATCCGAGGTGCATGAGAAACTGGAACATCTATTAGATATGAGTCCAGTGACCATGGAAACGCCTCTTGTTGGTGCACCAACAGGAGGTGTCTATCTTTTTTCAGAAAACGATAATTATCTTTATGTCGGAAGATCAAAACGTCGATTGAATACGAGACTTCGAGGGCACATAAAGAAATCATCTAAAGACAGTCCTCTCGCATTTAAGTTGGCGCGTGAGGCAACAGGAAATACAGAGGTCTCGTACTCTGGTGCAAATATCAGAAAAGAACTTTTGGCAGATCCTGAATTCTCCCAAGCGTATCAGAACGCTAAGGCTCGCATTGAAAAGATGGATATTCGTTGGGTCCATGAACCGCATCCAATTAGACAAGCTCTTTTGGAAATATATGTGTCAGTTGTTTTGAAGACTCCGTATAATGATTTTGATACACATTAGTAAAGGAAGTATTGCAATTTCGATTAAGCAAATATTCATGTTTCGCGTAGACGGTGTGTTCTGGTGCATAATGAAAAAATTAATTGTGGATAAGGAATGTCTATTTATAGATTCCGAATGCGGATATCAAGAACAGTTGATGTAACTAAACTGCATGTAAACCAAAAAAGAATATATTCTTTATTGGAATAAACCTCATATGTATGGAATGATTTTCTCATAACATGTGGAACAATTTTTCGTCGTGAGCGAACAAACTCAATATATGGGTATAGGTAAGTCAACAAACTTGACAACACAAGTGCGAATCACTATAATGTAAATTAAATCTAATATAATAAGGAGGGATATTCTCATGGTATTAGAAAATTTCGAAAGATTCACACAACAGGGTCGCTCATTTAACCCCAAGATATCGATTCGTAAACGGGGTCAGATAGGGTTTAACAACGGTGCTATCAAGAGGTTTAAAATTGATGGCTTTGATTATGTTGTTCTATTTATTGACAAAGAGAGAACACAGATCGCTTTCCAATTTACAAATAATAAGGATGAGGAGGGTGCAAGAAAACTTGCTAAGAGAAAAAATAATTATTTTGTTTCTGGTAAGTCTTTTTTAGATTATTACAATTTAAGCTATGAAGAAAGTCAGGTCTTCAGTGTGGAATGGATGGAAGAACATGGCATCGCTGTGATCAACCTCCAGGAACATTCAACGGCGGAAGTGGGGTCACAAGAGGATGACGTTTTGTCATAAAATAATAATTCGATACAATGAAGTTTACATTTTGTAAATTTTTGAGTGATCCTAATTTATAACAAAATGTTAACTTGACTAACATTTTAAAGATGCAACACATAAACATATTAAGCTTGATTTTAAACTGAATATATGATATAAAGAGTTTAGAAATGAGAAAACCCTCAACAAAACTTGATGGTTCAAGGGTCGCTAAGGGTTCTCTATAAAAAGCTACACAGCCGAAAGCTGGTAGATTATAAGCACCTTCAGCGTAGCATATTGACACCCCATGTCAAGAAAAATATGACTACTGAAGGAATCCCCCAAGCTTTCTCCGCTGTGTAAGAATGCACAAAGGAGGGACTGTCTTGATGACACAATACATACCACCACCAGCATGACCCCTGGCTCGTAGTTTACTTGAGTTCAGGGGAACCTATATCTTGGCGACCCTTTTCCATATATGTCCATGCGGAATGTCTGTGCGGACAACTGTACTTCAATTTATGGAAAAAAGGATGTTCAAAATGATACTGAGCATATCGTACGACTTGAATAAGGATGGTCAGAATTATACTGATCTTTACGACACAATTAAAACTGCACCTGGCTACATCAGAGCAATGGACAGCTACTGGTTCATCAGTTCAGCAGAGTCAGTTAAAACTTGGTCTGACCGTTTGCTGGCGGTGATAGATAAAAATGATAACCTTTTTATCGTTGATATCACCGGGCAATCTCGGCAAGGGTGGATCGGTAAGGATGTTTGGGAATGGCTCAAAAAGCATGATCCTGTAACAAGCCATACTTATTAACTGATGATTTAAAACCGGCGGGTCTTGACTGATCCGCCACCCACTTAACAATGATTGTTTTAAAGGATAAAGAAAATGAAAAAGACATTTAAACCCGGACAAAAAGCACCGCGCTCAGGACAATATGGTATCGTTGGACCTCGTGGCGGAAAAACTAATGAAGAGCGAACCGTGACAAAAGGTGAACCTCTGCCGCCGACACCAAAATCCGGCCAGAAATTTACCTTGGATGACCCAACCAAGCATAAATCCGGGAAATAAATCCCCCGGATAAAAACACACCTAAAGGCGGAGTCTGTATGATCCGCCTTTTTTAGTATCTGTAACACCACCATTTCTTCATTTGCACACTTGTGCACTCCATGTTTTTCATTCCGTATGCTTACACTCCTGCGCATATGCACACCCACACATTTGCACAAATGCACAATATAGATATATATGCCTTGGCTTGCATGTAGCACAAATGGATGTGTTGATTGGAACACTTATGAGGATTACCAGCGTGCAGCGGATGCCTTCATCAAATGGAAGGAAGAGCAGACTATCTTTCAGCTGCTTATTCGGCACAGGTCGAAATTGAATTCTTTATCCGATTGGGCTTGACAAGAAAGGAAGGATAGGGGCTTGATAAAACATTTCTCCAAAATGCGATCATCATAGCAATACGTCTTTCGCCTTGTAAAAGGCGCATTGCTATGATGGTCCCAAAAGACCATAGCATGACACAACTATTTGTCATCATAGGAATTTTCACGTGATCTTCCCATAAATAAAGAAAAGACCCACCCAGCAAAACCAAGAGCACATACACCAAGAATGCTAAAAGATACAATAGCTTCAATAGATGAAGATGCAAATTTTGTGGCAGCCCATAGCATTACAACAGGGATTACCAATACGGCGATCGATACAGCTAAAATTGGATTTTTTGCGAGGTGGGGAAAAGCGTTAAAAATCTCTTTGGTGTCAATCTTCATGCTATAGCCTCCGTTATAGTTGGAAATTAATCAAACTTGAGACGCAACTATCTTATCTCAAGTTAATTTGTCCAACCGTTCATAGGCTATTTCATATAGGCGTGTTCTCCAATGGTTACCAAAAAAATGATGAATTTTTCATCACTATCCGTATAGCTCTCATACTTAAAAAGTCATGTCAAGCTTTTTTATTTTGATCGTATTTTTAATTTCACAACCGATTTCATCCATCCAAAACAACAGCTACTGATCCCTTACAAACAAAAATCTCATACTCTTGGAGATTGGTTCTAAACAATTAAAATGGCAAACACCACCAAGATTTTGAACTTCCGGCAATATAGAATACTCCAATATAACCGCCCAAAAAAGTGTATCTTTCAACAATTTCTTAATTTTAAATTTAATTTTCAAATTTATCCTTTCAATTTGGATTCACAACTGTACTCTCGACCAATCTTATCAACGCCCATAAGCCTAAATCGATAGTAAATTGACCCTGTTCATTGATACCATGAACTGAACCGCTTCGCGGAATCCTATTATTCTTTTATAGCTAATTTGACTTTTTAATTATTCACATGCAAAATTTTATGTACTGGTCTGAGATACTGTTAAATCCGAGGAAGTTCGCCAGTCTTGTTCCCTTTTGATGACTGGAAGGAAGAAAACGGCATAGACTAATAAAATAGTACATACGTTCCAATATCACTAATAAAGAAATATTATTATCTGCCCTCTCACGCCGGAAACCGGAGTTCGATTCCCGATGGAATTTAATAGATAATTTAATGTTTACTGTATTGGATGATTGATGCTCTTGATTAGTAAACACGGGGACTAATAATCCCCGTGCCCAAACATGTGCTCTACTGTGCCTAAATTGTGCCCGTCAAGGTCAAAAATTTACAAACATTACCAAACAAAACCAAAAGTAAAAAGTAAAAACATAATCATTTCAACATGTTAAAATTATTGAAAATTTCGATTTTTTCAATTTAGGACTGAAAATCCCCGTGTCGGCAGTTCAATTCTGTCCCTGGGCACCACAACAAAGCCAGTAACAGCAAGGGTTTTCGAGTTTCACTTGAAAACCTTTTTTGCTTTAAAAACACCCCATTGTGCCTAAATTGTGCCCATGGCAATTTTTTACTGCCCTGAAAGATATACTGACTGGCGCTTTGCAGCTTCCCTTAAATCCTTGTCATTAACAATATTATATCTTTCAAACACAGACCGAGTCTTATGGCCTGTTATCTTCATTGCCACGCCCTCTGGGACACCGGCTCTAACCATATTCCGAACAGCGGTACGACGGAAATCATGAAACAGTCTTTGGACCCCTGCCCTATTGCAAGCAGTTTTCCACGCCTTGTCAAACCGATACATCCGCTCAATACCTTTAGTATTAACAAAAACGTATTTGCAAAAACAACGGATTGTCTTCCTCTTCAGCCAAAGCGTATCAAAGACTTCAGTTAATTCATCATCAAAATAAATCGTTCTGGCCTCACTATTTTTGGTATCAGCCGTTTCCAAATGGGCACATCCATTATGTCTATCCACCTGACTCCAGGGTAAACTCAAAATTTCATCAAGTCTCCAACCACTTCTGTAACCTAAAGTTGCAACCGGTTTCAAATGCCCCGGAAGATTTTTACGAACAGCCAAAAACTCGTCATGCTCAAAGAAACCCTCTCGTATATTGTTTTCTTTAAGCATATTAATTTGAGGAACACGATCAACTTTAGGTGGTGTTTGCTGTGCTCCAAGATTAAGCATACGCTTTAAAGCAGCAAGTTCTCGGTTGATTGTTGCGTTTGCTGCACCCTTTTTCACAATCTCAGAACCACAGTATGGACACGTCCTTCGATAAGGGAATGTTTGTTTACATTCAGCACAAGCCGACTGCATCCGGTTTTCTATAAAAGCGTTTATCTTTGATGTTGTTATACTTGTCACGCTCAATCCCCTAAAGATTTTTCCCAAATGCTGAACACTTCTTTTTGCTTTGGGTAGCGACTTCTTTTGGTTAATCCTATAATCTCTCAAGAATTCTTCTGCCAACTCATCAAAAGTCACCCTATCAAACAAAATTCCAGGAATCTTTCCCTGGGCTATCTCTCCCTCCTTTCTGGCCAACATTTTCTTTGCGACCATTTTTAGAGTGCTCTCGCTACTTTCCCGAAAACACTTACCATTGCGATAATACTTGATCCACCAAGTTTTACCTCTTAAAAATAAACTTCCCATAATACCTCCTTGTCTTGTCTTGCCTTGACGGGCACAAGTAGGTTTAAATTGAATCTCATATATGAATTATGCAATCAAGAATAAAAAAATATTTAATAGTGCATTTTGTATTTTTGAATAAATGCTTCAATGTCTTTGCTGTCAATCAACATCTTTCTGCCAACCTGAACGAATGGTAACTTGCCATCCCATATCTGACTTCTCCAGAACCATTCCGTCACCCCGATGAGGCTAACCAGTTCCTTAATGGAGTAGAGCCTTTTATTGAAAATGATATGTTTAGAGTTGGTTGGCATTTGATTCTCTTTTTATTGGATGTTTATATTGCCTATACTTTTTCAAAACTATCTCTTATATATTCTGCCCCTCTTATCCAAAACTCTCAGAACCAAAACCTTTCTGGTAAAATCAACGTCAATCAACGCCCTATAATCACCAACACGAAATTTATAGCCGCCACCCTCAAAATGCTCCAAATACCGAAACGGATTCTCTTTTAATTGACGTAATTTTTTCATTAACCTCAATGCAGTCTCCTTTGGTAATTTAGTACAGACTTTTTTAGCCTTCAGACCAATTTCAATTTCATAATTCATCTTGCAACAATTTGTTCCTCAAGCTCTTCAAGAGAAATATTTTCCGAATCAGGAATTTGTCTTGCTTCCGCCAACTCTTTCTTGACCCAGTCAGTGAGCTCGCCCTCTGTATTAGTTTGATTTGCAACTAAAATTTCTTTTATCAAGGCAACATCATGAAGAAGTTGATTAAATCTTTCTATGTCAATTGTCATTGATTCGGTTTCCATATTTTTTATAGCCTTTTTGAATTTATAAAATTATCTATTGATTGCCAGAGTTGTTTTAAACGGGCACTCATCTGACCTTCCTCACCTCTGCCACTTCTGCTCCCATATTTTCAAAATAATCTTTCCAAAACGACAAATGCCGTTTCCCCTGAAAAGGTACCAATTTATCCCGAAACAGATAAACAATTTTTACGTTTACAGCATTCAGGTTGGCCCCGACTTCATATGCATATGAATTTTTAGAAAAATATTCATAAGTACTTCTATTTTTATAATGAGAGTATTTCGAAGTGTGATGCATCATATCAGAAATGATTATAAGGGTTCTTTTTTGAACATCATCGCCAAAGTCATCTCTAAGCGATAGTTCTCTGATCATTTCAAAAATTGGTGATTTCGACCCGGTATTGTCAGATAACATATTGTTCATTTTTTCTTTAAGCGGTTTAGAAAAGAATTCATCAAACCTCATCTGTATTTTTCGGGGATTCTGATAAAGTTGGTTAGCATTTTTCCCGGTTCCAGGATTACACTTTGAAAATATGGGTTCAGGATTCACATAAGTATTTTCAGTTAGAATAAAAATTGAAAATTTTTCAAACGTTTTTAATTTATCTTTTTCCTTGTTAATGTAATTAAGTATAACCCTTTGCTGGCTGGTGCTCAAAGAATCGGTTTTATCCAAAACAATCATAGTATGCGCAGAAACTTCATCCAGGCAAAAAGTCTCTGGATCATAAGCCTCTCCCTTTAAGGCCAGTGCAGATATAATTAAAGCGCCAAATGTAACAAGGCAAATCCCAATAATAATATAGCCAATAACTGTCTTATTTTCTTTGCTTAATGCTTTCATCTTAACCTCCGCAAAATTATTGTATTAAGTTGCTTTTCCAAAAAATTCCGTAATATCTTCTAATGCTTTTTCATTGATCGCTCTCAAGCCATCCTGAAGATTTTGTTCCTCATTATTTTGGATTTCATTAAAGAGAGCTTCAATTTTATTGCAGTTCGATTTTTCTTCTGACAGGTCAGCTTCTAACAGATACTCGCTTAATGAATGCTTCTTTGAAAAATATGTTGGTGGCTTGCTGCTTCTTACACGCATATTGGCACTCCGGTATTCCCACAATGCATTATTACAGACGTTTTCAGCCGACTCCAACTCCTTTGCAAACATCGACACAACCTCTTCCGCTTGAAAAATAGAGTCTTTATAGTTTTTAATTTTTTGCCTGGCATTCTGGGCTGAAGAAACTGCCTGTCTGCTATATTCATCAATGGTTCGATTAATTGATTTCATAGCTTCAATTCTTTTGCCGCGATGATTTGAAGCATTCTTGAGATTCCGGTGCATATCGCCAAATCCAGGGTACACATCATCCGACTTGTATCCTTTTAACAAAGCAACAATAACAAACAGCATACCTATTATCAGCAGATTCCATGCCTCAAAATTGATTCCCAAAGGGTCCTGGATTAGGTGTGGGATTGTGTTTACTTTAGCATTCAAAGGATCATCTTCAAGTAATGTCCTATAATGGGCCGCACCCAGATTAAATAAAAAAACAAAAAAGATGTAAGATGCAGTGGCAATTTTAGCTCTAAATTGTTTTCTTATGTCCACATGATTTTTATAGGGAAGAACGTAAATGCCCATGAGCAAGGCTGAACCAATATTTGAAATAGAAATAAACAAGGCCTGGAACAATCCTCCCAGTAACCCCAAATCACTGGCATTTGCAAAGAAAAAACTATTAACGACCGATTCCAAAAGGACAGCTAAAATAATAATAGCCCAATGGAGCACTGCTGAATCAGGATAGCAGGCTTCTCTTTTTAATTTATTTTGATAGATAAAGTACCTGTAATTACGTAATACAGCTCCTTCTTCCTGTTTGGCAGTATCCAAAATCTCACGCCATTCTGCACGCAAGCGAATAATTTTATTCTTAGCTGTTTCTAATATTTGATTAAGAGAAAATCCCTCAATATCTTTTTCAATATTTCTTCGGTTTGAGTCTAACCGGTTCAATTCTTCCAAGGCCGCATGACGTGAATCAACTAATGAACTAGAGACAGAATCAATAATGTTTTGCTGGTAGATATCCAGTTCCGTGTCATCGGTTTTGGGATTCTCATTCATTGCCTGATCTGTTGCTTTTTCTGACAAATTCAACTCATTTTTAATTGCGTTAGCGTTAATTGCAAATCCTGCCATGGCATACCTCCCATTAAAATTAGGTGATTATTTTTTCAGGATGATTTAAAAGTTCATGAACAACACACGTTTTTAATTTTTTATTAGGTTCAATTTTTTTAATAAGTTCACTATCAAGTTTAGTTTTTGTTTTTTTATCGGGTGTTGTAATAATAACGATTTCACACTTATCCTGGTCTTTTTGAAAATTGATAAACTCGGACTTCATAGTGCTTACACAAATCTCAATTCCAATTTTCAATTCATTATATTTTCCAAACAAATCGATTCTCTTTCCCCCAATGTTCTTTTCAATCTCCAAACAAGAGAACCCTTTTTCGGAAAGATGTTTTTTCAAATATCTTTCAAGGAAAAAATGCATTGCCCCTGTTCCGCCTGATCTCTTTGGTGGTGTTTTAGAAATCGCCTCATACCCTTTAGGGTTAGTGATGACATAAAATTTTGAAGTCCCGCCTCTGCCACCTGTTAAATTCAATCGGATAATGTCAACTAATTGCTCTTGTTCAATGAATTTGAATATTTTATCAGCGGCAGATGCACTGAGACCAAAATCTTTGGCTCTCACAGTTGAAGCAACATCAAATCTATTAAATATATCTAAGAGCATGTCTTTTGATTTTTCAAACATCTTGTCCTTTTTGGATTCTGATTCTTTGTTGACAGTATACTGAGGTATACCTGGTAAAGGTTTTAAATGTGGATGCTCAAAAACGTTTACAGAAATTACACGGCTTAACAAATCTCTGACCCTTGGATCTTTTGCATTTGCTTCATCAAGCTTTTTTTCTGAAATATTTTCAGGTTTAACAAAAGGAAATGCAATCAATTGAGGGAATGGATACCGGCCACCCAATCGGATTATACCCTGACCAACATCAAGAAAATTAACCATCTGTGCCTGATTAGAATTAAGCCCCAGTACACTTATCATCTCACGCCGGTCCTTTTGACCGATTTGACTCATTCCAATCAGTGTATAAACATTGCTTTTCACAACATCTTTAATAGTTGATATACATTGATCGGCAAGCACCATTCCTTCACCGTATTCTCGCAGCCTGCGTATACAGCTAATGATATAAGATTCCTGACTCATACCTCCCCCTTCCCGACAAGGTGAGCTGCTTCATCCAAGAAAAAAACGTGGCGTAGTGAACCAAATGACATTGGCCGTGCCTCCCGATAAGAGGCAATGGCTGCCATGATCAGAGAAATTATCCAGTATTGTATTTCTGAAGACTTTATTCCTACCAACTCTATACAGACAGGGTACTTAAGCATTTCATCAATAGGTATACCTTGGTGAATATTAATCATTTCTTCCAATGTGATACAGACTGCCTTAATCTTGCTGTGGATACCGTTGAGATATCCTCGTTCATTTATTGGTATTCTTTCTTTTAGACGGTTCTCAAGTCCCCGGTTAAGATCATGCATGGTTGGAAAATCTGAAGAGCTTGGGTCATTTTTTTGAAACATCATGGTTTGAACAAACTGTGTTAAATAAAGTTTTGATGCTGTTCTTAGCCCAAAAATCTCAGTTGTTATTTCGCTGAAAACCATGAGCCATTCTTTAAGTTTAACTCCGGGAGGTGGCTGCAAAGGATTAAAAAAGAATTCTTTATCCCATCTTAAAATTATAAGATCTTGCATATAACGCTTTAAGAATCTTGAACCCAGTTTTGCAGTATCAAAAACCAGAAAAGGAATTCCCAGCCGATGGAGTTCTATTTGCATAACCCGTAAAAAATTTGATTTACCGGCTCCTGAAGATCCACAGATCAAAAGATGCCTGACAAGCTCCTTTCTCAAAATCCCAAAAATCATTTTAGAGTTGCGGATATTTCCAAGCCTGATATCGCCCTTGACTTGATACTCCCGAGGCTTTTCAAAAATCTGGCCTCTGGAATTTTGAGGATCGTGCAGAGACGGTCTTTTAAAATATCGATAAGGGCTTGATACTTTATTTATATGTGATCTGTTTTCTGACATCTAAACCCAGCTCCTTTTCTTCTGCTATTCTTCGCACCTTTAATCTCCAAAAGAGTCCTTTTTTGGCATGGTTGCCTATCACTACACCGTCTTTAAAGGTCGAATGCTTTGGACAAACAGGAGCACCGGTCAGGTCACATGTAAAAAGGCATTGTGTGCAAATTAGTCTTTTGCATACAAAACAAGTACCGGCGATTTCATTGATACTTTTTGTAATATGACCACAGGCAAGTAATGGACTGATGACTATATTTTTATATATCAGCCTACCAAATTCATCAGGGCATATCTGAGTTATGTTGCCTCCAACAAAACCAAGATATTCAACCGGTATTATATAATGTCCACCATGTTGAAAAATCACACGTTCTAATTCAAGCCTTGAATGTCCTGAAACTGCCAAAAGATCAATAAGGCTGTTAATTGGATTGTTTTCCATTTTTATCATCTCCTTTTAGGGGAATACGTTTCCGGCTGCTTCATATGCCCAAGAGCTAAACTCATAAAGGAACCTTACTATTGCCGGAAGGAAAATTATTAGGGCTGTAAGGCCTAATCCATAAATATAAAAATTAGAAGCTTTCTTGAGGATATCTGATCCCTGGTCTAAACTCTTTCCGGTCTTTGTCTTGATTCCTTCGTCGAACTGCGGCAGCCACCGGGTATTAAAATCGGGAAATTGACTATCCTTGGCTGGTGGCTGATAAATTTCATGTTTTTGATTTTCAAAAGGGTCCATGTGTTGCCTCATCTTATTGTTGAGTTACACTTTCTTTTTTGGCAATCTTTTCTTCTTTTCTAAAATTATTAACTTCGGATGGGATGTAGACTAAACAGCCTGCTGTTTTATCAAATTTCAATTTGCCGGATTGGTATGCTTGACTTAGGCTTTGGCTGTTCGCTTTTAGGATTTGTTGTAGACTTTTCATGATGTCTCCTTTGGATGAGTTTTTGTAACCTTCAAAAAAAATTAGCTTTCACCCAAACCTGAAGAATAAATTCCGAATAATTCTAATAAGCAACAAAAGCCATCCTCCCTATTAAAATGCAAAAGTATATAAAACCCTTGAATAAGATTAGTTACATGGGGGAAAACTCTAAATTAAAGATAGATAGGCCGAGAGGATACCGGGAAGGTTCTAAAACCAGCAGAACCTTAGATTTTTTAGCAAAGCAAGGAATAGATGGTATCAAAATAAAAACACCACATGTTTATGGTGCCTGTTTCCTTCCTTTGTATACAATTGAAGGGGCTGAATATTTTATTGATGATGTGAAGTACAGATGTGGAGGGAAATATGTAACAGATGAGCTAATGGAAATTGATGTAATTTCTCTTATGGGAGAAGAAATCAAACAGTCCAATCCAAAATTAAAAATATCGGATGATTTCCAAGACTATCCAGTATTAAGGATAAAAGATTCAGATTTAAATCCGGGCATTTTATTCAGGGAAGAATCACTAATTTTTTAATTTCATATCTTTTTAAAATTGTCAATTTTATAGCTTAATCTATTTTTCAAATATCTATTTAAAGAAAACAGGTTATTACAGACATCAAGATTAATCCCTTTTTTTAATATGGAATATAAGAAATAATTTTCTGTTTCCTCCCTATCTCTTACATATGCCGATAAAGATTGAAGTTCTGCTGTTTTATTTTCAAATAATTTTTTTATAATTTTATTGTTTTTCAATCTAATGAACACTTTAGATTCAAAAATTATTTCCTTCATTGTTTCATCAGGTTCTCCAGCTTCTTCTACCAACATTTTCAAATTCAGTATAAATTCAAGGAGTTCTTCATAAGCTTGATCATTTTCAGAAATAACGACTTTATTGCATATCGCTTTATAACTGCTTTTTATTGAATTAAGCTCATTTTCTAATTCCTTAAGTTTATATTCAACTTCGGATTCAGAAAATAAATTATTGGAGATATAAATATGTTTAATGGAGAATACTGCGATTTCTAATCTGCTCTTATACCACCTGAGAAAATTTGCCACTTCATTAAGTAGGCTTTCTGATATTTTTTCATAAGACAACTGAAAAATACAAGTTATAAGCAGCTTATATGCGCTTATGTATTTTATACTTTTATATTCTGGGGGATGAATCGCTGAGATTAATTTTTCAAATGCAGCCTCTATGTTCCCCTTTTCAAATTCAGCTATGGCATCAATGTAATCATCATTTGCTTCTAATAAATTACAATGAATATGGTTTCTTGTTTTATCTAAATTAATCTCCCATTCATCACCACCTCTTATATGCTCGATATGAAAGCCATATTCTCTTATTTTTTTATTAATTTTTGAAAAATAATTTCCAAACTGAGCTTTTGGATGTTTCTCGATTATATTTACCCAGCTTCCAAATAGAACAAATCCCCAAAGCCAATGGATTCTTTTTTCTAAAATGATAAATTCCAAAATTATAAAAGGATAATCCTTATTTAAAATTTCTGTCTCTGAAAAATGAATTTTAGTAGTGGTAAAAATAATTTGAGATTTTTTTTCTATTATAATAGCTTGTTCACTAATTTTTGACGAACCGTCCCTTATTTTTTCTGATTCAGGTTTATAGTCAAAACCCTCAGGCAACTTAAATTCATCTTTTTTTAAAAATCTTGTTCCATAACTGCCACTTGAAGTCTGAATAGCTGAATTAAAATGGATTGATCCACTTTCTGATTCAATTATCTCTTTGGCCGCTCTGCTTATGTAGTCCTTAGGGCCGATCAAAATCAAATACGGCGGCCTATAATGTATCTTGATGGATTTTTCAATATTTTCATTTAAACCAATAACAAATCTCTCTACCTCGGGCTTTGTTTTAATATCAAATTTAAGCATATTTTCAGAGAATAGATCCTTGAAAATCGGTCCGAATAAATTAGCACTTTGTTCCCAATAAGCTATAATTATCTCCGAGTATTCCAATGGGTTCTCTTTTAGACCAATTCTTAGCTTTTTATCGTTAACTAATTTGTTGACATAGTTGAGGTAATCATCGTTTTTCCACTGCCAAACGAATGGAGAGAAATATTCCTTTTTCTCCGAAATGGGTAAATGAAAAATCATTGCTTCTGAAATATTATACTTGGAAGATTGATTATTCAAAAAAATTGGTCCTAATAAAGGACAGAAAGAGCTGAAGTCCACTTTAAGATCAAGAGCAGATTCAAATAATACGAGATACTCAAATAATCTCATTATAATTTTGCATGCTTTTTCTTCCGCTTCAGTCAACGAAATAGATTTTGCATGGTGAATATTCAGGATATCAATTTTTAATTCTAAGCGACGCAATAATTTTTTATATGTCTCTATCTCGCGATTGAGCTTTTCAAAAGGAATTTTGTTTTCAATACAAAAGAAATATAATGCCACAAAAGAACAATCCCATTTTCGGATGTAAGATCCCGGGGGAATTTCGGACCAAATTTTAATTTTACATTTTTTAAATCGTTCAAAAGTGCTCTTGTTTATATTTAAGTTTTGAATATAAGAATTTTTTTCCAAGGCCAAAAAACGATTCTTTATACCATTTTTTGCGTCATTATCTATTTGTTTTGTTAATCCCTTAAAATCGTCTTGTTCTACTGTAAAACTCAATATATTTAAGTATTTTTCTTCAAACTCAAATTCCCCGTTGTTTTCTTTAATTCCAATATAAGAAAATACTGATGCACAGATAACTTCTTGTTCCCATTTCAGAATAGATTCTTCTTCTAAATTGAAAGTTCCCGGAATTTGAAAAACAACATCACATTCATTTAAAAAACTTCTTCGATCAAGATCAATTTCATGAGATATCGACATAAGTTATCTCCAAATTATATTTGCATACAACATTAACTTATAGTGAGGCTAATCCCATTAGTCATGGTGCCTTAGTCCTCCTTATTGGCGAGTAACACAACTTGTATTCTTCCTCGGTTAAAAATTTCGCTCCTCCTGATCCTTTCCCATCAATAGGAGAATCAATATATTGGACCGTTCCCTTATTAAATTTAATTATTGAGTTCGTAATATTTCTCAAATCAGATAATGGCCCTCTTAGCAAGAGATGGGGGGAACTATATGAAATTTTTATTGAGTTAGACTCAGTATAGTTTAGGTCAGAAAAACACACAGGCTTCTTGACATATTTCTTTGTGCTAAGCTCAAAGCTCAGTAAATTCTTAGGGAAAAATTTTGAAAGAACTGGCTCAAAAAAATCTTCCAGCTTTATATCTAAATTGACAACTGCAATACTATCATCACTTAATATATTTTTATAGAATCTAATTATCATTTTTTTATTATTAATCGCTTTATTTATATATCCTATAAATTCCTCAGGGGTCGCATAGTCTGTTGAAGGTATTATAAGCGAAAGAGGTGAAGTGAAGTCTTCATCTAATCTTGTTTCTCCAGTGCTTGGAAGCTCAAACCTCATCATTTCAGGAGAAGCCTTGTATGACTGTTCAACATCTGATAAAGGTTCTCCGAGCAATGAATAAAATGCAGCCGCCCTTTCATTGAAACCCAGATTAAAATAGAATGGAAGCATTAAAATGTCAGTAAAAAAATTGTATGAGTAATTTTCTGTTTCATTTAATTTCTGTCTAACTGAAGGCGTAATATTCATAATATTCATTTTTTCATTTTTTAAAATATTTTTATATTGTTCTTTATGAACATTAAAATCCTCAAAAGAGATTGTATTCTCAAATAAATATAAAATGATAGATAGGGATGTGATATCGGGATAGAAAAGATATGATTTTTTGGGAATATCAGACCAAATCTTTAATTTGCATTGAAAAAGTCTTTGAAAAGTGGTTTTTTTAAACTTAAGTAATGCAATAACTGGATGATCTTCGAATATGGTAATATAAAATGATTTTAGTGAGAGAAGATAGCGACCTTCTAATGTCTCCCAGTCCGATTCCTTTAATTCATAATCTGAACCCGTATTTAAATTTGACCTAATGCATTTTTCTTCTATATCAAAATATCCATGATTTTCCTTTATCCCAATATAGAAATATTTTGGAATACAAATAACCTCTCTAAAAAGTATTTTTTTATCATGACCCTTCAAAACAATTGCTGAGGGAAGCCTCAACACAAAATCACATTCGTCAAGGAACTCTCTTCTCGCATCCTCTATTATCTGATTTGCTATATACATATTTCCCCATCATGTTAATCAGCATATATTGCGTCTGATATTTTATTGCTTTTTTAATTAATAAGTATTTTGTACAATTAATTATTGTGCCATCATATTTTGCATATCATATTCGCTTCATTTATGTATATACTGAAATTTAGAGGCATTAACTGAAAAAGTCTTTTTACTTTCACACCACATCACCGATATTTAATTTTTAATCCACGACAAAACTTTTCCCTTAGTAAATTGTTCCAGACTATATACGATTCTTTTATTTCCAGGTAAAAAACATATATAATGAAAATAGGGAAACAGAAACAGAAACAGAAACAGAAACGGTTCTCATTATTGTACAAGCCCTTTATCTATATCGCATCTTTTTATATTGATGGGGGAAAAGAAATTGATCAATTGGATAAATCGACCAAAAAACATTCAACTTCTTTCTTCATTTTCTGTTCCTAAAACACCGACACAAGTTATGAATGAGCTTTGTGTTGATAAATTTAATCTTAAACCGTACTTGAAACGGGGAACTATAAAATGCCTTAATCCTGAAGGACACAAGGGCAAACTTTATGTTTTGACGAATAAAGCCAGGAAACTGCTCGAAATTTCAATCCCTGTTCAAAAAATCAAAAAAGATTATGATTTGATTGGATGGATATCCGCAAGTCCCCGGCAAAGATATGTTGTTTTGAAAACATTATTGTTAAATCCTGTGAGGCGTACTTCTGAGGAGATTCGTATAAAATCCTCGCATCTGAACCCCTGTCTCTCGCGGATAAGCACCAAGAGTATTCTTAAAGAGTTGATGAAAAAGGGATTGGTTGAAACTGAGATGGGCAAGGATAGAAAACGGTATTATTGGGTTAATGAGGAGGGGAAATCACTTGCAAGTGATTTGTTTCAGCTCCCTCAAGGGTAATCCTGATAAGCTGTTTCTTCAAACTTTCTTTTGTGGTTTCATCTTCCATAGCCGCTTTCAGTAGCACTTGGGTGATGGCAGAGAGTTTTTTAAGCAATTCAAAATTTTGAATTTCTTGTTTTTCCAACTTTTCTATATCTTTTTCATACTTGTTCTTATCCTCGATTGTAAGCATATCCTCATCGTCAATTTTATCTCTTCTTCCTAAAAATTCTGAATAATAAAGGATTTTATTCTCGTTCTTCCAACCCATTCTATACATCAAATCTTTATTTGTCTTATATCGATCTAACCAATAAATCGAAGACCAATGTCTAAATGCGTACATATTGATATCTTTAATTTCGCCCCTGGCTTTTGTCTTCATATTGCCAAATAATTTTAAGGCCAATCTTTTAAGATATCTATTAAACATCAATCTTCTTTTTTGAATTAGTAAATCATTGGACTTTAATCCATTAAGTTCTATATAATTTTTGATTTGATTTGAACTGTTCATCAATTTGATCGTCCTCTCAAATGTTTTAGAAACTCTCATGCCACTTCCTCGAATTTCTGGAATGTTTAAGATTGCTGGGCCATCGGAAGAAAATTCGAAATCACTCACTTTTATTCTGATGGCCTCTTCTGGACGCAAACCTGAATCATAGAGGAAAACCATAAGAGGCTTATATGTGGCATTTGCACTATCAATTAATTTCTTTATATCGGCATGCTCAAGATAAGTCCAGGCAGGCTTAGACCTTTTATAAGAAGCGGCTGACAAGTCTTCTACTATGCTTTCATTTATGTTAGAGGTTCTTTCCGCCCATCTGAAAAAAGTTTTAAGATTTTTCACAACTTCTCCAACATCTTTGTAGATTCTTCCGTTACACGTCTTTATTGTGCCTTGAAACATGTTTTCACATAACGAATGTAAATCGTCTTTTGTTAAATTAATAAATGTTTTTTTAGGAAAGTGCCTGTTTAGAGAAACAAGAAAATATCTCAATTTCAAAAGCGTTCCGGGTTTTCTTGCTCCCCGTTTTTTTGGTGGAGTGTTGATTCCAAGTTCAAAATCTTTTAGAAAATCTGAAGTTATCGATCTATTTTTTTGATTTAGATTTTTTAAATTATAATTATTTTCTTTTAACTTTCTCCATTCATTTTCATTTTTAGTAATATCATTAATTCCCATTTGATTTATTTTTCCAAATATAACAGGAGTTCTTCCTTTATAAAGGTTGTCAGGGTAGTATACCCTTTAGGTACTCCACTGTGAAAGGGCAGCATCCTTGGCCACTAGACTATAGGCGCATGTGTTTAGTAGATTGATTTTTACTTTTAAAGTTTGTGTTGAGAACACTCGTAACAGAAAATCATATTTTACTTTTGAACTGCTTTATATCACAACAATTCTTATAAACCTAAAACATACTGGTTCAATATGAAAGTCCAGTTAAACGGATTAAATCTTTCAGTAAAAGACGTTGTTGATGTTTCTAGAAATAATTATGTCGTTGAGCTTCCAGAGGAATCTGTTGGTAAAATTAATCGTTCTCGAAATTATGTTGAAACTATGATTTCTGAAGGAGAATCTGTTTATGGTTTGACTACGGGTTTTGGCTCTTTGTCTAATGTTTCGATTCCGTTGGAAGATGTGGAGAAGCTTCAGGAGAATTTGATTAAGAGTCATGCGGTTGGGGTTGGTGAGCCTCTGTCTGAGGACATTGTTCGGGCTGTTATGTTGATTAGGATTAATACTTTTGTTAAGGGATTTTCTGGTATACGTCTGAGTACGGTGCAGTTGTTGGTTGATATGTTGAATAGGGGTGTTCATCCAATTATTCCTGAGAAGGGGTCTGTTGGTGCTAGTGGGGATCTTGCTCCTCTCTCACATATGGTTCTGGTAATGATTGGTAGAGGAGAGGCGATGTTTAATGGTCAGCGTATGTCGGGAAAGGAGGCACTTTTGTATGCAGGGCTCTCTCCTATAAAATTGAGCTTTAAGGAAGGCTTGGCTTTGAATAATGGGACGACGGTGATGACTGCTATAATGGCTCTTAATATACATGATTCTGAGAATTTGATTAAGAATACTCTTATCGCGAGTTCGTTGAGTTTGGAATCATTGAAGGGTTGTAGTGTTGCTTTGAATGAGAATATTCATTTGGCGAGACCTCATTTTGGGCAGGGAAGATGTGCGTCTATTATTTCCAAATTGATTGAAGGGAGTAAATTGATTGATTCGACGACGAAGGTGCAGGACGCTTATAGCCTTAGGGCATTGCCACAAATTATTGGCGCATCGTTGGATTCTGTTAAATATATTAAGGGAGTTGTGGAAACGGAAATAAATTCTGCAACAGATAATCCTTTGATTTTTGAGGGAAAGGCAATTTCTGGCGCAAACTTTCATGGGCAGCCAATAGCGCTAGTCGCCGACTTCTTGGGTATTGCAATAAGTGAATTAGGTAATCTTTCTGAGAGGATTATTTTTAGAATGCTTGATCCTAATTTGAATGAAGGCCTTCCGGCGTTTCTAGTAAAAGAAAGTGGATTGAATAGTGGATTGATGATTCCTCAATATGTCGCGGCTGCATTGGTTTCTGAGAATAAGGTGTTGGCGCATCCGTCGAGCGTGGATTCTATTCCTACTTGTGCAAATCAGGAGGATCACGTGAGTATGGGAACTATAGGTGCAAGGAAGGCGAGAGATATAATCCATAATGTGGAAGAAATAATTTCTATTTTGTATATGTGTTCGGTTCAGGCGTTGGAATTAAGAAATATTGAAGAGGGAAGTATGATTGCTCAATTGGTGCATAATAAAATTCGAGAGGTAAGTCCTTATATCGATAACGACAGGGAGTTTAGAATTGATTTAGCGAAAATCAATAGTTTAATAAGGAATAATGAAATATTAGATATTATTGAAAGGGGGGTTAAATTAGATATATAAAAATGAAAAATAAGTTACATTTAAGGAATATAGAGGGTAAAAATATTGGATCGTTGGCAAGTGTATATAAAGAAGTTTTTAGCGGACATCCTTGGCATGAAGATTTAGCATGTGATAATTGTGGAACACCTTATGCTTCTGAATTGTGTGAAAGATACGACTTAAATAAAGAACAGAAGGTCGTTAATGATTGTAGGAATGGATATACTTTGAGGAATGATGTTTTTTTGCTACCCAAAGGGGGACTGGATTCTTGCGTTGAATGTGAAAAACCTTTAGAGCTAGTTGATTTCTACCCAAACTTTGTTAATCATCAGGAATTAATTGATGAAGCTTTAGATAAGGAAGGATTTGAGGGTTTTATGTTGTATGATGAAAATCGTCCTATTGGTTTTAGTTGGGGATATATGGTACCTGATAAAAAAACAACTAGTGTTAATTTTCCAAAAGTTAAAGATCTATTAAACAATGAAGGGTTTGTTCCAAATAAAACTTTTTATGGTGCGGAGTCGGGAATTATAGATTCTTATCAAAATAGGGGATTAGGCTCGGTTTTGGTTGCAAAAAGATTAGAAAAAGCTGCAAAAAGGAATTTTGAACATTTTGTGAATAGAACAATCAATCCTGCAATGGGTATCATTACGTCTAAGACACTATCGGGTAAACCACCAAGAGATTTATTTAAAGATCCTGAACGAAATAGCAAATGGTTTGGATGGGATATAAAAAATCTTGATCAGGAATACTTAACTAAAGTCATGGATAGATTGGGGAAGTAAGGATGAATCAAATAACCATCTTGAAAGATTTAATTAGGATTGACTCTCAGTGTACGAAGTCAAATAAGGAAATAGTTGATTATATCGAGGATAAGTTGGCTAGGTTTGAGACACAGAGGTTTAGATTTAGGGATATTGGGGACGAGTTTGACTTGTATAATTTGGTCGTTAGGATTCCTGGGGAAAAATTTGATTCGCCCTTAGTTCTTACTGGGCATACTGATAGTGTTCCTGTTTCTTCTGGGTGGACTAAGAATCCGTTTGAGCCCTTGGAGCAAGATGGGAAGATATATGGATTGGGAAGTAGCGATATGAAGGCTGGTTTGGCATGTATGATTAGCGCTGCTCTTTCTTTGGATGAAAAGCCGAAGCAGGATGTTTATTTAATTTTTACTGCGGATGAAGAGGGTTCGCTTAAGGGTGGTGAGCAATTGATAAAGGATTTTGATTTGAAGAATGCGAGGGTTGTTGTTGCTGAGCCGACGAATGGGAAGATTATATATGCGCAGAAGGGATGTTTGGATTTGGAGACTGAGTTTGGTGGCTTTGCAGCACATTCTTCTAAGGCGGATTTTGATTATAATGATAAATATAATGCTATCTATAAGGCCGCGGAATTTTGTCGAAGAGTGATTGAGTATGGGAAGGAGGTCGAGAGTGAGAGGGATCCTTTGCTTGGATGTTCTACTATGAATATTGGAATGATTCGTGGAGGGGAGGGGGCTAATGTTGTTGCGGATAAATGTTTGATTAGAACGAGTCAGAGGTTGGTGCCGTCTCAGGATATTCAAGATGAGTATGGAATGATAAAAAAAATGGCGTTGGATATTTGTGCTGACTCCAAATGTAATCCGATTTTTTGGGGAGATTCTTTTGGAACAGATAGAGATGGTTTATTTATTTCGCAGCTGAAGGGGATTGTGCCTTCTGTAGATATGGGAGTTAAATATGGATGGACAGAGGCTGCTCTTTTTTCGAAGTGGGGAGAAGCGGTAATCTTTGGGCCTGGGCAGTCAGACCAATGTCATACATCTGATGAAAGTGTAAATAAAAAAGACTTAGAAATATTTAACGATATTTACTATAAATTGATGACTAGTTAAAATGAATAATGTGGATTATGACACTCTTTATGAAAAAGTTTTGGCGTCTATTCCTCTTGGTGAAAAACTTGTTCAATTGGAAAAGCTTCTGAAGCCTACGGGAAGTGTTTATGGTTCATCAGATGGATTTCTTAGAGGAGATGAATCTTTTGAGGAGGTTGTGCTCGGTGATTTTGCGACGCTTAAAAAACTCAACTTGACATATGAGCAAGTTGCGGATAAGTTGGAATCTATGATTATGGGTCATGGGCAAGAATTTTTTCGTCAAGGAAGTTTTAAGATTGTAACAGAATTTACCTGTGGGGAACAAAATTGTCCTTGGGGTGATGACTATACCGATAAGGCAAGTGTGATGTGGTTGATGCCTGATGATGGTAAGCCTTTCTATCCTGGAGAAATGCGTGATTGTAAAAATCCTATACAGGTTTCTGGGTTGATTCCACATTTGATTAGGGACCATTATTTTTTTGAAGGGAAGGGAAGTCCTTATAGAGTAGATCCTGAAAGAATCCTATCTCTTTTTAGGGAATAATAATATTTATAAAGACGGGTTAGTTGTGTCAAATATGAAATTAACATTTTTAACAAATATCGAGGCGAAAGGTACGTTTAGTGCTGATTGCCGGCATTGTTCGAAGTAGAAACCTCCCTATCTTATCTTGTATTTCTAATGAATTAAATTATGGCGGTTGTAGTATAATGGTTAGTACATATGGTTGTGGTCCGTATAATGTGGGTTCGATTCCCGCCTTCCGCCTTGGAGGACAAGATGGATACTGTTAAGGGATTTAAGGATTATGAAGGCGAAGATGCGATTAAGCGAGAGGCTATAAGGAAAATTATTGTTGATACTTTTACTAGGTATGGGTATTCTCCTGTGGACACTCCTATAATTGAAAGTAGGCAGTTTGTTCAGGGAGATAATACTGATGATGAAGCGGTTTCGGATATTTTTAGATTGAAGGATAAGGGAGATAGGGACTTGGCGCTTAGATATGAAATGACTTTTCCTTTAAAGCGATTGATGCAGGGAAAGAAACTTCCTTACAAGAGGTTTGCTGTTGGACCGGTCTTTAGAGATGAGCCAGTTTCGGGGAATCGGGTTAGGCAGTTTGTGCAGTGTGATATTGATACTGTGGGTTCTACTGTTAAGGACGAGGCTGAGACTCTTGTGGTTGTGTCTGAGATTTTGAGGGGTATTGGAATTACTCCGACTGTGCTGATTAATAACCGTAAACTTATGAATGAAATCTTGGAAGACTTTGGTGTGGATGATAAAGACAGGGACCAGGTTATGCGTGAGATTGATAAGTTTGATAAATTGCCTGAGGATGAGTTGCGGGATAACCTTAGGCCTTTTGGGGTTGAGGGAATTATTGATAGGTTTAATGAGGGTGAAGATTACTTTGAAAAATTTGAGTCGTATAAAGAAGTGCTTGAGTTGATTAATTATTGTAAGAAGTATGGGCTTCGGATTGTTTTTTCACCGACGACGATTAGGGGACTTAGTTATTATAACGGTTCTGTGTTTGAGATTAAGGGTGAGGGTATTAAGGAAACGATTACTGGAGGTGGAAGTTATATTTTCAACGACGTTCAGTGTACGGGAATTTCTATGGGATTGGATAGGTTGTTTTTGATTGCTAAGCTCAAGAGTGTTCAAGATAAATTTTTGATTGTGTCTTTGGGAGAAGATGATGTTGCTATTAAATTGGCTCAAAAACTTAGGGAGCAGGGTAAGATTGTTTCTGTGAATTATGGTAAACCTAGTAAGGCGCTTGGGTATGCTAATGCGTATGAGTTTGGGAAGGTGGTTTTTGTTGGGAAACAGGAAGTTGAGAGTGGGGTGTTTAAGGTGAAGGATATGGTTAGTGGGGACGAGAGTGTTTTGGAGATGGATGTTGTGAATGATAAATGTGCAGAGACTTCTGAGCATCCTCATTATCATTAGAGTTGAGATTTCTTATTTAAAATGGATATTAAAAAATTAGAACAAACTTGCGAGAGAATAATTCAATTTGAGAAAAGGGGTGGGCTTGTGCCAGTGATTACTCAGGATAGTGGATCAAAGGATATTCTAATGTTGGCGTATGCGAATAGAGAGGCTTTGGATAAAACTATTCAGACAAATTATGCTACTTTCTGGAGTACTTCGAAGAATAAACTTTGGACGAAGGGGGAGAATTCTGGGAATAAATTGAGGATTGAGAATATCTTAGTTGATTGCGATCAGGATGCCTTGGTTTATCAGGTTACTTCTGAGGGAGATGGGGCCTGTCATACGGTGGATGAGTTGGGTAAGCATAGGGAGTCTTGTTTTTATAGGAAGATTGCACGGGATGGGTTAGATTATTTGTAGTTAATATAGAGACTAGATGATATAAAATGTTAAAAGGTGGGAGGGAGATGTAGTTTTAATGGAAAGAAATAATGCTTATCGTTTATTGGTGGAAAGGAGTTATGATGTATCTTTGCCTGAAAAAATTTTGGAAGGAGTATTGGAGAAGAAAATTAAAGAAGTGAAAATTACTGGGGGAACGCATGGTTCTGATGGTGTTTCTTACGCAGTGAAGATATTTGGAGAGAAGTCTGAAGAATGTGGAGTTTTTGAATTGCATGTTAAGCAGAACACTGCTGGGTATCATGATATGTATTTTAATGAGTTCAAGATTGATTCTGATATGCTTTTTTCTAAAGTAGATGCAGGGGTAAAATCTACATTAGCAGGATATATGGATCGTATAAGTGCTAAGAATCCGGAAGCAAAAATCATGGTCGAAAGAGGAATTAATATTCCTAGTTAGTCTCTTTGGAAAATTTTATATAGCTTATCGACGACTAGTTTTTTATGAGGTGTTATAGGATTCGGTTTTCTGATTTGGCTGTTGTTGATGAAAGAGGTCGGAAATCTAAGGTTAAATTTCCGGAGGCTATGACTGTTGCTCAACTTTTTAAGAAGCATGGGAATTTGAAGATGATTCGAGATGGAGATTTTTTGATGGGGGGATTTTGCAAGGGGAGGAGTATTGGAAAAAGAATTGGGATTTTGCCCGATGGCACGAAGTTAAACAAGGCGTTTCCTTTGTTTGCTTCTAAGTTGGCAATTCATGATGAGAAGTCGCATGGACATTGGGACGTTATTTTTGAGAATCCCAGTGGTAGTCTTTGTTATATTTATAGTTTGGATAAGATGAAGATCTCTAAAGATAAGAAGTTTAAGTTGGTTGATGATTTTGAGAAATGTTTACCTAGGCTTCGCCGAAATTTAATGAAGGCGCTTGGAACGAGTGAGTTAGTTCTTGCAATGTTGGTTTTGCTTAAGACGAAGATGAGGGTTGGGAGTGAGGTTTACTATAAGAGGAGTAGACATAAGGGATTGACTACTCTTAAGAAAAAAGATATTCAGATTAGTGGAAAGAAGGTTCGGTTTAGTTTTATTGGGAAGGATGGGGTTCCGCAGGTTATTGAAGAGATTTTTGGAGAGAGGGTTGTTTCTGAGTTGAAACGAGTTTTGGGCAAGAGGAAGATGGATGATTTTGTTTTTTTGAATAGTAAGGGGAGACCTTTTGGGGATGTTGAGTTTGAGGCTGGATTTGAGAGGTTTTGTGGGGAGAGGTTTTATCCGCATATTGTTCGGTCGCATTTTGCGACTAGAGAGGTCGAGAAGTTTTTGGCTAAGAAGAATAAGGGCAATGTTGGAGTGTTTTGTTTGGGGTTGGCGGAGAAGTTGGGGCATAAGAAAATCGTTAAGGGTGAATGGGAGAATTCGTCTGATGTGACGTTGCATTATTATGTTAGGCCGGATTTGGTTGAGCGGGTTCGGAAGTTGATTTAGTGGGTAGAGTATAATAATTTTTAAAAGGATTAGATGACTTGTTATATTATGAATAGGTATATTGTTTTGTTGTTGGTTTTGTGTGTTGGTTTCGTTTCGGCGCATGATGTTGGTTACAAAGAAAGGTTTGTGGAGACGCGGATTATTGAGATTGATTATGATAATGATGACCGACATTCGACTTATGATTATCGGCATGGGTATAGTTATCGGACGACACGGGATTATTTTGAGGAGAAGCATGAGGATGTGTTTTCTCGTGGTGATAGGTTTGAGAGGTCGAGGAATTTTGCAAGAGGTCATGATTTGAAATATCAGAAAGGGTTGAGATCTGGTTTAAAGGGGAGCTATTATGAGTATGTGCCGCATATGAGAAGTTATGAGAAGCATGAGTGTTATTTGACGGCTCCTGCGGGTAAGTTATTTTATGTGCGATGTCCCTGAGTTGTGATACCTAAATCTTTATAAAGAATTTTTGGATTGAGGAATTATGGAAGAAGAAAACGTAACTCCTGAGGAGACTATTGAGGACGCACCTGTTGTGGAATCTGTGGAATCTCCTGTAGAAGAAGCTGCTGAGGAACCTGCTGCTGAAGAAGAAGCTGCTCCTGAGGTTGAGGCTCCTGTAGAAGAAGCCCCTGCTGAAGTTGAAGCTCCTGTAGCTGAAGAAGCTGTTCCTGAGGTTGCGGAAGCCCCTGCTGTTGAAGCGGAAGCTCCTGTTGCTGAAGAAGCACCAGCTGAGGTTGAATCTGAAGAGGCTCCGGTTGAGGCTGCACCTGCGGTTGAAGCTGAGACTCCTGAAGAGACGGCTTAATCTTTTGCATAAATTTTTTTTATTGGCCGTTGGGGAGAAATCTCCGGCTTTATTTTTTTAATTTTCATTCTATAATAAATAAAGTTACGATACATCTGAATGAGAAAAATTTATAATATCTGTAATATGATTAATAGAAAATGAAAATATTTGTAACTGGAAGCAGGGGATATCTTGGTAAATCGTTGGTTGATAAAATAGGTGGTGATAATCGAATAATTGAGTATGATGTCACGAATGGGGACGATATATTAGATTATGAAAGATTGTCAAACTCGATGAAAACTTGCGATATTGTTGTTCATGCTGCTGCGATTCCCAAACCTGATAATACGAAAACATTTGATGATTATTTTTCGAATAATTGTATTGGAACTTTGAATGTGGTTAATGCTTGTGTTGAGAATAGGGTTAAAAAATTAATATATATTAGTTCTACTGCTTACTATGGTGCAGAGGTGGGTATTCCAGTAAGGCTTCCCCTTAGAGAGAATAATAAAATATTTCCAATGTATCTAAAGGTTGATGATATTGAATGTGGCGATGGAAGCTTGGCTTATCCTGAAAGTAAAATTATAGCGGAAAATATCTTAGCATTTTATGGATTAGCTAAAAAGATACCTATTACAATATTGAGGTTTCCAAGAATTGCGGACGAAGACGGTCCTTATGGTACCAGGGTTAGTATGAATAATGCAATTCAGGGAATCGAAAAGTCCATTAGGAGTAGGGATATTTTTTGGTATGAGACATTCAATATTGCTGACGAATTAGATAGTATAGATATTTCTAAGGCAAAAGAGATGTTGGGATACGAACCTGCTTAGGGTTTTAGACGGAAGGCTTGGCCTGCGGGCATTCGACATTGAAATGTCTTCAATCGAACTTCATTCAATTCTAGAAAAAGGACGGAAGGCGGGAATCGAACCCGCGTCTCATGGACCACAACCATACATTCTACCATTGAACTACAACCGTCATTGTTACCAAATGTGGTAATATAGGAATGAGGTTTTGTCTTTTAAATTTATTGAAAGAGTATAATGCAGGGAAATTAATCCCTGCAAAGCTGTTGGATTATATCGCGCATTAGCAATATAATCCGCGGGCGGCTAGATTGGTTGTTGGTTTTGGTTTAAGGGTGTTTGGGTAAATGATTTAAAGTGTGGTTTTTTTGATGTTGCATGGGGAAGAAACTTTATTTTATAACTGGGAATGAGGGGAAGTTTTTAGAGGCGCGGAGTATTATTGATAATGTGGAGCAGATTGATTTGGATTTGCCAGAGATTCAGGAGATTGATGCTAGGAAGATTATTGAGGCTAAGTTGGATGAGGCTTTGAAGCATAATAAGGGCGAGTTTATTGTTGAGGATACTTCGGTTTATATTAATTGTTTGAATGGTTTGCCTGGGCCTTTGATTAAATGGTTTTTAGATAGTTTGAAGGTTGAGGGAATTGCGGATTTGGTTGGTAGATATGATGATGGGTCGGCTGTTGCTAAGACTTTGATTGGGTATAGTGATGGGGATAGTGTTGTGTTTTTTGAAGGGAATGTTAAAGGAGATATTGTTGCGCCTCGGGGAGAGAACGGTTTTGGTTGGGATAAGATGTTTTTGCCTGAGGGAAGTGATAAGACTTTTGGGGAGATGAGTTTGGAGAAGAAGAATGAGTTTAGTATGAGGAA
The DNA here is from genome assembly GCA_018697035.1 of archaeon. Lineage (GTDB taxonomy): Archaea > Nanobdellota > Nanobdellia > Pacearchaeales > GW2011-AR1 > JAGVXH01. The sequence continues at coordinate 112,798 of JABHSE010000004.1, read as the reverse complement.
GATTGCATTTGGGAAGTTGAAGGAGTATTTGGGAGAGCGAAATGGTTAAATCGATTGGTTTAATGAGGAAGCAGATTTTGATATTGTTGGTTTTTTCTGTATTGGTTTCGGTTGGGGCTATTATTCATGGGATATTTTTCGACTTGGCTTTTGAGGAAGTTCGGAGGCTGACTTTGAGTGGACTAATATTTACTCTCGTGATTGTTTTTCCTGGAGTTTTGTTTATTGAGTGGGTTTTTGATATTAATAATAAGGTTGAGATTGAGAAGTTGAAGCGGAGAATTATTAAACTTGAGAAAGGGAGGAAGTAGATGAGTTCGAGAATAGTTAAGGGGTTTAATGAATTTGTCGGGGCTGAGGCGGCGAAGCGTGCGGTGATTCGGGGGATTATTCAGAGAGAGTTTGAGACTTATGGTTTTGAGATTGCGGAGAGCCCGATTATTGAGAGAGAGGATTTTGTTGTTGGGGATAATGCTAACGACGAGGCTGTTCGGGATGTTTTCCGTTTGAGTGATAGGGGAAAGCGGAAGTTGGCGTTGAGGTTTGAGTTTACGTTTCAGTTGAAGAGGTTGGCGAAGAATCAGAAGTTGCCGTATAAGAGGTTTCAGATTGGAAGTGTTTTTCGAGATGAGGCGATTCGGAAAGGGAGGAGTCGGGAGTTTACTCAGGCGGATGCGGATGTTGTTGGTTCGAGCATGAAGGATGAGGCTGAGTGTTTGAAGATGATGTCTGGTATTTTTGAGAAGCTTGAGATGCCGGTTAAGATTTACTTTAATAATCGTAGGTTGATTAATGAGATTCTGGTTAGCGAGGGAGTTGATGAGAAAGTTAGAGATCAGGCGATTCGTGAGATTGATAAGTTGGATAAGTTGTCGGTGAAGGATGTTGCTGATAATTTGAAGAGCATTGGTTGCGAGAGGGTGTTGAAGATTTTCACTGGGAAGGATTTTGAGAAGTATAAGTTTTATGGTGAAATTAAAGAGTTGAAGAAGCTTTGTAAGATGTATGGTGTGACGCCGGAGTTTCGGCCTTTTTTGGCTAGGGGACTTTCGTATTATAATGGGACTGTGGTTGAGATTTGGAGTGATGAGTTGGGGGTTTCTCTTGCTGGAGGTGGGGCTTATATGGTTGATGATGTTCAGGCTTTTGGTATTGCGCTTGGGTTTGAGCCGATTAGTTTGTTGTCGAAAATTGAAGGGAGTGCTGTTGATGTTTTGGTTTTGTCGCTTGGTTGTGATGTGGAGGCGGTTGATTTGGCGGAGAGGTTGAGGGGAGAGGGAATTCGGACGGTGTTGTTGATGGATAAGGCGATTGGGAAGGGATTGGAGTATGCTGATTCTAAAGGGATTGGGAAGGTTGTTTTTGTTGGGGCGGATGAGGTTGCTAAGGGTGAGTTTAAGGTTCGGGATATGGGGAGTGGGGTTGAGGAGATGTTTTCTCAAAAAGAGATTTTGGAAAAAAATAAAAAATAAAAAAGTATTGGAGCCTTATTTCTTTTCGGCTACTTTAGCAATCCAGATTGTTGCGAATACCGCGAGAGCTGTTACAAAGACTGCGTAAACCCATGGTCCTCCAGAAGATAGCGAACAGAGTGCTCCTGCATTGTCTGATCCGCACGGGCCGACGAATAATGCTTTGATTGCGTCATTCCATGCTAAAGCTGCTACCAATCCAAAAGCGGCTGTTATTAGAGCTGCTAATTTTTCGGTTACTTGTTTTTTCATTTTTCACCTCTGTTGTTATTAAGTTTAAGAAATATATAAGCCTATTGTTGGGTTTCTATTATTTCGTCTTTTAAAATACCTAACTCTTCTTCTAACTCAATTTTTTCCTCTTTGTGTAAATCTAGTGTCATGTGGATATGGTCGAAGTGTTTTGGTTGTCGGAGGAATATTTTGCCGTTGTTTGAGAGGTGAAGTATTGGGACAAAGGAGGCTAGTTGTTCTTCTTTTGATTGTGCCATGTGGTGGAACTTCATGTGGTCGTTATCATTTAGATGAGTTTTTACGATTCCGAAGATTGATTTGATTCTGACTTTGAGTGGAATGAAATTGTCTTTTGGCATTACTGTGAGCATGCTTTTTCGTGCTTGGCGTCCATGGATTTCTTTTCGGATTCTTCTTGACTCGGTGTTGATTGCGTGGTCGAGTGCTTTGATTAGTTCTTGGAGTGTGACTTTTTTGTGACGTGCCATTGGGGTTTTGGGGCTTAGGATTGGAAGGTCGTTTTCGTCTATTTCGATTCGTTCTAGTTCGTAGCGTTTTTCATCTTTCTTGCCGTAGAGGGCGTCGTTGAGGTCTTGGATGTAGGAGTTGATTAGGATTTCGGATTTTAGTCTTAGTAATAAGGAACATGCAAGTAATATTTTTGATGAGATGAAGAAATCGGCTTCTTCTAGCTGTTGGATTGTTGCGACGTATTTTTCGGCTAGGGTTGCGAGGTTGATGTCCCAGGGGTCGAGTTGTTCTGTTTTGATGAGGTCGTAGATGATGGATTGCCAGGAGAGTTCGTTGGATGAGATTAGGTTGAAGAACTGATTTTGGTTTATTTTGTCATCACCTATCATGAATTTATTTAGAGTCTTGGGTTAATAAGTTTTGTTGGAGTTTAGAAAATAATGGCACGCGGATGACGTGGATTTGGTTTTGTAGGGTTGGTTTGCTTTGTTGTAGAGATATTACTTCTAAGAAAAAATAAATCCACTGCCTCGAACAAACTGTTCATCTCAGGTCTTATATGGATCTTCACTTTAATAAAGTATAAACCCTAGGAGCGACAATAAAGCAAAAAATTAGTAGCCTCATTGTCATCTCCTGGGGAAAAAGAGGTGATAATATAACTAACATACAATACTATTTAAAGTTTTCGGTATGTTGTAATTGGCGAGTGACACATGGTTAGATATGATAAATTCTTATAAAATTATTCTTTAGCTTCTAATTTCAGCTCTACTTCTTTTTTGTCGAATTCTGTAAAGTGGCATTTTCCACAATATGCTCGACCTTTTCCGACTGACAAAAAAATTCCTGGTCCGCATCTTGGGCAGCTTCGTGCTTTCTTTACGATTTTGTCGCCTTCTATTGTATACTTTTTGTATTTTACAGAAGTTGGTTTGTTTGTGTGTTTCTTCTTTCCTTTGATTTTACTCTTAATTGCCATTATTCAGTTACCCTCACAGATTTATCTTTATTATCGGTTGGGGCAGACCCTTTCTCCTCATCTTTAACTTCTTCAACTGGATTCTCTTCTGCTACTGGAGCTTCGGCTTCCTGTTTAGCTGCTTCGGCTGCTGCATCTGCTTCTTTTATTTCTGCATCTGCTTTCTTTTTTGCCTCTTCAGCTGCTGCTTTTTCTTCAGCTGCCATTTTTTTTCTTATTTTTTGTGGGATAGTTTCTATCTTTTTTCTTGCCTCTATGTTGTCGTATACAACTACTTCTGTTAGAAATGTTTGTCTTCCGAAGTTTGTGTTGATTTTTTTTATTACTGTTAATGCTTCGTCTTTTCCTAATTTTGAGATTACCTCTGAGGTGCTTGGAACTGATTCGGAAGTTATTTCTAGAGTTAATTCTTCCCTTTTCATGAAGGGGTTTTTTGTTTGTTTGATTGTTTTGATTTCCATATTATTTTGATTTGATTGCAAATTCGCCTTCTTTTGGAATTCCCATATTTTCTGCTAGTTCGGATTTTTCTGCATTGAAGATATGAATTCTGCCCTTAAAGGAATCGCTGGCTGGAGTCTCGCCGCATTTTGGACATTTGTCTCCGAAGTAGATTGCTCTACAGTTTAGACATGATTTTTCTTTGTTTGCTTTCGATACCATTATTTCTTCTTCTCCTTTTTGTTTTCAAGAGCTAGTGCTTGTTTTGCAATCGCATCTGTTTTTTCTTTTTCTGCTTTAATCCAATCTAATTTTCCTAGACCTGGTTGCCTCATTGTTAGCCCGATTTTTGGTTCCTCACCTTTGTATGATATTGCCACGATTCGTGCGATACATTTGTCTCCTTGGACTAGATTCTTTTTCCCGTCTTTTCCTGTTAGGACTCCTGAATCTGAGAATGATACGAAGTCGTCCATTGTTTGTGAGATGTGGATCATGCCTCGGATTGGGCCCATTGATATGAAGGCTCCGAAGTTTGTGATTTCTTCTATTGTTCCGTAGACTAGTTCTTGTAGTTCTGGTCTGAATACGATTAATTTGAATGTTGATTCGTAATATGCTGCGCCGTCGCCTGGGATTATGATGCCTTCTTTGACTTCTTTGACGTCGAGAACTGCGACTACCGTTCCAATGTCTTTGTCTTGGAAACCAGAGTAGGATTCTTCTAACTGAGCTCTGACTGCCGCGTCTGTATCCATGCCGAATTTGTTTGGTTCGACTCTTACGTGATCTGTTACTTTTACTATAGAGAACATAATAGGTTGAGAAATTTTTGGTTTAAAAGGTTTGCGATGGGATTCTTTTAAACGTATTTTGGTTTGGTTTACCCAGTAGGTACTTCTGGTGAAGTAAAAGGTTTGCGATGGGATTCTTTTAAACGTATTTTGGTTTGGTTTACCCAGTAGGTACTTCTGGTGAAGTAAAAGGTTTGCGATGATTGGGTTTTTTTAAACGTATTTTGGTTTGGTTTACCCAGTAGGTACTTCTGGTGAAGTAAAAGGTTTGCGATGATTGGGTTTTTTTATATTAGATGGTGTGGTATACAAATTATTATAAAGTTTCTATGTCTTGGGGATGTATGGCGTTTAGACATTATGGGGACTCTGGAGTGTCTGCTTATTCGGAGGATTACTATTTGGGACTTGTTAAAGAATCTATAGAGGATTTGAAAAAGAAGTTTGGTGAGACTGCTGCGCAAGATTTTGAAAAGATTGAGATGGCAGCGTTAAAAAGATTTAAAGAAAAATATCGTGATGAACAATCTAAAAGTTCCAGTCTATTTCCTGCTGCGGCAAGAGAGCAAACTCGTAGAGCAATGACGTTACAGAGAGCTATTATGTGGACTGAGATTCTTGAACAACGAATCAACAAAACAGATTAAGTTATTTCTAGGTTTTTCTTTCCTCTTATTGTTAGGATTTTGTTTTTAACTCTTGATTTTAGGTTTTTGTCTAGGGTTGCTAAGATGATTGGTTTGTCTAGAATGTAGTTTACTATCTTTATATCTACGTTCGGGTTTTTGCCTTTGAGTTCTACAACTGTTGGTTTTAGGTCTTGTATAATTTGGAATGTTAGCTCTGCTGCCGCTCTGTCTTTAGGAGAGGTTTCTTTTCTATCTTTAATGTTGCCGAGTTCGTTTAGGACGTCTTGGGGGATTATCCATTCTATTGGTTCTGAAGTTGCTTTGTTGATTTTTTCTTGGATGTTTATTTTTTGCTTTGTTGTTGTTATGACGAAGTTTGTGTCTAGTAGGATTTGCATGGTTGGATAATGTTAAGAAGATTTATATAAGTTGGGTTATTGGATTATTTATGGAAGAGGTTGAGAATGTTTTGCGGATATTGAGGTCGGCGAAGCAGTTTATTGAGGAAGATAAGGCGAATGAGTTGAAGAGTTTATCTAATCAGACGATTCATGTTGCGGCGATTTCTAAGGATGCGGATAATATCGTTGTTGCGGTCTTGGTTTATTCTTTGGGGAAGGTTATGGAGCGTGCTCATTATCGAGATATGGAGGGATGGAGTGTGTTTTACGAGGCTGTTGTTAAGAATTTGGGGGAGGCTGTTGTGGCTTTGGATAAGAAGGATACAGAAGGAGCGCGGAAAAATTTGGGTGCGATTCGGCATTCTTTGAATGAGATTGAGGGAGATTTGGGACATTATATTAGTGATGTTTTTCGGAAGGCTGAAATTAATAAGGCGTTTAAGTTGTATGAGCATGGTTTGTCTTCGTCTGCTACAGCGGAGTTGTTGGGGGTTTCACTTTGGGATATGGCTAGTTATATTGGGCAGTCGCATATTGGGAATTCTAAGATTGCGATTTCGATGCCGGTTGAGGAGAGAGTTAAGATTGCGGAGGAGTTTTTTGGATGAAATTAACAAAAGAGGATAAAATGCTTATCAAAAAAGCCGAGAATGTTATCGTAAAATCTAGTTCTGTTAATCTTATTGATACTGGTGATGTTGGTGCAGCTTTGATAACTTCTAATGGGAACATTTTTCGAGGAGTTTCTCTTGGATTTTATTGTGGGATTGGTTCTTGTGGGGAATATCAGGCAATAGGTTCTATGATTAGTGATGGTGAAAAATATATCAAAACAATAGTTGCGGTTTATTACAATAAAAAAAACAGGAAATATGAAGTTATCCCTCCGTGTGGGAAATGTAGAGAAATGCTTCACCAGTTAAGTAAAAAGAATTGGGATACTGAAGTTATAGTTTCTAAGTCGAAGAAAGTTAAATTGAAGGAATTGCTACCTTATGCATGGGAGGGCACGATAGAGAAATGAATATTAAACAAATAAAAGCTGTGATGAAAAAGTATGGGGACGCTTGGGAAAAGAAGGATACTGATTTGATTTTGGAATGTTTTACTAAGACTGGGAAATATCAAGAGAGTCCGTTGGCGAAACCTTATGTCGGGCATAAAGCGATTGCGAAGTTTTGGGATTCGATTGTTGTGAAGAATACTCGTAAGATAAAATTCAAGACCGGGAAACGTTATTTGTCTAAAGATGAAAAAACTGGGTTTGCGGAGTGGGAATGTAAGAATGAATATAGGGGAAAGGGAAAGTGGGAAAGTGGGCGAATGGTTGGGATAATGATTTTGAAAATGCGTGGCGATAAGATTACATATCTAAATGAGTATTGGAATACTAAGAGGTTTGGAAAATGAAATATTTAGTTTTTGATGCTGGGCCGATAATTTCTCTTACTATGAATGGGATGCTTCCTGTGATTGAGAAGTTGAAGTCGGTTTTTGATGGCGAGTTTATTTTGACTCCGGCAGTGAAGCGTGAGGTAGTTGATAGACCGATGAAGATTAAGAAGTTTAAACTGGAGGCTTTGCAGGTTACGGATATGATTGAGCGGGGTGTGTTTAAGATGAGTGGGGATATTGTTTCGAATCAGAAGTTAGATAAGGAGACTAAGAAGGTTTTGAAGAGTGCGAATGGGGTTTTGAGGTCGACAGCGACGGGGGCGAAGATTGCGATTATTCAGGAAGGTGAGGCTGCTTGCTTGGCTTTTATTAATTTGGTTAAGGCCTCAAACGGCATGACCTCTGCTGGGCCCGGTGACTGTGTGATTGTGATTGATGAGAGGACGACGCGGATGTTGACGGAGGCGCCTGATAAGTTGGAGGAGATGATGGAGAGGAAGTTTCATACACCGCTTGATTCTACTTTGAGTTTGATTGATGGGTGGAAGAGGTTTAAGTTTATTCGGAGTGCTGAGTTGTTGTATGTTGCTTGGAAGAAGGATCTGATTTTGGGTGATTCTGGGAAACGTAATAAGGAGTTGCTGGATGCTTTGTTATATGGGGTTAAGTTTAAGGGCTGTGCGATTTCTAGCGTGGAGATTGAAGAGATGAAGAAATTAGCTAGCTAATTTCTGGTTAGGAGTTGGGTGTTTGGGGTTGGGAGTTGGGCTTCGCCCGAGTTGGCGAATTGTAGTAATCTTTAAAAGTTGGGTGTTCTATTTTGTTTTATCATTGGGTCCATCGGATAATGATAGTCTACCTGGCTCCAGCCCGGGGGGCGGGGGTTTGATTCCTCCTGGGCCCATTCTGGTCCGGAGCAGGAGGTCCAAACCTGGGGTTTCCCACAGGGACTTCCTTCGCTTTGCTTGGTGTGATTCCTCCTGGGCCCATTTTTTGTTTTAGAATTATAATTTGTTAGAACTGAGTAGTCAATACTTTTATAAATAATGTGTTCGTGTTTGTATTATGACAAAGAGTGTGGTGAAGAAGGTGACGACTGAGACTGTTGATGATGAGGGTAATCGGAAAACTATTGTCAAGGAACATGCGCCTAAGGAAACCGTTGTTAAGAAGAAAGTTGTTCGAGCTAAGAAGATGACGGCGAAAGAAAGAGAGGAATTATTGATTGAGAATTTTGTTGGACTGCAGCATGCGATGACTAATATGTCAGTTAAGTTTGGAGCTTTGAGTGATAATATATCTAAGTTGTTGCAAATTTTTGAGGAGAGTGCTAAGAATTTTATGTCGGGAGGGAAGCCTGATGATAAGGAGATGTTGGATAAGATTGATTCGTTGTTGAATCAAAATAAGACGATTGCGAAAGGTTTAGTTTTGATGGAGGGGAAGTTGAGGGGACGAAGTGAGGAACCACAGGTGATGATGCCTAGGCCGCAAACTCCTCCTATTAGACCGAAACCGCTTCCGAGTATTTGATGGGCTCTAGTGATGTTTCATTGATTTCTGTGCATCCTTTTTTTAGGCGCTTTGTTTTTTCTATCATTCAGAATATAAGGTCTGCGAATTTAAACTACGAAAAAAGGGATGTTATTCATGCTGATTTAGTTCCTAAGGTTTCAGAGAGAGTAATGATGGCTTCTATGGCTGAACGTCCGTTGTTGATTGATAAGAGGGAGGAGGTTGTGGATGTTGCGCCTAAGAGAGATGGGTTTGAGAGTATGAGAATGAGTGAGTTAATTGCTCCGATTGAGAAACCGATTGCTCGACGTATGCCGATTGTTCCGAGGGCTCATATTGAAACAGTTAATCCGCCTATTCGTCTTTCTCCTGTTGTTGAGTCGGGGGCTGTGACTATAGATACTGATGGTTATGGAAAGATTGCGCCTTTGCTTGGTGATCCTTCGGTTTCTAGTATTGACTGCAAGGGTGCTGAGAAGTCGATTACGGTTATTCGTGCTGGGCAGAGACAGACGACTCGGGTTGCTTTGTCTGAGAAGGAGATTGGTGATATTTTGGGGAAGGTTGCTGATGAAGCGCATATTCCGTTGCTTGAGGGAGTTTTTCGGGCGTCGATTAGTGAGTTTTCTGTTAATGCTGTTATTTCTAAGACGATTGGTTCTAGATTTTTGATTCGGAAGGTTACGGCTTATAATTTGCTTGAGTAAGTTGTGGTTTAGAGTTGGGAGTATAGGAAGGGCTGCGCTCGAGTTTAAAATTTATTATTGTTTAAAATTAAGTCCGAGAATTATTTTTACTATTCCGTCTTCTTCTATCTCTGCGGTATACGTTCTGTATCTTCCTTGGGGATTTGTGCAAGTTATGGAATCTTCGTCTGAGTCTATTTTTTTGAAACCTTCACTTTCTGCACCTTCCTCTATTGCCTTGAAAAGATCAAACTCAGACACAGCTACTACCTTTTCTGTCTCCATTCTTTGGTGGGTTCCATCTTCGTAATGTTCCTCGGACTTATAATTTGCTTCTGTTATTTCGTACAGTGTTGCCTTATGTTGCCTTGTGTGGATTGTTTGTTTTGACATATTTTTTCTTGTTTCAGTAAATTTAAATAAGTTGCTGTTTTGTGTTTTTTATGGATAATGAGATTACTCGGAAGAGGTTGGATCGGTATTTTGATTTGACTAGTCGGGGGCTCGTTGAGGTTAAGGAGCATGTGATTAGTGGGAAAGAGAGTGAGGCTAAGGAGATTATTGATATGGTTGCGAATTATCTTAGTGATGCGCGGCATTTCGAGGGTGAGGGGAAATGGGTTTTGGCGTTTGCGGCTTTGAATTATGCTCATGGGTGGTTGGATTGTGGGGTTCGGACTGGGGTTTTTGATGTGACGGATGATCAACTTTTTACTGTTCGATAATTTTTGGATTAGATAGTCTAGTGCAATAATGTTTTTAATGTAATTTCGAGTTGTAGTTTTATGAGAAGAAAGATTGTTGGGCTCGTTGGAGGATTGTTGGCGCTTGGCGGGATTGCTTGTGCTGATGATTTCAAAACTTTGTCTACTCCGGAAGTTAAAGATCAGAATTTGCTTTATGGTGTTTGCTTGGCTCTTGTTGACTATAATCCTTCTGGCGCGGCTATATATGCTAGGGGCTTGGAGGATGATGGGAAAAGGTGTGATGTTGCGAGGGAGCTTGTTCGTGGTGGGAATGAGTATAGTGCGGGGCGAGTTTTGGATGGGATGGATTTGGGTTCTTGTGTTGTTGATTAGGCTGTGGGATTTGTGATAATTAAAATGCTAATATTTATAAGATGTATTCTTGATGGTATTTTATGGGAATTATGAATGAGATAATGGAGTTTCCGGATTATAGTGTTGGGGAGAAGGCTATGGTTTATGGTGGGATGGTTGGTGGTGCGTTGGCTCCGATTGTGGCTATAAGGTATACTATTTTTCTGGGACTTAATGGTAATCCTGCGGAGGAATTGTTTGCTTGGGGTGGATCTTTGTTTTTGAATATTAGTACGATTGTTGCTCCTGTTTATGTTGCGGGTATGGGAGGTGTTGTTGGAGATATGGCTGCTTCGGCTTCTAGGCGGAATAGGTTGAGTGAGCAAAGTGAGTTGGAGAAGTAGTTTGGTTTGACCAGAATGTATATAAATTATGTTCTACTTTTTGGGATATGAAAGATGCGCGAGAACTTTGTTCTCGAGGTAGTAGGTGGTAGGTCGCTTCGCTTGTGGGTGGTAGGTTTGTTTTTGCGCTCTTAGTTCGCGCTTGTGATAGTTTTATTTGTTCTTAGATAGATGTTTTAGTTCAAAGTTTTCATTGAATCTTTCAGCTATTTTGAATAAGTTTTTCCTGTTTTCTGAGCATGGCCTATCTGTTGCTGAGAGGATACTGCCCTCTTTGGGAAGGTATCCTGCATATTCATCATATAGGTTAAAATTGAATATTGGTTTTTCATGTTGTTTCATTAGGGCTTGACATTTAGCAAAATCTATTGTGTTATTGTCTCCTTGTGGGACTATTACCCCGTATGTACAATGCAGACAGGAGCCTTTTTCCGCATCTTCTAGGTATAAAATAGTCTTTGTATCCATTAATTTTTCTTGTGACTAAGGTTATAAAGTCTTTTGGTTTTGTATTTTTATGAAAGATGTGTGGGTGATTTCGCTTGGCGGGAGTCGGATTGTTCCGGATGATGTTGATTATGTTTTTTTGAGGAAGTTTCATAAGTTGATTGATTCTCATAAGGATAAGAGGTTCGTTGTTGTTTGTGGTGGGGGTTCGAGTGCTCGGCGGTATATTTCTGCGTTTCGGAAGTTGGGTAAGAGTTTGAGGGATCAGAGTGAGGAGGGGATTGCGATTACTAGGTTTCATGCTGGATTTATGGCGAGGTTTTTTGGGAGGGAGGCGAATGAGGTTGTGCCTAGGAGTATGAAGAGCGTTAAGGGTTTGCTTGGGAAGAATCGGGTTGTGTTTTGTGGGGCCTTGAGATGGAAGGATAAGAATACTAGTGATGGGAATGCGGCTCAGTTGGCTGGGTATCTTGAGTGTTCGTTTATTAATTTGACTAATGTTCGGGGGCTTTATGATAGGGATCCTGCTCGGAAGGGTGCTCGATTTATTTCTAAGATTAGTTGGAAGGATTTTTTGAAGGTTGCTCGGAAGGTTAAGTATAAGGCGGGGCAGCATTTTGTTTTGGATTTGGTTGCGGCTGAGGAGATTTTGAAGAGGCGGATTGATTGTTATATTGTTGGGTCATTGAAGGCTATGGATTCTGTGATTAGGGGTAAGAGGTTTGTTGGGACTTTGATTAGGGGATAAATATTTAATTGGTATTTTTGTGCTTGATATTATATGGTATGGGATATTGGTGGCGCTTACGAGAAGACTCGGGAAATGTTAGTTGAGAGATTGAATGATCCTTTTGATATTGAGGTTGTTTGTGTTGAGGGTTTTTCTTATGGGGATGCGTGTTATTTTTGTGGGGAGGGTATTCCTAAGGGAAAGAAGATGATTCGGATTGTGCGTTATTATGATAAGGGTGAGAGGGCTTACTCTGTTGATGGGGATTGTGTGGATGAGGTTTTGGGATACTAATGTGTTCTTGCTGCGAACTGTCTTTTTTCTATAAATTCTAGTGGGATTTTTCCGTGATATAAAACTTCAGAAGGGTATGGGTCGGAGTGCATTTGTCTTACTGTTTCTTGATTGATGAATTCTTTATGTTCTCTTATTTCGGGTTTTATTACGTATCCTATTGCCATGAATTCTGGGTCTGTGTATAGGCCTGTTTTTGCGAAGCATATTTGTTGGGCGACTGTTGTGGCTATGTTGGGATTTTCTATGAGGGATACGTGTTGTGGGAAGTTCGATGAGTCGATTGAGTATGAGACGCCTAGGACTTCTTTGTCGAGTTTGCCTTGTTTGATTAACTCTAAGACTTCTTGCGGTGGGAGGATTCCGTTTTTTAGGATTGAGTCTCTTGATTCTTTTGGGGCGATGTAGTAGAGGTTCATGTTTTTGTTTCAGAATAGATTTATATAATTGTTTTGGTTTGGGTTGTTATGAAAGATTTGAATTTGTTTCGTTGTAAGGATTCTGTTTATCTTAGAGAGGTTTCTAGTAAGGATGATTTGAATGATATGGCCCCAATTGGGCATGACTCTGCTGACCCCGGTTGTGATGGATTTTTGATTCGTTCCAATGAAAAGATGGCTAGGAGTATTATTGCGTCGCTTAGAGATAAAGGATTTAAGGGTAAGGTTGGGATTTTTGGTGGGGATGATGCTTTTAATCGGAGAGTGATTGAGAGTTTGAAGATTGATTATCTGGTTTCGGTTGAGGCTTTGACTAAGTTTGATAATTTGAAGCAGAGGGATTCGGGGTTGAATCATGTTGTTGCGAAGATGGCGGCGACACGTAATAGTGTACCCTCTAAATTGGGAACTTCTGGGAAAGTTCCATCTTCATCGGGCAAAGGTGTGAGTATTGTTGTTGATTTTGGAGATATTGCTTCTTTATGTGGGAAAGAAAAAGCTATGAGGATTGCTAAGATTATTCAGAATGTGAAGGTTTGTCGGAAAGTTGGATGTTCTATTAAGATTGCTAGTTTGGTTTTGGATAAGGATGGTGTTGTTGATGAGAAGGGGCGGAAGGCGTTTGGGGAGACGGTTGGGATGAGTTCGAGTGAGATTCGAGATTGTGTTGTGTTCTAAATATTTATAAAAGATAATGGCTAGTTTATTTGATGATTGAGTTGATGACTGGGAAGGTGATTGAAGGTGTTAGTACTATTGCGCATCATCTCGATACGTTGCCGGCGAGTGAAGTTATTATTTTTGATATTGCTGTGATACTTATTTTGTCTGCTATATTTGCGTTTGTTGCGCGGATGTTGAAGCAGCCTTTGATTCCGGCGTATGTTTTGACTGGGCTTGTTTTGGGTCCTTTGATTTTTGGAGTTGTGAAGAATTTAGATTTGATTAATGCGTTTTCAGAAATTGGGATTGCGTTTTTGTTGTTTACCGCTGGCTTAGAGATTTCGTTTAGGAAGATTCGTGAGGCGAATCTGAAAAAGATTGCGTTGATTGGGGTTTTGCAGGTTGGAATTATTTTTGGGATTGCTATGGCGTTGGCTGGTATTTTGGGGTTGAGTAGTTTGCAGGCTGCTTATATCGGAATTATTTTGGCGTTCGGTTCTACGATGGTTGATATTAAGTTGTTGGCAGATAGGAATGAGTTGGTGACGTTGCATGGTCGTTTGGTTTTGGGTATTTTGCTGTTGCAGGATTTGGTTGCGATTGTTGCGATTGTTGTTTTTACTAGTGGTGGGTTTGCGTTTGTTCCATTGTCGCTTGCTTTTATGAAATTGGGCCTGATTTTATTAGCTGCGTTTTTGCTGCAGAGATTTGTTTTGAATAAGTTGTTTCGGTTCGCGGCGCAGTCGAATGAGTTTTTGTTTTTGTGTTCTTTGGCTGTTTTGTTTTTGTTTATTATTTTGGCTTACATTAGTGAGTTGTCTATTGTTATTGGTGCTTTTATTGCGGGAGTGAGTTTGGCGAATTCTCCGTTTAAGTTGGAGCTTGAGTCAAGGATTTCTCCGCTTCGTGATTTCTTTGCTATTTTGTTTTTTGTTGCACTTGGAATGCAGCTTGTTTTTAGTGGTGTTGGAGAGAGATTGGTTTTGCTTGGGGTCTTGATTTTTGGCGCGTTTTTAATTAAGCCTATTGTAACTTTGGTTTTGCTTAGGATTACTGGTTATCAGCCTCGAACTAGTTTTTTGACGGCGATTTCTTTGGCGCAGTTGTCTGAGTTTTCGTTGATTATAGGTGGTATCGGTATGATGACTGGTGTTCTGGATGCTTCGATTTTTTCGACTGTGATTTTGGCTACGATTATTACGATGTCAGTTACTCCTTATTTTATCAAATATAAGAGTGGAATGTATCGGTTTTTTCGTTACCCGATTAGAAGCCTAGGGTTTTTGCCTATTCGTGAAGTTATGTGTTATGAGGACAAAAGGGATAAGGAGATTTTGTTGATTGGGTCGCATCGGATGGGTGGGGCTTTGATGGAGGAGTTGCTGGAAGATAGAGATAAGCTGTTGGTTATTGATTATAATCCTGAGGTGATTGGGGTGTTGATGAAGAAGAAAGTGAGTTGTGTTTATGGAGATGTTTGTAGTCCTGATATGTTGGAGAAGATTAATTTGAAAAAGTTGAAGTTGGTTATTTCGACGATTCCTGATTATGAGCAGACTCGGTATTTAATAAAGAAGTTGAAGAAGGTTGCGCCTAAGGCTAAGGTTGTTGTTGTTGGTAGTCGGATTAGTGAGACGTTGAAATTGTATCGTGCTGGGGCTGATTATGTTGTGACGCCGAAGATTTTGGCTGGGCAGGAGTTAGTTGGTATTCTACATGAGAAGAAATCTGGGGATTTGAAAAAGGCTAAGAATAAGCATTTGAAGCATTTGAGGGATATACACAAATTACTCTATTGAGTAATTTGTGGGGAGGTGGGGTGGTACCGGGGGTAAGGATTGATTTGGGCAACTTTTAAGTATTCTTTGATGTTGAGTTTATTATGGTTTGGAATTTTCGTAATTTGGAGGTTTGGAAGGTTTCTTTTGGTTTAATTAAGAAAGTTTATGGATTGACTTCTAAGTTTCCTCGTGATGAGATTTACGGATTGACTTCACAGCTCAGAAGAGCGACTGTTAGTATTTCTTCTAATATTGCTGAGGGTTGTGGAAGAAGAACCAGTAAAGACTTTGTTTCGTTTTTGTATAATGCTTTGGGAAGTACTAAGGAGGTTGAGAGTCAATTGTTGGCAGCTGGGGAATTGGGATATTTGGATGATGGGGAAGTTGATGAGTTGGTTAAAGAATTAGGTAGGGTGGGTATGATGTTGCGAGGATTGATTGGGCATGTTTCGGAGAAGGGGATTCGGTGATTTGGTTTGGGCACTCTTTTGCTAAACCTTAAAAAGATTGTATGATTGGGGTTGATATGGATGAGAAGTTGATTATTGAGTCTTTGTCGCCTATGGAGCGCGATGTTTTGCCTAAGTTAAGCAAGGAAGATTTAGAAGTTGGGGTTGTTGCTGAAAAAAGTAATTTAGATAAAACCACTGTGTTGCGGGCTGTTGGGTTGTTGGAAAAGAAGGGTTTGGTTGTTTCTGAGACTAATGAGGTGAAGAGGGTTGATTTGGGAATTTTGGGGATTAATTATTTAAAGAAGGAATTGCCTGAGCGGGCATTGCTCAATAAGTTATCTGATGCACGTAATAGTGTACCCTCTAAATTGGGAACTTCTGAAGAAGTTCCGGCTTCATCGGGCAAAGTTATTCCGATTGGTGAGATTAGGAATGTTTGTGGTTTGAATGAGAATGAGGCGAAGGTTGCGCTTGGTGTTTTGAAAGGGAAGGGTTTGGTTGAGATTGATAAGGGGAAATTGAAATTGTCGGGCGGTAGTGAGGTTTCAAAGAAGAGTATTGAGGAGGTTTTCATAGAGAAGTTGCCTGTTGCTTTAGATGAGGTTAAGGACTTAGATCTGTTGGCTTTGGCAAATTTGAAGAAAAGGAAAGATATTGTTGAGGTTATTGAGGAGAAGATTGTTAATGTGAAGTTGAGTGATTTGGGTTTGAAGATTTATGGGATGGACTTGGGTGGGGAGATGTTGGAGGCTTTGACGCCAAAGATGTTGAAGGGGACGAGTTGGAAGGGAAAGAAGTTTCGGCGTTATGATTTGAATGCGCCTGTGCCAAGGTTGTATGGTGGGAAGAGGCATTTTGTGAATCAGGCTACGGATTATGCTAAGTCGATTTGGTTGGAGATGGGATTTAAGGAGATGAAGGGGAATATGGTTGAGAGTGGGTTTTGGGTTTTTGATTCTTTATTTACGGCGCAGGATCATCCGGTTCGTGAGATGCAGGATACGTTCTACCTCAAAAATTTGAGGTCGAAGTCAGGAGTTGGGAGTTCGGAGTTGGGAGTAAAGAAGGTTTTGGAGAATGTTGCTAAGGCGCATGAGGGTGGGGTTGATGGAAGTAAGGGATGGCAGCAGAAGTGGGATGAGGAAGATGCTAAGAAAGTTTTGCTTAGAACGCATACGACTTGTTTGTCTGCTCGGAAGATTATGGAGATTGGGAAGAGTGGAGAGTTTCCGGCGAAGTATTTTGCACTTGGGAAATGTTTTAGGAATGAGACTGTGGATTGGTCGCATGGTTTCGAATTTAATCAGACTGAGGGGATTGTTGTAGATGAGAATGCGAATTTTGTTCAGCTGCTTGGTTATTTGAAGCAGTTTTTTGGGAAGATGGGTTATGAGAAACTTAGGTGGAGACCGGCTTATTTTGCGTATACCGAGCCGTCATTGGAGATTGATGTTTGGCACGAGGGGAAACAAAAATGGTTGGAACTTGGTGGAGCTGGGATGTTTCGGCCTGAGGTGACGATTCCGATGTTTGGGAAGCATGTTCCTGTTTTGGCTTGGGGTCCTGGGTTTGATAGGGTTATTATGAATTTTTTTGGGATTGATGATTTGAGAGAGATGTATAAGAATGATTTGAATAAATTGCGAGAGATGAGGGTTTGGCGGAAGTGAAGGTTTTGGTTAATGGGAAGCATGAGGCGACTGAAGGAGGGTTTTTGATAGGCTCTACTTCGACTTTAATCAAAAGTGATAAAAATATTCTGGTTGATCCTGGATCTTTTGCTAATGAAAAGAAGCTCTTAGATGCCCTAAAGGGAGAAGGTCTTTCTCCTGAAGATATAGATATTATTATTCTTACCCATACCCATATTGATCATACTACGAATGTTCATTTGTTTAACGGGGCAAAGATTATGTTGAAGTTTGCTGGAGGCGAATATCCTGGGCAGGTTCAGACCTTGAATAAAGGTTTTTTGGAGAGAGGAAATCTTATTGATAATCCTGAGATAGCAAGGGATGTTCGAGTTATTTTTACGCCTGGTCATACCCTTGATATGATGTCCGTTGTCGTTGATACTGAAAAAGGTGTTGTGGTTGTTGCTGGTGATGCTATCAGGGTTCCTCGGTTGACTGATTTGGAAGAAAGGGAAATTGAGATGATTACTGCTGATATGGATGCTTATGAGGAGAGTCGGCGGAAGATTTTGGAGTTGGCTGATTTTATCGTGCCTGGACATGGTGAAATGATGGAAGTTAGAACTCATGAAAAAATTTGTTCTGATATCTTGTGTTAGTAAAAAGCTGGATGGACAGCACCGGGCTAAAAATTTGTATATTAGTCCTTTGTTTAAATTTAATTTAGCTTATGCTAAGTTGCTGAAGGCTGACAAGATATTTGTTCTTTCTGCGGAATATGGATTGCTGGAGTTAGATAAAAAGATTGATTCCTATAACAAGACTTTGAATGAAATGAGAATTAGAGAAAGAAAGGTTTGGGCCGAAGGAGTTTTGGGACAATTGAAGGAGAAGGCTAATTTGGATAGTGATGAATTTGTTTTTTTGGCTGGGAAAAGGTATCGGGAGTTTTTGACTCCCGAAATTAATAATTATGATGTTCCAATGAGGGGACTTGGGATTGGCCGGCAGCTTAAATTTTTGAAAGAGAAAACTTGCGGAACATGTGGAAAATTGCATGGTTTATTTGATAGAATGGAGAAACATCGGTTTCCTTTCGATGAGAAGAGGATCCCGCGAAATGGGATATATATTTTGTTTGAGAAAGGTGAGCCTGGACATGGCGTGGATAGGATTGTTCGAGTTGGTACACATACTGGAGAAGGGCAATTGAGATCTAGATTGAAGCAACATTTTTTGAATGAGAATAAAGATCGTAGTATTTTTAGAAAGAATATTGGAAGGGCTTTGTTGAATAAGGACGGAGATGGTTTTTTAGAACACTGGGAACTAGATTTGACTACGCGAGAAGCTAAAGATAAATTTTTGCACCT
Source organism: archaeon (assembly GCA_018697035.1). GTDB lineage: Archaea > Nanobdellota > Nanobdellia > Pacearchaeales > GW2011-AR1 > JAGVXH01. The sequence goes on along the minus strand of JABHSE010000004.1, from coordinate 94,520 downwards.
TATCGATATGAAGAAGCAGGCGGAAGTTGAGAAAAAGGTTAGTGACCGTATTAGGAATAATTTTAGTTTTGCTGTATTCGAGATTGAGGATATTGAAGATCGATTAAGGATTGAGTCGCGAATTATTTCGAGTGTTTCTGGATGTGAAGAATGTGGGGCTTCTGGAGGTTGGTTTGGGTTGAATTCTCCTAAGGAGAAGATTAGAGATTCTGGGCTGTGGCTAGTTAATGAATTATACAAAGAGGGAATGAAGGATGAGGAATTTTTGGAATTGGAAAGATTAATAAGAGATAAAGGAGATAGTTTGGTATGACAATATTGACTATGGATCGGAAGGAGCTTGAGAAGCGGGTTGGTAAGATTAGTAAGGAGCTTGAAAAGAAGATTACGGATATGGGGACGCCGGTTGAAGAGTTGACTGACTCGGAAGTTGAGGTTGAGCTTTTTCCGAATAGGCCTGACCTTTTGAGTTTGGAGAATTTTGCACGGGCTGTGAATCAGTTTAATGGGAAAGGTAAGGTTGCTAAGTTCAGAATTTATGAGCCAGAGAAAAATTACGAAGTTATTGTTGAGAAATCTGTAAAGGTGGTTCGGCCATTTACTGTTTGTGCTATTATCAAGGGATTGAAATTTAGTGACTCTGATATTAAGAATGTAGTTGATTTGCAGGAGAAGTTACATAATTCTATTGGACGAAAAAGAAAGAAGGCTGCGATTGGGATATATCCCCTTGATAAGATTAGTTTGCCGATTCGGTTTGTGGGGCGAGCGAGTGAGGATATTAAGTTCTTGCCACTTGAGGCTTCTCGGGAAATGAATGCTCGGCAGATTTTGAAAGGGCACCCAACTGGAAGAGAATATGCTCATTTACTTGAAGATACGGATGTTTATCCTGTTTTTATTGATGCTAATGACGATGTTTTAAGTATGCCGCCGATTATTAATAGTGAGAAGACTGGAAGGATTGATGAGAAGACGCGAGATGTTTTTATTGAGTGTTCTGGACATAATTTAGTTTATTTGAAAAAGGTTTTGAATATCTTGCTTGCTTCAATTTCGGAAATGGGTGGGAAAATTTATGCCATGAATATTAAGGATTCTAAGGATGGGAGTTTTGTTTCTCCTGATATGGGGCATGAAGATTTGGAATTTAAGATTGAGGATATTGAGAAGACTTTGGGGATTTCATTGAAAGAGAAGGAAGTTAGGGGATATTTGAACAGGATGGGGATTGGAATGAGAAATGATAATGGTAAGTTTTTTGCTGAGGTTCCTTGTTATCGTGCGGATATTCTACATTGGATTGATTTGACTGAAGAGGTTGCGATTGCTTATGGGTATGATAATTTTGTTCCGGAGATTCCGGAGATTTCTACTATTGCAGAGGAGGATTCTTTTGATAGGGAGAAGAGAGCGATTGGAAATATTTTGGCTGGACTTGGAATGCTGGAATGCAATAGTTTTCATTTGACTACGAAGAAGAATATTAAGAAGATGCATTATGAGTTTAATGATTTTATCGAGGTCGAGGAGAGCAAAACGGAGCGGGATGTTTTGAGGATGGATATGATGACGAATATGTTGCAGATTTTGTCGGAAAATTCTGATGCTGCTTATCCGCAGAAGGTGTTTGAGGTGGGACGTGTGTTTGCTTTAGATGAGAAGAGTGATAATGGAGTTAGAGAGAAAGAGAGATTGGCGATTGCTATGGTTGATGAGAAGATGGGATATACTGAGATGAAGCAGGTTTTGGATTATTTGTTTAAGATGTTGGGATTGGAGTATATTGTTGAGGACGTGGAGGATTCGAATTATATTGTTGGGCGATGTGGGAAGATTGTTGTTGATGATGTTGAGGTTGGGCGGGTTGGTGAGGTTGCGCCTAGGGTTTTGAGGAATTGGAAGATTAGGTTTCCGGTTGTTGGGTGTGAGATTGGGTTGGGATTTTTGTGATGGGTAAATATATAAAGTTTCGATTGGTTTATTTTTTATGAAGAGGTTGTATTTTTGGTTGGTTATGATTATAACTTTGATTCTTTTGATTAGTATGGCGTTTTCTATTTTCGGGGATGATGTTTTTGGCGGAGAAGAAACTGTAGAAGATGAAGCGAAGGTTGCTGTGACTATTTTGGACAATAGAGAAGGGATAGAAGATAGTAGGGAAGGGGTTGATGAGAGTAGTGGTTCTTAGTTGGGTTGATTTGTAATTGTAGTGTTGATTGTCATTATATTAATAAGGGTTATATTGTTCGGGAAATTATGAGTTATTATTTTGAAGTTTGGTTGAAGGGATTTGCTAAGGATTATCTTCGTGGGATTTCTGATAAGGATGAGGAGGTTTATCATCCTCATGTTACGCTTGTTCGGCCGTTTAGTTTGATTAATGATGAGAAGATTGTCAGGAAGAAGATCGTTGATTTTTGTGGGAATATTAAGCATCCTATATCTTTTTATTTGGAGGGAAGAAATGATTTTGATGGGAAATATTCTCATGTGCCTGTTTTTGAGGATGGGGCTTTGAGAAGATTTGATGATGGGCTTGAAGATTTGATTAGAGGAGATGTTGAGCTTGTTAAGAAGATTGATGCTGTGAAGAAGTTTCATGCTACGGTTAGTGATGAGGATGTTGATTTTGATTGTCCGAGGATTGATCAGTATATGTTGAGGCTGACTGGGATTAGGAATGAGAGGATTTGGTTTTCTTATGATTTTGTGACTGGGGATGTTTTGGATAGGGGGATGAGTTTGGATAAGGGTAGGTGGGATTACACTTTGAAGAAATTTGGAAAGATGAATGTTTAATCAAAATAGCTTCGTTCTTTTTCTATGTTGCCGTTTTCAAAGTTTGTTTGGAAGGACTCAAAGAGTGTGTGGATTTTTGATTTCATTTCTTGCCAGATTTTGAAGTTATCATTTATGAATTTTATTTCATCTTCTTCTTTGTATATTGTGTCTAGTTTCATGATTTCGATTTGTGCTTTTGATAGGACTTTGTAAAATTCTTGGATTTCTTTTTTTTCTTCTTCCGTCATGTTTTTTAGGATTTTGAATACGAACATAGGTGGGGCAGTTGGGTTGATTAGGGTTTCGAAGAGGTGGATGTATGCTGTGATTTTTTCATTGATGATTCGTCTGATTTCTCGTGCTAGGAATAGTGGTTCTTTGTCTGCGATTTTTTCGATGTCGAAGTCTTGAGCTAGTGCTTCGAAATCTGGGAGGTTGTGTTGTTTTTTTAGTGATTCGTAGTCTTCTTCGAAATTATATTGTTCTGATTCCTGGGTTTCTTCTTCCATTACGGATTCGTGCTAGGAAGGTTTATAATATTTTGGGGATGGGTAGATCTATGCCTGATTAGCTTCCCAAAGGGATGACTCGCTTCGCGACCCTCAGCATATATTAAGCGTTACATTGGTAAAGTAGGTTCAAAGAACCTTCATGCTTTGAATTTCAAAGAAATCCAAAAATGTAGAGGTCGTGGGTTTTACTCACGATTCACACTAAAAATTTCTAATCACTTCGTAGAGAAAATTCGCGCAAATCGTTCGCCCCGTAACGGCTTATCGATAAAGTTATAAGATAGAGTCATTGAATTTTATTATGCCTGGTTAGCTCAGTTGATAGAGCGTCGCATTGGTAATGCGGAGGTCGCGGGTTTGATCCCCGTGCCAGGCTTATCTTGTTTTTTTTGTTTCTTCTGTGTCGTTGATCTTTATTGCATTGCCTACCATATGTGTTGTGTCGACTCCGATGTCCCATAGTGATGATGCGGTGCTGCCGATCCAGCCGAAGTAGAGATAGACTGAGTTGACGATTCCTCGTGGGGATGTTATGTCGATTTCTTGTGTGTTGAAGTGGCCTATTATTGAAAAATAGAGTATTGCTCCTACTATTAGAATTATTGCGATTCTTATTTTGTTGCCGTGATGTTCAAGTTTTAAATAAGCGAAACCTAGGAAAATTAAAACTGCGACTGCTATCCATTGAGCTATCATGATTTGTTAAGGTTGAGGAGTTATAAAAATGTTTTTATATGTGAGATGCTACTATCTATTATGTTTAGAAAAAGAAAGAGGCAGCGAAAGACTTTGTCTTTCGGGGTGGCTCACGAAAATAAATTTCCGTGGGGGGTTCACTTCGTGGGGGGTTCACTTCGTGGGGGGGTCAGCTTCGCTGGGGGCTTGGCAATATTTACTAATTTAACTGAGGGATGTCGTTATGTTTAGGAAAAATAAAAAATTTCATATCTATTTATTTAGGCACGGGAAGACGACGTTTAATCGGGATGGTCGGTTTACTGGTTGGATGGATTCTAGGTTGACGGCGGAGGGGAAGAAGCATGCTAATATTGTTGCTAAAAAGTTGAAGAGTAAGAAGTTTGAGGTTGCGATTCATACGAGGTTATCTAGGTCTAAGGATACTTTGAAGCCTGTTCTGAGGGGGCATGATGAGTGTCGAATTGTTTTGGAGGATGATAGAATGATTGAGCGTAGTTATGGGGATTTGCAGGGGACGACGCATGAGCAGTTTGTTGATAGGATTGGGAAGCGGAGTTATGATTTGAGGACGCATGGGGATTTCGTTGTGAGTTTGGATAAGAGGAATAGGAAAAAGATTGAGGAGTTTTTTGGGACAGAAGAGTATAAGGCTATTCATCGAGGGTATAAGGTTGCGGCTCCGAATGGTGAGTCGTTTGCGGATGTCGAGAAGAGGGTGGGGAGATTTATCAAAGATTTGAAAAAGTTTATGAGGAAGAATGAGGTGAATGTTGCGATTTCGGCGCATGGGAATTCGATTCGATTGTTTCGGAAGATTATGGAGAAGGCACATAAGAAGAGCGTGGTGCAGTGGTTTATTCCATATGATAAGGTGTATGAATATGAGGTTTGAACTGTTGATTGTCCTGGTCTGCTTATTGGGGTTTGTTTCGGCTACTAGCGTGACATGTATTATTGTTGATGATAAAGTTTTGGTTGAGGTCGAGCTTAGTAATGGAGCGAGTGTGATTTTGCCCGAGGAGTATTCTTTGTTGGAGGAGAAGGGTAGTGAAGTTAGTTTTATTACTAGAGACTTTATTCGAAAAGATGGTGAATGGATTTTTGTTTTGCCAAGAGTTGTTGATTTGGATTATGATTTGGAAGTTTATTTGCCGCAGGGTTATGTTTTGGTTGATGACTTAGTCTACCCTAAGGGTTATGAGATTTCTAGTGATGGCACTAGTATCATTTTGGAGTGGAGAGATATTGATAAAAATGAGGTTATTGTTTTTTACGAGGGATTTGAGAATTCTTATTTTTGGTTTTGGGTTGGTATTACTGGTCTGGTTTTTTTGGGTATTGGTTTTTTTGTTTTAGAGAAAAGGAAGTTCTCTAATAAGATTAAGAAACTCAACAGGGAAAACAAAACTAAAGATAGGGGTGCAAAAAAAGAGTTGGTTAGTCATAATTTGTTTGGGGATGAGAAGAGGATTGTTGAGTTGTTGGCGAAGCGGAAGAGTTGTTGGATGAAGTATTTGGTTCGGGAGCTTGGGATATCTAAGGTGATGTGTACTCGGAAGGTTCGGAGTTTGGTTGAGAAGGGGATTGTTGAGAAGGAGAATTTTGGAAGAGAGAATAGGGTTAAGCTGCGCAGAGCTAGATAGGTAAACACCCAAGGGTGTACCTCCTGCCTAGAGGGCATCTGCTACGCAGACAAGGTCGGCAAGGTTTCAATTAGTTTCAGGTGGTTGTTATATAGTGTTTTTATCTGAAGATGTTATGAAGGTGGAAAATTTACTAGGTTACTGCAGGGAGTTAATTAGATTTAACTTGTTGAAAGGGGGTAATATATAATAATGAAAATGAAAAAAATAACTGGATTATTTGTATTGATGTTTTTAATGATTGGAACTTTTAGCTTTGTTGTTGCTGAAGATGAAAACGATAGTTCAACTATAAGTGAGAATTCGATTGTATGTGCTATGGATGCGAAAATTTGTGATGATGGTATTTCTGTTGGAAGGACTGGGCCTAATTGTGAGTTTATATGTTCTGAAGATACTTTAAATGAAGAGATCAATCCTACCACTATTGATTCTACTGGTGTTGTTGTTGCAAGAAAAATTGGGTTTTTCGAAGATAGGATGGACCGTTTGAGATTAGCTTTTACTTTTAATAAGGAGAAGAAAATTGAGATGGCTTTGAATATGGCTGAGAAGAAATTGGCTGAGGCTGAACTTTTGGCCGAGGAAGATCCTGAGGCTTATGAGAAGGCGCAGGCTAGGTATAATGAACTTGTAGCTAAAGCTGAAAAGGTTCTTGAAGCAATGGAATCTAGAGCTCAGAATAACAAATCTTCTGCTGGAGATATAGAAAGGATTGTGCGTGTTCAAAATAGATTTGAAAAACATCAAGATAATGCTGAAAAGTTATATGCTCGTGCTTATGATAGATTAGAAGCTAATGGTGCTGATGCAGAAAAGGTTGAAAGACTGGAAAAAGCTTATGAGAGATATTCTAATAGAACTGGGAATATTGAAGAGCGAATTATGAAAAAGAAGGCCAATATCCTTCTAAAACATAAGGCTTTAGGAGAAATGAGTGAAGAGGATCTTGAAGAATTTGTAAGTCAGATTGAGAACAGTGAAGGTTTGACTGGGGCTCGAGAGATACGAATGGATGATTCTGGTGCTCTTAAGAAAAACATCGCTAAAATGCGTCTTCGTAACAGTGACGGAAGTGCTAATGGAAAAGCTACTAATGATCCAACTTTGAAATGCGCGGCAGAAGGGGAAACTGTTTACGTTAGTGAAACATCCTCTACTGGAGCAACTCCTTGTTGTAGCGGATTAGTTCTTGAGTATTGTGATGGATGTGCTGCGGATGTTTTAGGAACATGTGTGGTAGGTTCTACTGGAACCTCGACTGGTGCTAACTCGATTGCTGCTTAAGTTTTACGATGTTAAAATAAATTTTTATTTTTTTATTTTTTTGGGAAGGGTACTGGGTCTGTTAGAGACTAACCTAGTTTAGTTTTAGATAGAGTTATAAATTAGTCTTGTTTGTATCTGTTATGTTGAAAGGAGGTATTATATTATGAATAAAATAATTAATTTGTTTTTGGGGATGATTTTAATGCTTGGAGTTTCTGGTCTTGTTGTAGCTGTGGATGATGTTGCTCCTGTTGCTATGGATAACTATGTTCCTCCTGTTGCTGATTATGTTGAGCCTGCTGTGGGTGACGTTGCTCCTGTTGCTATGGATGATGTTGCTCCTGTTGCTGATTATGTTGTCCCTGGGGAGATTGGTGACATAGGTGAAGCTAGGAAAATCGGATTTTTTGAAAACAATGCAGATCGCTTACAGTCTTTGTTTACTTTTAATAAAGAGAAAAAAGTTAAGCAAGTCTTAGGTAGGGCAGAGAAAATGTTGTCTGAAGCTGAGATATTAGTTAATGAGGATAGTGAAGCTTATATGAAAATGCAAAAGAAATATGAGAAACTCATTGCTGAGGTTATGACGATCATTGAAGGCATTAAACCTGGTAAGATTGATAATGGTTCCAGTAATGGCTTAAAAAAGATTGCCGAAATTCAAAGTGAGTTTAATAATCATAAGGATCGTGTTGAGCAGATATATGCACGTGCTCGTAAGAACCTTCAATCAAGTGGTGCTGATATAGAAAAGACTGGGAATTTAGAGATATCTTATGAAACTTTTTTGAGTTTGAGTAATGAAGTTAATGAGAAAATTCAGGCGGGGAAAAATTCTGTTTTTGAATCTGGGACTTTGGATGATGTTGCTACCGGAAATGTGGCGATGTATAATCCCGCTATTGACGGTAATAGTGATTCTGTTAGTGACTGGGAAATTAGAATTAGTCAACTTGAGAGTCGAATTAGTCAACTTGAGAGTCAAGTGATAAATCTTATGGGAGCTAATATTCAGACGGATGTTCCTGTGGTTGAACCTGTTATGGATGACTATGTTGCTCCTGTGGTTGAACCTGTTATTCCTATGATTGAGCCTGTTGCTCCTGCTATGGCTGAACCTGCTCCTGTGGATGACTATGTTGCTCCTGCTATGGCTGAACCTGCTCCTGTGGATGACTATGTTGCTGCTATGGCTTATCCTTAGGTTATATTATTAGGAATTTATTCCTAGTTTATTTTTTTAGATTATTGTTATTATGGGCAGGTTAATAAATTGATTCTGTCTTTTGTTTTTATGGAATGTAGAATTGGGAATCTTGAATTAAAGAGTCGTGTTTTTCTTGCTCCGATGCTTGAACCTAATGATGTTGCGTTTCGATTGCTTTGTAAGAGGGCTGGTTGTGGCTTGACTTGGACTGGGATGACTTCAGCTTTGTCTAGGAAGAAGTTGGATTTGGATGATAGGCCGATGTTGCAGTTGTTTGGGAATTCGTCTAAGGGGATTGAATCTTTTATGAGGAGGTATGATAGTGAAGTGAGGGGTTGGGATTTTAATTTGGGTTGTCCATCTAAGCTTTCTAAGAGGTTGGGGCATGGGGCTTGCTTGAGTGATGTTATTGTTATTCGGGAGATATTAGAAGTTATGCGGAGTTGTACTGATAAGCCTTTGACTGTTAAGATTCGGAAGAGTGATTTGGCGTTTGATATTTTGAGGATTTGTGAAGAGGTTGGGGTTGATGCGATTTGTATTCACGCTCGAACTGTTTCACAAGGATATAGTGGGGATGTTGATTATGAGTTTGCTTTGAAGGTTAAGAAGCGGAGTGGTATACCAGTTATTTTTTCGGGGGTTTCTAGGTTTGAGTGTGTTGATAAGATTTTGAAGGATTTTGATTTTGTTATGTTGGGTAGGTTGGCTATTGGACATCCTGAAGTTTTTGGGGATAAGGGAGATGTTTCGTTTGGGAAATATTTGGAGTTGGCTCGGAAGTTTGGTTTGTTTTTTCGGCAGATTAAGTATCAGGCTATGAATTTTAGCAAGGGGTTGGTTGGGGGGAAGAGGTTGCGAATGGCTTTGATTGAAGCTCGGGATGTTGAGGATGTTGAGAGAATTATGAAAAAGGATTAGTTATAACCTAGCAGTAGTTACATGGGATAACTTTATAAATAGATGATGTCTAGTTTTTTTATGGGAATGAGTAAAAAGAAGAAAAGGGAAATGGCTAAGAATAGAAACAAGCGATTAGTTTCTCTTGCGACTATCGCTGATGATTGTGATATAGTTCTTCTTGATAATTGTGCTGTTTTTGGCTATATTACTCTAGGTGGGGTTTCATCTGAGCAGGAACATGAAATTGATTGTATTAGGAAATTGTCTTCAATTGTTCAGAGTAAGAAAAATATTTATTTAACTCCTGGTATTTGTAGAGAATTTTTATGTGATGAAGTTAAGGATTATTGTGCTTCCAAGGGTACTCTTGGTAAAAATTTATGGAATGCTAGGATGGACTTATATAGAAAGTTTAGGACCGGGGGTTTAATTTTTGATAAATTTGCTTCTGCTGATAATTATGTTGGTTGTATGCATGATATGGAAAGATCTAGTTGGTATAAGGATTTGTCTGGTAGAGATAGGAGTCTTTTGAAGACTGGATATTGGACAGCTAGGACTGGAAAGAAAACTGCTGTTGTAACACAGGATGGACCTATAGTTAACTCTTGGATAACTGCTATGGAAAATGGGGAAATGCCTAGCGAGGGAGTTACACCTGATAATTATTTTATGGCTAAGAGAAGGGGTGCCGCTGCGAAATGCGAAATTGCTAAGGCTAATATTAGGTTATAAGAAAGTAATATATAGTGATTTTGATTTAGAATGTAATGATTTGGAAGGTGATATCGTCTATTGTGATTTTTTTAATGTTTGTTTTTAGTTTTGCGTTTATGATTGAGAACTTACCGAGAGATCCGGTGGAGTTGAAAGTTAATTATGTTGAGCCTGAGAGTGTTGAGATTATTAATTATGGAGCGGTTCCTGTTTTTGCTGAGAGCTTGAGGTTTAATCATAATTTTATTTCATATTTTATTGAGAGTGATTGTGATGAGGATAGGAGAGGCATGATGATTGAATCTCTTGGTATTTTTAGTGATGAGGTTGGTATTGTTTCGTTTTTTGAAGGTGATGAAACTTCTGATATCAAGGTTGGATGTTCGGATGAGTTTATTGAATTGGGTGATAATTTGTTTGCTGCTGGCGAGGGTGGACCTTCGAGAATTATTAATACAAGTGGGTTTAAAGTGATTGAGGAAGGGAAGGTTCTTTTGTATAATGGGAATGATTGTGATTATCCGATTGTTGCGTTACATGAATTGGGACATGTTTTTGGATTTTCTCATAGTGATGACCCTAAAAATATTATGTATAATACCTCTGACTGTGAGCAGCGGATGAGTGAGGATATGGTTGACTTGATGGTTGACTTGTATTCGATTGAGGCGTTGGCTGATATTAAGATTGAGAGTGTGGATGGGATTGTGAAGGGGAGGGATTTGGATTTTAATATTTCAATTTTAAATGAGGGGTTGTTGGATGTTGTTGAGATTGATTTGACAATTTTTGCCGATGGTGATGTTGTCGATGTTGTTGAGTTGGGTGAGATTGGGATTGGGTATGGTCGGACTTTGCGGGTTGAGAATATGAATATGCCTAAGAGTAGTGTTGATGTTTTGGAGTTTGTTGTTGATTATGGGGATACTCTAAGGGAAATTCGGAAGGATAATAATATTGTTGAGATGATTGTAGACTCTAATAAAACTTAAAAGCTGGTGTTTGTTTTTTGCGTGATGGAAGAGGATTTGAAATACACACATATATTGAGGGCCTTGATGGAGTTGCCGTTTCAGGTGGGACGGAATTTGTTGATTGATTTTTTGACTGGGGATTATTCTAACAAGTCGATTAGTAAAAGTCGGTTGGATGAGTTGGATAATTTTGACAGTTTGAGTTGGGATAGAGGTAAGGTTGCGGGAGAGATTGATAGGTTGATTTCGAATGGAATGATTGAGATGATTCAGAGTGATTATAATCGGTTTGTTAAGGTTATGAGTTTGACTATTCGTGGGAGGAATGAGATTACGCGTCCGACGCTTGAGGCGAAAAGGTTGGGGAATCGTGTTGATTTTGGGGAGAGCAAAGTTAATGGGGATGATAGGGTTAGGTTTGAGAAGTATGGGGATTTTTTGGAGATGTATAATGATGAGCAGAAGAAGGCAATTGTTTCGGATGCTAAAAATTTGCTTTGTGTTGCTGGAGCTGGAAGTGGGAAGACGACAGTTTTGACTAAGAGGATTGAGTTTTTGGTTAAGCATCGAGGGGTTGATGCCTCGAAGATTTTGGCTATTACTTTTACGCGGAAGGCAAGGATGGAGATGGAGAGGAGGTTGGGGGAGTTGGGTGTTGTTGGTGTTAAGGTTCACACTTTTAATTCGTTTTGTGAGAGGATTTTGCAGAGGCACGGTGCTAAGATTTATGGTAGGCAGGTTCGGGTGCAGAGTTATAGTGATAAGATTTTGGCGATGAATATGGCTTTGGCGACGCTGGGGTTGGATATGGAGCAGATTGTTGATGAGTATTTTAGTGCGGGACAGAAGAAGTTTCGAACGGCGAGTCAGTTGTCTAATGCTTTTATGAATGATTGTTTTGCTGTGATGGATTATTTTAAAGTGAGTGGTAAGACTGATTATGATTGGACTCGGGATGTTGACGGGAAAGAACGGGTTAATGCGGAGAGGATTTACCGAATTACGAAATATTTGAAGGAGCATATGGAGACGCAGGGGTTGCGGGATTATAGTGACCAGATTATTGACGCTATTAAATTTTTTAAAGATAATCCGGATGGTATACCTAGGCTTGAGCATGTTTTGGTTGATGAGTATCAGGATGTTAATGCGATGCAGATTGAGTTGATTGGGTTGCTTTTAGAAGCCACACGTAATAGTGTACCCTCTAAAATGGGCACTGATGTGCCGTCTTTATTGGGCAATCTTTTTGCAGTTGGTGATCCACGGCAGTCTATTTTTGGATGGAGGGGGAGTGATGTAAATTATATTCTTAATTTTGAGGATGATTTTGGAAAGGGAAAAAATGAACCGCGGATGGACGCGGATGGACGCGGACCTAACGAAAAAGGTATTGAGATTATTCATTTGAAGAAGAATTATCGGAGTTTTGGGGGAGTGGTTGATTTTATGAACCATGCTATTCGGGATATGAAGTTGCCTGATTTAGAGGGACATCTTGAAGGTGAGGCGAAGATTAGGATTGAGGATTTTTCTAATGAGGATGCGGAACGTGATTTTGTTTTGAGGGAGATTGAGGATTCTGATGTTGGGTTGAATAATATTTTTGTTTTGGCTCGGACTAATAAGATATTGTTAGAGTTGTCTAGGGCTATGACAGCGAGGGGGATTGTTCATGTTGTTCGGGCAGATGAGTCGGCGGGGAAGAAAGTCAATGGTGATAATGTGGAAGGTGTTACTCTTGCCACTGTTCATGCGATTAAGGGGCTGGAGGCGAAAAAGGTTTTTGTGATTGGGGCCAATGAGTCCAATTTTCCGTGTAAGGCGACGGATCACCCTGCGGTCGAGATGGTGAAGATGGATGATTATGACAGGGAGGAAGAGGAGAGGAGGTTGTTTTATGTTGCGGTTTCTCGGGCGAAGGAAGAGTTGATTGTGACGCATACTAAGAAGGCGACTTATTATATTACTGCGGAGATGAGAAGACTGGTTGGGGGTTTGGAGTTGGGGGTTGGGGGTAAGGCTGCTGATGTTGATGAAGGCTTGGTTGGGGAATTGAAGAGCTGGAGGGCGGTTGTTAGTAGTGAGCGTGGGGTTTCAGCGTTTGTTGTTTTGTCTAATGCTACTATTGATGAGATTGCGGAGAGGATGCCTAAGGACGCTGAGGAGTTGATGAAGGTTTCGGGGATTGGGCCTGAGAAGTTGATGAAGTATGGAGAGAAGATTTTGGAGATTGTTGGGGAGTTTGGGGATGAGGAATAAACGCTCCGTCCTCGTCTTGATGGCATGAAATTCTGAGGAATTCCAATTTACCTTCACTTCAGAGAAGCTCGGACACAGAATTAAAAATTCCTAAAGAAAACCCAAATATTTACTTTAAACAAATCCTGAAATAAAAACGCTCCGTCCGGGATTTGAACCCGGGTCACCGCCGTTCTCCAAAAGAATCTCAGGAGAGATTCAAGTGGTTGTTCAAGCGAACATAAAGCCGTTGTCTCACCGACGAGGGCTTTCCACCTCTTTGAGAGGGCGGCATCCTTGGCCACTAGACTAACGGAGCGTATTGGTGTGAAAGTGATTTGGTTTTTAACCCTTTAGGTATCTCTGGTGAGCTAAGATTAAATATAGCTAAATTTTCCAATTTGCGTTTTCTTGAACAATTTTCCCATCTAGAATTATTTTTGCTTTGCTCATGTCTTTGACTATGTCCCAGTGGATTATTGAGTCGTTGCCGCCGCCGTTTTCTTTGTAGGCTGCTCCTAGGGCTAGGTGAATTGTTCCACCCATTTTTTCGTCGAATAATAAATTCTTTGTGAACTTGTTGACTTTTGGATTCATACCTATTCCGAATTCTCCTACGTAGGAAGCGTTTTCGTCTGCCGATAACATTTCTTTTAGGAAATCTTCATTCTTTGAAGCTGAGCTTTCTACTACTTTTCCGTCTTTGAACTTTAGGTAAATATCAGTTACTTCTTTTGATGCTTCTATTGCTGGATAGTCGAATTTTATCCAGCCATTTAGTGATTCTCTAACTGGTGCCATGAAGACTTCTCCCATTGGGATGTTTTCTCCGTCGAGATCTGATTTTGCTAATGAGCCTTTGATTTGGAACTTTAAGTCTACGCCTTCGCCGATTAGGTGAACTGATTTTCCTTGTTTAAATATTTCTAAGATTTCATTCATCTCTTTCCCGATTTTGTCCCAATCCTGGAGACATGCTCCGTAGACGAAGTTTTCGTAATCCGTTAGGCTCATTTCTGCATCTTGCGCTAGGGCTTGACAGGGGTAGGCGACGGAGCTTCTTTGGATGTATGGTTTTCCGTTGCAGATGTAGGTTGATATTGGTTTGATTACTTTTTGTCGTGCTGTCATTTTTTTTGGGTCGGAATTTGCTAGGCTACGAGTATTGGTGTCGGTTAGTATACCTACGTATTTTTGTGCGTTTTTGACTTGGTAGTTGAATGAATCTGGAAATTTTTCGATTTGATGAGGTTGTGCATGTTTGAAAAAGAAAGGTGCGGTTTCTCTGATATTGATTCGGAAGTCTGGGTGGGCGCCTCTTAGGACAACTTCTTTGTAGAGGGATAGCAGGAATGGTTCGGCTTCGATTCCGCCTGATAGTATTACATTTTCTCCTTTTTTGACTTTTAATGCATAGTCTACTACTAGTTTTGCTAATTGTATTGTTCTTTGATCTACCATATTGTTTTACAGAAGCAGTCTGTGGCTGATCACCTGGTTGTTTGGGGAGGTTTTGGTTTTTAAGGATTTGGGTTGTATTTGATGAGTTCGAAAGTTTTTTAAAGTTTAGTCTAGTTTCTTTGGAATGGAAGGATTAGGCTCGATGTTTTTGGTTTTGATTCTAGTCCTGACTGTCGTACTCTTGTGAGTGCGATCGTTTTTTTTAAAATGGTTGTATTATATATTTATCGTAAATTGAATGTCAGTACCTTCATAGAAAGTTCAGTCATTTTTTTTATTTTAAAAAAAAATGAAAGGGGGTGGGTTTAGATGGATAATTATAATGAGTCACGCCGTAGAATTGTTATGTCTGGAAATATAAATAAGCCCTACATGGCATTAAAGCAATGGAAGATTGGAGACATGTCTGAATGGGAAAGAGATGGGAAAAGATATACTTCTCGCGGTATTGTTGATTTTATTAATTCTAGTGGTTATGATTTTACTTTTGATCGTGATGCTTTGCTTGGTATTCGTGTGACCAAATTTAATATAATTAAAAAAAATGCTGATTTTGCTGGAAACAAGAGATTAGAAAACTCTTTTTAGTAATGAGAGAATTTTTAAATATAACAAGTTTTGTTTTGTTATGGATATAGATTTTGCTGGGATTGAGAGGAAGTGGCAGGATAGGTGGGCTGCTAAAAAGACTTTTTGCACTCAAGGTGTACCCTCGGCTTCGGGCAAGGTTGATGCTAAAAGTAAGAAAGAACCATTTTATGTTTTAGAAATGTTTCCATATCCGAGTGGAACTGGGTTGCATATGGGGCATGCTTGGAATTATACGATTGGTGATATTTTGGCTCGGTTTAAGATTATGCAGGGTTTTAATGTGCTTCATCCTATGGGGTTCGATGCCTTGGGTTTGCCTGCGGAGAATGCTGCGATTAAGGCTGGGATTCATCCTGAGAAGTATACTAGTGACGCTATTGATAATTATGTTAACCAACAGAAGGCGCTAGGTCTTAGTTATGATTGGTCTCGAATGGTTAATACTGCTTCACCTGATTTTTACAAATGGGACCAGTGGATTTTTTTGAAGATGCTCGAGAAGGGACTTGCTTATCAGAAGGAGGCTTCGGTTAATTGGTGTCCTGAGTGTAATACTGTTCTTGCGAATGAGCAGGTTAACGAGGGGAAGTGTTGGAGGCATGAGGATACGGAGGTCCATGTGAAGAAGTTGAAGCAGTGGTTTTTCAAGACGACGGAGTATGCTGATGAGTTGTTGGCGGGGTTGGATAAGATTGATTGGCCGGAGAGGACGAAGACTATGCAGAGGAATTGGATTGGGCGGAGTGAGGGGACAGAAATCTCTTTCGAGATTTCAGGTGGTTCGGGGGTTCGGGGGTTCGGGGGTTCGGGCAAGAATATCTGGAAGGTTTTTACGACTCGGCCTGATACTATCTTTGGGGTTACTTTTATGGTTGTTGCAGCTGGGCACGATAGGTTGGATGAGTTGGTGACTGATAAGCAGAGGAAAGATGTTGATAAGTTTTTGAAGAAGATTAAGTCGACTAGTGAGAAGGATATTGGGAAGCTTGATAAGGAGGGTGTTTTTAGTGGGAGTTATGCCATGAATCCGGCGAATGGGGAGAGCGTTCCGATTTGGATTGGGAATTTTGTTATTGCTGATTATGGGAGTGGAATGGTTATGGGGGTTCCGGCGCATGATAAGAGGGATTTTGATTTTGCGACTAAGTATGGGATTGAGATTAGGCAGGTTGTTGCTCCTTCATTTCTTGATGAAGAGAATCCTCCCAGAAAGGATGCTGAAAATACCGAGAGAGACATTATACATGCTATAGTTTTAAATGAGAAAGGTGATAAATTTATTGCTCTGAGGAATAAGAAACTTCCGTGGCTTACTCCTGTTACTGGTGGCATTGATGAAGGCGAAGAAGCGGTTGATTCTGCCATTAGAGAAGTTAAGGAAGAAACTGGTTATCAAAATTTTGAGTTGGTTAAGGAGATGCCATACAAAATGCATGTTCTATTTTATGCTGCCCATAAAAAAGTTAATAGGTCTGTTCTTTCTAGTGTTTTTGTTTTTCGGTTGACTAGTAAGACTCAAAAAGATTTGGACGATAAGGAAGCTGAAAAACATGAGGTTGAATGGAATTCTGTTTCTGACTTGGATAAGTTGACTCCTGTTGCTGAGCTTTCTGAGATGTTGGAATGGTATAATAATGGAAAGGAAGTTCATACTGGGGATGGTGTCTTGATTGACTCTGGGGATTTTGATGGAATAAATAGCGGAAAAGCTAAAAAGGAAATTGCTGCTTGGTTGGCTGAAAGTAATAAAGCAAAAGAGGTTGTTAATTTTAAACTTAGGGATTGGGGAGTTAGTCGTCAGAGATATTGGGGGACGCCGATTCCGATTGTTTACTGTGAGGATTGTGGTGCTGTTCCGGTTCCTGAGAAAGATTTACCTATTGTGTTGCCTAAGGATGTTAAGTTTGGTGAAGGGAATCCGTTGGAGAGTAATGAGGAATGGTTGAAGGCTGAATGTCCTAAGTGTGGTAAGATTGGTAGGCGAGAGAGTGATACTATGGATACGTTTGTTAATTCGTCTTGGTATTTTTTGAGGTATTGTGACCCTGATAATTCTAAGAAGATTTTTGACTCTAGGAAGGTTAATGCTTGGAATCCGGTTGATGTTTATATTGGTGGAGCTGAGCATGCTTGTATGCATTTGCTTTACAGTAGATTTTATGTTAAGTTCTTGCGGGATATTGGAGTGCTTGATTTTGACGAGCCGTTTAGTAAGTTGTTTCATCAGGGGATGTTGCATGCTGAAGATGGGCGGAAGATGAGTAAGAGTCTTGGGAATGTTGTTTTGCCTGAAGTTGTTTCTGGAAAGTATGGAATTGATACTGCGCGGTTTTTCTTGAGTGGGTTGGCTTCTCCTGATAAGGATATTGATTGGTCGGAAAAGGGGATTGTTGGAAGTGCTAGATTTATTCGGAAGGTTTATGGATTTTATGATTCTCGTAAAAATTTGAAAGATTCTGATGAGTTGGTCTCTAGATTGAATTTGGCTGTTAAGAATATTGAGGAATATTATGGCAACTTTAAATATCGGAAGGCGACGATTGAGCTTCGGGAGTTGTTTGGTTTGATGAGTAGTGGTTGTTCTAAGGATATTGCTTCTAAATTTTTGAAATTATTTAGTCCTATTTGTCCGCATATTGCGGAGGAGCTTTGGGAGAAGATGGGAGGTGAGGGGTTGGTTTCTGTTGCGGCTTGGCCTGAGGTTGATGAGGAGAAGATTTTGGGAGATGAGGATAATGGGGATTTGAATTCTAAGATTATTGATAGAGTTAAGGGAATTGTTAAAGAGGATACTAGAAGAGTTTATGTTTATGTGATGCCGTTTGAGATTGGGGATGTTGATGCTAAGAAGATTTCTAAGGGTGTTGGTAAGAAGGTGGAAGTTTTTGCCGTGAATGATTCTGGGAAGGTTGATCCGAAGAATATAGCCAAGAAAGCGAAGCCGGGGATGGCTGCTATTTATTTAGAGTGAAACTAACTAGTTTTATTTTTTATTGCTGCTATTTCTTTTTCTACGTATTCTTCTATTGAGAAACTTGATGGAATTACTGTTGAAGATCCCCTTACTATTTCTATAGAGGATTTTTTTTCTGTAATTATTGGTAATTCGTCTGGTCCGTATTCTATATACTTATCGAATGTAAACTCGTAAACACCTTCAGAGTATTTGCACGATCTTAGTATTCCCGACATTCCTTTTTTCCCATCTGCTACTTTGATAAAACTTCCGTTATGTTCACTATATTTCGCTTGTGCACCCGGTTCATCTTTCGATAAAAAACCTATTTGTCTTTTCATGAATTGGGATGCTGTTTCTGTTTTATAAGTCTTACTATTGAGTGATGACACTTTGATAATGACTAGTTATTTAAAGTGGGTTTGGTTTTGTATGTTATGGTGACAAAGAGTGGCAACGGTGTTTTGGCTAAGGTTTCTGGGAAGAAAAGATCGATTGGAGAGATGGCGGCTGATGGGATAGCTAGGTGGGCTGGAAGTTGGGTTTTTATTATTGGGTTTTTGATTTTTCTTGGGATTTGGATGGTCGTTAATGTTTATGCTTGGGTTGGTGAATGGGATCCGTATCCTTTTATTTTGTTGAATTTGGTTTTAAGTTGTATTGCGGCGTTGCAGGCTCCGGTGATATTGATGAGTCAGAATAGGCAGGCGCAGAAGGATAGGATTAAGTTGGAGTATGATTATAAGGTGAACCGGAAGGCGGAGCGGATGATTGAGGAGATTTTGGAGCGGGTTCGGAAAGGGAAGAAGTAGATAGTTTGGTATATGAATTTTTATAAAGAATAGAGTAATTTATTTTGCATGGGAAGTGGAATTATTTTGATTAGGCGATATATAGAAGAGCCTTCTTTTGAACATTATTTCGAACCTATTTTTAAAAATAGAAGTATCGGTATTAGTAATAGGCACTTTTTTGGAGAACTTGTTAGTGATAAGAAAGCGCTTCTTGCGTTGGAGGGTGATGTGACTAAGGATATTGTTTATAATGTCATGAGTGAGGGTATGGCTATAGCTGAAAAAGATAATGAGGAAAATAATTTTCGTAGAATGCATGAGTCTCAGAGACCTGAATGGTATCATCTCGCTCCTACTCTAATGGATGAACATCCTAAAATAATTGGACTTTATAGTGGGGATAAAACTGCATCTAATCTTTTTGAGAGTGTGGGATTGGAGTATGTTTCCAGAGAGATGGAGAGGGGAGTTTCCCGAATTGTTGACAACATGGCGCATGAAATTAAGAGATTAGGTAATAAGTTTTCTAAATTTTGAAAGTATACTTATTCTAGGATTGCCTTAATTCTTCTAACACCTGCACTCGAAGATTGTTCTTTTTTGATTTTGAAATGTCCTAGTTCTGAGGTGTTTTCTACATGAGGTCCAGCGCAGAGTTCGGTTGAGAAGTTTCCTATTTTGTAGACTTTTACTTTGTCACCGTACTTGTCGTCGAAGACTCCTACTGCTCCTACTTTTTTTGCTTCCTCTGGTGTCATTTCCTGCATGTTAACTTCGAGCGACTCTTTTATTTTTTTGTTCATTAAATCTTCTATTACTTTCTTTTCTTCCGTTGTCAATTTTCTGTCGAAGTTGAAGTCGAATCTTAATCTATCTGGAGTTATGTTGGAACCTTTTTGCATTATGTTTTTGTCGTTTAGAACTTCTCGTAGTGCTTGGTTTAACATGTGGCAGGCTGTGTGGAGTCTTGTTGTTTGTTCGGAGTTATCTGCTAGGCCTGATTTGAATTTTCCGGCGGATGCTGTTCTTGAGAGGTCTTGATGTATCTTGCATTCTTTTTCGAACCCTTCTTCGTCTAGGGTGATGCCTTTTTCCGACGCTAACTCTTTCGTCATTTCTATTGGGAAACCATAGGATTGATACAATAGGAAGGCATCTTTACAATTAATCTCTTTTTTATCTTGTGTTATTTTTTCGAAAACTTTTAGTCCTTGCTCTAATGTTATTAGGAATCTTTCTTCTTCTTTTTGTAGTTCTTGATTAATTTTCTCTTTATCTAAATCATAGTCGTCGTAGATTTTGTAAATTGGTTCTGCTATTTTTGTTGTAAAGTTTTCGATGCCTAATGTCCGTCCGTGACGAATTGCTCTTCTAATTAATCTCCTTAAGACGTAGGATTGGTCGGCATTACCTGGTGTTATTCCGTCGTTGATTATGAAGGCTGCAGCTTTGATGTGGTCGGCTATTATTCGCATTGCTTTTTTATTTTCTTTGTATGACTTGTTTGATAATGATTCTATATTATTTATGATTGGTTGCCATATTTCTGTTAGGTAATTATCCTCGAAGCCATTTATCACTGCAAGCATTCTTTCTAATCCTCTTCCATTATCTATGTTTTGTTGGGTTGCTTTGTTGTAATCGCCTTTTTTGTCCTTATTGTATTCCATTAATACATCGTTCCATATCTCTACCCAGTTTTCTTCATCTTCTGGGTCAAAAACTTTTGGGGTTGGTCTATCATTTGGTTTCCAATAAAATAATTCTGTGCATGGTCCGCATGGCCCAGTTTCTCCTGCGGGGCCCCACCAGTTGTCTTTCCCTGGCAAATATGCTATTCTATCTTCTGAAATTCCAAGGTCTTTCCAGATTTGTACTGACTCTTCATCTCGTGGAGCTTTTTCGTCTCCTTCAAATACCGTTACAGCTATTCTTTCTTTTGGCAACTTTAATTCTTTTATTGCGAATTCGAAAGACATTTCTATAGCCTCTTTTTTCCAGTAATCTCCGAGTGACCAATTGCCTGTCATTTCAAAAAATGTGTGATGCGTTGTATCTCCAGCTTCCTCTATATCGTCCGTTCTTAGGCATCTTTGAATATTTACCAGCCTCTTCCCTTGCGGGTGTGATTGGCCTAAGAGATATGGGACTAGTGGGTGCATACCAGCTGTTGTGAAGAGAACTGATGAGTCGTTCTCTGGGACTAGAGATGAGTTTTTGATTTGAGTGTGGGCGTGCGACTTGAAGAATTCTATGTATTTTTTTATTAGTTCTTTTCTTTCCATTGTAAAAACTAGTGAATTGGGTTTTTAAGTTTTAAGAATTTAGCTCTCTAAGTTTTTCATTGATTACTTTTAGTTCTTCTTCTATGTCGTCTCTATTTGAGGATGTTAGTTTCGTTTGGGATTTTGGTTCTTGGTTCTTTTGGACTGTTTTGGGGATACTTGGTTTTGGGATTTTGTTTTGGATTGAATCTATGTGAGTTAGGGTTGATGATATTAGTTTTCGTAGTTTGAGCTTGAGGTCTTGTTTTTGCCTCGAGAGGATTTTTAGATTGTGGAGTCTTTTGAGAGTTTCGAGAAGTGAAGCTTGTGCCATTAGGACGTTTGATTTTGATTTTTTGTAGTCTAGTGGAGGAATTGATACGTAGATTTCTTCTTTTGTGGCCATGATTTTAAATTTGGTTGAATATGTCGTCGTTGATTTCGCCCAATCGGGATTTTATTTTTTCGACGTCTTTAGCCCAACCTTTTAATTCTTCTTCTTCTTGTGATTTAACGTCTTTTATTTTTTTTAGTACTGACTCTATTTGGCTAACTTTGTCTTTGATTGTTTCGAAGTTTTTTTGTGAGGTTTGGAATTTATCTATTCTAATAAAGATTGGTTCGTTTGCATGTTGAGTCGGTTTTGATGGGGATTGAACAGTTGGTATTTTTGGTACCTCTTCTACTGTTGGCTTGGGTGCCTCTGGGATTAGCGGCATTTTTGGTGGAGATGATATGGGATTTTGAATGGAAGGTTTTGGAGGAATTGACGACTTCTCTTTTGAACTTTCTATTGCAGGCAGAGTTGCTGTTTGCCCACTCACTTCGTTTTCTCCAGGAGATGGCGTATCTACTACAGCGGACTTTACCATTTCTTGATTCAAATTATCATTTTTAGAAGTCGCAGGAAAAGATGGAAGTTCTGGTAGATCTTTTTTTGGTTCGGGTTGTTCTAGTTTTGGGAGTTCAGGTAATGCTGGAGATGTCGGTATTTTCGGCACCTCTTCTTTTTTACTGAATAATCCCATATTATGACTTGCCTTAATTTCTTTTTATAGGTTTATAGTAATTTTATAATGACTACATTTTGTCGAGGGAGATAGAGAAAGGTATATAAAAGAAAATTTATTTTGATGGTAATGTTACAGGTTAAACTTTTGCACGATTTAATTGAAGAGATGGCCGGAGAGAATACTGGGAGAATTGCGGAGATTTTGTTTAAGAAGAAAGATGTTAATGAGTTTTTGATTGCGAAGAAGATGGAGTTGACGATCAATCAGGTTCGGAATATTTTGTATAAGTTGTCGGCTGATAATCTGGTTTCGTTTATTAGGAAGAAGGATAAGCGGAAGGGTTGGTATATTTATTATTGGACATTGAATACAGAGAAGTGTCTGATGAAGTTGGAGAATTCTTTGATGAAGAAGATTGCTAATTTTGAGGGGGTTTTGAATAGTCGGGAAACGAAGCGGTTTTATGTTTGTAAGAGCTGTGATATTGAAGTTAGTGAGGAGAAGGCATTAGAGAATGGGTTTAGTTGTGAAGAGTGTGCGGATATTTATGAATTGAGTGATAATAGTCGACCGATACGTGAGGCTAAGACCTGGATTACTCGGACAAATAGGAATGTAGATATGATTAGAAAGGAGCTTGAAATTGTTCAGAAGAAAAAGAAGATAGCTAGGAAGAGGGCTTCTAATAAGTTGGATAAAGAGGAGGCTAAGAGGAAGGAATTGATGAAGATTATTCGTGCTGCGGCAAGGAAGAAGGTGGCGGAGGCTAAGGCGAAAGCTGCTGGGAAAGTCGTGAAGAAGGTTAAGAAGAAGGTTGAGAAGAAGGTTAAGAAGGTTAAGAAAGTCGTGAAGAAGGTCAAGAAGAAGGTTACTGTTACACGTAAAAGTATACCCTCTAAAAAGGGAACTAAGGTTCCAGCTTCATCGGGCAAGAAGAAGGTTAAGAAGGTGGTTAAAAAGAAGGTTAGTCTGGCTAGTAAATTGAAAAAGAAAATTGCTGGGAGAAAATAATGAATCATTCTATTGGGACTCGTAGAAGAGGAGGATTTGATTCGAATCTGTCGTATACTAGTGCTTTGATTGCGGCAAACGTTGCCGTGTTTATTGGTGTTCTTATTTTGATGGGATTTTTTGGCGATGACCTTATTGTTTCTTGGATTGCTTTGATGCCTGCTATGATTTTGGAGGGGAGGGGTGTTTGGACTTTTTTGACGAGTATGTTTATGCACGCTGGGATTGGGCATTTGTTTGTGAATATGGTTTCCCTTATGTTTATTGGGAGTTTTGTTGAGAAGTTGATTGGGAAGAAGCGGTTTATTTCTTTGTATTTTATTGGGGGTCTTTTTGCTGGGTTGTTTTTTGTTTTGATTGCTTTGGCGACTGGTAGTGATTTGAATGTTTATGCCGTCGGTGCGAGTGGTGCGATATTTGCTTTAGGTGGCTTGCTTGCGGTTTTGACTCCGCGGCTTCCTGTTTTGGTTTTCTTTGTGATTCCGATGCCGATGTGGGCTGCGATGGGTTTCTTAATGTTTGGGCTTTGGGCTTTGTCGCTTGGACTTGGATTGCCGATTGGTAATACTGCACATCTTGGCGGATTGATTGTGGGGCTTGGATATGGGTTTTATTTGAAGAGGCGGTTTCCGAGGAAGACTGCTATGATATCTAAATATTTTGCTCGTTGAGAAAAATATCTGGACGCTTCGCTGGTGGGTGGTTGGCTAGTGCCGGTGGTTATCACTAAAGCTCCGAAGGTAGCGCTTACGCGCGGAGCTTGGCGGTAAGATTGATAAAGGTTGTACTCTATGTTATTTTATGAAGGATGTTTGGATACTTGAAGATGATAAAACTTATCGGAAGAATCTTGAGAGAGCTGTTGCTAGGTGTGGGTTTGAGCCTGTTAGTTTCGTTGCTTGGAATACTTTTTTGCAGAAACATTCTAAAGCGAATAAGGAAAATATTTATGGGATGATTTTTGATAATCAATTTCCTAGATATGAGATGGAGCCTGGTTCTGTTGAGGATAACCTTGGTATTGAAATTATTGATAGGTTGAATAGTAGAGGGTTGCTTGAGGGGGTGAAGGTTGTGCTTTATACTTTTAGTGAGATGAATAAAAAGATTGAGAAGGTTTGTGGGATGGGGGTTCGATATGAGCAGAAGGTTTTGGGTGTTGGATGTGGATGGGTTGGGGAGTTTTTGAATAGGGGGATGTCTAAGTGAAGGATTTTTTTGTTAACAATTATAATAAGTGTTGGAAGTTTGCTATTGAGTGTCGGTGGTTTTTTGTTTTTGCGTTTGGGCTTTTTGCTTTGATGTTTTTGATTGGGTTTGCTTTCCCTGTTTTTTTTAGGGCAGAGATCTTTGAGATGATTGAGAAGCTGATTTTGGAGATTGAGGGTTTAGGCACTATAGAATTGATTGGGTTTATTTTTTTAAATAATTTGACTGCTAGTTTTATGGCATTTGTTTTGGGAATTGGACTTGGAGTTTTGCCGATGATTACTTGTGTTATTAATGGGTATTTGCTTGGGTTTGTTGCAAGGGAGGCTGTGACGGTGGATGGGATTTTTGTGATGTGGAGGATTTTTCCGCATGGAGTTTTTGAGTTGCCGGCTATTATTTTTTCGATTGGGATGGGGTTGCGACTGGGTACTTCTTGGTTGGGGGTTAGGAGTTGGGGGTTAGGAGACAAGAATAAGGGAATGGGTTATGTGTTTCGGGAAGGGTTGCGGTTTTTTGTTTTTGTCGTGGTTCCATTGTTGGTTGTGGCTGGGATTATTGAGGGTGTTTTGATTGGATTCTCTTTTTGAGTATAATTATTGCTAAAAATATATAAAGAAATGATGCTTGGTTTTTGTATGGGGAGAATTGAACTTAATTGTTCTGTTAAGAGAGGGGAAGATATTGTTGGTTATGAGTTTTCGATTTGTGGGAAGAAGTTTTGTGTTGATAGGAATAATGTTGTTTCTGGGATTATGAAGAATCTTGAGTGTAAATACTATAAGGTTATTGGGGATAATTTTGAGGAGAGAAGTGAGTTGGAGGAAGCTATTGAGGATAGGAATTTTGAATATATTGGATTTGATTATGGGATGAGGAGGCTAGGGGTTGTTGGGGTTTAGAAGTCGAAGATTGATTTTTGTTTGCCGTAATTATTTAGAAGCCAGGATTTTTGTTTTATGGTTTCTATTGGAGTCTCTATTCTTTCGCTAATGTCTTGTAATGCATCTTTGATTGTGTCGAAATATTTTGGTTTTTCCTGAAATGTTCGTTTTGCTGTTTCTCTTACAATTCCGACTCCAAGGGGGGCGTAGTATTCTGGGCGGATTTCTCTGAACATTAAGACTGAGGCTTGACGTTTTATTTTTATTAGGTGTTCTGTTAAGGGGAGACGCATTGCGTAGTAGCCGCCGGTTACGTTGAATGCATATTTTTTTCTTCCGTTAAAGCCTTCGTGGTCTTGGGAAATTTCTGTTTCGGTTCCGGAATATGTTGCGCCTGCTTGCCAGGCTTCGATTGCTTCGAATGCGAATGGGCCGGGGAGGATTAGGGCTTCGATGTAGTTGCCGAGGAAGTTGCCTGAGTATAATGTTATTTGGTTTGTGTGGGGCAAGTATCTGATTTTTTTGAGGTGTTCTTTTGAGATTGTGTCGTCTGTTGCTGTTATGCTCCATCTCGTTGGAACCATTCGTCTTGCGGCTTTTTTTCCTAATAATCCGATTGATAATAATTTTTGGAGATGATCTATTTTTGTGTTTGATTTATAGAGTTCGTTTATTACGTCTACTGATTTTGCGTCGGTGTCGTTGATTAGATAGTCGACTTTTTTTGGAACGAAGGGATTTTCTTCTAGGATTGCTTTTACTAATGGTGCTGGATTTGTCATGGGTTGGAAGACTTTATCTACTGTGAATTGCATGGTTGGTTTTTTCTTTAGGAAGATTTCGGTTGAGACTGGTTTTGAAGATAAAGCTAGTTCTTGGGTGACTTGTTTTATTTTGTCGTTGATTTTTATGTGAGTTTGGGCTTTGCCGTAGATTAGTTGACCTCGGAGTCTTAAGACGTTTGATATGGAGAAGTTTTGTTTTGACCATTCTTCGGCACTTGGGAAGTTTGATATATTGTCGTTGTCTTGGGGTGTTAGAATTCCGGCGTTGATGTAGGGATAGCCTATTCTTCCGACGAAAAGTTCTGGGGCTGATTTTCCTGAGAAGTGAAGTTTTGGTTTCGGGGCGTTGTCTTTGAATTTGGCTAAGATTCTGCATGAGTGACCACATAGACCTTTTCCCTTACAACGTATGCATAGATTGTCCATCTTAAGACACCTCCGGTTTCTTGAAGTTCAACTTCCCTTGATTCAGTCCGCTATGCTCGATATACATGCGTGGCTAGGTGGTTTAAGGTTTAAAGGAATTATTGTGGTTGTCTAATCTTTTAGATCGCTTAGGCCGATTATTAAGAATATTGCGCCGATTCCAAGTAATGCCCATACGAGTCCGCCTTTTAGGAATAGTGTTGCAGCTGTTCCGAAGTTGCTCCAGTTTGTTATCCAAGTGTAGATTGGGACTGATAGGAAAACTAATCCAATTAGTATTTCTAGGTATTTATTCATGTGATTCTATGGTATTTTCTTTTATAAGTTTTGTTGGGGTGAATGGATATTTTTATAAAGAAGTGGTGACTATGATTGATATGGTAGAGAAGGTGGTTGGTTATGTCGTTTCGGTCTTGGGAATTGTTGTCATGGCTGTTGGCTTTGGTATGATTCCGTTTGAGGTGGCCTTTTTAGATGGTGTTGCTGGGAATTATATTGCTGGAGCTGGTATTGTTTTGGTTGTTGTTGGTGTTGTGATGTCGTTGGAGAGGGGAAATGTTGGGAAGAAGAGTGTTAAAGGTGGTGAGGATGAGATTCCGATTTATGAGGGTGTTGGGAAGAAGCGGAAGGTTGTTGGGTATCGGAAGGGGTAGAGTGATTAAATTTATAAAGAATAATACTCTGTAATAGTTATGAAAAAGATGTTCGGGTTTTTGGTTATGGGGATTTTTTTGTTTTCTATGATGGGGATTGTCTCGGCTGGGCCGGCTGAAAATATAAAGAGTTTTATGGAAGAAAGCTATAAGATACTTGAACCTGTTTTGGGTTTAATTTTTGGAGATCTTAATAGTGGGGTAAATACTGGTTCTGATATTATATTGGCGAAAGTTTTATTTTTGATAATTATATTCTCTGTTGTGTGGAAAGCCCTTGAAAATATTAAATTCTTTGAAGAGACTGCGTGGATATTATGGACGGTAAGTACGGGTGTTTCTATATTGGCAATTAGGTGGTTTGGAAATCTAGAAATAATTAATACTGTACTCTTACCATATTCTGCTCTTGGAATTACTCTAACGGCTGGAATTCCTTTTATTCTGTATTTTATTATTGTAAAAGACTTTGCAACTACACTTAGAAAAATATCTTGGACTTTTTTCATTGTTATATTTATAGGATTATGGTTTATGAGAAGTGGTGCTCCTACTAGTGTTGCGGGAGGAGTTGGAAGCTTTGCATATATTTACCTTGTTACTGCTGGACTAGGTCTTTTGGTCTTGATGTTTGATGGGACTATTCAAAGAATTATAAGTAAGGCAAAAATGGAGAGACTCCGTGTTGGTTCAAATAGGTCTCTAC
This sequence comes from archaeon, assembly GCA_018697035.1. Taxonomy (GTDB): domain Archaea; phylum Nanobdellota; class Nanobdellia; order Pacearchaeales; family GW2011-AR1; genus JAGVXH01. The sequence goes on along the minus strand of JABHSE010000004.1, from coordinate 66,818 downwards.
TTGATGCTCAACGTAGAACAATCAAGAATGCCGATAGTGACTATGCCGATGGTACTATAGATGAAGCTCAGCACGAAACAAGAGTTAAGGCTGCTAGAAAGAAAATTCAGCATCTTCAAAAAACTAAATAATTCTGAAAACTTTATAAAGTTCCATTCTCTTTATTCAATATGAGAAAATTGGTTGGTGTTGTTTATGGTTGATCTTGCTTCTGGACTTGGTCAGGGTATGGAACAGTTGATTGAGGCTGGAGAGAGATTATTGTTCCCGTTTTTTTCCGCTCTTCTTGGCGGGACTAGTGATATGTTGTTTGAGAGGGTTTTGTTTTTGGTTATTATTTTTGCCGTTGTTTATATTGTAATTTCTAAGATGGATGTGTTTGAAGATAATGCGTATATTATTTGGATTGTTTCGGTTTCGGTTTCATTGTTATCTACTAGGTTTTTGGTTGGAGAGGGTTTATTGAAGACTATGTTGTTGCCTTATTCTGTGTTTGGGATTGCTGTTAGTGCTTCTTTGCCATTGTTGATTTATTTTACCTTTGTTGAGAAGTTTGATGATAGTGCGACCGTTCGGAAGATGCTTTGGATTTTTTATGTTGTTACTTTTATTGGTATATGGGGAATGCGATATGATGATGTTGGAAGCTTGGCTTGGATTTATTTAGTTAGTGCTGGGGCTGGGTTGATTTTCTTGTTGTTTGATGGGACGATTAGGCGGGCGATTATTAAGCAGGGATTGAAGGCTACGGATGCTGATAACCAGAATGATTTTATCGCTGAGATAAAAAAGAAGTTGACTGATCTTGAGAAGTATAAGAGAGAGGGACATGTTACTGAGAGTTATTATAAGAAGAAGAAGAAACAGCTCGAGAAACAGATTAAGCATATCATTAAGGGAATGTGATTACTACTTTTATAGTGTGAATTTTTTGGGAATGATTTCGGAATGTTTATAAGGAATTTACTCTTATTGTTTGCATGATTGATAAAGGTGAAAGGGGGTTTGAATAAAAATGGGTAATATAACTAGGCAATCTAAAATTATATTAGGTATACTTATTTTCATATTTGTATTGGTTATTGGTGGTGTTTCATTGAAATGGATTCTTGCTACTGATGTTATTGCTGCTGGCGCACCTGCGGATAAGCATCCAATTAGCCTTCCTACATGGCTTGAAACTCCGACAAGTATTGTATTTGGTGACGATTCTTTGAATAGTACTGAATCTTTTATTTTAGTATTAGCAGTTTTCTTGATTCTATTGGTAGCACTCGCGGATATAATTAATGCGTTTTCTTCTTTTAGTGAACCTGTCTCTTGGGTCATTGCTTTGGGATTGGCTATTATTGGAAGTGTTACTAGGGTTGTTGAGAATATAGTCGCGTGGTTTGGTGTCACTGCTAGCATAGGAGCTATTGGAATTGGTCTTATAGTAATCTGGGCTATAGTAATCGCGGTAGTAATGAATTTTGTAGTTGGATGGTCTGGACTTAAGGCTGTTCATAGGGCACAACAAGATCAGGAAGAGGTTAATAAAGCGACTTCTGATATGAGAAAGGGGTTTGGATTACTAAGTGGTGCTTCGGATATAGTAGAAGGAGCCGCTAAGAAATAGACATAAATACTTTTATTTTTTTTATTTTTTTTATTTTCCTAACTCTAGGATTTCTTCACTGAAATCCTCTATATTCTTTTTTGATTGATGTATTTTCTCTCCGAATTCTTTGGCTTCCAATAATTTGGCATTTCTTTTCTGTATACTAATTAGATAGTGCGCGAAAAGGAATATTGCTATTATGATTAATAGAGTTAGAGCTTTTCCGAACATTCCCATTTCTTTAAAGAAGTTAAGTGAGGCTGTTAGTCCTGTCGTGAAGATTAGGATTTGTCTTGTTATTCCTATGGCGCTCATTATTATTACCATGCTTATAGAAATTATTAGTGATGTTTGTTCGTTGAATGATGTGAATTGGAGTGCGTCTGACAGGAAAAGGAAAAGGAAGAACGACATTCCTAGGAGTATCATTAGGTTCATCCATGTGACTTCTTCAGTGGATAATCTGAATAATCCGCTAATAACTTCTGTTAATATCGGTGTATCTATTTGTCTTTCTAGAACATTTTCTGTTTCTTCGTTGAGTCCTCCCAATAGTGCACTTAATTTTTCTTTAGGTTCTTCTGGGATTATTTCTTCTGCTGTGATTATTGGTAGAATCAAAAGGGTTAATAGTATTAACAGGGTCACTTCTTTTCTCATGTTATGTGGAATGGAATTTAGTTTATATAAGTTTTGAGAATATTTAAAAGTCGGGATAATATGTAGTTATATGAAAAGAGTTGTGCTTTTGGTTTTATTGTTTGGATTGATGTTCGTTTCGGCTGTTGAGCCTAGTGCTGGTATCGATGGTGATGATATGGCGGCTATTGAGGGAGTAGTTGAGCAGTTGCCTTTTGATGAGTCGGGGAAGGTTGATTTTGGGAAGTATGATCCGTTTGTTACGAAGGCTGAGCTGAGGATTACTGAGATTAATCTGTGGCTTGAGGATAATGCTTCTTGGCTGAAGGTTGTGTTTGGAATGGTGCCTTCTTTGACTTGGTTGTTTGTTGCCAATCTTTATGTTTGGTTATTCTTTGTTGTTGTTTTTATTTTGAATGCTGATGCTACGTTTAGTTGGTTGCCTTTTCTTAATAGGAAAAGTATGGATTGGGTATTTTTTGAAATGAGTTGGGCTCGGCTGTTTGGAATTGTATTGTTTTCTATTATTATTGGTTTAAAATCTACTGTTTCTTTTGCTACTCTTATTGTTGGTCTTGCGGATATTCTTTGGAACTATGTTTTGCCTTGGGGCATTGCTATTGCTATTATTGCTCTTGTTATATTTGGAGTTGGAGTTGGAGCAGCTATTCCTATTTTTTTGCGTATTGTTACTGCGATTAAATATACACTTGATGAGAGAAGGAAAAGAAAGGCTGATACCCAGGAGTCTTTGAATCGTGAGGTTTTAGAGAAGGTTGTTGAAGGTGTTACTGGGGACTGATAGTTCTGTTTTTTAGAATTGATATTATGAAGAATGTTGCGACTAGGGATATGATTAGTGTTAGGAATGCGTAAGATGCGGCTTGGGTGGTTCCGATGACTGCGCCGGTTATTAGGTTTTCATGGAGGATACCTGTTGATGCTGTGATTATGATTAGGAGGGATGTGAGGTTTATTGCGAGTGAGATGGCGAGGACGATTCCGATTATCATGATTATTTTAATGCTTAAACTTTTATATAGGTTTTGTATTGGATGATAATGGTGATGGTCTATTTATTTTTTGTTTTAGGAATTATTTTGTTGACTAAGAGTGCAAATTGGATAGTGGACTCTTCTTCTTCTATTGCTAAGCGATTTGGTGTTTCGAGTTTGATTATTGGGTTGACCATTGTTGCTTTTGGGACGAGTCTGCCGGAGTTGGTTGTGAATCTGATGGCTGCGTTTTCGGGTAATGGGGAAATTGCTTTTGGAAATGTGATCGGGAGTAATATTGCTAATGTTTTGTTGGTATTGGGTATCGTTGCTGTTATTGGAAATGTCCGTTTTAAACATGAGACTATTTGGAATGAGATTCCGTTTGCTTTATTGGCTGCTTTTGTTTTGTTTGTTTTGACTGGTAATTTGTTTGGGGCGAAGGAGTTTTTGATTAGAGATGATGGCTTTATTTTATTGGGATTATTTGTGGCTTTTCTTTATTATGTTTTTGTGATGGCTAAGAGAGGGAATAAAGAATTTGATATTAGTTCTATTGTCGGTCGATCGAATTGGAAGATTGGATTGAAGTTAGTTTTGGGAGTTGTTGGTATTTATTTTGGAGGGAAATGGGTTGTTGATGGGGCTGTTGTTATTGCGAGTCAATTGGGATTGAGTGAATTTTTGATTTCGGCTACGGTGATTGCGCTAGGAACGAGTTTGCCTGAATTGGTTGTGAGTATTGCTGCCGTTAGGAGAGGGGACATTGATTTGGCTGTTGGAAATGTGATTGGGAGTAATGTGTTTAATATTTGTTGGGTTTTAGGAATTGTTCCATTGATTTCTCCCTTGGCTATTCCAGCTTTTATTGGGCTTGATATTGGAGTGATGTTTTTGGCGACGTTGTTGTTGTTTGTGTTTGTGTTTGTCGGAAAGAAGGGTCACATTAGTCGGACAGAGGGGATTGTGTTTTTGTTATCTTATGTTCTTTATATTTGGTATGTGATTATTCGGGGATAGATTTAGTATATAAATATTTTTAAGTGTTAATTGTTGGGTTGGGTTATGTTGGATGACGAGTTTTCTAAACTTCGGAAAGAATATGATTTGGCTAAAGTGTATGCTGCGATTGGTGATTTTGACAGGTTGGGGAGTGTTCGTTCGGGGATTAGTAAGTTCTTGGAAACTCGGCCTATAAATGAAGATGAGGTGGAATATGTTTTTAGGAGTGAGAAGGTTATTGATAGGCATGTGAGTGGGATTGTTGAGGGGCATTTTGCTTCGCTTTGGGAATGTGCGTTGAATGGGGATTCAAGAATAATGGCTCTTAGGACCATGGGATGTCTTGAGTATTTTAATGATCTCCAGAGTAAAGGTGTGTTGAGTAGTAATGTTATGAATTGTGCGGGGGAAAGGTTTGATGAGATATGGTCGATCTATAACTCTAGTGCGTATATGTCTAACTTAGAAGACTTTAATGATGCCTGTATGCGTGAAGATGGCGATGATATAATGTTTTCTTTTTATAGAATGAAGACTCTTTGTGGAGATAGTATCATTAAGGGGCCTCGTCGTGATGTCGAGTTGGATTAGAAAAAATCATTGAGTCCTTTTTGTTTTTTTGCTTCTTCTAGTTGTTGAAGCTTGTCTAATGCAGAGTTTATTCTTGCTTCGGAGAAGTCGTGCCTTGTTAATATTTGTTTTATTTTTTCTTTATTTGGTTTTTGGAATTCTATTTCTTCTAGTTGTTCTGTTTTGTAGTCTTGGAATTGCTTGAAGATTTCTTGCCAGTCGAAGATGAAGTCAAACTTTTCTGAGACATGGCGGAATATTTCTACTGGGTATTTATATTGCTGGACTACTTGTAGGGCTCGTTGTTGACCTAGTCCTTTGACACCGCCTGGGTTATAATCTGTTCCGACTAGGATTGCTAGACATGTTAATTGGTCTTTGTCTATTCCTAATTCGTTTAGGACTTGTTGAAATTCTATTAGCTCTGGTTTGATGTCGATGTAGAGTCCTGATGGAAGTTTTTTTCTTCGTGCCGAGGTTAGGTTTCGGATTAGGAATGGTGTTGCGTAGAGGAGTGTGTCGTAGTCTTGGGATGCTGCTGCGTAGACTTTGCCTTGCCTTGCTAGTGCTGCTGCTTCGGCTTCTCCTTCTGATGGGGCTTGGATTACTGGTATACCTAGGGCTTCTAGTAGTTCTTTGGATTGTGTTAGCATTTCGTCTGTTATTCGGACTGTCCGGCTGGCGTATTTTTTCATACCATGTATGTCGTCTTTGATTTTTGCTTCTTGATATTGTCGTTCGGCTGTTTCTTTTGCTTCGATTCGTTTTTCAATTTCTTTTTGCTTTAATGCTGGAGGTTTTCCATCGAATACGTAAACTGGTTTAATGCCTTCTTGGAGTAGGTTGATGTTTCGGTAGAAGAGGCCGGAGAGATGGGAGGTTGTGTTGCCTTGTTGGTCTTGGAGTGGTGTTCCGTCGGGTTGTCGGATTGTTGTGAGGAATTGATAGAGTGTGACGTAGGCGTCTATTGCTATGGTTTTGCCTTTTAGGTCTGAGAGGTTGATTTCTTTCCTTGGTATTATTTTTGATATGTTTACGCCCATGTTTGGGGGAGCGAAGCCTTGGCTTCGCGTTGTTGGTTTTTAGTTTTTGGTTTTTGGTTTTTAGGGCTTCGCCCGATTTGGCTATTTTTGTTATTTTTCTTTGGAATTTGTTCTGTTACTCTCTGCATTAGGGAGTTTAGTTTTTTTCCTATGATTATTATTTCTTGGATTAAACCCATGAAGGTTTCATTATTGATGTAATCTAATTCTTTGGATACTAATATCATACTTTCTACTTCTTTGGTTGAGCCCATTGCTATGTTTAGGAAATTTCTTAGCTCTTTGCTGGTTTCTCTTCCGCATCCTTCTGCTATGTTGTTTGATATTGAGAGGGAGGCTCTTCTTAGTTGGGATGACATTGCGTAGATTTCTTCTTTTGGGAATTTTGGCAGGATTGATATTATGGTTTTGTGGAATTGGACTGCATCTTGCCAGACTTGAATGTTTTGGAAGTTTTGTGTCATGGTTGTGTTAAGTATTTTAGATATAAATAATTATTGGAATGGGTGGATTGTTAATATTCCTCTTTGTTTGTTTAGTGTTGTTTCAAGGGTTCTTCCTGAGATTCTTGGTGGATATAGTTTTTGAAGCTTGCCTGCTATTTTTATGAGTTGGTTATTTATTTCTTGCTTTTTATTTCTTTTTCCGTCTTTACAATTGGGACGTATATAGATTTCTTTGAATTGCTCGTATTCTTGTTTTGTGTCGTTTGTTCCTGATGAGAGTGTGGCGATAAATTGGTATCGGACTGCAGATCTTCCTCTTCCTTTGCATATTGATTCTCCTTTTATTTTAGTCGTCCTTCCTGGGATTGTTGCGTGATTGAATATAGTATACACGAAGTCGTTGATGTTTTTTGCTTGTTTCATTTTATTGTGGGAATAATTATTTGGTATATATGTAAGGTGTTGTAAATTAATAAGATTATCGGTTTTTTGGTTTATGAGAATTGTAGAATCCGACATATGCTCCCGCCATTTTAAGAAACTCTCTTGCATCTGTCTTTCCTTTTTTTTCCGCTATTTCTTCTGCCAATAACACTTCTTGAATTGTTCTATATAGTCCCTGAGACGGACTTATTTTTTTCCCATCATCTCCCTTTATTTCGGTTTCTATTTGGTAAGCATAATTTCCGGCTCCTCCGTATTGTTTGTCGAGTTGATTCATTGCATGACCTATTGCTTTGCTTTTTGACTCTCGACTTAGTCCTCCTGCAACTTTACGTGCTAGGACTCTAGATACTGCTCCACGATCAGATGTTGTTATGGCTAATTCTAAACCTCGGCTATTTTCTAGATTTGAGAAAGTTACTGGAGGTAATGAAACAATATATGGATGTTGTTTTCTTTTTGTTTTTGACATAATTGTATTAAAGTTTCTGAGTTTATAAGTTTTACCATTGTCATTTCTATTAAGTGGTTACATATATTCGCGGAAGGCATATAAAGTTTGTTTGCTTTTTCGTTTTATGGAGCTTGAATTTGTGCCTGTGGACTATGATTATTTCGACTTTGAGGGTAGGAATTATGTTCGTATGATTGGGCGAGATGGGGATGGTCGGAAGATTTGTGTCGTTGATAGTTATGATGCGAATTTTTATTTGGTGCTTAGGGAGGGGTATGGGGCGGATGCGGTTATTGATAAGATTAATGATATTGAGGTTTCTAAGGGTGGGCGTACTAGCAAGGTTTTGAAGACGGAAGTAATGGATAAGCATTTTTTGGGGGAGAAGGTTGTGGGTATTCGGGTTTGGATTTCGAATCATAAGGATGCGCATGAGATGATTTCTTTGATGGGAGATATGGAAGGGGTTGATTTTCGGAGGGAGTGGGATATCCCTCTTGTTACTAAATATATTAAGGAGAAAGGGGTTGAGCCGCTGGTTTGGTGTAATGTTGAGACTGGTGATCATGATGTTTTAAGAACGGTTGAGGGCCTCGATGTTGCGGATGTTTATTTTGCGGAGAGTATTGCGCCGATGAAGAATGGGGAAAAGTTTGTGCCTAAGATTTTGGCTTATGATATTGAGACGACTGGGAGGGAGATTGGGGAGGGTGAGATATTGATGATTTCTTATTGTTCTGGTAATGAGAGAGGAGTTATTAGTTGGAAAGGGATTGATGATGCTCCGGAGTATGTTGAGATTGTTGAGGATGAAGCGGCGATGATTGAGAGGTTTTGTGAGATTGTTCGTGAGAATGATGCTGATATTTTGACTGGATATTTTTCGGATGGATTTGATTTGCCGTATTTGAAAGCGAGGGCTGATTATTATAAGGTGGTTTTGGATTTGGGTGTGAATGGTAGGGGCCCTAGTTTTGCGAGAGGAAGGATTCCTTCTGGTAAAGTTGCTGGGCTTGTTCATGTTGATTTGTACCGTTTTGTCGACGCTGTTTTTTCTCAGTATTTGCAGAGTGAGACTTTGAGTTTGAATGAGGTGGCTGGTGAGTTGGTTGGAGCTAGGAAAGAGGATTTTGATTTTGCTAGGTTGGCGAATATGAACGAATCGGATTGGAGAGATTTTTTTTCTTATAGTTTGCAAGATGCGGTTGTGACTCATAAGCTCGCGATGAAACTTTGGCCTGATGTTAATGAGTTTTGCCATATTGTTAAAGAGCCTGTTTTTGATGTGACGCGAGATAGGATGGCGACGCATGTTGAGAATCATATTTTACATAATTTGGATAGGTTTGATGAGATTGCGGAGAGGCGGCCGGGACATGGTGAGACTAATGAAAGGAAGATGAAGCGGCGGTTTGAGGGAGCGTTTGTTTTTGAGCCGACGCCTGGGTTTTATGAGGATATTGTAATGTTTGATTTTACGAGTATGCACTCTAGTCTGATTGTTACGTATAATATTTGTGGACAGGCTTTGCGTCCTAGTGCTGGAGATGATAGGTATACCTCTCCTGAGTTTGAACTCGATGGTCATGATACTCGGGTATACTTCGATAAGAAGGTCGGATTTTTTACTACGTTGCTTAGTGAGATTGTTGATAAGAGGAAAGAGGCAAAGCTTGCGTACGCGCAAGCTCGGGGTGTCGGGGTGTCGGGGTGTCGGGGTGTCGGGAGTTCGTCTTCGACGAACGACTTGTGCAACAGTAAAAATCGAGAACCTGTAATATCTAAAGCTGAATTGAATATGTTTAAGGCTCGGTCTAATGCTTACAAGCTTTTGGCTAATGCGACTTTTGGTTATCAGGGTTTTTATGGTGCTAGGTATTATTCACGTGAGGCTGCGGCTGCGACTTTGGCTTATGTTCGGAAGTTGATTCATGATACGATGGATAGGATTAGTGGTGCGGGTTTTAAGATTATTTATGGAGATACAGATTCAATTGCGTTCCTTAGTGATGGAAAGAGTCGTGAGGAGATTATTGGTTTTTTGAAGGAGATTAATGAGGAGTTTCCTGGAATTATTGAGTTGGACCTGGAGGGCTTTTTTGATCGGGGTATTTTTGTTGCGAAGAGGGATTCTAAAGTTGGGGCGAAAAAGAAGTATGCTTTGATTTCTATTGATGGGAAAATTAAGATTAGGGGATTTGAAACTGTGCGGAGAGACTGGTGCGGGCTTTCGAGGAAGTTGCAGGATAGAGTTTTGAGGATGATTTTGACAGAGGGTGATGAGAAGGGGGCGTTGAAGTTGGTGCGGGATGTTGTTGATAAGTTGAAGAGTCGGGATGTTGAGATGGAGGACTTGATGATTAAGACGAAGATGAAGCGGGAGGTTGATGATTATGTTACGGCTGGTCCGCATGTTGCTGCTGCGAGGAAGATGATTGAGGGTGGGGTTCGGGTTGGTGTTGGGACGTTTGTTGAATATTTTGTTGGAGAGGGTTCGGGGAAGCGGGTTGGGGACCGGGTGTTTTTGGCTGGAGAGAGGGTTAAGTATGATGTTGAGTATTATTTGGGGAGGCAGGTTTTGCCTGCGGTTGAGGGGATTTTTGATGTGTTCAATATCGACATCAATGCCGAAGTGAAAGGGGAACGGCAGGAGAAGTTGTTTTGAGAGGAATTTGAATTATGGTAATGAAAAAAATTAAGCGAGTATACTGGATTACGAAGAAAGTTAGGAAGCCTGTTGTGATTAAGTTTCGGCGGAAGGATGGGACTATTGCTGAGTTTAAGGCGACTCGGATAGTTAAGAAGCCGGTGAAGGTTGTGTTGAAGCGAATAAAAAAGGTGTATTTGAAATGAGTAAGCGGATTTATATCGATAGTAATATTTTCATTAGTCTCTTTTTGAAGAGGGATGGATACAAGAATATTGAGCATTTTTTTGAAGAGAGGGTTAATGATTTGGATTTGCAGTTCTGTACTTCGGATTGGACGATTACTGAGGTTGTGAAGGTTTTGGTGACGGAGTGTAAGGTTGAGCCGGAGAGGGTGGCGAGATATACTGAGGAGCTCGAGAGGGAGAGGAGGATTTGTGGGGTTAAGTTTGAGTTTGTTGATGTTAGTCCGGTGAAGGGTTATGATTTTCAGGAGTTTTTTTATCATGTTCAGAAGACGGTATTGGAGTATAGGAATGGGTTTCAGGATGCGATACATTCACAGATTATGAAGAATAATGGGATTGATATGATTTTGACTAGTGATGCTGGGTTTGAGGGGATTGAAGGGATTGAGGTTTTGAATCCGTTGCGGGGGTAGGGGGTAGGAGTTAGGGGTCGGCTTGATTTGGAAGCTGGGTGAATTTTCCAATAGTATTATAAATTATATTGTGTGTTTATTTTTATGAGGAAGAGTGATGCTATTTGGAAGGAGTTGAAACATCATTTGCCGTTTACTTTAGTGCTCAGTTTGTTGGCTGGGGTTTTGGTTGCGGTTTTTTATTTGATTGGGAGTGTTCCGTCTAGGGAATTATTTGAAGTTCTCCATCCGGCTCATGTTTTAGTTTCGGCCGTTGCGACGTCGGCGATTTATTGGAAGTACAAGAAATCGGTGGTCGGTGGTCGGTGGTCGGTGGTCGGTGGAGAAGCGACAAAGGCTATTTTAGTTGGAGTGAGTGGTGCGGTTTTGATTGGAAGTTTGAGTGATGTTTTGTTTCCTTTTTTGGCTGGGCAGTTGTTTTCGCTTGAGACTATTTTTCATTTGCCTTTGGTTGAGGAACCTGGTTTGATTTTGGGTGTTGCTTTGTTTGGTGCAGTTGTTGGAATGTATTGGGATTTGTTTAGGGTCAGTCATTCTTTACATGTGTTTCTTTCTGTTTTCGCTAGTTTGTTTTATCTGTTGGCGTTTTCTGTTGAGATGAGTGCTGTGGCGGTTTTGTTGATTTCGGGTTTGGTGTTTTTGGTTGTTTATATTCCGTGTTGTATTTCGGATATTGTTTTTCCTTTGTTCTTTATTAATGAGCCCTGTGAAGGCTGTGGGCATTGGCATTAGAGGCTTTGCCTCTAGTTGAGAGTTTGGGGTTAGGGGTTAGGTGTTTAATTCGCGCTTGGGAATTTGTGATTGATGTAATCTATTAAAGCTGTGCCTTCTAGTTTTATGCTGGCTGGTCCGTTTCGGATATAGAACTCTTCTTTGTTTTCGTATTTTAGGAAGACTCGTCTTTTGGACTCTTTGCATATTATTAGGAGAATTTTTTTGTTTTGTGTTTCTACTATTGTTGATTTAATGAAGGGAAGGAATTCGTTGCCGATGTGGGATTTGATTAGGTTTGTTATGTGGAGATTTAGTTTGTCGTCGTTCGGGAATTGGTCGTGCTCTAGTCCTAGGATTTCTTTGTTGTCTGAGATTCCTACTAGAAGGTTGCCGCCTGATGTGTTTAGGAATGCTGTTATTGTTTTTAGGATTTCGTTTTCCATTCTTTTGTCGAATTGGTTTGTATAGAGGTTTGTTCGGATGCTTGATTTGAATTCTATTTTTTGAGTTTCTCCTATTTGGATTATTTCGTCTACTATTTTTCTAGGAGATTGTTCTTTCCTTTTTGGACCTAGTAGTAGTGGGTTTTTCTCTAGGATTTTTGTTAGGAATGTGCTTGCTAATATCGAGGTTTTGTTTTTGAGGGAGTTGTATCCTGCGATTGAGACTAGGAGTGCGCCGAGGAGGTTTATTGATAGGTCTTGCATTGTGTCGATTAAATCTGTTTGGAGTCCGGAGTGGATTATTGTGTCTAGGGTGAATTCGAATATTTCCCATAGTGTTGCGAAGGAGAGTGCGAGGGCGAAGATTAGGATTGCTCCGAGGATTGGGTTTGTGCTGATGCGGTTTGTTTTGTGGAGGACATGGATTATTGAGAGTGCTGTGAAACCGAGGGCTAGGGATGCTGTGAAGGTCATTAGGACGCTCCACCAGATTGAGCCGTGGTAGAAACCTCTGAGTTCGCCTAGTGTTAGAAGTCCGTAGAGGAACATGAGGTAGATGATTTCGAAGGAGGCGGGGATGTTGATATGAAATAGTTTGTTTAGGGTTGCTGGGATGAAGGTTATTACGAAGGCGATTATTGCTACTGCTTGGACGAGGGCTCGGTTTGATGTTGTGGCGTAGATGAATGTTAGGAAGAGGATTAGGCGGATTAGGTTTGTTATTATTAAGTGGACGGCTCTTGGTTGAGATGGCATAGTTTTGGTAGGGATTTTTTGTTAATAAGGATTATTGGGGTGGAAAATAGATATTGTGAAAGATTTATTAATTTGTGTGTCATGTAGTTTGATGGTGAAGAAGGATCTTGATTTGATTGCGGGTGAGGCTAAGGTGGGGAGGAAGGCTGGGAATGAAGTGTTGGATTATAATTATGAGATTTTTAGGTTGGCGAAAGCTGCTAAGGAACAGGGGAAATTGATTGCTAAGTTGAGCAGTGTAGATGTTGATAATATTATTAGGGGTTGTTCTGGGGACTGTTCTTATATTGAGAATACGCTTGATTCTCTTCTTGAGACGATGATGTTTGGTGAGGGTGAGGGGGATTTTTTTAGATTGTTGGATTATTATAAGGGGATTAGTGAAGATGGGTATTTGTTTTATTATGATGCGGGGATGAAGGTTGTTGGGGATGATTGATTGTGTTTGTTATGGGGTAGTTTTTTATATGTATATAATTTTTAGTTTTAATGGAAGGAAGAAAAAGTTATTCGGAGTACATACGGAGCTGCGGCACCGAGGTGGTAGGAGGTAGGGCGCTTCGCTGGTAGGTGGTAGGTCTTTAGTGTTGCACGGTTCGTCCGCGCCTACTTATTTAATCTATGAAACATATAATCAAAATGGAAGAAAGAAAAAGTTATTCGGAGTATTTGCGTGGGAAGTTTCCTGCTAAGCCGGGGTTTATTGAGAGAATGGAGAAGTTGTTGGGTAAGAATGGGGCTAAAGAGTTCTTTGAGATTTGTTATACTAAGTGTCCGAGTTCGATTCGGTGTAATACACTTAAGATGTCGCCTGAGGAGTTGCTTGGGAGGTTGAAGAATTATGGATGGACTGTTCGGCAGCCAATGAAGGAGTTCCCGGAGATTATGATTGTGGATTCGGGACCGGGGCCTGGGGATTTGGGGAAGACGAAAGAGCATTTGCTTGGGTATTATTATGTTCAGGAAATTTCATCTATGTTACCGATGCTTGCTTTGCGGCCTGAGGCTGGGGACCATGTTTTGGATCTTTGTGCTAGTCCTGGGAGTAAGACTACGCAGGCTGCGGCGATGATGGAGAATGAGGGTTTTATTTTGGCGAATGAGATTTCAATGGGGAGGATTGGTATACTTAATTCTAATTTGGAGCGGTGTGGGGTTATGAATCAGATTGTGACGAGGAAGGAAGGGTTTGCGCTCTGTGAGAAGTTGCTGAAGAAGTCGAGTGTTAGGTTTGATAAGATTCTTGTGGACGCGCCTTGTTCTGGAGAGGGGACTTTACGTAAGTCGCCTAAGACTTTTCAGATGTGGAATGAGAATATGATTAAGAAGATTGCAAAGACTCAGAGGAAGTTGGCTGCGGCTGCTTTGGGTTTGTTGAAAGTTGGCGGGGTTATGATTTATTCTACTTGTACTTTGGCGCCTGAGGAGAATGAGATGGTTGTTAATTTTTTGCTTAGGAATTTTGACTGTGAAATTGAGGCTTTGACTCTTCCTTTGAAGTTTCGAAGTGGAGTTTGTGAGTGGGAAGGGGAGAAGTTTGATTCTAATGTTAGTAAGTGCTTGAGGTTGTATCCTCAGGATAATGATAGCGATGGGTTTTTTGTGGCGAGGATTCGGAAGATTAGTGATGAGGTGAAAAATGAAAATTAGGAAAGGGTATTTGATTTTGGGGATTGTTTTATTTATTGTCAGCTTGGTTCAGGCGTTTGTTTATGATTGGGCTCATTATTATACTTTCTTTTCTTTAGGTATGGTATTCGTTTTGCTGGAAGTTTATCGTGGCATTAAGGGGAAAAGTGTATTTGAGGGATGGAGGGGTTGGCAGTATGTTTTGTTTTGGGTGATGTTGATTATTGCTTGTGTTTTCATTGATGCGTTCGGGATGGATGCTGGATATTGGGTTTACCCTGATTATGTTTCGTTGTTTGATGATTTTCTTAAGTATGTTTTTGAGTGGGGCGTTGCTCTTATTTATTTCATGGTTGGGTTGATGATTGGTATTGAAGTTTGTAAAAAATATTTCGGGATGGATAAAGTTGTTTCTTTTTTTGTTTCTTTATTGGTTGTTGTTAGTGCTCTAGGGTTGCTTACTGAGTATGTTAATTTGTTTGTGGACTCTTGGCTTATTTTGAGTATGCCTCTTTGGAATTTTAAGGTTGGTGAATTTTTTGTTGTTTTTCAGACATTTGGATATTGGGCTATTGGAGTTGTTCCTTATTTGATTTGGGATTTAGTTAGGAGGTTTGGGAAATGAGGATTATTATTACTCGGCATGGTGAGACGGAGGAAAATCGGGCGGGGATTATTCAGGGGCATTTACCTGGGGTTCTTTCTGATTTGGGGAAGGAGCAGGCTCGGAGATTAGCGAATAGGCTAAAAGATGAGGATATTGATTTAATTGTTTCTAGCGATTTGGCTCGGGCTCTAGATACGGCTAAAGCTGTTGGGAAGTTTCATGATGATATTGATTTAACTCTAGATGAGAGATTAAGGGAGAGGTGTTTTAAGGAATTTGAAGGGAAGAGTAAAAAAGATTTGGGAATTCCTGAAGGTGTAAAGTTTGTAGATTATTTTGGAGATAAAGATATTGAAAGTAATGATGAGATTTTTTCTAGAGTTAAGAAATTGATTAAGGAAGTTTCTGCTGGTGACAATAAAAGTATTCTTTTAGTGGGGCATATGGGAGTTTGTAAGTTTATAATTTCTAGTCTGTTGGATAGGAGTATGGAAGACCTTAAGGAATTAAAATTGAAAAACACTTCTGTTAGTATCTTTGATATAGAAGGTAATAGGGTTGAAACGGAATTGTTAAATTGTGTGAGGCATTTGGATGAAGATTGATGTTTTGAGTCGGGGGAAGAAAAAGAAGTTTATTGAGGGGTTGAGTGAGTTTGGGATAAAGAAAATTCCGCAGATGTTGGTTCGAAGTGGGAAGGAGAGGATTCGGGCGTTTAGTGGGGATTTGGATAAGGCTGCGGTTATGGATCTTTGGCATTTGCTTCCGATTGAGGGAGTTGGCTTGTATGTTGGGAAGGATATGATTAATAGGAATGGGGTCCATGAGATTCGGTTGGCGCTTGATGGGATGCATGTTTGGAAATCGCAGATTGAATCTGCAATTTCCAAGTCGGGAGTTGGAAGTTCGGAGTTAGGAGTTAGGCTTGTGCAACTCAATGGGGAACAGGAGAGGGAGTGGTTTTTGGGGCGAGACGTTGAGTTGAATGAGGAACAGGGGAAGGTTGGAGAGGGGTTTGTTAATGTTCGGGCTGGAGTGGATTTCGTTGGAGTTGGAAAGGTTAATGCTGATGGGGACATGTTGTTTGGGTTTTTGCCTAAGGAACGTAGAAGGAAGGAGAGGATGGGTTAGGATGTATATTTATGGTTTGGAAAGAAATAAATAGTTTCTTTGAGTGTTGTTTCCATGGATAAATCTGAAATTGATTCGTACGTGAAGGCTGGGGAGATTGCCAAACAGGTTAAGGAGTTTACTCGTGAGTTGATTAAGCCTGGGATGAAGTTGATTGATATTGCGGAGGCTATTGATGCGAAGATTTTGGAGTTGGGTGGTGAGTTTGCGTTTCCTGTGAATTTGAGTTTGAATGAGGTTGCGGCGCATTATACTCCGGTGCCTGGAGATGAAACTTTAGCTGAGGGTATTTTGAAAATTGATATTGGTGTTGCGGTTGATGGGTTTATTGCGGATAGTGCGATTAGTTTGGACCTGACTGAGGATGGTGAGTTTGGGGGGATGATTGCTTTGAATGAGGAGGTTTTGGCTGCGGCGTCTGAAGTTGTTCGAGTTGAGATGGAGGCTCGGGATGTTGGTGAGGCTATTCAGGATGTTATGGATGGTGCTGGGGGAGATTATGCTATTATTAAGAGCTTGAGTGGGCATGCTTTGGGGCAGGGTACGATTCATGCTGGGTTGACGATTTCTAATTATAGGAATGATAATGCTGCGAAGCTTGATGATTCTGCTTTTGCGATTGAGCCGTTTGTGACGAGTGGTGTTGGCGATATTTTTGAGGGGAAGGGAGGCGGGATTTATGTTTTGAATAGTGGTGGGCAAGTGAGGGATAGGGATGCTCGGAAGGTTTTGGAGTTTGTGCATAAGGAATATGGGACGTTGCCGTTTTGTGAGAGGTGGTTGGCTAAGGCTGGATTTGGAAGGTTGAAATTTATTTTGGGTATACTTGTTAAGCAGGGGATTTTGCATGAGTATCCGGTTTTGATTGAGAAGAGTCGGAAGCCGGTTAGTCAGGTTGAGAATACGTTTTTGATTTCGGATGGGAAGGTTACTCAGACAACATAGTTGTCGATGGTAGGAAACTTATTTCCGGTGGTGGCGACTTGTCGCGATGGTAGGCATTGAGATGCTGGTAGTGGCGATGTTATCGCCGGGGCTTGGTAGGATTTTTTGTTTTGAGGGGAAGGTTGTTTGTACGACTGGGTAGGATTATTTTTTTGGTTTCTTTTTGACTTCTTTCTTTTCTTCTAGTGGTTTGTTAATTGTTTTGGAAATTTCTAATATCGCACTCTCAAAATCTTCTTTTATTATTTTTAATTTCTTCATATCTGTTTCTTTGTAGTTTCTCTTTATCGCGTTAAGGCCGGCTCTTCTGCAGGTGCTTTCGATTTCGGCTCCATTCCAGCCTTTTGTTTTCTTTGCTAGTTCTTTTAGAGAAACGGATTTATCTAGCGGCATTTCTCTTGTGTGAACTTTGAAGATTTCTAGGATTGTTTCATCATCTGGGTTTGTTAATTCTACATGTGATTCGATTCTTCCTGGTCGGAGTAACGCTGGATCGATTAGATCTTTTCGGTTTGTTGCTGCTATGATTATTACGTTTTCTAATTCTTCTACTCCATCTAGTTCTGTTAGAAGTTGATTGACCACTTTTTCTGAAGAGCCGCTGCCCATCCCGGAGCCTCGTGATTTTGATATTGAGTCGAATTCGTCGAAGAAGATTATGGAAGGTGAAACTTGGTTTGCTTTTTTGAAGATTTCCCTGATGTGTTTCTCTGATTCGCCTACCCATTTTGAAATTAGTTCTGGGCCCTTGACTGAGATAAAGTTTGCGTTTGATTCGTTTGCCACGGCTTTTGCTAGGAGTGTTTTTCCCGTTCCAGGTGGCCCGTGTAAGAGTATTCCTTTACTTGGTTTAATTCCTGCTGCTCGATATAAGTCTGGTCTTAGTAATGGAAGTTCTACTAACTCTCGCAGTTTTTCTTTTGCTTCTTTTAATCCTGCGACATCTGTCCATTTTACGTTGGGTTTTTTGATTAGGACTTCTCGCATTGCCGAAGGTTCTACCATTTTCATTGCGTAAACGAAATCTTCTCTTGAGATTATTATTTTATTTAGGAGCTCTTTCTTTTTGCATTCTAAATCTTCACACTTTTCACTATCTTCTTCGTCGAGCTGTTCTCCAATTGAGATGATTGCGTTGTAAAATGGTTTTACCGAGTGGAGTGCTGCTTCTTTACATAGGACTTCTAGATCTGCCCCAGTATATCCGATTGTTTTGTTGGAGAATTCTTCTAGGAGTTTTTCTTTTTCATCTAATGGCATGTTTCTTGTGTGGATTTGTAGGATTTCTTTTCGGCCGTCTTCTGTTGGTGGGTTGATTCTTAGCTCTCTGTCGAATCTTCCTGGTCTCCTTATTGCTTCATCTAGATCTTCAGGACGGTTTGTTGCAGCCATTACCACGACTTGTCCGCGGGACTTTAGGCCATCCATTAGTGTTAGGAGCTGAGTTGTAACTCGTTTTTCTGCTTGATCGTGTGACTCTCCTCGTTTTGGAGCTATTGCATCTATTTCGTCGATGAAGATTATTGCTGGCGTGTTCTTTTCGGCTTCTTCGAATTTTTTTCGTAAATTTTCTTCGGAACCTCCGTGATATTTAGACATGATTTCTGGGCCAGCGATTGAGATGAATGTAGCATCTGTTTCTGTTGCGACTGCTTTTGCAAGAAGAGTTTTACCTGTGCCTGGTGGACCGGTCATAAGGACTCCTTTTGGTGCGGAAATTCCTAGTCTTTGAAATATGTCTGGGTGTTTCATTGGGAACTCGACCATTTCTCTTATCTTTTCGATTTCTTCCTTTAGTCCTCCGATGTCCTCGTAATAGATATTTGTTCCTGAGCCTTCTCCTATGTCGTCGGCGATTTCAATTTTTGTTGTATCTGAAACTAATCCGAACTCTGTTTTTTTGGGTAACATCTTCGTTACGGAATATGCTAGTTTTCCGACTGATGTTGGTATCGCGATTTTTTGTCCTAACGAAGCTGGAGAATCTATTAGCATCTTTTTGAATTCGCCTGAATCTTTTAGTTGAGAATTATAGGATTTTAACTGCTCATTTGAAAACGATTCGTGAGGGAGAATTGCTAGTGTGACGGATTTTAGTTTTGGGATTTTTTCTGCTTTTGATATTGTTGTTGTTTCCCCTACTGATAATCCCAAGACCGATCTTGATTCTCCATCTAAACTTATTTTTCCCTGAAACTCATCATTGACCTTTATCGCTCTTAAATAAATAGATTTCTTGTTTCCTATTTTTATGATGTCGCCAGAAACTACTTCTAACATCTGCATATCTTCATTTGATATTGCTACCAGATTTCGTCCTACGTATTTTTGATTTGTTTCGATGACTTCTAGGCTGATTTTGTTTTTCATTTTTTAAGTGAGACCTCCAGTATACCGTTTGAAAATGTATGGTCGATTTTTCTTTTTGCTAGTGTTTTGGGAATGTTGTATTTTAGAGTTTCGTTGTTCTCAAATTTTATCGCTAGTATTTTTTGTCCGTTGTGGACCCTCTCTCCATACTCGTTTGTTTCGATATCATCTTTGATTTCTACTGAAATTATTTTTTTCCCTGATATATCGAATATGAGTATTGTCTCTTTTTTGGATTCGATTGTGTTTAGAAGACTCTGAGTTTGAGCCCTTGTACCCTGGGAAGGATGTCTTCTGCCTCCGGATAACTGACTAAATAAATCTTCGATGCTTGTAAATGAGTCGTCGCCAAACATTTTATCCGGTATAGCTCCTGCTACTATTTGTCAGAGCAGCCTTTGCCGATTTTAGATATTTTGATTCAATCTGCTTGTATCTGTCTTCGTCGTTCTTAGAAACAGAGGGTCTGACTTTTTCCATTGCTTTCATAAAATGTTCTTTGCTTACTTTTTTTGAATCGATATTTTCCCTGAGAGCAAGCATTGCGGCTTCTCTTGCTAGGGACTCTATATCGGCTCCCGTGAAGCCTTCTGTTTCTTTGGATAACTTTTCTATTATTTCGTTTTTGTTCACTATTGGCATTTTATCTGTGTGGATTTTTAGTATTTCTAATCTACCTTCTTCACATGGGACTGGGACGTATACTATTCTGTCGAATCTTCCAGGCCTTAGGAGTGCTGGATCTAGGATGTCTGGTCGGTTTGTTGCTCCGATTACTATGACGTTTGTTAGGTCTTCGATCCCGTCCATTTCTGCTAAGAGTTGGTTTAGAACATTCTCTGCCACTTTTGTTCCGCCGCCCGTACCTGCACCTCGTCTACCTGCCATTGAATCTATCTCGTCGAAGAAAATTATACAGGGGGAAACTTGACGTGCTCGTTCGAATATTTTTCTTACACCTTCTTCAGATTTTCCTACCCACATACTCAGTAGACTCGGTCCTTTGATTTGGATGAAGTTTGCTTCGGATTCGTTTGCTACGGCTTTTGCTAATAATGTTTTTCCTGTGCCTGGGGGTCCGTAGAGGAGGACTCCCTTTGGTGGGCTTATGCCCATTCTTGAAAATGAGTCTGGAAATTTTAAAGGCCATTCCACTGCTTCTTTTAGATCTCGCTTTACTTCGTCGACCCCTCCTATATCTTTCCATCTTGTCGATGGAGTTTCAACTAGAACTTCTCGCATTGCTGAAGGTCTTACAACTTTCAGTGCTTCATCAAAATCTTTTCCTGATATTCTTAGTTTATCTAAAACTTCTTGTGGTATCTCCGTGCCCTCTTTTAATTTTAATTTATCTAGGTTATTTCGAATGACTATCATTGCGGCTTCTTTCGCTAGAGAGTTGATGTCTGCTCCTACGAAGCCGTGTGTCTTTCTTGATATCTCATCGAGATCGACTGATTTTGTTAGTGGCATGTTTCTTGTGTGGATTTGTATAATTTGTCTTCTTCCTGTTTTATCGGGTACGGAAATCTCTACTTCTCTGTCGAAACGTCCTGGTCGTCTTAGTGCTGGGTCGATTGCGTTTGGTCGGTTTGTTGCTCCTATTACTACGACTTTGCCTCGGTCTTGTAGTCCGTCCATCATTGTTAGAAGCTGTGAGACCACTCGCCTTTCTACCTCTCCTCCTGTATCTTCTCGTTTTGGCGCTAAGGAATCTATTTCGTCTATAAAGATTATTGCTGGTGCATTTTTTTCCGCCTCTTCAAATATGGCTCGTATTTTCTTTTCGGATTCTCCGTAAAACTTTGACATTATTTCTGGGCCGTTTAGTAAAATAAAATGTGCTTCGGATTCGTTTGCTACGGCTTTTGCTAAGAGTGTTTTTCCTGTGCCTGGTGGTCCGTAGAGGAGAACTCCTTTTGGTGGTTCTATTCCTAGTCGCATGAAAATTTCTGGACGTTTCAATGGAAGCTCTACCATCTCTCTGACTTTTTTTACTTCTTCGGTTAGTCCGCCTATGTCTTCGTAGGTTATTTGTGGTATTGATTCTTCGGATATTTCGATTGCTTTTGGACTTAGAGTGATTTGCGTGTTTTCGGTTACAATACATGGTTTACTTGGCGACGTTGATGCGATTACAAACCTGACTTGGGTTAGTCCGCCTGGTATACCGCCAAATCCCATTTGATTGAAGACTTCGCTCATGTCGCCGCCGAATAAATTGTTGAAGTCGTCTGACATTATATCTTTCCGCTGTTGTGCTCCTCCCATTACAACTATATCTCCTTTATTTACTGGTTTTCCTAGAAGTCCTCGCTTGAAGCCATCTGGATTTCCCTTAACCATAATTCCCTTTTGTGCTGGCGCGATTGTGATTTTTTTTGCTTCTATGATTTTTCCCTTTTCAGCCTGGATGTGTTCTCCAATTCCTGCCTTGCAGTTTTTTCTTGTTATTCCGTCCATTCGGATTATGTCTTCGCCGTGATCTGCCGGATATGCTTGGTCTACTATTACATGTGTTGTTCTGTTTCCCTCGACGAGAATTATATCGCCTCGTTCTAGATTTAGTTTTCGCATTAGAGATGGATCTATTCTTACGATGCCTTTGCCGACGTCGTCTTGTAGAGATTCTACTACTCTTAGTTTAATTGTTGTGTTATTTTGTTTTTCTTTCATCTTCTAAATATTAGGGAGATTCTGTCGAACTCGTCCATGCTTAAATTTACCATTTCGTTAGTTTGCTTTTCTTGTTCGTTCATGAAGTCGATTATCTCTCTTGGGATTGATACTGCGTATGAGTTTCCGACATATCGGAGTTTGACCTTGAAGGTCTTTTTGTTGAGGCTTTGAAAGTTTTCGTATTCTTTTAAGTCTTCTGGGTGGACAATTAGATTTTTGCATGGTTCGCATTTTAGGGTTCTTAAGATGAAGCCTTTTCTTGTAATTTGTTCTGGGAGCATTTTTTTATTACAGTGCTTGCAGAGGATTGTGTTTTCAAATATGTCTTGCATGTGTATACCTAGAGTGTATACTTTAAAAGCTTTTCTGTAAAATTTAATAAAGAATATAAAGTCTCTTTCAGATAGTCTTTAATGGAAGTGGTAAAAAAGTTTTGGAATTTTTTGCAGGAGGATAGTTGGCCGTCGTTTTTTGCGACGCTTGTGATTGCTTTTGTTGTGATTAAGTTTGTTTTTTTTCCGGGGCTTTCTTTTTTGACCGGATCTAGTTTGCCGTTGGTAATTGTTGAGTCGTGTTCAATGTATCATCATGAGGATGGGATGGAGAAAAGTTTTGAGAGTTCGTCGGTTTATGAGGATTATGGGTTAGAGTTGGCGAATACAATTGGATGGGATTTTCAGAATGGATTTAGTAAGGGGGATGTGATTTTTGTTGTTGGGGCTCGGAATGTTGAGGTTGGGGATGTTATTATTTTTCATGAGGATGTTCAGTATCCCTTGATTCATAGGGTTGTGTCTGTTGAGGATGATGTTTATTCTACTAAGGGAGATAACTATAAGACGAATTCGCAACAAAGGCCTGCTGAGAAATCTATTGATGAATCTCGACTAATTGGGAAGGCTTTATTTAAGGTTCCGGCGATTGGATGGGTTAAGTTGATTTTTTTTGAGGCTGGGAAGAGTACTGACAGACGAGGGCTTTGCAGTTAGTTATTTAAAGTTTGGATTCTAGATTTTGAGGTATGGAATTTTGTCCGAAGTGTGGTTGTATTCTTGCTATGAAGAGAACTAAGGTTGGTTGTCCTAAATGTGATTATGTTGCAAAAGGGAAGATTGATATGGAGATGAAGGAAGAGGTTGATGAGGGGCAGGTTGTTGCGGTTGTTGATGCGAAGGGGACGAATGTTAACCCGATTACGGATTGGGATTGTAAGAAGTGTAAGTCGAAGAGGGCGTATTTTTGGATTAGGCAGATGAGGAGTGGGGATGAGGCGGAGTCGAAGTTTTATGAGTGTGTTAAGTGTGGGAAGACATGCAGAGTAGACGATTAATTGAGTTAATACAGATGGGAAATAAAAAAACTAATGAGATAATGGCAACGGCAACTATAGCAATTGCTTTGAGCGCAGTTATTCAGTCCATATCTATATATAATCAATTTAAAGTAGAAGATGCGTTAGATTATTTGGCACTGATTGCAATGAGTATCTTATTATTGATGATTACCGGAGTCGCGCTTAGGGCTTGGGGATTTTTAAATAAATAATGTCTCGAGGGGATTTGAATTACTCACGATTCACTCTAAAAATTTCTAATCGCTTCGCAATAAAAATTCGAGCAAATCGTTCGCCCCGACATTGCCGTGACTTGAAATACACAGAGAGTAGAATATGCCATCTTGCGATGGCATTTATATGGCCTCGAGGGGATTTGAACCCCCGACACCTAGATTAAGAGTCTAGTGCTCTAACCAGGCTGAGCTACGAAGCCAATGGTTGATTAGAGAATTTTTGATTTAAAAAAGTATTGTTATGAAGAAATTACTTCTACTAATCCATTTCCATTAAAATAATTTTTGTCAAGCATCTTATTGTAGATATCATCTCTTTGAAATCTTTTTCCCAAACCTACGACTAAATCAACTAAAGAAAAGGAATCTAATCCTAATTCTGCCAACCCTATCTCCATATTTATTTTGTCTGGTGAGATATTATCGTAAAAGGTACTCTTCTTTAATTGAGAAACGATAGACTCTTTTACTTTTTTTATAATATATGACCTTTTGTATTCTGTCATCTTAAGAAACTATTTTTCGAATTGCTGCTATATGTTCTGAGACTTCCTTTCCCTTTTTTGTTAGTTTGATTATTTTTATTCTGCCCTTTTTCTCGAAACTTACTAGCCCGTATTCTTCTAGAGTTTGTAATATCTTAACGGCGTGAGAGTATGTGCAATCGACTTCTTTTGCTAGTTGTGAGCCGTATTTGGCACGGGAAACTTTGCCTAGAGCGATTAACATCATCGCTGGTTTTCTTCTGAAGAATAGGTCAAAATTTTCTGCCATTGTATTTGTTTGGAACTATATGTTCCAATGTATATATTAGAGTTTTTTTGCTTATAAGTTTTGCTGTGGATTTTCGTCTATGGGGAGTAGATACAGAATTCGGCTTTAGTGACAGGGCATTTGGTAGTGGTTACGGAAAAGTTTAAATAATTGATTGGGGCTTTCTCTTTTATGATAGATATTAAATTGGTTCGAGAGGATCCTGAGTTAGTGAAGGCTAATATTAAGAAGAAGTTTCAGGAGGGAAAGTTGGCGCTTGTTGATCGGGTTTTGGAGTTGGATGTTGAATGGAGGAAAGAGAAGAAGAGTGTTGATGATTTGAAGCATGAAAGAAATGAAGTTAGTGAGGCAATTAGTGAGTTGAAGAAGGCTGGCAAGGACGTTGTTAAGAAGTTGAAAGAGGCTAAGGAGATTCCTGGGAAGATTGATAAGATTGAGGAAAAAGCCAAGAAATTATATGATGAAATAAAGGATATTTTATTGAGCTTGCCGAATATTATGGATGCCTCTGTTCCAGATGGGAAAGATGAGAAGGATAATCTTGAATTGAGGAAGTGGGGAGAGATTAGGGATTTTGGCTTTAAGCCGAAGGGACATGAGGATATCGTCGAGGATTTGGATTTGGTTGATAGTGTGCGTGGAGCTAAAGTTGCTGGTTCGAGGTTTTATTATTTGAAGGGTGATCTGGTTTTGTTGAATCAGGCTTTGCAGAGGTTTGCTATGGATGTTTTAATTAAGAAAGGATTTTTACCTGTTCAGACTCCTTATATGTTGAATCGGGCTGCTGTTGGTGGGGCTGTTAGTTTGGAGGATTTTGAGGAGAGTATTTATAAGATTGATGGAGAGGATTTGTATTTGATTGGGACGAGTGAGCATGCGCTTGCGGCGCTTCATAAGGACGAGGTAATTAATGTTAAGGAACCTATTAGGTATGCTGGGTTGAGTAGTTGTTTTAGGAAGGAGGCTGGTAGTCATGGGAAGGATACGAAGGGGATTTTTCGGGTGCATCGTTTTGAGAAGATTGAGCAATTTGTTTATTGTGAGCCGAAAGATGCGGATGCGGTTTTTGATGAGATTATTGCTAATCAGGAGGAGATTTTTAAGTTGCTTGGGATTCCGTATCGGGTTGTGGCTTTATGCGCGGGGGAGTTTAGTGGTTCGATGAAGAAGACGCATGATTTAGAGGGATGGTTTCCTGCGCAGGGTAAGTATAGAGAACTTGGGAGTACGAGTAATGCTAGTGATTATCAGGCTCGGAAGATGGATACTAAGTATCATACTGGAACTGGACGAGCGCTTGTTTATACTTTGAATGGGACGGCGATAACTTTGCAGAGGACTATGTGTTGTTTCTTAGAGAATTTTCAGAATGAGGATGGGAGTATTAGTATTCCTGAGATTTTGATTCCTTATATGGGTGGGATGAAGAGGATTGAGAAGAAGTAGGTAGGAACTTTTATAAATTGATTGTTGCTTGATTTGTTATGGCTGATAATGCGACTATGCCGAGTGGATTTGGTGGGTTAATGCGGTATAACGAGGAGTATAATTCTAAATTAAAGTTTGGACCTGGGGTTGTTGTTGGAATGATTATTGTTACGATTGTTTTGGTTGTGGGTCTGAGAATGTTTTACGGTTAAGATGAGTTTGATGGATGAAGGTAGTAGATATCCGGGGCAGTATCATGATGAATCTGCTGATATTTCTGATTTGAAAAAAGCTAATGATGAGCTAAGACCTTTTAAGGAAGGACTTAAAGACATTATTGCTTATATACAAACAGGAAAATATGAGGTGCGTGAATAATGTTTGGTGGTGTTAATCCGTCGCAAATGAAGGGGATGATGAAGAAGATGGGAATTAGTCAGGTTGAGTTGCCGGTGAAGAGGGTTGTTTTTGAGATGGAGGATGGTAATCTGGTTGTTGAGAATCCTAATGTTATGCAGATTAAGATGCAGGGACAGGAGAGTTTTCAGGTGACTGGGGATATTGTTGAGGAATCGGTTGAAGTTTTTAGTGATGATGACGTTGAGATGGTTGCCTCGCAGAGTGGGAAAAGTGAGGCGGAAGTTCGGGCTGCGTTAGAGGATAGTGATGGAGATATTGCTGAGGCGATTGTTTCATTGAATGCCTTAAACAAAAACTAGTTAAATATAATTATCTCATTAAGAATATATTAAAATGATGAACTTTACTATGAAAAACTGGATTAGAAAAATAGTTTCTATTTTTTGGGGTGCTATTTTTGGTGTTGTTGGTTATAAGATATTGATTATATTTTTAGATGGTAGTTTTCTTTGGGCTATAATAATTACATTATCGGTCCTGGTTGCTTCTGCCGTTGATAAGAGTATTCTAGAAAATGAGAATAATGAAATGTTGCATGAAAAATTGATAGTGGATATGGAGAAGGTCGAGAAGAAGAAGAAAAAGCGATAGGTTGTCGAGTGTCATAATTAATATAAAGAGATTTTGGGTTTTCGTTTGATGGATTATAGAGAGGAGTTTTATTCTGCGCGGTGGCATTTGGATGTTGCGAAGAGGATGCTTGGGGTTTATGATGAGTATGCGGAGAAGCGGGTTTTGGTTGGGGTGATTCGAGAGGGGGCGAAATCGGCTGGGAAACTGGTTCGAGCGTTTTTGATTCGAGAGGGGGCTAAGGGGAACTTGCAGACTTTTATGATTGATGTTGCGCCTAGATATTTGAGTGAGGAAGAGATTTGTGGGGTTGTTGGAATCTTGAATTTGGAAAGAGATCAAAAACTGGCGAGGGTTGAGTTTGTTAGGAATGATAAGGTTTTATTAGAGGTTGGGGGAAAGTGGAAAATCTTAGAAGTTTCGAGATTGAGGGAGATTATTGGTCATATTGGTTCTGTTGTTGAGAATTTCCGACAGGTATAAAAGGATAAGTATCGTGGTTTCTTTTGCATTGGGAGATAGTAGAATGATTGAAGAAATTATCAAGGAGAAGACGAGCGCGGATCATCTTATGTATGTTAGTTTGAAATATACGAAGACATGTGATGTTATTTTGAACCTGTTGGCGCGTTGGAAAAGTTTAATTGAGATTAGTTTTGACGCGATTTTGGAGAAGCGATGTGAGGAAGGGAAGATTCCGTGTATGCACGCTACGCCGATACAAAGGATTGAATTTATGAAGAAATATTTTGCTAAGGATAAGGCTATCCAGGATGTTATTCCGTTGTATATTTTCTTTAAGCGTGTTCCTGATTTATCGAAAACTCGAAGTGGGGAGTTTAGAAAGAATGTTAATTTGAAAGTTAGGATGACGCCTACTAGGGTTATTGATATTAATATGGAAAAATTGGGTGAGTATTATGATGTTGTTGAGGCATTTAGTGTCGAGGTTAAGAAGATAATTGCTTAGGGTTGTGTGTATTTTTGTTTATGAATAAGACTTATAAAGTGACTTTTTCTGATAGATATACGTTTGTTCAAAATGGCGCTCGAAGAGTACCTTTGATACATAGAAATAAAATAATGGCACGAGTAATTGTTATAAATTCGGGGAAAGGTGGCGTCGGTAAGACTACTACTGCGATTAACTTAGGGACTTCTCTAAATAGATTGGGGAAAGAAGTTATTATTATTGATGCTAATTTGAATACGCCGAATGTTGGTTTGCAACTTGGTGCTCCTATTGTTCCGGTGACGCTGAATCATGTTTTGAAAGGGAAGGCGGATATTGAGGACGCTATTTATGAGCATCATTCTGGAACTAAAATTATACCGTCCTCGCTGTCGATTAAAGAGTTGACGAAGTTTAATACGAAGAAGATTCCGGAGATTATTGAGAGCCTGAGGGATAGTTGTGATTATGTTATAATTGATTCTGCTGCTGGTTTTGGTGAGGAAGTTATTGCCGTTTTGGGTGTTGCTGATGAGGTTGTTATTGTTACTAACCCTGAGATGCCGACGGTGACTGATGCCTTGAAGGCTGTTAAGGTTGCTAGGGAGATGGGGAAGGAAGTTAATGGTGTTATTGTGACTCGGCATGTGAACGCTAAGTATGAGATGCCGCTTAGTTCGATTAGGTCGATGTTGGAGACACAGATTATTGGAGTGATTCCTGAAGATAAGGCAGTTAAGGAGGCTTTGAATATGAGGGACGCTGTTGTTCATACGCATCCTAGAAGCCGAGTGTCGAGGAAGTATTTGGAGATTGCGAGGAAGGTTAATGGGGATGAGGTTGAGGAAGTTAGAAGTTTTTTGGGTCGGATTTTTGGGCGGTAATATATTGAATAATTATTTATTATATCCTTTATTAAATAATTCCGAGGGTGTTAATTTCATTAGTTTTCCGCAACGTCTTCTGTCTACTTCATGGTCTATGGCTGCTGCGCCACACTCTGTACACCAATAGACTACACTCTCTTCCGCTTCGTCTATTCCTGTCGGAGCTCTTTGGAGTTCTATCATGTAGTCTCCGATGTGGACTTTGCCATCCATACATTTTAGAGATGATACTTCTTCTTCGATT
This sequence comes from archaeon, assembly GCA_018697035.1. GTDB lineage: Archaea > Nanobdellota > Nanobdellia > Pacearchaeales > GW2011-AR1 > JAGVXH01. The sequence goes on along the minus strand of JABHSE010000004.1, from coordinate 38,199 downwards.
GTTTTTGACATGTATGTTTTATGAGACTTTTGTTTTTAATGTTTGTTGGGATGCAATATGCCTTATGAAAATGATCTGGTATATTGTGTTGTCTGGGGAAATGTTTTGGTTTAAAGGGATTAATTAGAAGGTCTCGGGCTTAATTTCCTACTCTATACATCTCGGTTCCACGGAGTGTGTTCCAACTGAATTGTTTTTGGATATCATGTTTCTCTAGAAATTTTAGGACTGCTATATTCTTTGCGTTAATATCGGTTACCCATTTTTTGTTGTGGGTTTTTGCTAGGCCTAGGCTTTCTTTGAAAAGTTTTTCTGCGACTCCTTTTCTCCAATAGGCTTGAGCTACTACTATTTTTTTTCCTTGGATGTAATTCAATGGAGTTGTTGATTTGATACTTTCTCTTTCATACTTTGTTGGGTTTGCGTTTGTCATGATTGTTGAAGAGGTGTATCCTATCACTTGGCCATTTTGGTCGAATGCGCAAATTCCGAGGCAGACTCTTTGACGTGATGGTAATCCTGATTCTAAATAGGTGTTATAGTTTTTTATTTCTCTGTCGATTTCTGAACCGTGTGGGGGTCCACCGAAAAATAATTTGTCTTGTCTTGGTAGATTTGATACTATGGTTCTGACTTGTTGGCCTAGGGTTGTCATCAGATTTGGTGTTTGATTTGATATAAAAGAATTGTTGTGATTAACCAACTGTACTTCCTGGGGCTATGTCTTGGTCTGGGGATACTAGGGAGACTGTTTTTTTGTCTTTGGTTGATGCTGCTAATAGCATTCCTTGCGATTCTATTCCTCGGAGTTTTCGTGGAGCTAGGTTTGCTATGATTATGATTTTTTTATCTTTGAGATCTTCTGCTTTGTAGAATTCTTTTATTCCGGCGCAAATTGTTCGTCGCCCGAGTTCTCCTACATCTAGAGTTAATTTGTAAAGTTTGTCGGCGCCTTCTATATTTTCGGCGTTTGTGATTTCTGCGATTCGGAGGTCTAGTTTTGCGAAGTCTTCGAAATTTATTGTTGTTATTCCTTCCATTATTTGTCTTGGCTCTTCTGACTTATTAAGGTTTGGTTTTGAGACTTCTATCTTATTGAAGAGTACTGGTGCTTTCTTAATTTTGTCTGTTTTGAATATTTTTTGTATTTTTTCTGCTGAGTCTGGGATGAAGGGACTTAGGAGTTTTGCGATTTGTCTGATGGATTCCACTAATTGATATAATACTTTCTTGTCGTGAGTTTCCCATGGTTTTTGGTGTTGGATGAATTCGTTACAATGGTCGATGAATGTGAAGATTTCACTTAGAGCTTTATCTATTCTAAATTTATCGAAGTGTTTTTCAATTTTCTTTAGTTTTAATTTTTTTAGTAATGCGTTTTCTACCTTTTCTATTCCGTATTTTTCTGCCAGAGCTGAGGTTCTTGAAATTAGGTTGCCTAGTTTGTTTGCTAGTTCGTTGTTGTGTCGATCGATTAGGGCTTCTTTGCTGAAGTCTCCGTCTTCTCCGAATGAGGCTTCTCTGAATAGGAAGTATCTTGCTGAATCTAGTCCTGCGATTTCTGTTAGCTCATCTATACTTACTACTCTGCCTCGTGATTTCGAAATTTTTTCCTTATCTAGTGTCCACCAGCCGTGTGCGTATACCTGTTTTGGTAACTCTATTCCTGCGGACATTAAGAAGGCTGGCCAGTATACCGTGTGGAACCAATAGATATCTTTGCCTACGATGTGGAGGTCGGTTGGCCAGAAACCTTCTTTCCCTTTTTCTCTTGTTGCTGAGTAGTAGTTGAAGAGTGCGTCGAACCATACGTATGCTACGTGGGATTTGTCGAATGGAAGTGGGACTCCCCAGTCGAATGAATTTCTTGATATGCTTAAATCTCGAAGACCTTCTTTTACTCTGTTGATAATTTCTTTTGATCTGTGTTTTGGAGAGAGGAAAGTTGGGTTGTCTTTGTAGAATTTTAAGAGAGGTTTTTGATATTTTGAAAGTTTGAAGAAATAGGTTTCTTCTTTTAGGTTTTCGATTGGTTTTTTGTGGATTGGGCAGCAGCCATCTTCTAAATCTTTTTCCGTGAAATAGGCTTCGCATCCTGTGCAGTATAACCCTTCGTATTCGCCTTTGTAGATGTCGCCGTTGTCGAAACATTTTTGGAGAACTTCCTGAACTATCTTTTCGTGATGTGTATCTGTTGTTCTGATGAATTTGTCGTAGTTTATGTTTAGCTTTTCCCATGCTGATTTGAATTCTGGTATCATGTCATCTGTAAATTGTTTTGGTGTCTTGCCTGCTTTTTGGGCTGTATCTGCGATTTTTTTTCCATGGTCGTCGGTTCCGACTAGAAAGAATACGTCTTTGTCTTGGAGCTTGTTCCATCTTGCGATGATGTCGGCTGCGATTGTTGTGTAGGCGTGGCCTATGTGTGGGACGTCGTTTGGGTAGTATATTGGTGTTGTTATATAAAAATTTTCTTTCATGGTTTGATAATTAGGTAGAGGTTTTTATTTGTTTGCAAACGATTAAGTTTTTATATTGTTTTGTCGAGTATGTATTATGAAAAGAGGACAGGTTAGGGTCGATCATCCTATTGTGCAGAAGAAGATTAAGCGGAGTTTGAAACTTAGTATTCGGGAGGGTGCGGTGTCTTCTATTGCTTCTAATTTTAGTTTGTCGTATTTTGCTCCTGCGGCTCTGGCTTTAAATGCGACTGCTGTTCAGATGGGAATTTTATATGCTATTATTAGTTTGCTTCCGAGTCTTGTTCAATTGAAGGCGGCTGATTTGATTGAGAGGTTTTCGAGGAAGCGGATTGTTTTGGCTGGAGTGATGGGGAAGATTTTGGTTGTATTACCTTTTTTATTGATTGGGTTTTTGCATTGGATGGGTGTTGCTCATATGGTTTGGGCCTTCATTGTGCTTGTTGGTTTTCATTATGTTTTTCTTGGCATTGCTCATCCTCCTTGGTTTTCATGGATGGGGTCATTAGTTCCAGAGAATGAGAGGGGAAGATATTTTTCTAAGCGGAATCGTATTATTGGGTTTTTTGGTATTATGACTATGATCGCAGGTGCTCTGATCTTGGATGGCTTGAAGAAGTTGGGTGGTTCTTATGGTGATGTCGTCGGGTTTACATTGCTTGGTTTTGGATTACTTTTTGCTTTGAATGGTGTATTTAGGATTTGGTCTTGGAGGTTGCTTAGTAAGACTTATGAGCCGAAGATTAAAATTAGGAAGAAGGATCATTTTTCTTTTGTTGAATTTTTGAGGACTAGTAGGGATACTCCGTTTGGGCGGTTTAGCTTGTTTGCTGGGGCGTTTACTTTTGTGGTTGGAATTTCGACTCCGTTTTGGGCGGTTTATATGTTGCGTGATTTGGGCTTGTCTTATATTTGGTATATGGCTATTACGGTTTCGGCTGTTGTTTTTCAGTTGGTGTTTTTGCCGTTGCTTGGTAAGTTTAGTGATAGGTTTGGGAATGTTAGGTTGATGCAAACTTGTTCGGTGCTTGCGGGGATGACTCCTTTTCTTTGGATTGCGTCGGTTTTGATTGGGAGTGATTTGTGGGTGAAGATCTATTTATTGATTGTGCCGTCGATTGTTGGTGGTTTTGGTTGGGCTGGTTATAATTTGGCTTTGAATAATTATGTTTATGATGCGGTTAGTAATCGGAAGCGAGGTTTTGGTTTGTCTTATATGAATCTTATGATTGGTGTTGGTGGTTTCCTTGGTGCTTGTGTTGGAGCTGGAATCGCTTGGATGGATGTTTCGTTTATGAATTCTATGTTGTTTATCTTTACGGTTTCAGGTATTGGTAGAATTGGGGTTGCTATTTATGGATCGAGGCTTTTGCATGAGGTTCGAAATGTTAGGAAGTTTTCTTCGCAGTTTTGGATTCGAGAGTTTGCTCCGGCTCAGGGTGTCTTGAAAGAAGTTCATAACTTGGAACATTTGGTTGAGAAGGTAGAGCATTATGTGGTTCCTGAGGATAGGGAAGAACTTGAAGAAGAAAAGAAGAAAGATGTTCTGACTGAGTAGTTTTCGTCGAAGTGAGTTGTTTAAATGTGAAGTGTGTTTACAAAGATTTAAGTAGTTGATATTTTTTTCTAGTTGATGTTTAAGAAGAAGTGTCGAGGCTGCGCGGAGAAAGTTGATAGGAAATTTAATTATTGTCCCTGGTGTGGTGGGTCTCTTAAGGTTGGAGATAGTAAGGATCTTGGGATGCTTGGTGCTAATGATGGAGGGCGTATTCAGTCCGCCTCAGACAGGCATGGCTCTGGTGACCCTGATTTGAAGTTGCCATTCGGTGTTGAGAAGCTTATGGGGGGTTTGATTAATCAGTTAGAGAAGCAGCTTGGGAATATGGAGGTTGATGAGAAGACGGGGATGCCTAAGGGCTTGAAGATTCAGATTGCTAGGGGCCGGGGTGGTCCGCAGGTTGTTCAGAAAAAGCCGGCTGTCAAAAGAAGTGTTGTTGTAGTTTCGGAAGAAGAGGGGAAGAGACGGGCTGAGCTTAAGAAGGTTGATGCTAAATCTAGGGTTAAGAGACTTGGGGATGTTATTGTTTATGAGATTGAAGCGCCTGGGATTGTGAACAAGGAGGATGTTGTTTTGACTGAGCTTGAGACTGGGATAGAGATTCGGGCGTATGCTCAGGATAAGTGTTATGTTAAGGTGATTCCGATGAAGGTTGAGATTTTGGGGATGCGGATTGATAGGGAGAAGGTTTCGGTTGAGTTGCGAGGATAGTCGCGAAGCGACTGGGGGTTGTTTCGCTTTGCGAAACGGTGGTTATTTTTCTTTGAAAAATGGTGGTTATCGTTCTTTGAATGATGGAGGTAGCGCTCATGCGCGAGGCTTGGCTAAGTTTTGTTTTGGCCACGTATGGCATGACTCTGGTGAGCCCGGAAATTATATAAATTGGTTTAGGTTAATTTTATCATGAAGAAGAAAATTCAGGTACTTTGTATTGGGGGTGGTATGACTTTCAAGAGTCGGGATGATTATCTAGATTGGTTAAAGACTCGGAGTATTAAGCTTGATTTTAAAAATAGTTGGCATGGGGATTATTTGAAGAATGGTCTTGGAGAGGATTTTCAGATTGTTAAGCCGAGAATGCCCTTGCAGGATTGTGCTGAATATGAGGATTGGAAGATTTGGTTTGAGAGATATCTTGAGGAGATGGATGATAATTTTATTTTGGCTGGGTCTTCTTTGGGTGGAATTTTTTTGACTAAATACCTATCTGAGAATGTTGTCGATAAAAATATTATTTCTGTTTATTTAGTTTGTCCTCCGTTTGATAATGATTTAATCGGGGAAGATTTGGTTGGTGGATTTGAGTTGGGGGAGGATTTGAGTTTGATTGAGAAGAATTGTGGGCGAGTTGTTTTGATGTTTTCTTCCGATGATGATTGTGTTCCTATTTCGCACGCTGAGAAGTATCGGGATAAGTTGGGCGAGGTTGAGATTTTTGTTTATGATGATAAAAATGGGCATTTTGATGTAGAGGAGTTTCCGGAGATTGTGGGGATGATTCGGGAAGATGCTAAGAATATGATTTAATTCTTAATTAATATGAGGCTGCGCGGATTTTACTCACAATTCACTCTAAAATTTTTATAATTGCTTTGCAATAAAAATTCGAGCAAATTGTTCGCCACGGACACGTCCTTGTTTCAGATCCATATGAGGCTGCGCGGATTTGAACCGCGGACCCCTGCCTTATCAGAGCAGTGCGCTACCTGACTGCGCCACAGCCTCATAGAAATGGAGAGGATTTTTTATTTATAACCCTTTAGGTATCTCTTGTGAGCTAAAGTTTGGGAGTTAGAATTTTTGCTAGACTAAAACTTTAAAAAGGAAATCTTTGATTAGTTGTTATGGGTTTAATGAAGTATTTGCGTGAGGCGTGGAGAAAGCCGGATGTTTTGACTTTGCGTGCGCGTATGATTGATTGGAGAAAGGATGGGGCTATTACTAAGGTTGAGAAGCCTTTGAGATTGGACAGGGCTCGTAGTTTGGGGTATAAGGCGAAGAAAGGGATTGTTGTTGTTCGTGTTAAGATTAAGCGTGGTGGGCATCATAGGAGTAGGCCGAATAAGGCGAGGAGGACTAAGAGGTTGCATATTAGGAAGAATTTGAGGATGAATTATAAGGAGATTGCGGAGGGTCGTGTCCAGAAGAAGTATGTTAATATGGAAGTCTTGGGGAGTTATTGGATTGGTAAGGATGGGATGAATTATTTTTACGAGGTTATTTTGGTTGATAGAAGTGAGGCTGGTATTTTGGTTGATAAGCAATTAGGTCCGTTTGTTAAGGCTCCTAAGAAGAGGGCTTTGCGTGGTTTGACTTCGAGTGGGAAGAAGGCTCGGGGACAGCAGAGGAATAGGCGAGAGAGTGTTCCTAAGGCGTTTCCTAGTTTGAGGGCGAATAGGCGAAGAGGGAATTAGATTCTAATATATAGTTTGGAGTATGGTGTTTTTTTAAAAAGTAATATTTGTTTGATTTTTTATGAACGGCACAATCTGTCTCAACTGTGTTAATCAAACTACACAAACATTACAAGAATACTTTGCTTTAACTTTCTCTAGAGAACTAACTAGTGCATTATTTATTTCAGTAATTTATGGGTTGGTTGTTTTTGACATTAGGAGACATCTTGAGATAGAGACTTTTTTTAAAAAATTTAATGTACCCCTTTTTCTCAGGATACTTATTTTTCCTCTCTATTGGATCGCAATTGTTACAATTGGACTTATTGGAGTATTTGTAGTCGTCTACTATCTCTTTTATCTTGATAGAATTTTTTTATAACTTCTGATCTAGCCATTGTTTGATTGTGGCTTCTGGTTGTGCGCCGACGAATTCGTCTATGACTTTTCTACTTGAGAGATTGGAGTGCTCAAATGTTTTTGAGATAGTATTTTATATAGTTTGATTTTATTATTTTGACATGAAGAAAGAACGGCGGGAGATTTTGCGGAAGTTGATGCATAAGCGGGAGATGGGTTTTAATGAGTTGTGGGGTAATGTTGGAGCGAGTAATTTGTTTGCTTATCATTTGAAGGTTTTGGTTGAGGATAGGTTGGTGGATAAAGTAAAAGAAGTATATTGTTTAAGTAGTGAGGGGAAAAAGTATTGTGCCTATCTCGAGGGTGAGAGTGGGGAGAAAGCTAGGGCTCCTTTGGTTTGTGTTGTTATTGTCGTTTATGATGATGTGAAGAAAAAGTTTTTGATGTGTGAGAGAAAGAAGGAGCCGTTTTATAGTTATTGGGGTTCGATTGCTGGGAAGTTGAAGTTTGATCAGTATATTTATGAGGCTGCGGCTGCGGAGTTGATGGAGGAGAGTGGGTTGGTTTGTGATTTGGAGCTGAAGGGACTTTGTTCTTATAAGACTTATAATAATGGGAAGCTTAGTTATAATCATCAAATGTTTGTTATCTTGGCTACGAATCCTCGTGGGGAGTTAATTGAGAAGACTAGGGAGGGGGAGAATCATTGGATTAGTGAGGAGGATGTTGCCGGGTTGAAGGCGTTTCCGAGTGCTTTAGCTCCTAATGAGATTGCGAAGGGGGATGGGTTTCGGTGGATTGAGATGGACCGGTTTCAGGAAAACGATGAGTTTGTTGGGAAGAAGGTTTTGCGAGATGTTTGTTTTGGGGAAGGGGAATAATTGCTCACGGATTTCGCGGATTGCACGGATTTTTTATAATTATAATTTTTGATCTAGCCATTGTTTGATTGTGGCTTCGGGTTGGGCTCCGACGAATTCGTCTATGACTTTGCCGTCTTTGAAAAGTTTTACTGCTGGGATTGACATTACTCCGAATTTGGATGCTGCATCTGCGTTCTCGTCAGTTGCTGCTTTTGCTACTATCAGTTTTCCATCGTATTCTTTTGCGATTTTTTCTAGCGTTGGGCCTAGCATCATGCAGGGTCCGCACCATGAAGCCCAGAAGTCTACTAGGACTGGGGTTTCACTTGATTTTTTTATTACTTCTTTTTGGAAGTTTATGTCGGTTACGTTGATTTCCATTGTTGATTAAATTGATTATTTTTTATAAAGGTTTGGGAGCGGTGTTAACAATTTCCTTTGGAAATTGTAGTTAAGAGTTTGGTGTACGCTTCGCTAGGAGTTGGGAGTCTGAGTGTTGCGCGCTTCGTGCGCGCGGAAGTTATTTAATTGGATACTGCTTAGTTATGTTATGGATTATTCGAGGATATGTGAGGTTTATACTGCGCTTGAGGGGACGGCGAGTGGGCTTGAGAAGACTGAGATTCTTGCTTCTTTTTTGGGGGAGATTAGAGACAGTCCTGAGTTTGTTTATTTGCTTCGTGGACAGTTGTTTGCGGATTATGAATCTAAAGAACTTGGGATTTCGCATCAGTTGGTGATTAAGGCTGTGGGTCGGGCTGCTGGGATTTCGGAGGATGAAGTTGTTGAGAGTTTTCGGAAGAGTGGGGATTTAGGTTTGGTTGCTGAGAGTGTTTTAGGGAAGGGAAAAAAGCAGCAGGGTCTGTTTGAGGGAAAGCTTAGTGTTGAGAAAGTGATGGGGAATTTGCGAAAATTGGTTGATGTGGAAGGTTCGGGGGCAGTGGACTTGAAGATTGGGTATATTGTTGATTTGTTACATTCGGCTTCGGCGATTGAGGCTAGGTATATTGTGAGGACTGTGCTTTCTGACTTGAAGATTGGGGTTGGGGTTGGTATACTTCGGGATGCGATTGCGGTTTATTGTTTTGCACCGGAGAGCTTGGAGGATAAGAAGGTTTGTGCGCGGGCTGTTCAGGAGGCGTATGATAAGGCGACGGATTTTGCGGAGGTTTTTGAGAAAGCTTGTGTGGATGAGTTAGAGAAGATTAAGATGGTTGCGGGGAAGCCGTTGAAGGTGATGTTGTTTCCTAAGGCTGCGAATGTTGAGGATGCGTTTCGGATTGTTGGTCGGCCGGCTGCGTTTGAGTATAAGTATGATGGATTTCGGGTGATGGTGAATAAAGATGAGAATGGTGAGGTTAAGATTTTTACTAGAGCTTTGGAGAATGTGACTAAGCAGTTTCCTGATATTGTCGAAGCTGTTGAATCTAATGTTACGGAGAAGAGTTTTATTTTGGATTGTGAGGCAGTTGGGTTCGACTCTGTGACGGGGAAGTATACCGATTTTCAGGCGATTAGTCAGAGAATTCGAAGGAAGCATGGGATCTCGGAGATGAGGGCGAAGTTGCCAGTTGAGTTGGTTGTTTTTGATGTTGTGTTTCTTGATGGGGATAGCTTGATTAATGTTGCTTTTGAGAAGAGGCGTAAATTGATCGAGGAGATTGTTCGAGTTGAGGAAAAGAAGATTGTTTTGGCTAAGCAGATTGTGACTTCGGATGAGGCTGAGGTTGAGGCGTTTTATAATGCGGCTTTAGAGGATGATCAGGAGGGGTTGATGGGTCGTCGGCTTGATGCTCCGTATAAGCCTGGTGCGAGGATTGGGCATGCTGTGAAGTTGAAGCCAGAGGATAGCGATTTTGATTTGGTGATTACGGGTGCTGAGTGGGGGACTGGGAAGAGAGCTGGGTGGTTGACGAGTTTTGATGTTTCTTGTCGGGATGATGGAGAGTTGCTTGGGATTGGTAAGGTTTCTACTGGGTTGAAGGAGATTTCTGCGGAGGTTGGGGGTTCGGAGCTGGGAGTTGGGAGCGAGTTGACGTTTGGGGAGATGACGGATATGCTGGAGAAGTTGGTGACGAAAGTTGATGGGAGGCATGTTGAGGTTCGGCCTGAGGTTGTGGTATCAGTTCGTTTTCAGGATGTGCAGAGGAGTCCGGCGAATTCTAGTGGGTTTGCTTTGAGGTTTCCTAGGATTTTGAGAATGAGGCCGGATAGGAGGGTTTCTGATATTGCTACTTTGGATGAGGTTGAGGTTGAGGTTGGAGAAAAATAGTTTTCGAGTATATCAAAGCCTTTATAAAAGAAAATAATTATAGTGTTATATGGTAGTAGCGAAAAAAGTTGTTTCTCGGAAGGATACGAAGTTGAAGGTGCAGAATATTGTAGCTACGACATCATTAGAAAAGGAAGTTAGTTTGACTAAACTTGCTCGGACTCAGCCTAATACTGAATATAATCCTGATACTTTTCCTGGGCTTGTCTTGAGAGTTAAGGAGCCTAAGTCGGCTGTGTTAGTATTTAGTTCAGGGAATTTGGTTTGTACTGGGACCAAGTCTGTTTCGCAGGTTAGGGATGTTGTTGGTCAAGTTATTAAACAGCTGAGGAAGATTGGGGTTAAGGTTACGATTAAGCCGAAGATTACGGTGCAGAATATTGTTGCTTCGGGTGCCATTGATTTGGATTTGAATTTGAATACTTTGTCTTTGGAGTTGGAGAATACTGAATATGAACCGGAGCAGTTTCCTGGTTTGGTTTACAAGTTGGAGGCGCCTACTGCTACGTTTTTATTGTTTAGTAATGGGAAGTTGGTTTGTACTGGGACTAAGAATAAGGCGCAGTTGGATGACTCTATGATTCAGTTGAATAAGAACGTTAGGGCTGCTCTTAAGAGGATTAAGGAGATTGCGAAGAAGGCTAAGGAAGATGGCACTGATGATGATTTTTAATTTAAATTCTTAATGGTTTATACTTCGTTAAAAAAACGCTTACGTACGCCTGTACGCTTCACAACTTTTCGCCTTGTCTAAATCGTTTAAGAATTGAAATTGTTTTGTATTATATTTTTGAAAGTAGAAAAACTTATAAGGGAAAATTTCCAGGGTTTTGTATGGTAGTTGAAAAAGGTAGTAAGATTAAGGTTGAGTATAGGGGTAGTTTTGAGGACGGTGAGGTTTTTGATGCGAGTGAGAAGCATGGGCAGCCGTTGGAGTTTGAGGCTGGTGCTGGTATGGTTGTTCCTGGGTTTGATGCTGCTGTGATTGGGATGGATGTTGGCGAGGAGAAGACTTTTACCTTGAAACCCGAGGAGGCTTATGGGATGCCTGACGAGAGGGCTGTGCAGAAGGTGCCTAGGGATAAGTTTCCGACTGAGGCGAAGGAAGGAATGATGATCGGAGTGCCTTTACCTAATGGGCAACAGATTCCGGCTAAGATTACCAAAATTGATGAAAAAGAAGCTACTATTGATATGAATCATCCTATGGCTGGAAAGACACTTGTGTTTTGGATTAAGATTGTTGAGGTTCTGTAAATGACTGCCGAAAGTAATCCTTTTGATGTTCTTGGAATTGAGCTTAAGAATTTTTATGATGTTGTCGCCAGGAGTGTTTCTGGTGTTGTGGAGAATCGTGATGGGTGGAAAGACATTTCTTTAAGAGTGAAATCTGAGTTATCTCCTGAAGAACAGGCTGCCATTCTTCAATTGTCTAATTATGCTGATAATGATAATGATTTCTCTAGATTTGCTGGGGTATCTCGTGGAGAGGGTTCTCCTTGCGGGCTTGGTTTTTATATGTCCATTGCTACTTATGCCTTGAAGAAACATGAAGAGCGATTAAATCTTTAAATGTTGAATTTTTTTATTAGATACTGGATGTTAGAAAGTGCCACCATGATCTTTCTACTTTAAGAATTTCTCCTGTTTCGATATCTACTTTTGCCTCGATTCCGGATAGGACTGGGAAGATAAAGAATAGTTTTACTTTCTCTGTTCCAGTGACCGAATAGACTGCTCTTTTATTGTGTTTTGTAATTCCCACGTTTTCTATGTTTCCTAATATAAGAGAATTTTCAACCGCTTGCTCTGGGGAAATTTTCATTTCTATCTCTTCTCCTGATAAGTTCACATAGAGCTTTGATGATTTCATTATGATGTTCAGTGGTGTTTTTATGTAGTTGAGACTTGTGTTTATTACGTTTACTCCATTTGAGAATTTCTCTAGGGATATTTTTTCATCTTGAATTGTTACTTCGAATATTTGGGAAGTGATTTTTTCTTTCATCGGAGTATTCTGGCTTGTTGTATTCTGTTGTAGAGTTGTATCTGCTAATTGATTTTCAGGATAGACCTCTCCTTCTGGGGCTGGTATATCTGTTTCATAATTACAGGCTTGAGTTACTTCTGGCCTACTGTCTGTTGTTCCGCAGGAATTTGAGTCCGTGCATTCTTTTGTTTGTTCGTTATTTATACATTCAGTCCATTCTGTACAATTCCAATCTTCGGTACATGTTGCGATGGGAGTGGAAGTGCATGCCTGAGTTACTTCTGGTTTAGTGTTGGTTGTCCCGCATGTGTTTGAATCTGTGCATTCTCTTGTTTGTTGTTCGGACGAGCATTCGGTCCAAGTTTCGCAGCTCCAATCTTCTGTGCAGGTGATTACGCAAGTTTGATACCCTGTGCTATGCACTGAGAAAGAGGGAGAGAGGGATGTGTCTGAGAATTTTATTGTTTTTTCGGTTGTTCCTGACAGCGTATTTACTTTTGCAATGAATTCTCCGTTGTAATCTATATTTTCGCCCTCGTTTACTAGTTCTTCTTTGACTTGTGTGCAATCTTTTAGTAGGATGATTTGTGCTGATTTTGGGTTCGAGTCCATGTCTATGTCGTTGGCGTATACACTGTATCCTCCGCTGACGTACCAGATTTGTCCTTCTGTTAGTGTGCTCCCTGATATTCCCGCACTTTGTATTTTTGTCATGGAGGGAACTGTTGCTCCTATTGTGTCTGAGTTCATTGAGGAGTTTTTGAGTGATACGCTTCCTGCTGATATTGATTCTATGGTTGTGTTGAAGACGTTTGAGTAGGTGTAGAATTCTCCTTGTGATAGGGTTTGGCTTTCTAGTTCGTTTCCGTCTAGGCTGAAGCTGATTTGTGCGGTTGTGTCTATACTTGTTATTTTGATACTATATCCTTCTCCGACGTACCAAGTGTCTCCTTCGTTGAGGCTTTTGTCGTCTTGGATTGTTATCATTGATGCGGAGGCGAGGGATAGGAATAGTGAGAATGTTATCGACAGGGTCAGGATTAATGCCTCTTTTTTCATGTCTTAGGGAGTTGAATATTGTTTTTAAATATTGTCTATGTTATAGTGTTAAATTTTTAAAGTTAGGATTGGTTGGTTTGTTATGGTTAATTTTCGGGAGTTTGTTGTGGGTAGTGGAAAGACGGTTTTTGGTGGGCGGGATGCTGAGAATAATGATAAATTGGTTCTTGAAGCTGGGCCTAATGATGTGATGCTTCATACGTCTGCGCCTGGGAGTCCGTTTGTTAATATTGGAGACTCTGCTTCTAAGGTTGACTTGAAAGAGGCTGCGGTTTTTTGTGCTAAGTTTTCTCAGGACTGGCGGGATTCGAAGCGGGATGTTTCGGTTAATGTTTTTAGGCGGTGTGATATGGAGAAGGATAGGAAGATGAAGAGTGGGACTTGGGGAGTTAAGAAGCAGGAGAGGGTTAAGGTTAAGAAGGCTGATATTTTGAAATTTGAGGAGATGTTGAATGAAACCAATTAGGCAGTTGCAGATGGGGAAGGCGGGACTTAGCGATGCATTTGTTGAGCAGGTTAGGAGTGTTTTTGAGAATGAGGGGATGGTTAAGATTTCGATTTTGAAGTCGGCTTGTCGGGATAAGGGTGAGGCGAAGAAGATTGGTGAGGATTTGGTTGATGCTTTGGGGAGTAAGTATGGATTTAAGTTGGTTGGATATGTTTTGACTGTTATTAAGTTTCGGAAGGATCAGCGGTAGGTAAGAATATAAATTTTATGAGTATGGTTTACTATTATATTTCATGAGAAAGATAGTTGAGTTGTTATTACTTTGGAATTACTACTTTAGCAAACGTTTTTAAATTGTTATATTCTTGGAAACCTAGAATGAATCAGGATAAATTTACTTTTCCTCAAAAAACAGTTTTGGATGAATGGAATCCTCATATAGTTAGGCATATTCGGAGAGGGCCTTTAGATTTTAGTGAGACTGATTTTAATGAGGCGCGTTTTATTCGTGATGGATATCCTGAAAAAATTAAGAAAGAACTTCTTGCGAAGATTGGAGAAAATAGAGCTGAGGCACTTGAGGCGAATTCTAGAGAGTGGGTGAAGCAGTGGGATTTGGCGCAAGGGATTTTGAGAGAAGTTAATGGAGAAGGGATTTATCCTTTGGCTTATCGTCTTGATACTAACCTTTCTGGAGCTTTGGATGTGGATCCTATTGAGGGATCTAAATTTGGAGGTGTTCCGGATTTTAGGTATACTTATAGATTTCAGCATTCTGGGGGAAAGACGCCTTTGGAGGTTGTTTCTAATTTATGGCCTAAGTGTGGGGGATGTAACGAACATATGAATTTTTTGGGTGGTGTCGATTTAAGTGATTGGTTAATTCCTATTCATGTTATGACTGGGGGTGGTATGGATAGTGGGCCTAAAGTTACTAGTTTGGATCTTAAATCTAGTCAGTATAGTGGAGTTGGATTTGGTAGGACTATATGTAGTGATAGCTCTGCGCATAGGCCATTTTTTCAGATGTTTTATTGTAATGAGCCTCATTTTGATAGTCCGGCTTTTGATTCGATGATACATGCAGAGCAGAGATATGAGGGGGATAAAGGTAAGGTGATGAATGTTGAAGAGTATAGAGATGTTGTTTCTCAGTTTGTTAAAGATAATGGGATTGAATCTAATATTTCTATTCGGAGCTTGGAGGGAGTGGCGCTTAAGTTTGATTTGGATATTCCTGGGGAGGATTATGGGGAGGATTGGATGTATGATGTGGAGGAGGATCATCCGGAGATTTTTGGAAGGGAAGGAGATTATCAATTTTTTGGGAAGCCTGAGAGTCAGCAGGGTAATAGAAGGTTTGCTTGTCAGAATACTTATCATGGTTTACATAGAATGGGACCGATTGTTAATTGGACTGATCGTGATCACGATTTTACTTATCAAGTTGATGGTTGCTTGAAGTGTTTGGGGCAGGAGAGTAATCAGGTTTATTGCAAGACTGATGGGTCTTGTACTTAGGGGAGAATGGGTCGAGATTATGAGGTTAAATTGAAATGAATATTTTACAAGAAAGAATTAAAGTTTATGGAAAGGTTGGGGATGTTTTGAATAGTATTGAGGGCGTTTCTTTGGAGAAGTATCGTTTGGGGGTTAGTAATTCTGTTTCTACCTATACTACTTTTCATGACTATTCTATTAAGGTTGATGAGAGGAAGGGTGGATTTTTTTCTTTTGGGAAAGTTAAGCCGGTGAAGAGTATTCAGGAGATAGATAGTATTGTGAGAGAGGAGACTGGGCTTGCTGGTTCGTCTGTGGTGGATGAGATACAGACTTTGACTATGGGACGGGGAAGTGAGGATGTTTTTGTGAGGGAGGCCAATTATCAATTTTTTTTGGATGAGAAATTTAGTTTTGAGGGAGAAATAAAAAATAGATTGTGTGAGTGGATTAAGATTCGAACTGTGGATTCTTTCCCTACTTTGTCTTCTTCGTTTTATGGTTTTTTTCCGGATGAGGTTCCGGTTGAGCTTGAGGCGGTTTGGGGGAGGTTGAATAGGAGATGAAGGTCAAGGGAATTGAGATGTTGGTTGATGTTATTGAGGGGAAGGTTGATGTTGAGATGCCGGATCAGGTTAGGGAGGTTTTGGGTATGGTTCATGAGTTGTCGACTGAGTTTCCCGATAGTGTTGTTGATTTGAGTATGGCGACTTATGAGGGTGGGAAATATTCTTTTCCTATGTATTTTTGCTGGGAAACCGATAGGGTTGTTCGGAGTTCGGCTGTTGAATATATTGCGTATGATGAAGAGAGTGGGGATTATTTTGATTGGCTGCAAGCGGAGATTGGTGGGGATGTGAGGTATGATTGTGAGAGTTTGGTTGGGTATTTTTGTGATAGGTTTTTGGGGAAGTGATTTATTGTTATCACTAGAAAATTGCTACAATTGTAAAGATTTTTAAAGGGGAATTGTTTGATTTTTTATAACATATATAACAGCACACACACAAATAAAGAATACAGAAATAACTCATCTAACGATGTCGACTTCCAAAGATTGTGCATAGTAGTTCATATTTTGTTTGTTGGAATACCCTTTGGTGTTTGAACGAGTGGAATAGGTTGTTGAAGCGTAATGCTTTGATATATTTGGACTTTTGGTTTCGATCGTAGGTGGGACTTTCTGCTGACTTTTAGCCGAAGATAGGAGGTATGTGATGGCGAAAAAGGTTGGAACTTGTTTTTTAGAGCTTGTTGCGATGGCTAGTATTACCGCATTTGCTCTTTGTATTATTGGAAAAGGGATTGCTTATTTACTTAGAATTTAAATTGGAAGGAGGATTTGGAAGAAGGAAGTTTTGTTTTTTAATTAATTTAATTTTTATTGGAGGAAGAACTATGTGGGAAAAGATTAAGGAATTTATGGATGATTTTGGTATTACGGGCAAGAATTTTACAATAGGATTTGTTGTTATTATTGTATTGATTGCTGGTGTTACTGCATACAATGGCGCATTTACCATTGCACAGGATTCCCAGGGTGTTATCACCAGATACGGTAAATATAACCGAACTGTTAATCCTGGTCTGGGTTTCAAGATACCATACATTGAACAGTTGAAAGAAGTTAAAACCAAGAAAGTCTTTCAGGCGGAATTCGGTTTTAGCACATCCAGGAAAAAGGGACAAAATGCTGCCACGGTTAAAGAAGAAGCCTATGGGACCGGTAGCACTGCCCTCATGCTGACTGGCGACTTGAATGTTGTCGTAGCCCCATGGCTGGTACAGTTTAAAATCAAAGATCCAAAGGCATTTTTATTCAATGTTGAAAAGCCTCTTGAATTACTACGTGATACCTCGATAAAGGTTATCAGGGCCATTGTCGGAGATCGGTCTGTTGTAGAGATTATTGCGGAAAGGGAGCAAATTGCTGCAGAAGGTATCCCAATTCTTCAAGCCGATCTTAATAAGGCAGAATCCGGGATTCAAATTGTCACAATTGAAATGCAAAAAACAGATGTTCCTGGTCCCGTGAGAGAGTCTTTTAATGCAGTCAATATTGCGGATCAGGCAAAGCAAAAACGTATTTTTCAGGCCCAGAAAGAATATAATGATGTTATTCCAAATGCTGCCGGACAAGCTAAGGCAACCATTGAAAGAGCAAATGGTTATGCAATCGCAAAAGTCAATAAGGCGAATGGTGATGTTGTTGAATTCAACTTGTTATATGCTAAGTATCTGGAGGCCTCTGAGATTACATTACAGCGGCTATACTATGAGACAATGGATATCGTTGCCCTGAATGCCAAGAGTATCAAAATATTAGACGGTAATCTTGACAGTCTCTTACCCTTACTTAACGTGAATAAATAGGAGGATTGCTATGAAAAAAACTATTGCTGTTGTTACTGTCCTTGTCTTTGTTTTGGTCGTGGGGATATTGTTTTCTGGATTGTATACTGTCCATGAAACGGAACAGATGGTCATAACACGCTTCAGTAAACTGGTAGATGTGGTGAATGAGTACGGTGAGAAAAATGATGCTGGTTTGCATTGGAAAACTCCTTTTTTAAATACCGCCAAACCCTTCTCGAAACAAATTCTTGAGTGGGATGGACAGAGTGGTCAAATGATTACTGCTGATAAAAAATATATCCATGTTGATACATTTGCCAGATGGCGCATCGCTGACCTTAAAAAATATTATACTGTTGTTGGAACTCGGGATGAAGCATTAAGTCGGCTTGATGACATTGTTGACCCGGCTACCAGGAATGCTGTCCAACAGGCCAGCTTGGCGAATATTGTAAGGAGCACCAACAGGAAACTCAGTGAAACTGGAGACTTTAATGATGTTGAATTGGGCCGAGAAGGGGTAGTTAATAAGATTCTCGCGGCTGCGCAGATTAAGGTTGCGGAGTTTGGTATAGAACTGATTGGGTTTGAAATCAAGCGGGTCAATTATATTGAAGCGGTTCGGACAGCGGTTTATGGTAGGATGTCTGCTGAACGTAATCAGAAAGCAGCCGAAATTACTTCAGAAGGTGAAGCCGAATACAATACGATCCTTGGTAATAGAGATAGAGACCTGAAAGAAATTACTTCTACTGCTGCCATGACTGCCCAGAAAACTAGAGGTCAAGCCGATGCGAATGCCGCTAAAATTTATTCAGATTCATATTCCGTAGATCCCAAGTTCTATGACTTTTATAAAAAGATGATGGTTTATCGGACTTCTGCAGAAAATGGCCTCGATCTGATTATGACTACAGATAGTGAGCTTTGGAAAATGATGCAGGGCTTGAAATTGAAATAGATACGACGTATAGTCGGGCATGGGTGGAAGGTAATTTCTACCCATGCTTATTGTGGGAGGTTATTATGGCAAGAATAGCATTGATCTTATTTATCCTGGGCTGGTGGAGTATTGGATTCATTTCGTGGAGACGTATCATTAGAAAAAAGTATGATTTTACCCTGTTGCACTTCATCGCTGGTATTTTTGTGGGTATATTTCCTGGGCCGATTCTTTTATTGTGGCTCATTGAAGATGCATCCAATGCGGTGATTGAGAAAAAAATCGATAAACCTCAAGAGGAGGCAAATGATGAAACTGATGAAGAGGGGACATAAGGGATTTACCCTAATTGAGCTTATGATTCTTATAGCCATTATTGGTATTCTGGTTGCTGTGGCTATCCCGATATTTAGTAAGGTCAAAAATATATCTATAAATAGTGATGGGCAGATCGAATATATTGAGTCCGTGCCGACTGTTGAAATGGATGATATTGTAAATTAACTTAACCAAACATGGCCTTCTGTTCCTTGGTGCTCTGTGCTCTTCGGCGGGAGGCTGTGTTTATTTGTAAGGGGGGAGTATGATTAATTTTCTTGATAATTCCTGGGTCTGGGCATCTGGGAAAATTGCAAAGAGTGAGGGATTGACACCACCAAAATGGACATTAGTATTAACGCTTATGCAGGTGTCTGTAATGTCTCTGATGTTGATATTGGGGATGTAAAATTTAATCTATATACAACACACAGTCTTTTTCCAATTGGGGTTGAGGGCTGTGTTGTTATTTTTTTTGTTTGTTTTATGGTTACCATTGGTTGCCTTTGGGAACTTGGGTTTGTTGGTTGGATGATGTTGGTTAACTGGAACGCAAAAACTTATAAAGTAAATTTTCGGAGTTGTTTTAGGTTATTTGATAACCAATCTACTTTCGAAAGAAAGGAAACAATATAATGGCACGAACAATATTTGCGCAGAATCCGGAGAAGTATATTCCAGCTTTGGCTGAGGCTTTGAAGAAGATTCCGGAGTTTGAGGTTCCTGAGTGGGCTATGTATGTTAAGAGTGGTCCGTCGAGGGCAAGGCCGCCTGTGGATGAGGATTTTTGGTTTACTCGAGCTGCTAGTATTTTGAGGCAGTTGTATATTCATGGTGTTGTTGGTGTTGGGAAGTTGAGGACTCGGTATGGTTCTAAGAAGGATAGAGGTGGAAAGCCTGATCATTTTTTTAAGGCGGGTGGAAAGATAATTAGAGTTATTTTGCAGCAGGCTGAAGCGGCAGGTTTGGTTGAGAAGGTTTTGAGGATGCAGCATGGTCGTAGGTTGACGCAAGCTGGTCGGGACTTTTTGGATTCTATTGATGGGGCTTATGATGGTGATATTGATAGCTCGGATTGGGTTGTAAAGAATGTTCTTGTTGTTGAGCAACCTATTGATGAGGTTACTGAGGAGAATGAGACTGAGATTGAAGTTGAAGAGACTGAAGCACCCAAGGGTGTACCTCCTGCCCAGGTGGCATCCGATGAATCGGACAAGGTCGGCAAAGTTGCTGAGGAAAAGGTTGATGTTAAAGAATTAAAGAAGGAGAAGGAAGATGCCGAGTAGGAAGGCTAAGGCTGCTAGTAGTAAGAAGAGGCATTTGGATCGGGCTAAGAGGCAGACGAAGTGGGCTCCGTTTTGGACAGTTATTAAGAAGTTTGGGAAAGGGAAGAAGGTTCATCCGTCGAGGATTACGCATGTTAAGAGGAGTTGGAGTAGGCATAGTTTGAAAATTAAACCTAGAAAGATGAGGAAGGCGAATTTAGGATAATGGCAGGACCAAAAGCACAAATACCAGGGAAGGGGCCAGATCAGAAAGGCATCAAGGCTGGTGGAGAGGCTGTTCCGTTTAATAAAGATGCAGAAAAAACTAAGAAGATTGAAGAACTTAAGGAGACTCCTGAGAATAAGGAGGCTGTTGCTGTGAGTGAGGGTAAGTCTGTTGAAACTAAGGAAGAGAAAAAAGTTGTGGATAAAAAAGATTCTGAGCCCGCTATTGCTAAAGTTGCTAAGCCCAAGAAAGAAAAAAATGTTGATGCAAAGGTTGAGCTAGAGAGAGAATATATTGTTCCTATGAGGAAGGGGTTTATGAATGTGCCGCATTATAGGCGAGCGAAGAAGGCGGTTAAGACTTTGAAGGAATTCATGGTTCGACATATGAATGTTAGGGACAATGATACTCGGAAGATTAAGGTTGATATTCATTTGAATAATGAGATTTGGTTTAGGGGGATTAAGAAGCCGCTTCATAAGATTAAGGTTAATGCTAAGAAGATTGATGGTATTGTTTATGTGACTTTGGCGGACCCTGCTGACTATGTTAAGTTTAAGATGGCGAGGGAAGCTAAGGCTTTGGTTGCTGCTGAGGCTGGGAAGAAGGATGTTAAGCCGGCTAAGGTTGATAAGGTTGATACTGCAACACGTAATAGTGTACCCTCTAAAGAGGGAACTGATGTTCCGGATTCATCGGGCAAGGATAAAGATGGGGTTGATGATGTTAAGGAAGAGGCTGAGGATAAGAAGTCTGGAGCCGAGAAAGCAGTTAAGGAAGCTAAGGTTGAGGCGAAGGTTGTGAAGCATAGTGTAGGTGGGAAGCATGCGCAGAAGACGGCTCCTGTTCGGAAAGTTTTGAAGTAGATAGATTAGGGGTGACTATTCGAAAAATGGTAATAATAACTCCAAACGACATAACTTACATTGATTCTGAATTATCGGATGCTGAAAAGTTTGTCAAAGGTGCGCTTGAAGTATATCGAGTAAGGTATCATTCTAATGATTGTGTTTTGAAAATTGCTTACCCTCGTGATAATTGGGGAGTTCGACATATTGAAAATGAGTGGGAGGTTTTAGATAGGGCAAAGAGAGTTTCTGGGATTACTCATGGGATTAAAAAATATGATTGTGTTTTTGGGAGTGCTATTCTTAAGGAATATTTTGAAGGGGATATGTTATATGAAAGTGTAAGTTCTAGTGTCCGACATCAACTTGAAAAAACTGTTGAGGATTTGCATTTTTTGGGAATTTTTAATCTAAATATAAATGGTGAAAATACTATTCTCTCTCCAAGCAAAAGGAGAGCGAAGATTATTGACCTTGGACATTGCGATATCTATTCTGAAGATTATGGTGCTATTTCCCCTGATATGTTTTCAAATGGGAAAAAACGTGATCTGTATGATTTGGGATTGTTGTTTGGGTAGGTTTTTAATATTGAATCTGTTATTTGTTCTATGAAGTTGATTCATGGGGAACTAATGGATATTGCCGATCACGAGAGGGCTAAAACTTCTGCTAATTTTTTTAAAACTGGGAAGGGGGAGTATGGAGAGGGTGATGTTTTTTTGGGGATTCGGAATGGGGAGTTGCGGCGGATTTCTAAGGTTCATTGGGATAGAGTTGGTTTTTCTGTGATTGAGGATTTGCTTAGGTCTAAAGTTCATGATGAGAGATTGGTTGCGTTACTAATTTTGGTTGAGAAGTTTGAGAGGGGAGATGAGAGATTGAAGAAGGAGGTTTTTGATTTTTATTTGGAGAATGCTAGGTTGGTTAATAATTGGGACTTGGTTGATGTGTCGGCGTGGAAGATTGTTGGGAGATGGTTGATTGATAGGGACAGGGAGGTTTTGGTGAGGTTGGCTCGTAGTGATAGTTTGTGGGAGCGGAGAATGGGAATAGTTTCGACATTTGCTTTTATTCGGGAAGGGGATGTTGATGATGCTTTGAAGATTTCTGAGATGTTGCTTGGGGATGACGAGGACTTGATGCATAAGGCTGTGGGTTGGATGTTGCGTGAGGTTGGGAAGAAAAATAGAGAGATGTTGGAGGGTTTTTTGAGGGAGAATTATGATGAGTTGCCGAGGACGACGTTGAGGTATGCGATTGAGAGATTTGAGGAAGATTTGAGGAAGAAGTGGTTGAAGGGTAGATGTTAGATTTTATTATGGTTCCCATGTGGTTAGGAGATTGCTTGATGCCTTGATGCCGCCTGATACGACTGAGAGATATATTTCTATTTTTGTTACGTCTTCTTCTGTTATGCCGTTGGGCAGAGGAACCGTGAATCTTTTTGTGTCGTATTCTCCTGGGAGGTTTTCTGATATTGTATAGCTATGGGAATTTCCTCCTGTGAATATTAATACTTGTAAAAATAGTATTCCTTCCCTAACTATTGTTTTTGTTACTTCTCTTGTTATCTGTATATCGTCTATTAATGATATGTATGTATTTGCTAAGTTGTTTGTGTCCGATGAATCGTAGAATTGTCCCTGTCCTGCTGCTGCTATATCTTCGAAAAAGGTTATTGCCGTGGATGGTCCGAAGCCTATGGTAGAAACTGATATGTTTTTATTTTCGTAAAAACTCTCGGCGAGATCTTCTGCTCCGCCATACTTACAAGAAGATAGGGTCGTATCTCCATCTCCTAATATTACTAGAACTTTTTCTCTTCCTTCGATTTCGTTGTTATTGAATATCTCTAATGCTTTATCCATTCCTTTGCAAACATATGTCCCTCCACTTGCGAACCATGAGTCTATTTCATTGTTGAGGCTGGTTAGGTCATTGGATAGATCGTGGACGTTGTTGTTCGCTGGGAGATTATCCTTGAATCCTACGAGACCTATTTTTGCCAATTCATCTCCTGCTAATACTGTTTCTACGAAATCTATTGTGGCAATTTTTGCTTTTGTTAATCTGGTTTCTGGTTCTCCGTCGTCTAGACTCATGCTTCCTGATAGGTCTATTGACAACATTATATCTATGGGAACAGGTTCTTCGGTGGATATATTTTCGGTTATTATTTCGGTTATTGTTTTTACCAGGCTTGTTGTTCCACGTTTTATTGATAGATCTATTTTTTCTGTTCCGTTGCTTTCGTAGAAGGTGATG
The DNA here is from genome assembly GCA_018697035.1 of archaeon. GTDB lineage: Archaea > Nanobdellota > Nanobdellia > Pacearchaeales > GW2011-AR1 > JAGVXH01. The sequence goes on along the minus strand of JABHSE010000004.1, from coordinate 15,050 downwards.
TTCGACAGTTCTATTTTTTCTTTTGATAGTTCCATTGATACGACTTGTTCGTCTATGCCGACTTCGAGGAATGGGATTATTATTAATGCGATTATTGAAACGGATGCGATTATTAGTAATGTTATGAGTACAGTTGTAACTATTGCCGATAGTCCTCTTTTGTTCATATTGTGCTTAGTGTAATGAGTTTTATAAATATTACATTCGATAAGTTGAAACGACATTATTTACTAGAAAAAAACTAATCAAAATATTAATTCATAGAAATGTGATCTTCTTTTGACCACCCAGGCTTCGAATATATTTCTACCCAGCATTCCTTTTCACTAGTTGCCCAATGTATCGTATTTGGATTTATGGTATATTCATCCTTGGGTTGTAATATTATAACTTTGTCATCTAGATATAACTTGAGAGTTCCAGAAAGGATTGTATAGTGTTGTATCATCTTTAGATGCTTATGTGGACGACTTTTAATAATAACTTCTATAGCTTTATCATATTCTGGATGGTTGGATGTTGGTTCAATTTCAGAAACAAAATGCATTCCTTTTCCATCTAAATCGAAAGCGTTTTTATTTGGGTACTTTGTTTTCAATTGATTCAGTATTCGCCTTGAACGTTGTTCTAAAGTTTCATTTTTCATTTTATCTTTATTTTAAGTTTGATAATTAGATATAAAAGGTTATTCTTATGATTTATTCTATGAAAGATATTAAGGAACTGCTGAATTTTGGTTTGATTAATTTTGATAAGCCTGCAGGACCAACCTCTTATTCGGTTTCGGAGTTTGTTAAGCGGCAGTTGGGTCTGAAGAAGACGTCTCATATGGGGACGCTTGATCCGAAGGTGACTGGGGTTTTGCCAATTACTCTTGGGCGGGCTTGTAAGTTGGCTGGATATTTTATTCGGCATGATAAGACTTATGTTGGGGTGCTTGAGACTCATAAGGAATGTAGACTCGAGGATTTACAGAAATTAATTGATGATAATTTTACTGGGAAGATTAAGCAGACGCCGCCGCATCGGAGTGCTGTTAAGGTTGCGGAGAGAGAGAGGACTGTTTATTTTTGGAAGTTGTTGGAAGCTTCAGAGGATGGGCGTTATTTTTTATTTGAGACTAAATGTGAAGGGGGGACTTATATTCGGAAGCTTTGTTCGGACTTGGGAGAGATGATTGGTGGGGCGCATATGGGGGAGCTTAGACGAACTGAGGCTGGTATTTTTGGCGAGAAAGATGTTGTTAAGTTGGATGACTTTGAGGTGGCCGTAATGGAATGGAAGAATGGGGATGATGCTAAGCTTCGGGAGATGGTTGTTCCGGCTGAGGTTGCTATTCGAGAGGTTTTGCCGTGTGTTGATGTTGATAAGAGTGCTGTGAAGTCGCTTTATATTGGGAGGCCTTTGTTTGCTAATAATGTAAAAAAGGTTAGGGGTTTGGAGTTAGGAGTTGGGGGTGGGGAGTTGAAGGAAGGGGATTTTTTTGCTGCGTTTGTTAAGGATGTTTTTATTGGGATATATCGTAGGACCAGTGAGGAGATTATTTTTGCTCGGAGTGAGTTTGTTTTTAATTAGGATTTTTTTGGGAATATATAGGTTGAAGGATAGATTTATTTTTAAGTAGAAGTTTCGTGGTTTTGATATGGAAGAGGAACATATGCACGAGGATATTAATGGGGCGATTGATCAGGACGAGTTTTTGAGTGAGGCGAAGGAATTTTTTGAGGTGAATAGGAAAGAGATTATTCGTTCGATGAGTGGGGAGAATAAGGTAGTTCAAGTTGATTTTGATGAATTTTCGGCACATTCGCCTGAGCTTGCTGGGAATTTGATTGATAGGCCTGAGGAGACGGTTCAGTTGTTAGAGGTTGCTTTGGAGGAGTTGGAGTGGGCGCCTAACGATGCTCGTGTTAGGTTTATGAGTATTTCCAAAGGTCAGGAGATGTTTATTCGGTATATTCGGTCGAAGCATTTAGGGAAGATGATTAGTATTGAGGGGATTGTTCGGCAGGCGTCTGAGGTTCGGCCTTTGGTTACTAATGCTAAGTTTGAGTGTCCGAGTTGTGGGACTATTATTTCGGTTCTTCAGATTGATAAGAAGTTTAAGGAGCCGAGTCGGTGCAGTTGTGGACGACGTGGTGGGTTTAAGGAGATTGCGAAGGATATGGTTGATGCACAGGTGTTGACGATTGAGGAGGCGTCAGATAATCTGTATGGGGGGGAGCAGCCTAAGCGTATGACGATTTTTTTGAAGGAGGATTTGGTGGATCCGACTATGGAGATGAGGACTACACCTGGTTCTAGGGTTAAGATCATTGGGATATTGAAGGAGATTGCGATTTCGACTGGGAGGGGTGCGATGCTTACGCGGTTTGATTTGGCGATTGAATCTAATAATATTATTCCGATGGAGGAGAGTTTTGAGGATATTGATATCAATGAGGAGGATGAGAGGGCGATTCGTGAGTTGGCTGCTGACCCGAAGTTGATTGATAAGATGGTTGATTCGATTGCGCCTAGTATTTGGGGAAAGCGTGATGTGAAGAAGGCGTTGGCGTTTCAGTTGTTTGGTGGGGTTAAGAAGACGCGGAGTGATGGGACTAAGATGAGGGGGGATATTCATGTGTTGTTAGTTGGGGACCCGGGTGTTGCGAAGTCTGTTATGCTTGGGTTTGTTGCGGGTGTTGCGCCGAAGGCTCGTTATGTTTCGGGAAAGTCTTCGACTGGGGCTGGTCTTACTGCGACTGTTGTGAAAGATGAGATTTTGAAGGGTTGGGGGCTTGAGGCCGGTGCAATGGTTTTGGCGAATAAGGGGATTGTTTGTATTGATGAGTTCGACAAGATGGATGAAGAGGACCGGTCGGTGATGCATGAGGCAATGGAGCAGCAGACTATTACGATTGCGAAGGCTACTGTTCAGGCGACTCTTCGGGCGCAGACTTCGGTACTTGCGGCTGCGAATCCTAAGTTTGGTAGGTTTGATCCGTTGCAATCTATTCCGAAGCAAGTTAATTTGGTGCCGTCGCTGTTGTCTAGGTTTGATGCAATTTTTATTATGAGGGATATTCCGGGGCGGGATAATGATGAGGCGATTGCGACGCATGTGTTGCTCGAGCATAAGCAGGAAGCGAAGCATGATGTGATTGATAAGGATTTGCTGAAGAAGTATATTAGTTATGCTAAGCAGAAATATAATCCTGTACTTGGGAGTGAGGCGATTGAGGCGATGAAGAGTTTTTATGTTGGGCTTCGTAATATGCCGCAGATTGGAGACGGGCCGAGTAAGCCGATTCCGATTGGGGCTCGGCAGCTTGAGGCTATGGTTCGTTTGGCTGAGGCTCATGCTAGGATGAGGCTTAGCGAGAAGGTTGATGTTGCGGATGCTGTTGCGGCGATTGATTTGGTGAAGAGTTATTTGTTGCAGGTTGGGTATGATAAGACGACGAAGACTTTTGATGTGGATAAGATTACGGGAAATTCGGCTTCGGCTCGGAATAAGATTGGGGTTGTTATTGATACCTTGAGTGAGTTGGAGAAGAGGTTGGGGAAGTTGATTCCGTTGGAGGAGATTAGTAAGGCGCTTGAGGGGAGGTTGAAGGGGGCGGAAGTTGATGAGGCTGTTGGGAAGCTGCTTAAATCAGGTGACCTTTTTAGACCGAAACGGGGCTTCGTTCAACGGATGTAGGTCGGGTGGGTGGTGGCAACGGAGTTGCGGGGGTTATTGCTTTGCAATGAGGGTAGCGGTGAACCGCGAAGGTGGGGGATTGAATGTTGCGCTCTGTTTTCGCGCTGGGGATTTGTTTCGGCCTAAGCGTGGGTTTGTTCAGAGGATGTAGGGGAGTATAATAATTTTTATAAACTCCATTTCTCAATTATTCTTATGTTAAGTGCTAAAGAAGCCGCTCAGGTGGCTGCAGAATACCTAGAAGATATTAAAAATATTTATGATGTTAGTCTTGAAGAAATAGAATTTTCTAGAACTGAAAATTTATGGTTAGTCACGCTTAGCTATACTCCTAGTTCTTTATTGGGTGCTGATAAAGAATATAAAATCTTCAAAGTTGATGCTGATGATGGAGAGGTTCTTTCCATGAAGCTTCTTAGATAATGGCTAAGCCTCCTTTCTTAGTAAGTGAAAAATTATTAAGGAGATACATTTCAAAACCTATAATTCTTGATACAAAACCCCTAGTCTTGTTCTTAGCTGGAATTTATAATCCCGATAAAATTGGAGATAGACTTACCGCTGGATTCGAGAGAGAAGATTTTGAACTTCTCTGCAAGTTTTTGTCTAATTTTAAAGGTATTATAATAACCCCTCATATCCTAACAGAAGCTTCCAATATTATAAATAGAGATTTGCCAAAATCTTTGTTTTGTGAATTTTTTGAGAAGGTTCTCAGTAAATTGGAAGAATTTCATGAATGCTCTGTTAATAAAAATGATATTTTCTTAAGAGATGAGACAAAGAGACTGGGTATAACAGATGTTGGAATTATTTTATCTTGCGAATTAGAAAACAGCCTAATACTGACAAAGGATTTTAAATTTTCCTTAGAATTCTCTCAAAAAGGTTATCCCATAGTGCATTTTGATTTTTTAAGATCAATTAATTGGAAAAAATCCAACCTTTCAACTCAATCTCAATAATCCTTATAAAGTCAAGTTGGCATTTTGAATTATGGTGGAAACAACTGGTGAGATTCGGAAGAGGAACGTTGCGTTTAAGCTTAGGATTGGGGATGTTTTGAAGGGTGTGCCGATGATGGATGAGGGGAAATTTTTGTTTTTGGAGCTTGGGGATAGGAAGGTTGTGAGGGTTAATATGATTGCTAATTGTGTGGATAAGTTTATTCAGGAGGGGGAGAAGCAGTTTGGGAGTTTGACTGTGGATGATGCTAGTGGTCAGTTGAAGTTGAAGGTTTTTGGTGAGGATATTGCGAGGGTTAAGGATATTATGCAGGGGGATACTTTGCAGGTTGTTGGGAATATGAGGGAGTGGAATGGGGAGATTTATATGATTCCGGAAGTTGTGAAGAAGGTTGATGCGCGGTGGTTGTTGGTTCGGAAGTTGGAGATTCAGAATGCGCGAAAGGATATGCCTGCTGAGGAGAATCGTGGAGTTAGTGAGGTTAAGAATTTGGTATTGGGGAAGATTAAGGAGAAAGAGAGTGAGGGTGGTATTGATAGGGATGCGCTTGTTATGGATATTGAGGCTTCGCCTGATGTTATTGAGATTGAGGTTAAGAAGTTGCTTGAGGAAGGGTTGGTTTATGAGCCACGGCCGGGGAGACTTAGATATTTAGGATAATGGTAAAGCTTTATGATAGGAATTTTAGGTATGAGGATGTTAGTAATGTTAAGGGTGGAGATGTTATAGTCTATCCGTGTGAGGCTGGTTATAATAATTATCTTATTGTGAGGAAGGTTGATGGTGGTAAGATTAGTGGAGAAATTGCTTCTGGTTTTAGTGGCGTTAATTCTGTTTCTGCGAAAGATATAGTGAGTGCTTGTAAATTATAATTCTTCGATGTCGATGTCGTCGCCCATCATCTCGTTTTGCTTTGTTTGCATCTTGTATTTTTCTCGTGCTCGCTTTCTGTCGATTAGATCGTTTAGTGTTACGTTTTGAATGTCTTTTCTTTTTGACAGTTTGATTTCTTCTTGCTCGATTTTTTTATGGATTTCTTCCATCTCCTCTATTTCCTCTTCTTCTTCTAATTCTGCCTCTGGATTTTTCATTCTTGTTTCTACTGATTTTAGGATTTCTTGTTCCCTATTGCGGTTGTTTCTTGTGAAGTTGATTTGAGGCTTATGATCTTTTAGAAGTTTGATTCCAAGGAGTGCTTCGATTTTTAGGAATATCTCTTTGAAGTTTTCTGGTAGTGTGCCTTTTTCGATTTGTTGGATTGATTCTGGAGTTGTGTCGATTTTTTTTGCGAGTTGGGATGTTGTCATTTTGATTCTTCGTCTTGCCATGTTTAGTGTCCACGAGTAGTCGTCTAGGATGTCTGGATGGTATTGTTTTGGTTTTGGCATTTTGAGTTTTGAGAGATTTCGTTGGGTTATTGTTTGGTCTCCTGAGATTTCTGTTGTATCGCGTCTTCCGGACATTCTGTCTAGGCGTTCTCTTACGGAGTAGGATGTGTCGGCTTGTGATAGTTGAGAGTCAGAGGGTTTTTTTATGATTGGGATGTTTTGGTCTTCGGCGCATTCTTCGCAGACGTTTACCATTTCAGTCTCTTGGATTCCAGGATAGAGTGTTGTTTCTTCGGATGTTTTTTTGCAAATTGTGCAGATGCTCATGATAATTGTAGGAGATTTTATTTTTTAAATAAGTATATGGTTGGATATATAGGTTAGTTTAGGAGGTCCAGAATTGAATCTACGTTTTCTAGTTCGTAAAGGACTTTGTCGTTGTTGATGACTAGGGCTGGAAGTTGGGTGACTTCGTGTTTTTGTTTTAGGAATTCTAGGGATGTTAGGTTTTGGTTTGCGGCGATTGGTAGAAGCATGAAGTCGGCGGATTGTTTTCTAATGTCTAGGAGTATTTTTGACCAGACGTTTTGTGTTGCTTTGATCTCGGTGTCTTCGGAACCGTATTCATATAGATATACTGCTAGATTGTAGTTGTCGCATCGTTCTAGGGATTTGTCGTTTGTCATCCAGAGGAATGTTCTTAGGAGGTCGTATTTTTTATGGAGGAGTTTCATTGAGTCGGTCAGTTTTCCTGAGTCTTCGTAGAGCTCTAGGAGTTTTGCCTCTTCATAAATTCTATCTGCTACTATGATGTTTTGTTCTTTTATTACTTCGCAGTCCAGTGATATGTCTTCGGCTAGTCTTGCGGTTGCGGATGCATCGGTTAGGCTGATTTCGGATTGGAGGTAGAGGCTTGATATTTTTGCGGAGTTTGCTGCTTCGATTAGCATTCCTAGAAATAGTCCTGCTAAAAAGACTACAATTGTAATTAAAAGAGCTTCCCAGAATACATGTTTTTTTGATTTTAGCATTTTATCTTGTCCCCCATTCATTGTAGCCTCTTGCATACTTGTAGAATGCCGTTAGTAGTAGTGGGGGATACATGATCAAATAGAAGATTGAATATATAAATATGTCGCGTATTGGGTGTCCAATTATTTTTGCTTGACCTCTTGAATAAAATAATGATGTGAATGTATAGGTTAGTCCGAGTGAGAATAGGAGCATCCCGAAGAAGAAGAGGATGGATGGATTTAAGGTGAAGCTATCTGTTGTGATAAGAGCGACATTTGCTGCGACTGAATACTTTGCTACTAGGAATTTCATTAGGATGAAGTTGAAGAATCTATATGCTAAGAAGAAGAGTCCTGTGATTCCGAGTATCCAGGAGAGGGTGAAGAAGGGCATAATGAATAGGCCGAGCATTCCGCATTGTAGGAATTTTTTTCTGTATTTGGCAACTGTTTGGATTCCTCCTACGTTCCACCTGATTCGTTGCCTAAACCATTGACCGACTGTTTCTGGAACTCTTGATCGGACAACTGCTGGGATGCACATTCTTACTTTGTATCCTTTTGAGACCGTATTCCATGTTAGCTCGATGTCTTCTGTTAAGTTTTTCATGTCGAAGCCTCCTGTCTTGTCTAATACTTCTTTTTTGTAAATTGAAAGAGGTCCGTTTGTTACGTAGATTGATTCTATGAATTCGAAAAGCTTTCTTGTGAACGCCATTACTTTGTATTCTATAGATTGGGATTTTGTTAGGAAGTTTGTTTTTGGATTTTTTACGAATACTCTAGATGTTACTCCGCCTACGCCTTCTTCTTCTAGGAAGCCGACCATCTTTGATATTGCATTTGGAGCGGGGAATGAGTCGTCATCTGAGAAGCCGATTAACTCAGTGTTTGCATATTTTAGTCCGTAATTTTTTGGGCCTGCTGCTCGTCCTGTGTGTTCTGGAACCCTGTAGGCTTCGACTTTTGGATATTTCCTTGCATATTTTTTTATGATTTCGTAAGAGTCATCTTCTGAGTAGTCGTCTACTATTATGACTTTTTTTAATCCGGGGTAGTCTGTTTTTAGGATGTTTTCGATGAATTTCCCTATGTTTTTTCCGTCATTGTAACAAGGTAGGATTATGCTTAGGTCTTTGACTTTTGTGTATTTTGGGGCAGCATATACTTGGGACTTGTTTTGGAGGTAGATTAGGATATGGAGAGTTAGAAAGTAGAATGCTATGAATGTGTAGGTCAAATACAAAACTGTCAAAAATTCCATTTTTGTCAGTTTTGCTGGACGGCTGTCGCTTGGTGGGACGCTTCGCTGGTAGGCTGTGGGGCGCTTCGCTGGTAGGGGCTTGGCGAACTTTTTTCTTTTTTAGTTACGTTGAAATATTCGTAGAATTCTTCTGACAGGTTTAGGATTAAGGTATGTCCTTCTCGCTTTGCGTTAACTAGGCTTAATTGACGGAATTTTTTAATGTGTTCATATGATTTATTCCCTCGGATTTTGATTACGACGGATTGTTTGATTGGTTGTTTATATGCGATGATTGCGAGGGTTTCTTGTTCTGATTTCGTAAATTCGGCTGAACCTGTTGCTAGTTTGTTGATGATGTAGTGGTATTTTTCTGCGATATCCATTTTGTAGGATTCGCCTCGTCGGATGATTCGGAGTGCTCCTCTAGACTTATATTTTTGTTCGAGGTCACGTAGGATTGATTTTAGCATGATTGGATTTATGTCGGTTAGGACGATTAAATCTTGGAGTGTTAAGTATCTGCCAGCGACGAAGAGTGCGGCTTCTACTTTTTCTTGGGCTTCAACTTCGTTTGTTTCGAATTGGGTTTCGATTTCCAAAGCTGTCGCCTCGGAAATGGTTGGGGGTTGGGAGCTAGGAGTTGGGAGTATTATATTGCGCTCTTCGTTCTTCTCAAAGGATGACCCTGTTGGCCCCGCGCTTGCTGAGTTAGAATTTTCCTCTTCCATTGTGTATTAGATAGTTAGGAGTATTTTAAAAGTTTAGTGATTTGGTTTTTGGATGAGGTTTTGGAGATATGTTTTGATGGGGGTTGCTATTCTGGTTCTGGGATTGTGGTTTGTTCGGTTGGTTTTACCTAGTCAGGTTGATGATGTTAGTCCTTTGATGGGTTGTTCGGAAGATGTTTTGGATTTGGCAGATGTTTATTTTGTTGTGCCGAAGTTTGATGGGGTTGAGATTGGTGGGGTGTGGTGTGATAAGATGAAGAATCTCGCTTCTTCATCTGGTTGGGGGTTGGGGGTTGGGGGTTGGGAGAATAGGTTGGCGATGCATGGGGTTTACCATAACTTTGGGGAATTTGGGACTTATCGAGATAGGGCGTATTTTAGGGAAGGGGTTGAAGTTTTTGAGGAGTGTTTTGGGTTTGCGCCTGCGAGGTTTAAGCCGGGACAATTGGAGTGGATTCGGTATAATGATTGGATTCAGGATGAGGTTGAGGTTGATTTGATTTGGAACCAGATTTTTCATAAGGTTTATCATTGTGGGGATTCTGGAGTTTTTCCGAATTGGTTGATTCGGGTTTTTTAGGGATAATATGGTTCGTAGATTGTGTCGATTTTTTATTTTGGAAAACTAAAATGGGTTCTTGGAATGTTTGAATGTAGCGAAGGTGATTTTTGAAAAATGATAAGGTATAAAAGACAGAAAGTTTAGTTAATTGAATGGGAAAAGGGGCCTTGGTGATATTGACTTTTTTATTTGTGATGGGGGTAGTTTCTGCTCTGCCTATTTATGTTTCGCCTTTGGATGATGGGAGGTTGCAGCCGGATAGTAGTTTTAATTATACCTTTAATTTTACGAGTTCTGTCAATTGCAGTGGGATTCTTTTGTCTAATGTTTCTGAGATTGTGACTAATGCTTATGGTGCTGGGTTTATTGATTTGGATATTTCGGGCTTGAGTAGTCGACCTTCTTATTTGTGTGAATACCGGGATGGGTCTTTGAGAAAGGTGCATAATTTTTCGGATATGGTTTTGGGGAGCGTTTGGGCTGAGGAATTTGTTGGGGATGGTGTTGGGATTAGTAATTTGAACGGTAGTGATGGGGCGTTTGATGGTTGGGATAAGAATGCTTCGGACGATATGACTTACACTAATGGGACTAGTATTAGTTTAGTTGGGAATGTGTTTAGTTTGATTGGTTCGTTTTTTTCTGGGTCTTGGAATGATTTGACGGATGTTCCTAGTGGGTTTGGGGATGGGGTTGATAACGATACGACTTATAGTCATCTTTCTAATTTTAGTGATGACTTGGTTCATACTATTGACACGAACTGTTCGGTTAGTGGCTCTTGTGGTTTGTTGACTTATGATTCGGAGCTTAGTTATTATAGTGATTCTGATATTGGGGGGAGTGAATCTGCGTTTGATGGTTGGGATAAGAATTCTAGTGATGATATGACTTATACTAATGGGACGAGCATAAGTTTGGTGGGGAATGTGTTTAGTCTGATTGGGAGTTTTTTTTCTGGATCTTGGAATGATTTGACAAATGTTCCTTCGGGTTTTAGTGACGGGACGGACAATGATAGTCAGTTGAGTGAGAGTCAGGTTGATGCTTTTGCTTCTAATAATGGGTATTTGACTAGTTATAGTGAGACAGACCCTTATTGGACGGGTAATAAAAGTAGTTATTCAACGACTTCAGTTTCTAATACTTTGTATGCACCTATTAATTATGGTAGTAACTGGAATAAAACTTATGCGGATACTTTATACGCTGGAATAGAATGGGACTACAATCAGACTGCGCCAGCTATTGCTTATGCAGATGCAACATTCTTAACATCTTATACAGAAACAGACCCTTATTGGACTGGGAATAAGTCGAGCTATTCTACTACTGCTGAGATTGTGGCGCTTGGGTATTACAATGAGAGTGATGTGGATGGGGTGGTTGTTAGTGCTAATAGTTCTATGAAGAGTTATGTTGATGCGCGGGATGTTGTTTTTAATGATTCGGTTGTTGCTTGGGCTGATGCGAAATTTGTTGACCTTTCTGGGGGGGGTAGTTTGACTGGTCAGTATGATTTTGATGGGGATTGGCAGAATGGAGGTGTTAGTATTGTTGATGGGAAGATTTATGCGCAGAGTGGTTGGTTCTATAATATTTCGAGTTTGGAGATTAATAATTTGGAGATTAATGGGAGTGTTACTCCTGATTTGGATGATCAGTTTGATTTGGGAAGTGTTTCGGCTGAGTGGAGGGATTTGTATTTGAGCGGGGAGGTTGTGAGTAATGGGACTGGGGATAGTTGGTTTTTGGGGGATGTTGGGATTGGGACGGGGGCGCCTGACAGAAAATTTCATGTTTATGAGGCAACAAATGATAAGGTTGCTCATTTTGAGAGTGGCGATGATAACGCGAATATAATTATTGAAGACAACGACACTACAATGTATTTGGTTGCCAAGGATTCGGCTCTTTCCCTTGGGGCAACAGCTACGTTGGATAGTGGGAATTTGAATATTTTAAGTAGCGGCAACGTCGGGATTGGGACGACTGCGCCTGGAGCGAAGTTGGAGGTTAAGCAGGATTCTGCTGAATATGGAATTTTTGTTGACCAAAATGCGAATTATCCTGCTCTTTATGTTGATTCTGAATCAACATCATATGGTGCTGTTTATTCGGTAGGAAAATATCCCGGATACTTTCTGCAAGATATTTCTGGTGGGCAAGGGTTATATGTTCAGAGAAACATTGCAGAAGCAGGTTCTGAACCACTTGTTGAGATTCTTGATGACCATACATCTGGGACACAAACCGCTTTATATGTTAAGCAAGATGGTTCAGGTATAGGTATAGAAGTTGATGGAGCTGGAACAGGGTATTCGGCTATATTTAATAATGGCAACGTCGGGATTGGGACAGGGGCGCCGGGGACGAAGTTACATGTAAATGGAACCGGTGATAGTGCTGGAGGATTGCGTATATCAAATTCTAATGAAAATGTAGGTTTCTTTTTTACAGACGATGCTGCCGATTCAGTATTCAAAATATCTTACTCTGGTTCTGGGACAAACGATATACAAATACAAGATGATGGGGATATAGTATTAGCTGAAGAAACAGGTAATGTTGGGATTGGGACGGCGGGGCCATTATATCCTTTAGATGTGAGAGCGGCGACTTCGCTTGTTAATATACAATCTACGACTGGGACAAATAGGGCCTTAGCTGCGTTTACTAATACTGGTGGAACTGTTTATGTAGGTGAAGAAAGTAGTGCAGGAGGGGGTCTTCTTACGGGAGCATCTGCTTATGCGGCCGTGTTTGCTCATGGTGGTAATTATCCTATGCAATTAGGGACGAATAATGTTGTTAGAATGACTATTTTAGGGGGTGGCAATGTCGGGATCGGGACGGCGGCGCCGGATGCGACATTAGAAGTTGAAAAAGTAGGTGATACTGCGACAATGCATATAGATGGGGGCAATCATGCTTATTTACAGGTTGATAGAGGAGCAACAAGCAGAGAAGCCGCGCTTAATTTCCAAACAGCTGGAACTACTTTAATTTCTACAGGTATTAAAGCGGGAGATACGGATTTATATCGAATTGGTGGTACAGGCTTTGGAGCTACTTGGATGGCGATAAATACAACGTCCGGCAACGTGGGGATTGGGACGGGAAGTCCGAGTAGTTTACTGAGCATATATCGAAATGATGCGGCTGTTACGCAACAAGCTCTGATTGAGCAAGATGGGACAGGGGATGCTTCTCTTGGGTTTAGGGAAACTAGTGGTCAAGATTGGTCAATTGGTTTAGATAATTCAGATGGTAATAGTTTTAAGATTAAGCCAAATACTGATTTGAATTCGGGAACAGGGCTGAAAATGACTACTGGAGGAGATGCTAGTTTCGGGGCTACATTGACGGTGGGACAAACTTTGACTATTTCTGGTTCTGGTGATAGTTCATTTGTTGGCAACGTTGGGATTGGGACGGCGGCGCCACAATCTTTAACTCATCTCCATTCAACTGGAACAAGTGGTATATATCAAAGGTTTACAAATGCTGATACTGGAGCAACAAGTGGAGATGGAACTGTAATTGGTATTGGTTCTGATGAGGATGCAGTTATTTATAATTACGAAGGAACAGATATATATTTAACAACAACAGGGAGTGGAGATGTAATAATAGATAACGGCAACGTCGGAATCGGGACGGCGGCGCCGACGCGTAATCTTCAGGTGCAAAGCAGTGGTGCTACAAATGTAGCTATTCGTGCTGGGGACACAACATCAACGGCACAACTTTTGTTTGGAGATAGTGGTGCAGATAATCAAGGTTATATAAGTTATAGAAATGATGGTGATGATTTAAGGATAGGGACAAATGGAGGAGACCGTCTTACTATTTTAGATAGTGGTAACGTCGGGATTGGGACGACGGGGCCGGGGGCGAAGTTGCATATAAAAGAACCTATTGCAGAAACTCATCTTGAAATGAAAATGGAGAGTGGAGAGGGTAATAAACTTTTTAGAGTTAGTGATATTGGTTCAGGTGATAATAGAGAAAGAGGATATTTAGAATTATATGATACTGATGTAGCCACTGTACAGATTTCTTCAAATTCCGTACTTGATACATATTTCAACGCCGGCAACGTCGGAATCGGGACGACGGCGCCAGCAGAGACTTTAGATGTTCGTGGGAATATTGGCGCTCTTGCCATAGATGGTGCTCGTGATAATGATTGGGTTGGCGAGTTTAAAAACCAAGAAGCAACTGCTGGTCGTAGTTTTGGTGTGGCTATTCAAGCCGGTTCAAGTTCTTCAGATAAATCACTTCTTGTTCAAAATTATAATGGCACAGCATCTCATCTTACCATCCTTGGTGACGGCAACGTCGGGATTGGGACGACAGCACCGGGAGAAGGATTACTTGTTCTTTCTAAAACTGGGAGTGACCCACAATTAACGATTAAAAATTCTGCAACAGCAAGTGGCTCAGAGACTGGCTTATATTTCAAGGTAGATACTGGAACTACTGACACAAATAGAAAAGGAGGAATAGTATTTATTGATGATGGGACTAACGGTATTGGTGATATGCGATTTCTATTAGATTCAGTTGCTGATGGAGGAAATGTGGGTTCGAGTACAGATACAAAAATGATAATAACTCATGAAGGCAACGTCGGAATTGGGACGACGGCGCCAGGGAATTATGATGGTGAAGCTAACAAACTTGTCGTTGGAGATAGTGCAGGTAATGAGGGGGTTACAATTGTGTCTGGAACTGATTCAAGAGGACACATTCTTTTTGCTGACGGAACAACTAGTAATGAAAAGTATCGTGGAGCTGTTACTTATGACCACAGTACTGGAATGGGGTGGGGTACAGCAGATTCTATGGGTTTCCGTACAGCAGGAACTGTACAAATGGTTATAAACAATATTGGCAACGTCGGAATTGGGACGACGGCGCCTACCACGATGCTTCAGGTAGCAAGTACAGGAAATGATTTAAATGCTCAAGTTAACGTAAAAAATACAGGAACTGGAGCCGGAGCTGGAGCTAGATTTACAGCAAATTCAAATGCCGCTTCTTACTCTTTGATGAGTTTAGGCTCTGGATATACGACTTCTAATCAATATAAAGCAGATGGTACTCTTTGGGAATCAGCCAGTACTGCTTCAGGAGGATTGGGAATATCTCAAACAGGGAATTTACCTATAGGGTTTTGGACTGATAGTAATGAAAGGATGACAATCTTAGGAACAGGCAACGTCGGGATTGGAACGACAGCGCCTGCAGGGAAATTAGATGTTAAAGTTACTGCAACTTCAGGAACTATTGATAATGTAAATGATTATGGAGCAAATAGGATAAATATTGAAGGACTTGGAGCAGGTTCTACTGGGTCAGCGATTACCTATAATGCTTATACTGCTGGTTATCCAGCAACAGCGGGAGGTGCTGCTATTGGATTTGGACGTGAAGCCAGTAGTTGGGATACTTACATGGCATTTTACACAAATAATTTAGCGAGTGTTACTGGTAATATGCAGGAAAATATGCGT
>JABHSE010000003.1 GCA_018697035.1 archaeon | reverse complement strand
AAGGAGATGGAGTTGAGGGTTAGGGCTGATGAGGAGTTGAGGAAAGAGGAAGATGACTTAAAAATTAGATTGGAGGGGGAGTTGAAAATGAAGGCTGCGGAGTTGGAAGTTCGTGCTGAGGGAGAGTTGGGGCAGAAGGGAGCTGGGTTGAAGGCTAGGGCTGATGAGGAGTTGAGGAGGAAGAGTGCGGAATTGGAAACTCGGGCGGAGGGGAAGTTGAATGAGAAGGTAATGAGTTTGAAAATTCGTGCTGATGAGGAGTTAAGAAGGAAGGAGGATGAGTTGAAGACTCGTGCTGATGAGGAGTTGAAGCGGAAGGAAATGGAGTTGAAGATTAGGGCTGATGAGGAGTTGAGGAAAGAGGAGATGGAGTTGAAGGTTCGTATGAAGGAGGAGCTAAGGCAAAAAGAGATGGAGTTGAAGGCTAGGGCTGATGAGGAGTTGAAGCGGGAAGAGGCTGAGTTGAGGCTTGTTGCGGAGAGGGAGCTAAAGAGAGAAGCGGATGAGTTGAGAGAAAAGCACGAGAAGAAAGTTGAGATGCTGGAGAGGTCTTTTGCTGGGAAATGGGAGAAGTTGAAGGATGAGATGATTTCTAAGTATGATGCTAAGTTGAAGGAGTTGCAGGATAAGGAGAAGATATTGAGGGAAGAAAGTCGGGCGTTTGAGTTACAGAGGCAGGAGAAGATGAGGCTGGTTAAGGAGAAAATGAAGGAGGCTGGGGAATTGATGGATGAAAATGATATAGTTAAGGTCGGAGCTAGGGAGAGGATTTTGAATAATAGGCTTAGGAAGACAGAGGAGTTGATGGAAGTTCACAAGAGGAAGGTTGCGGAGAATAAATTGATTTGGCGAGATATGAGGGGAAAGTTAGTTAGACCTGATGGAACTTAGTTTGGATTAGTCGTGTATTTCGAATTTAAGTCTACTTTATATTACCTTAAATTTTAGATAACTTTTCTACGTTCTTTATGGTAAATAGAGTTGCGTATCTTGATGTTTTTACTTTATTCCAAAAAGCATCGTCTTCTAGAAGAGAATTTCTACTTAGATACCTGTCGTCTAAAAGAGCATGATTGTGGGTGTATTTCATGGATATTATTTTTTCTTCATCTAGGTAAGGATAGAATCTGATATTTTCCGCTATCGCTTTTGCAATGACTGGACCATTCTCTTCTTTTAGATGTATAGTATCTCCAGGTTTTATTGCTCCATATATCTCATCTTTTTCTTTAGAGAAATGAGACCCTAACATTCTTTGCCCTCTTGATATCTTTTCCAATGATTCTTTGCTGAATTCTATTGTGTATGTTTTTTCTATTATGGGTGCATCTTGCTTGTTCATATTAAATTTTGTCATAAATAGTTTATAATTATTTATATCCTGGAATGTATTAATCGTGTATTTCGAATCTTAGAAGTCCTGCTATGCCGCCTAAATTGTCGAACTGGACGCCTTCTGCGGTTTCATTTGTTACTATGTATATTTCTGTCGATGAGGATTTTGCTAATTTTTCCATCTCTTTTACTTTTTCTATTGGAAGGGATTTTGAGATGATTAGCTTATCTACGGCTCCTCGTGTTAGACGATCTTCTACTTCTGCTTGGCCGTATGATACTTTGTTTGGTTCTTTTGCTAATTTTTCAAAAAAGAGATCTAGAATTTGTCGTTGTTTTGTCATTTCTTGTTCGGCTAGTAAATCTTCTGAGGCTTCGACTAGTTCGTGGAGTCCGTGCATTCCTGTTCCTCCGATGTCTTTTACTCCGATTACCTTTTCCTTTAGTTGTGTTAGTAATTGACCTTGACTCAGGAATTCGTCTTTTGTTGGAATTGGTCCTCCGACTAGGATTCCTTTGAGTTTTTTATTGTCCCAGAAATGTGTTCGCATGTGCTCTGCAGTTCTTTTGAAGAATTCTTTTGCTGCTGACTCTCTTATTCTTGCGTAACGTTGTGCAGATTGTCCTCCGCATTTTGTTTTGCCTGGTATTCCAGATGTCATATGTTGGAGGAGTCTAATGTGTTTACCGTCGAGGATTCCGATTGAAGCTTCGTTTCTTTCGATAATTAGAAGTCCGTAAACCTCGTCGGTTTCTAGCATTTCTTTTAATGGTTCTACTACGAATGTTTGGTCGCATCTATAGATTTTGATTTTGAGTTTTTTTGGTGGTTCGATTGCCCATACTTCTAAGGATTCTCTTCCGTCGGCTAGTGTGACGTTTCCGGCGTAGACTGCTAGTCCGTTAGGTGGCGTTCTTCCTATCTCTTTTAGTTTTCGTACTGCTCGGTCGAGTGAGGCGATTACGTTTTTTCTTGTTGCAGTGGATTTAATGTTTGTTGCTGTTCCTTTTTCGTCTTCTAGTTGCTTGGTCACTTGGGTTAGAGTTGTGCCAGCTGGAATTAGGACTGTGATTAGTTCGGTGTGGCGACCACGGTAGGATTCTAGTTCTTCGACTTGGGTTTCTAGTTCGTATTTTTGTGCTTCGTTCATAGTATAAGTATGTAAAAATTGTTTATTAAAGTTGGTGTCAGTTGAATTCTACTTTGAAGTCGCCTTCTTTGATTTCGGATGCGGCAGTTACTGATTTTAAGTCTTCTGTCATTGCTTCTAGATTTGCAATGGTTTCTTTTTCTAGGGTTAAAGTTATTTCTGAGTTCATTGATTTTTGTGCTGTTGTTTTTTCTTGTCTTATTTTGGAGAGTATCTCTTGGAAGCCTTGGAATGGAATTGAGGGTTCGGAGTTTTCTTTTAGTTCTGGCCATTCGGTTATGTGGATTGATTCTTGTTCTTTGTAATATGTTTGGTAAATTTCCTCTGTGACAAATGGCATTATTGGGGCGAAGAGTTTTAGAATTGTCAATAGGGATTTTTTTAGTGTGTATTGTGCGGATATTTTTTTGTCGCCCGTTTCATTGTAAATTCTTTTCTTTACGATTTCTATGTAGTCGTTTGCGAAGTCATCGAAGAAAAATCTTTCGGTTAGTTCTTTTGCGTGAGAGTAGGAGTATGCTTCGAAATATTTTGTTACTTGACTTATTAAGTTATCTAGATGTTTTAGAAATTCTTCGTCTATCTTCTCTAATTGCTTTGGTTTTTCATCTTTGTAATCTTTTAAATTCATGAATACGAATTTCGAGGCGTTGTAGAGTTTGTTGATTAGTTTTTTTCCTTTGATTAATTCCTGTTCTGGAAATGCGATGTCATCTCCGAGTTTTGCTGCTGCACAAAGATATCTCAGAACATCGGCTCCGTGTTCTTCTACTGTTTCTTGTGGAGATATTCCATTGTTTCTTGACTTTGACATTTTTTTTCCATCTTTACCTAGCATCCAGCCGTTTATCATTAACTCTTCCCATGGATTTCGTTTGTGATGTAGTTGAGATTTTACAACTGAATTGAAGTCCCAAAATGTTATTATGTCGTGGCCGTTTCGTCTTATTGAAAATGGCTTATCTTTTATTTTGTTGTAAATTGGTGTGTCTTTTAGTAGGTCTTTTGTAATATCTGGTGTAAGTGCTGAGGTTGCCCATGTGTTCATAATATCTTCTTCTGGTGTGAATTTTTTGCATTTACACTTTGGACATTCTTGTACTGGAGGGGAATCTTCTAGAGGATCTACTGGCAATTGAGACTCGTCTGCCATTATTGGTTCGTCACATTCTTTGCAGTACCATACTGGGAATGGGATTCCGAATGGGATTTGTCTTGAGATACACCAGTCCCACTTTAATCCTTTGACCCAGTTGGTATACCTGTGCTTCATATGATCTGGATGCCACTTCACATCTAGGCCCCATTTTATCATGTCGTCTTTGATGTCGAGGTATTTTACGAACCATTGTTTTGAGTTGATGAATTCTATTGGGGTCTGACATCTTTCATGAACATTGACGTCGTGGGTTATTGTTTCTTGTTTTGTTAGGAGTTTTGCTTTTTTTAGATCTTCTATGATTTGTTTTCTTGCTTCTGCTACTTTTAGTCCGCAATATTTTTCTGCTAGTTTTGTCATTTTGCCATCTGGAGATATTGCTTCTTTGATTTCTAGGTTGTATTGTTTTTGCCACTCCATGTCGGTTTGATCTCCGAAGGTGCAGCACATTACGGCACCGGAGCCTTTTTCTGGGTCGGCTCTTTCGTCTGTCATGATTGGTACTTGAAAATTGAATAGAGGAACTGTTGCAGACTTTCCTACTAGTTCTTTGTATCTTTTGTCTGTTGGGTTTACGAAGATTGCGACACAGGCTGGTAGGAGTTCTGGTCTTGTTGTTGCGATTGTTAGGTCTTTATTGTCCAATTTGAATGTGATATCGTTGAATGTCGATTGTTTTGTTTCGTCTTCGAGTTCTACTTGGGCAATTGTTGTTTGACAGGTTGTGCACCATAATGAGGGGCATTTGGTTCGATATTCTCTCCCTTGTTTGTAGAGGTCAATGAATGATTTTTGTGATATTCTTCTTGAACGTGCATCTATTGTTGAATAAAATAACTCCCAATCTGCTGAGGTACCGAGGCGTTTTGCATCTTTTAGGAATCCTGGAACGTATTCTTCCTTGATTGCTTTTAGGCAGATGTCGATGAATTCTGTTCTTGTCATATCGGAAGCCTTGATGCCTTTTTCTTTTTCTACTAATCTTAGGGTTGGCAATCCATTATTATCTGTGCCGAATGGGTTTAGGACGTTGAAGCCGCGCATTCTTTTGAAACGAGCTATGAAATCTTGTTGTGCGTCGCCGAATGCGTGTCCCATGTGAAGTGCGCCGGATACTGTTGGAGGAGGTGTGTCGAATGAGAAGATTTTTGTTGTTGTGTCGTCTGAATCGAATTTGTAGATTTTTTTATCTTGCCAGAGCTGCATTAATCTTGGTTCTGCTTCCTTGAAGTCGTATCCTTTCTTTGCCATAGTAAGGTTGAGGGGAAGGTATTTAAAAAATTGTGGGTTGTTGATGTTATGGTAAATAGAAAGTTGAAGATTCTTGCTGCTGGGGACTTGCATGGGGACTTGGATGTTGCGAAAAAGTTAGCTGCCAAAGGGAAAAAATCTAAGGTTGACTTGGTTGTTTTGGCTGGGGATATTCATGGGTATGAAGGGGAAGGGGAAGGTATTTTGAAGCCGTTTGTGAAAAATGGGCAGAAAGTTGTATTTGTTCCTGGAAATTTGGATTTTGATGTTGACATAGATGGACTTAGTAAGGGCAAGAATCTTCATGGTTATTATGTTAGTTATGGTGGCGTTGGTATTGCTGGAATTGGAAGTGGGAATTGGAAGCTCGAGTTGGAGGATAAGGATTTGGGTTTGATTAAGAAGAATTTTTCTAGGATGAAAGATAAGAAGCGAATTTTGGTTTCGCATTTGCATGCTGAGGGTACGTTGGCGGAGTTTTCTGGTGTTCCTGGGGACGAAATTGTGAGGAAGGCTGTTGATGAGTTTAAGCCTGACTTGTTGATTGCTGCGCATATTCATGAGGCTGAAGGAATTGAGGACAAGATTGGTAAGACTAAGGTTGTACAGGTCGGGCGGAAGGGGAAGATTTTGGAGATATAACATTTGGTTATGAGGAGTTAATTTTACAGAGTGGAACGAAGTGACCTCGTAAAATTAATTTGGGAAATTGTCGCAGGGAATTTCCTCATAACTGTTGTTGCTTGACCCGAACGAAGTGAGAGCCTGCAAGGCGTGGCAAGGAGTGAAGCGACGCAGAGTTTTAATTTTTCTTTTCAGGTTGGGGGAGGACGGTGGGACGACCAATATATTTGAGAGATAAGCCCGCTTTTTGTTTCTTTTTTCTAAAAAGAAAATGGGGAGTTCCTTTTTGCCTTCTTTTTCTAAAAGAAGATTATTAGGATTAACTTATTTGCTCTGCTCTAATAATATATTGTATCTCTCTCTCGCTTCCTTCCATATTACAATCCCAGCTATCTGCATTTTTGCCTATTGCCCAACAATCTTCATCTTCAAAAACTCTATACGTTTGGGGTTCATAAATATATTTTTCTTCACTCCAAGGATTATAACTTGTAGAGGTTTTACTATAAGTCCATGAGTCAACAACTCCTGAACAAATATTTTTATATTCTGCAATAATTGTTTCTACAGCTCCATCAATTTTTACTTCTTGGACATTAAAACATGCTTCTGCTGGCTCATTTCCTTCATTCCTAAATTTACAAATAATTGCATCTTCTCCAGTAGTTCCGCCAAATTGTCCATTAATTAAAGCGAATTTACATTCATAAGTAAAACTATTTTCTTCTTGCTCCTTTTCAGATGAACTATTATTAAAATTTCCTAGAGAGAAAAATATTAAAACTAAAACTAAAGCACCTACTGCAACACCTGCAATTATTTTCCAAGTATTATCATTTTGTTTTTTGCTCGACATTCTATTTTAATAGAGAAAAACAACTTTAAAAACCTTGCTTGATTTATAAAAATATGAGAAATAAAAAGGCAGAACTATCAATTAACATTCCTTTAGAGGTTTGGCTAATTTTAATACTTACACTAATCATTGTAGGATTTGGTATAATTACTTATGATGATTATTCAAGGCAAAAAGAAATAGGAAATTTATGGCTAGGCAATTTGACTATTTCTGGAGATTATGGACAACTTGCAGGAAAAAATACAATAACAAATATTTCTACCATGCTAAATGGAACAAATTTGAATGAAGAAGTTTCGGTTAAAACCCTTTTTTACATTAACGGAAATAATATCGGATTTTATTCAGAAAAAGATTTAGATAAAATTCAATTTCCCTACGAAATAGAAAATAAAGAAATTGATACGGCGGAATATTATGTAAAATATAAAAATAATTTTGAGATTTGTAGAGAAGTTGAAATAAGATATAAAAATCTTAATTTTTGGAGATTTATTCCCGGATTTGGTTCTCCAGTGAAAAAGCTAAAGAATTGTCAAACCTTTTCTGGAATGATTGAAAATAAATAATTCTAGGCGAAGCCAACAAATTATCCGAAGGATTGGGAACTCCCATATTAATGAAAAATTTGCGTGAGTGAAACGAACCTTTTATCCTTGGTTATGTGAAATTTTAATTTCGTGGTTTGATTTTCGTTGGTCGGATAAAAGAAGTTTTTCTATTTTGTCGAAGACAAAAGCTATTTGTCCGAAGGACGCGGGCTTATCTCTCGTATCGTTAGGGTGGGAAGAAAAGAAAAATTAAAATTTGGGCGAAGCCAAGCAACATCGGGGATAAGGAAAGTTCTTCTGACCTCGAGACTGGAGCGGAACCTCACAGGCTCGAGCTGGAAGAAGAATTTGGGGAATTTCTGCAAGAAATTCCTCTTTATCCCTTGTTAAGTCGTGTGAGGCATTTATGCCGAAAGTCTGCAAGACGGCACCGAGCGAAGCGAAGGAGTTTTTTCTTCTGCGTTAAGAAAATTTAAATCTCCTATCTTGGGGTGGGAAGCGCGCGTTTTTTGCTTACTTTTTTCTAAAAAGAAAATGGGCACTTCACGATATATTTATAATGTAGAAACCTTAATTAAGATTATAGTCCGATGAAAAATAAAAATACTTCTTGGGAAAAAAGAGTCGTTGCAATTTGGGCAGGAATGAAGTTTGCTGTAGGAATAAGAAGGACATTGATTATGACAATGGCTTTACTTTATTTTATTTCTATTGGTATCCCTGTGCTTTGGATTACAACTCTTTTCGCAGTTTCAAGCCTGATAGCCGTTTTCATGGAATTTCCTACGGGAGCAGTTGCTGATTATGATTCCAGGAAAAAATCCTTGCTTATTTGTTTTTTCTTGTTTGGTATCTCTTATTTAGGGATATTTTTAGTTTCAAATTTTTGGCTGATTTCTATTTTTTGGATTACTGCAGAAATTGCATGGACATTTAATACAGGAGCGGGAAGTGCTTGGATAGTCGATAACCTAAAGGTTGCAAAAAATAAAAATGGTATTGTTCGGTTAACCTCAAAAGGATTCCTGTTTCAAAAAGGAGGGTTTATTCTTGGTGGCTTAATTGGTCTTTTTATAATTGGAATTAATTTTAGATTAATTTGGTTGGTGGGAAGTGTAATGTATTGGATTTTATTTTTTGCTATGTGGAAGTTTGGAGAAGAAAGAAACTTTAAACCTGAAAGTATTCCAAATCATTTTTTAATGAAATCTTTAATTAAAGCCAAGGAATCCTATAAATTTATTTTTGGTAAAACTGGACGAAATAATAGGGTTAAAATGTTAGGAGATTTTATTGGAGGTGTTGGTTGGGGAATATTTTGGATTGGAGTACCTTTAATGTTTGTTGAGGTTTTAGGATTAAGTTCGGAACATTTTTCAGGATTAAATAGTATTTTTGCTGTAGTTTCATTATCGGTTATATTAATTCTAAAAAAGATTAATTTTTCTAAAAATTTTGGGTCTTATTTGTTCTTTATATTTATGATATCTAGTTTTATCATTGTGTTATTTGGATTTTCATCGGGAATTATTTATGCAATTATCATTATGGCTTTGGTTAATATTTCAGTTGGAATTGCTGAAATTGTGGGAGATAGCGCAGGACATTATATAGCGGATTCTAAAATTAGGGCTTCCTTGGGTTCTGTTGGAAGTATTAATTCTTATATTGCGAATTCTATAGGGGTTTTTATTGCTGGGATTTTGTTTGTCAGTATTGGGGCAAGCGGAACATTGATAATTAGTGGGGCGATCGTTTTCATTCAAAGTTTTATTTATCTAATGATGCGTGAGTGAAAATTAATAGCTTAGTGAAGGTGCCAGGATAAATTAGAAAAATTTGGGCGAAGCCTTTTATCCTTGGTTATGCGAAATTTTAATTTCGTGAGGTTTTCGTTGGTTGGATAAAAGAAGTTTTTCTATTTTTGATAAAGTCAAAAACTATTTGTCCGTAGGACTAGCGCGCTTCCGTCGGGGGTGGGAAATATTGATTGGAGATTTAAATTTTTAGCAGAAGAAAAAATTCGATTTAACATCGGGGATAATGGAAGTTCTTCTGACCTCGAGACTGGAGCGGAACCTCACAGGCTCGAGCTGGAAGAAGAATTTGGGGAATTTCTGCAAGAAATTCCTCTTTATCCCCTGTTAAGTCGTGGGAGCGTAATGAAATGAAGCGAGAGCCTGCAAGGCGTTACCGAGCGAAGCGAAGGAGTTTTTTCTTCTGCGTTAAGAAAATTTAAATCTCCTATCTTAGGGTGGGAAGCGCACGCTTTTTGCTTACTTTTTTCTAAAAAGTAAGTCGCCACGAAGGGTGAAAATTAGACAACCGAAGGATTTTTAAAGTTTAGAAATATAATAATATTAATAACTGTCCCGTGTGGTTCGCCACATTGGGACTACTTTTTATTTAATGCTTTTTTGAGATTTATTGAACCATCACAACAATTCCTTAATTGATATGAAGAACTTTTTGGAAAGAAAGCATTAATCACTTTTTTGCCATTCTTTCTAACAAGATTTATTGCAGGAATAAAATCTGCATCTCCTGAGACAATTATGGCAATATCGTATAAATTTTCATAAGAACCTTTAATTAAATCTGTTGCTAAATAAACATCGTCGCCTTTTATTGAAAAATCAACAGAGCCATCGGG
Organism: archaeon; assembly: GCA_018697035.1. Classification (GTDB taxonomy): domain Archaea; phylum Nanobdellota; class Nanobdellia; order Pacearchaeales; family GW2011-AR1; genus JAGVXH01. The sequence continues at coordinate 33,178 of JABHSE010000003.1, read as the reverse complement.
CAAAACAATTTTTCTTAAATTGCATAAAACTATATTAAAATTAGGAATTATCTTAATCTTATCTAAAAATCTTTTATGGTCTTTGTATTTTTTCTCATCTATTGATTTATCCAACAAGGCCGTATAATAAAAAATATCTACAATTTCTCTCTTTGTTTCAATTCTTTTTATGATATCTTCAAATCTTGTTTTTATATCAAATCTTCTTAGGTTGTGATAAAGATTACTTCCGTCAATAAAAATAGCCACTCTTTGATTATTCATAGAATTAGATAGAAAGAGGAGTTTTAAGGTTTATTGTTTGTAAAAATTAATTGTCTATAAATCTGTTTCTAATGTCAATGAATAATCTACAAACTTGTTTTTCCGATAAAATTTTATTGCTAATTTATTTTTCGTAGAAACATCCAACATCGCCTTGCTAACATTTTTTGTTTTACACCATTCAATAAACTTATCATATAACTTTTTCCCAATTTTCTTAGACCTAAATTCTTCTAAAATAAAAATAGTTTCTAAGTAAGCAGGAATAACTTTTGACAAACGTCTGTAAGCCCCTGTCTTACCAAGTTCTCCACACAAATATCCCACAATTTTACCATCAACAATAGAAACCAAAACACAACTATTATCTTTGGAAATTCGGTTTTTGTAGTATTCAATTCCATCTTTTCCAAGAACCCAATCTAAATCTAATAAGGAGTCGTATTCTTTCTTTTCTTTTTTAAATAATTCTAGATTTAATTCTTGAATTTTCTTCAAATCCTTCATTGTTGCTTTTCTGATGGTTGTAGCCATAATTCTTCTTAGTTTTGATAGGTTATATAACTTTCTAAAATCTTTGATTTTTAGCTATCTATTTTTCGAAAAGAAAAATTAAGCGCGCTTCTTTGGGTGGGAAAATGTGCTGTTTTTATTCGACTTAACAAGGTGTACTGCGAATAAATGTTCGTAAAAGATACTATTTTGGGATGTTTACAGAACTTTTTAAATAATAAAGTATTTATTTTAAAATGAACGGATTGCTTGTTAAATTGGAGCAAGAGCTTAAAATTAGAAATTATTCTAGAAAAACAATTAAGAGTTATTTGTATTCTGTGGGTAAATTTATTGAATATTCTGAAGGAAGGGGTCTTAATGAAAAGATTGTAAGAGAATATATCGCTGAGCAGCTAGAAAGGCAGAACCCATCAAGTGTAGCAAAAGACATGTTCGCAATTAAATTCTTTTTTGAAAATATTTTAAGGCAAGATCTAAAATTGCCTACGATAAAAAAGAATAAACCTCTTCCAAACATCTTAACTATTAAGGAAATCAAACAATTGATTGATAATACTCGGAATATTAAGCATGTTTTGATAATGAAAGTTCTTTATGGGTGCGGGCTAAGGGTTTCTGAAGTTGTCGCTTTGGAAAAGGGAGATGTGAATTTTGAAGAGGAATTGATTCATGTTAAAATGGCGAAGGGGCGTAAGGATAGGTTTGTGAAAATACCGAGTTCGATGAAAGAAGAGCTGGAGAGTTTTATGAATATTTCTGAAGAGAGTTATTTGTTTGCTTCTAACCGTGGGGGAAAATTGACGACTAAAACTATTCAGGTTATTTTGAAAAATGCTGCTAAGAAAACTGGGATTAAAAAACGAGTTTATCCTCATTTGCTCCGACATAGTTTTGCTACGCATTTACTTGAAGCTGGAACTGATTTACGAATTATACAAAAAGTACTTGGACATTCTGATATTAAAACTACTCAAATCTATACTCATATATCTCAAGCATCAATTAAAAATATAAAGTCTCCTCTGGATAATCTATAACATGGCAAAAGATGCAATATTGATTATCACAGAGAAACCTGCAGCGGCTGCGAAGATTGCTGCGGCTTTAAGCGGAGCTACGGATGAGAAGATTACGAACAAGGACAAGGTTTCGTATTATGAATTTTATAAGGGGAGTCAGAGGTATCTTGTTGGTTGTGCGGTTGGGCATTTGTTTGGGGTTCAGCAGATTGCGGCTCGGGGTCCGTTTCCTAATTTTGAGGTTGATTGGTTTCCTAGTGGGAGGAAGAAGAAGAATGATTTTACCAAGAAGTATTTGACTGTTTTAAGAAAGTTAGTTAGAGAGTCGAAGGAGTTTATTGTTGCTACGGACTTTGATGTTGAGGGTGAGGTTATTGGTTGGAATGTTGTGCGTTTTGTTGCGAAAAAAAAGAACGCTAAGAGGATGAAGTTTTCCTTACTCACTAAGGAAGCGCTTGAAGAATCTTTTAAGAATTTGTTACCTGACCTTAATTGGGGCGCTGCTGTTTCGGGTGAGACTCGGCATTATTTGGATTGGTTTTATGGTATTAATTTGTCGCGGGGTTTGATGAAGGCTCTTTCATCTACTGGAACGTTTCGGATTTTGTCTATTGGTCGAGTGCAGGGGCCTGCTTTGAAGATTATAGTTGATAGGGAGCGTGAGATTGAGGCATTTGAGAGCGAGCCTTATTGGAATGTGTTTTTGCAGGTGAAGGATATTGGAGGGCAGAAGTTGGAGGTTAAGTATCCTAAAGATATTTTTAAGGAGTCGGAACTTTTGAAGTTTAAGCATTTGCAGGGAAAGAAGGGTGAGGCTAAGACTACTGTTATCGAGAAAGAAATGCCTGCTCCTGTCCCGTTTGATTTGACTACGCTTCAGACTGAGGCTTATAAGAACTGTGGTTCTACTCCTTCTCAGACGATGAAGAGTGCGCAGAGTTTGTATTTGGCTGGTGCGATTTCTTATCCGAGGACTTCTAGTCAGGAATATGATGAGTCAATTGGTTATGGTAAAATTCTGAAGAGGTTGAAAAAACATACTACCGCTGTTAAGTATGTTGTCAATAGTAAACCTACTCAGGGGAAGAAAAAGGACCCTGCGCATCCTGCTATTTATCCAACTGGTGAGAAAGTTAAGATTCCGGAGAGAGATAAGAAGATTTATGATTTGATTGTGAAACGGTTTATCAGTTGTTTTTGTGAATCGGCTATATTGGATAGGAAGAGGGTCGCTGTTAGGGTTGGTGGGCTTGGATTTAGTGCGAATGGGACTCAGATAAAAAAGAAAGGTTGGATGAATGTTTATCCGCATGGAACTAAGGAGGCGAAGATTCCGACTATAGATGGGGAGGTTGATGTCTTGGAGATTAGAACTGAGGAGAAGGAGACGAAGCCTCCTAGAAGATATTCGGCTGCCAGTTTAGTTAAAGAGCTGGAGAAGAGAAATTTAGGGACGAAGGCAACTCGGGCAAATATTATTGAGACGCTTTATTCTCGAGGGTATGCCAGAGAGAAGAGTATTGAGGTTACGGAGCTTGGGATGAGGATGTGTGAGACGTTGGAGAAGTATGCTCCGGTGATTTTGAGTGAAGAGATGACGCGAGAAATGCAGGATAAACTTGCAGTTCTCGAGTTGGGAGTTGGGAGTTGGGAGTTGGGAGTTGTTGAGGAGGGGAAGATTTTGGATGGAGCTAAAGTTGCTGTCACTAAGATTGCGGAGGGGATGACTAAGCATTTAGATGAAATGGGGAAGAGTTTGGCGGATGCTAATGCGATTGTTTGGGAGCAGGAGAAGGAGGCGAATACTATGACTAAGTGTCCGAAATGTGAGAAGGGGAATTTGCGTGTGATGTATGGGAAGAGGTTTAGTCGGTATTTTGTTAGTTGTGATGCTTATCCTGAATGTAAGACGATTTATAGTTTGCCGCCTAAGGGGATGATGAAGCCGGCTCGAGTTTCTAAGAAGGTTGCTCTTGAAGAAGGTATAGAGGAAGGGAGTTTAGATATGTGTAAGGATTGTGGGTTTCCGATGATTCAGAGTTTTCAGAAGGGGAAGAGTCCTTGGAAGTTTTGTTTTAATATGGAGTGTCCGAGTAATGAGGAGGCTGCGAAGAAGAAAGCGGAGTTTAAGGCAAAGATGGCGAGTGGGGAAGTTGAGATTGTGGATGGGAAGATTGTGGATCATACTAAGAAGAAGAAGGTTAAGAAAAAGCGGACACGTAATAGTGTACCCTCTAAATTGGCAACTTCAAAAAAAGTTGCATCTTCATCGGGCAAGAAGGTTGTTAGGAAGAAGAAGTAGAGTGCAATAATTCTTATAAAGTATTTACTCTTTTGTTTGCTATGTCCAAGGAAAGAGCTGCTGTTAATTGTAGAATGTGTTCCTCCCGTAGAAGAGAAGGAGCTAAGAAAGGAGAATGGTTCTCCTTCAAAAATGAAGCACTGAAAAGCTTGGAAGAGGAAAGAAATTTTAAGCTTCAGGAGAGCAGATGTGCAGATTACTCAGTTCCAGAATATATTAGTAAAGCGCAAACTCGATGCTATGCTTCTTGTGATGGATCTATTCCTAAAATAACTAATACTGTTAATGATCATATTCGGCGCTTAGAATAATCCACGTTTTTTCATTCCGGGATTTATAATTTCAAAGGCTAGTTCTTTTACAGGAAGGCTTCGATGTTTTTTTAGAACTAGTGTTCTTTTGTTGTTGAAGTTTTTTAATTCAATTAGACATTTGGACCAGTATTTTAAGAGATCTCCTCCGACCATTGAGACTTGGCGTTCGGTTTGTTTGTCTTCTTGGTTTTTGGTAAAACTTGCGTAGACTTGGTTTGTTATGACTACTGGGATGTTTTGCTTTCTTGCGATTTCGTTTAGGGTTCGAAGTTGGTTGGCTAGATTTCTGTTTATCTTTTGGATTTGTTCTTGGTCTTTTGTCTCGATTGCGGTTCCTAGTTCTAGTCGGTAGAGCATTGCTATTGAGTCTATTATTATTAGGGAGATTGATTCTTTTTTAACATGGGTCAGCATTTGTTGGAAGGCGGATTCTTGTTCTTTGAATGAGGTTGGTTTTAGGAGGAGGATGTTTTGGAGATCTTGTTTGATTTGTTCTTTTGTGCCGTTGTGTATTTGTTTGAAGCGTTCAGTTGAGAAGCCTCCTTCTGTGTCGATGAAGATTGTTTTGTTTTGTTTTTTGGCTTGAGATGTTGCGAGAATAATTGCTAGGTTTGATTTGCCGGAGCCGCCTGGGCCGTAGAGGGTTGTGATGATGTCGGTTTCGTAGCCGCCGTGCAGGAATTGGTTTAGGAGATAGGATCCGGCTGAGATTTTTTGTTGCATGTTTAATATATATTATTTAGTGTTATAAGAATTTATATAATTGAATTTTGTTGATTTGTTATGAGGATTTTGAGTGGCGTTGAGGCAAGGCGAGCAATGAGGTCTGTTTTGAAGGCTGGTGAGGTTGCTAGTAAATCTGGTTGTGGTAGGGCTAAGTGTGGATCTATTATTGTTAATAATGGGAAGATTATTGGTGAGGGATTTAATTCGTCGGCTGGAGGTGAGGATAAGAGGTGTGGGGTTTCTAAGGCTGATTTTGATTTAAAGGTGACTGATAAGACTTGCTGTGTTCATGCTGAGCAGAGGGCGATTATGAATGCACTTAGTCGGAATGGGGATAGGATTGTTGGTTCTCGACTTTATTTTGCTCGGTTAGATAAGGAAGGTGAAGTTAGTTTTGCTGGAGATCCTTATTGTACAATTTGTAGTAAGATGGCTCTTGATGTTGGGATTTCTGAATTTGTTTTGTTTCGGGAAGAGGGGATTTGCGTTTTTGATACTAAAGAATATAATGATTTGAGTTTTGAATATATGTCGGGATAAAATTATTTTAATTTTTTGAATTCTACAACTGTTTTGTCTATTTCTTTTTCTAATGCTTTGATTGCGTCTTTTAAAAGTTTCTTTGGGTTGTCTGCCTCGATATGTAGAACTGGATTTGAAGTTTGGTGCTCTTTTTTCCATGCTGCTAATTTTGCACCTTGCTTGTTTAGATAGACTCGAAGAACTTCTGCGATTGTTAGGTTTGATATTTCTATATCTAGTATTCCTTTTTCTTCGTTTACTACTTTAATTTCCATAGATATAGGGATTGATTTTGGTTTTTAAGGCTTTTGGATATTCTTAAAAACCGGGGTTTTCACCCAGTAGGTATCTCTGGTGATCTAAGGCTTTTGGATATTCTTAAAAACCGGGGTTTTCACCCAGTAGGTATCTCTGGTGAGATAAAATTAACTATTGCTTTCTATTTTAGAGATTCCATCTTTTTGGATTTTTATTACATGATCTACGAAGCCTTCGATTTTCTCTTCGTGGGAGACTAGAATTATTTGTTCGGCTTTTAATTGTTCGAAGATGTCTCGCATTTTATCTATTTGTTCTGTTGCGAATCCATCGGTTGGCTCATCCAGTATTAGGATATCTTTTGTTTTGATTTGGGAAAGGATTGAGTTTAGGACTTGGTTTAGGGCTAACCTGTATGCTAGAGCTGTCGCTGTTCGTTCGCCGCCTGAGAGGAAGTCGTAATCGATTTCGTAGTCTTGGTTTGTGATAATCGGGGTGAAGTCTTCGTCGAGTCGAACTGAGAGTGAATCTGATACTAGTGTTGAAAACCATTCAGAGAAGATGCTTGAGAATTCGTTTCGGAGTTTTGCCATGACATTTTTTTCTGTGAGGTTTATCATTGTTAGGAATTTTTCTTGAATCCAATCCTGGAGGCTTCTTAATTTATTTGCTTGTTCTCTTGTTTTTTCCTTCTTTTGGATTTCTTCCAATAACTCTTGTAATCTTATTTTTAGAAGTTCAAGTTCTTTTGTTTTTGTTGCCATCGTGATTTCTTTTATTCTGGATATCTCATTTATTTCTTGGAATTCTTTTTTAGCTTGATCGAATTCTTCTTGTAGTTTTGAGAAAGTTTGGATTTTGATTTGGGCATCTTGGAGTTGGATTTGGAGCTGTTCTATTTCGTTGGATGTCCTATCTAGGACAAATGCGTCGGATTTTATTTTGATTTGAATGGTTTTTTGATGTTCAGATTTTATTTTTTCTTGTTGAAGATTTGCTTTGTCTGTTTCGTAACCTCTGATCAATTCTTTTTCTTTTTCCAGCTTATTAATTAGAATTTGTTTCTGTTGTATCTTTTGTTCTAACTCCCTGTCTATTTCTTCGATGTCATACTGAGTTCGTTTTTCTATTCGACATTTGTGATCTTCTCCGACTTTTTGTAAGCAGGTTGGGCAGTTTTCCAATGACATGATTTTATTTTTTAGCTCGTGAGGTTGTTCTTTTCTAGAATCAAGAACTGAGATTTGTGAAGTAATAATTAGAAATTCTGAGTTTTGTTCTTCAAGTGTTTTTTTGTGATTATTTAGAAGTTCAGAAACCGAGTCTAACCTTTCTTGTGAAAAATTTGATTCTTCGTGAATTTGTTTTTGCATTAGAATTATTTCTTTTTTCATCCTTGATTCTAGATGTTTCTTGGCTTCTAATACAACTTTAGATTTCTCTAATTCGGATTCTAAGGTTCTTTTATTATCGAGAGATTTTTGCAGGGAAGATAGTTTTTCCTCTGAAGTTTGTTTTGTTAAGATCAGATTTTGATACTCTATGTTTAGGTTGTTTGTTTCCCGTGTTAGTATTATTTTTTTTTCGTTCTCTATGTTGAATTTTTCTTTGATCAGATTTAACTCTGAGGCTAGGATTTCTTTTAGCTTGACTTGTTCTTTGATTTTTTGAAAAAGGATTTGAGTGTTTTCTTTGATTCGTTTGTATCTATCGATTCCGAAGATGTGTCGCAAGGTGTCGAGTCTGATTTCTGGCTTTTCCATTACGATTGATTTCATTTCTTCCTGGGGAGTATAGACTGTGAATTTATACAGGAGGTTTGATTTCTTGACGAATTCTTTTGGATATCTTAGGAGATTGATTACGCGGTTTTTCATTTCTGAGGTTGAGAGTTCTTCTCTTGTTGTTCCGATTGTTATTATGTTGTTATCTTGTGTGATTGAGTCGGATTTAGATTTTTTAATTGTTCTTTCTAAAATAATGTTTTCTTCATCTATTTCTAGCTCGAGGTATGCGCGTGCTTCATCTTCTCCTTGTCTTAGGATTGATGCACCCTTTTGTCCTGGCTGTAGTCCGAAGAGTGCGAATTGGAGTCCTAGTAGGATTGATGTTTTTCCCGATCCAATGTCGCCGGCTAGAAGTAGTGAGCCTCTTGGGAACTTGATTTCTAGGTTCTCGTAGCTTCTTATGTTTTTTAGTTTTAGGGATTTGAATATCATATTACTTCGTTTAATTCTAAAATATTTTTTAGTTCGGTTAGTAGGCGTTCTTCGTATACCGCGGATTTTTCATCTTCGTTTTTTTCTATAGATAATGTGGACATTAGTTGAGGCAGGTACTTATTGAAGTCAGTTGGATTTTGCTTGGAATATTCTCCTAGGATTTGGCTTTCTATTTTTTCGATATTGTCTTCGGAAGTTGACTCTATTTGGAAATCAGTTGTTTGTATTTTTATTGAAGAGATGTTTCTTAGGAAGGTGAATGCTTCTTTCTTTTTTATGAATTCTTCTATTTCGCTGAATCTTATGTCTCCGGTTTTCCCTTGAGTTAGTGTTCCTTTTAATTTTAGTAAGACTATTTTGTCTCGGAGGTTTAGTTTATCTAAGTGAGAGATTATCTGTTGAGTTGCTGTTAGTCCGTCGGTTATTTCAATTGTGATTGTTGTGACTTCTTTCAGTGGTATCTGGACGTTTTGAGTTTGAATATTTGCGCCGTCTGTTTCTATTATTTGGAAGCTTCCGTGTTGGAGATCTGAGAGTTCTTGGAAGTTGTTTGGGTATGTTGGGCCTGGATATACGTATTTTGAATTGGCTACCTGTGTTTCGAATCTTTTGTGGATGTGTCCCATGGCATAGTAATTTGCTAATGGGAGGCTTTGTTTTTCTACTGATTCTATGGGGATGGTTCCTACGACGTCTTTAATTGTTGTGTGAAGCATTAAAATTGTGAATGGGTGCATCGACTCTAGATATATTTTATTCAGGTCTTCTACTTCCATGCTTGACTTTTTACCTGGATAGCCATATATTGCGATTGATTCATGAAGTGTTGGTTTTAATTTTATTTTTCCGTCTTCTTGAATTTCGGAATTTTCTACGTTTTTGCAGAAACCGGCTTTTTCTAACACATCTAGAAATGTTTTGCCTGAGGCTGAGAAGTCGTGTGAGCCTGCGATTAGGTATACTGGGATTTTTGCGTCATGAAGTTTTTTGAATTCAGCGAAAGATTCTTTTAGGATTTCGATTGGAGGGTAGGCTGAGTCGAAGAGGTCTCCGGAGATTAGGACGAAGTTTAGATTTTGATCTATTATTATTTGTATTGCTTTTTGGAAGGATTGAAAATTCAATTTTTGGAGTTCTTCTTGGCGCCAGCCTCCTAAGTGACAGTCTGCTAGATGGGCGAATTTTGTTGTTTTTGGTTGCATGTTTGGAAAAGTTGGATTGGTTATTTAAAGATTGTTGGGATTGCATATTAAGATAGATTTTTATAAGTTTTAATTGTCTTTTTGGTATGGCATTTCTTGACGGAATAGAGGATCTTCGTGGAACTGAGTTACTAGTGAAATTGTTTCATTTTGTTCAAAATATTCCTTTTAGAATTACTCCTTTTGATTCTAAGTTTAATGCTCGAGGGGAAGGAGTTAGTATTTTTATTAAGAAGGGGGATTCGCGGCATAAGTCATTGTTGCTTCATAATCTTTTGCAGGAGAAAAATTTTGATGTAGATAGAATGAAGGTAGTTTTTGATTGGAAAGATCTGCCTATTCCAGCTGAAATATTGGGAATTTTGCGGAAGAGTGGCACTCGATGGAGTGGTGATGTTTTGAAGTTGAATATTAATCCCTATTATCCTGTTTATGTTGATGCGACTTGGAATTTTGAGTTGGAGAGTCTGGGTTTTCCTGTGACGAAAGTTTGGGATGGGAAGGGGTCTACTGAGCAGATGACTAGGGGTAAGTTGGAATATTTTGAAGCAGAGGGTTTTAGGGATGAAGATCATGGGATTGTTTTGGATGAGGATGAGGTGAAGAGGTTTGGGGAGGCTTTGAATTCTTGGTTGGATTCGGTTGTTTCGATTAAATGAATTCTAGTATCTGGAGCTCTTCCATAAATAGTTTTTTTCTTGCAACTATATTATAGGGCCATAATTTTTCTATTTTGTTAGTTGGGGTTAGGCTGGATATTAGAAGGAGAATTTTTCCGTTTTTGTTTAAGTGAGACTTTGCTTGTTTGAGAAATCTTAGGGATATTTCGTCGCCTCTTTCGCCTCCGGTTGTTGCGAGCTGGGATTCTTTTGGTTCGCGCTCGTCTCTGGGAAGATAGGGAGCGTTAAATGTTATTAGGTCGAATTTGCCTTTTATATTTTCAAAGAGATTAGATTCTATTGTTTGGAATTTTTCTTTCTGGAGGGCCCTTAATGCCGTTTGATTTATGTCTGTTGCTGTGATATTTTTTGGGGACATGAATTCTGATGCGATTTTTGCTAAAATGCCTGAACCTGTTCCTATGTCTAGAAATTGAATGTTGGATTTTGAATGTTGGATTTTAGTAATGTATTTTTTTAGAAAATCTGCGAAGACGTGAGAGTCATCGGATGGTTGGTATATTCCCATTAGAAAATGTTATTCCAGAAAAGTCCAACAACGAGTGATATGATTATTATTATTACGCCTACTATTGAGAGAATTATGATTGTCGTTGTTGGGGAATATTTTTTAGTTGGGGTTTGAATTGGGGCTGGGGTTTGTTGCGGTAGAGCTTGGGTTTGTTGAGCTAGGGGTTTAATTGGGGTTTGAATTGGGGTTTGAATTGGGGTTTGAATTGGGGTTTGAATTGGGGATTCTTGTTTTATTGGTTTTATTATTTGAGTACTTGTAGAATGCATTTTTTGGATGGCGTTTTGTATTTCCTGTGGACTGTATCCTGAATTAAGAAAACTTTGTTTTGCTTGTTGAAGAGTGGCTCCTCTTTCTAATGCGTTCTTTAGTCCACCCGCCAATTCTTCTTCTCTGTTTGCATTTGCTGGATTTACAATTCTAGGATTCCTCCATCTTGCATGAGGTGACATGTTTTATGGAGTTTGTATCCGAGCTCTTCTGTTAATTCTACCATCGGTTTGGTTTTGTCGAAGCCTCCATGTGAAGGAATGACGTGTTGTGGGTTTACTATTTGCATAATGTCTCGAAGGTCTTCTCTCCCGCCGTGTCCCGAGACATGAGCATCTCTGAATATTCTTGGTTTGGATTTTTTTAATTTGCCCTCCATTTTTGCGAACTGATCTTTATTGACTTGAGTTGGAATGACGCTAGATGAGAATACGATATTATCGTCTTTATTTAATCTAAAGGGGAGCTGGTGTCTGGATAATCTTTCTAAAATTGAGCCTGGTTCTCCTTGATGACCAGTACAAACAATTAGGTAATCTTTTCTTTTCTTTTCGACTCTCTTGAGAGTTCTTTCAACTTGTCTTCGGTATTTTGATATATTGACATCATTAAGGAAGGGCGCAATTCCTATATTTTTTGCTGCAGTTGAATACTTATCAAGACTTCTTCCTAAAAATACAACTTCTCGGTTTAGTTTTTTTCCGAATTCTACAATGGATTTTAGTCTTGCTATATGAGATGAGAATGTTGTTACGATCATTCCTGCATTCCGATTTTGGATTGTTAATAAGACTTCTTCCAACAGAACTCGTGCTACTTTTTCTGATGGTGTTTTTCTTTCTGAGCCTGAGTATAGTGAATCTACTACGAAGACGAGTACTCCTTCTTTTGATATTTCTCGAAGTCTTTTGTAGTTTGGTTTTAATCCTAGGACTGGTGTATCGTCGAGTTTGAAGTCGTTTGCGTAGATTATCGCGCCCTTTGGTGTCTGGATTGCGATCATTAGAGATTGTGCGGTTGAGTGGGTTATATTGATGAAGTCGACTTTGTATTTCTGATTTTTGCCTTGGACGTAGAACGTTGTGTTTGGTTTGATTGCGTGTTGGGAGTTTTTTAGTACGATGTCATTGTCTGCTAAGAGGGAGTTTAAGACTTCCATTGTGAAGGGTGTTCCGTATATTGGAGCGTCGTATTTGTCTGATAGGAAAGGGATTGCGCCTACATGGTCTAAGTGTGCGTGGGATATGAATTGTGCTCGGATTTTGTGTTTAAATTTGGCTATTGCTGAATCGTCTGGTACTGCTTTAATGCTTTTCAATCTTTTTTCGGTCATAACTCTATCTCGTTCTTCCATTGATACTATTGCTGGGAGAAAGAATCCTTCGTCGAAAATGAATGCGTCTTCTTCAAGTTCTATGACGACCATATTTTTTCCGACTTCCGAGAATCCGCCTACTGTGTGTACTTTCACCATCTTGTAATTTTCAAGGGGTTGTTATTTTTAAAGGTTAGTAATGTTTTTAATGTCGAGGATATTTGGGGTTATATGGACAAATTGAGGTTGATTTTGTGTTTATTTTTGGGTTTTATGATTCTGGGTTTTGTAAGCGGAAGCGAGAAAGTTTCTGTGATTGTTTTAGGGGATGATGTTGAACAAATAGAAGGATTTTCTGTGGCTTCTAGTAATGTTGAAATGAATATCACTCATAATTATTCTAGTATTGAGGGGTTTGCTGCGGAAATTGATGTCGAGGATTTAGATGAGTTGAGGGAGGAATTTGGTGACACGGTTTTTGTTGATGATAGAGTGTTTAGTGTTTCGTTGGACTTGAGTGTTCCGAAGATTGGAGCGGATGACAGCTGGGTGCTTAGGAGTTCTGGTGTGAATCTTAGTGGGACTGGACAGACTATTTGTGTTATTGATACTGGTGTTAATTATAGTCATGATGCGCTAGGTAGTTGCTACGGAAATAATGATCCGGATTCTAGTTGTCGGGTTCTTGGAGGGTATGATTATATTGGAGATGATAGCAATCCGATGGATGACCACGGGCATGGGACGCATGTTGCTGGGATTGTGATGTCTAATGATTCTACATATAGTGGTGTTGCACCTGGTTCGAAGATTGTTGCCATGAAAGTTTTGAATGCTACTGGAAGCTCGGAAAGTAATGCGGATGTTTTGGCTGCCATTGATTGGTGTGTTGTGAATGCTTCAGTGTTCAATATTTCCGTGATTAGTATGAGCCTTGGGGATGCTAGTACGTATAATAGTTATTGTGATGGGGATAGTGCTTCTTGGAGTAGTATGATAAATAGTGCGGTAGCTGCTGGTATACCTGTTGTTGTTTCGGCTGGAAATTGTGATCAGGTTGGACAAACTTCTTGTATTACTGGTGTTTCATTTCCGGCCTGCATTGAAAATGCAACTCGGGTTGGAACGGTTAACGATGCGGATGTTATTGATTATATGAGGGGCGCTCTTTTTCAATTGATGGCTCCTGGAAAAATAATTAGATCTACTTTATACACTGGAAGCTTTGGTGACAAGAGTGGTACTTCTATGTCAGCTCCGCATGTTTCTGGTGCGATTGCTTTAATGAGTCAGTATATTGAATCTAGTGGTCAATCAAAAAGTGTTGATGAGATGGAGTCTATTTTGAATAATAGTGGAATTCGACTTGACGATAGCGCAGAGAGTGGATATAACTTTACTAGAATAAATGTCTATGATGCTCTTTTGGATTTAGATATTGATGCGCCGAATGTGACTTTGGTTTCGCCTGCTTATGGTCATGTTAATTTGAGTGTGAATCAGAGTTTTGTTTGCAATGCGACGGATTGGCAGTTGGCGAATGTGACCTTTAGGATTTGGAATTCGAGTGGAGTTTATTACAATGAGAGTTCGGATGTTTCTGGGATTGGGAATTCTTCGAGCTTTAGTTTGGTTGATATGCCGTTGGGAGAATATACTTGGAATTGTTTTGTTTCTGATGTTGAAGGGAATTTGGGTAATGCAACTAACTTTAGTTTGACTGTTGGTGGCGTTGATGTTGTAATGAATTCTCCTGCGAATGCTAGTTCTAGTAATGTTAATTTGACTTATTTCAATTGTAGTTCTTTTAGCGACGTTGCTTATCAATTATCTAATATAACTTTTAATTTGTGGAATTCTTCTGATGACTTGATTTATAATGAGAGTAAAAATATTTCTGGTTTTGAGAATGTGAGTATTTTTAATTATACCTTCTTGATTGAGGATGATTATTTGTGGGAGTGTGTTGCTGTGAATAATAATTCGGATGAGGGTGATGGGGTTAATTTTTCGATGGAGTATGATGTAACTAGTCCTGTGATTTCTGGCTTAGATGAGAGTGTTGGCAGTAGTGGAGCGACAGTGAGTTGGACGACGGATGAAGTTGCGAATTCTTCGGTTGCAATGAGTGTTGGATCGTGGAGTAATTCTAGCGGGTATGTTTTGAGTCATTCGATTGTGGTTTCGGGGTTGAGTGCTTCGACTGGTTATGATTATGTTGTGAGTTCTTGTGATGAGGCTTCTAATTGTGCGAATGATTCTGGGAGTTTTGTGACGAGTGCTACTCCTGTTGTTTCTAGTGGCGGCGGTGGAGGAGGAATTTCTACAACAAAAACTTATGTCGTCGAAGATACTGATTTTAGAGAAGGTAAATCTGAGGTGATTGGAACGAAAGATAAAGTTAGTTTTAGTTTGGCTTCGGGTGGGCATGAGTTGAGATTGCTTCGAGCTAGTGGGGACTCTGCTGATATTGTGATTGAGAGTGAACCTGTTTATTTAACTTTGAATATTGGGGAAGAGGTTAAGTTGAATTTGAGTTCGAGTGATTATTATGACTTGGTTGTGAGGTTGAATGATGTTGTTAGGGGTAAGGCTAATTTTACATTGACTAGAATTTTTGAGGAGATTGTTGTTGAGGATGTGAAGGAGGATGATATTGAGGAGGGGAAAGGTGATGATGATATTGAGGAGGAAAGGGTTTTTCGCGTGACAGATGATTTGAATGAGAATGGGAAAGGTTTTGTTCTGGTGGGTGTTGTTGTTTTGATTTTGGTTATTAAATTTTTATTGAATCGAAAGAAAGTTAAGGGCAGAAGGACTAGGAAGAGATAGGTAAAATATGGTAAAGATGAAGAAATTAAAGTTGCGGCCTTCGGCTAGAGATAAGCGTAGGTATTTTTTGGTTCGGGCTAAGAACTCGGATATTGAGAATGCTATCTTGGATTATGTTGGGGTTTTGGGTTTTGCGAAGTCTTGTTATTTGAAGGTTGATGTTTCGCGTGAGAAGAAGTGGGCCTCAAATAGGCATGACCCTGCTGGCCCTAATTTGGGTAAAGGGTATATGATTGGGAGTTGTTTGGTTGGAAGTTTGGAGGAGGTTCGGGCTGGGTTGGCTTTTGTTGGGATTCGGATTGAGAAGGTCAGTGGGACGCTTAAGGGGCTGAGGGAGAAGGGGGGAAAATTAGCTCACGGATTACACGGATGACACGTATTTTTTTGACTTTTGATTGTTAAATTTATTCCATAAAAAATTGCGCGCCTATGGCACGCATTTCTTATGGACGCTCGTTTTGTTTGGTATATTTTGTGAGTGTAAATTTCCATGAGTCCGAAAGGCTTAAAAGTTGGGTAATTTAAATTCTTATATGGATGATATACAGCACCAGCAGATGGGGTATGATAGGGCGGCGACGATGTTTGCGCCTGATGGGCATATTTTGCAAGTTGAGTATGCGGAGAAGACGATTCGATTAGGTTCGGCTTCAATCGGTATTGTTTGTAAGGATGCTGTTGTGATTGTTTCAGATAGGCGGAAGAAAGATGTTTTGGTTGTTGATGAGTCGGCGAACAAGATTAATGAGATTGATGAACATATTATTTGTGTGAGTGCTGGGATTTCTAGTGATGCGAGGGTTTTGATTGATAAGGCTAGGATGTTGGCGCAGCAGCACAGGGTTACTTATGATTCGGCTCCGGGTACTGAGTCTATTGTTCGGGATATTGCAGATGTTAAGCAGCAGTTTACGCAATATGGTGGGGCGCGACCATTTGGTGTTTCGATGATGTTTGCTGGAATTAATGGTGAGGCTGTTTTGTATACGACGGATATTACCGGGAATTATTTGAAGTTTAAGGCGAATGCGATTGGGGAGAATGATGATAGGGTTCGGAAGATTTTGCGGGAGAAATATAGGGAGGGCTTGAGTTCGGATGAGGGTTTAAAGTTGGCGCTTGATGTGTTTCGGGAAGTTCAGGGGGACGATTTTGATATTGATAGATTTGATGCTGGGGTTTTGAGTAAGGACGAGGATGGTGCTAAGATTTTGAAGAAGAGTGGGAAAGAGTTGATATAATTACTGCGTAATTATTGGACGCTTCTCTGGTGGGTGGTTAAATTCTTTGAATTTGGTGGTTGGCTCCGTCGAGGGTTGCGTTATCACGCGGGGCTTATTTGGGTTTGTTATTTTATGATTTGAACGAGACGTTGAAGTAGAAGTCTAGTGTAATAATTTTTATAAGGCTGTTTTGATTTGTGTTTTTATGAGTAAGGGAATTGTTTTGAATATTGTGGGACAGGAAGATTGGTATAGTGGAAGCAGGATTGGTCTTTGTAGTGAGTTTGTTGCTAGTGATGTTTCGCATTTTAATAGTGAGATGACTGGATTTAGTGATGAGGCTAGGGGTGCTTATCTGGGGTTTGTTTTGGATGGGATGTTTGAGAGGCGAGGACTTGGTGGGGATGATTTGGAGATAAGGAAGTCTTATGATGAGAATTTGCTTAGGATGCGGGATAGCGGTACGAGGGTGTTTTTTAATGGACTTGGGGATGCTCGATTAGGAGAAGGTAAGGCTTTTAGGGTTTATTCTAGGTTTTTGGGTTGGAAGAATGAGAAAGATGCTCGGCGGCTTATTGGAGGGCATTATTTGTTTAATGATTTGTCGGAGCCTGTTGGGATGATTGGGAGTTTGATTGAGTTGAAGACTGGAGATAAGTGTGTTGGGAGTTTGGGGAGTTTGTTTTGAATAAGTATTTAAAGTTTGGAAGATTATTTTTATTATGGTTAATACTACTGCACGGGTTAAGAAGGGTGGGAAGCATTATGAGGTTCTTGTTGATTTGGATGAGGCGTTGAAGGTTGCTAAGGGTGATGGGAACTTGAACACGGCCGTTTTGAATGATGCTGTTTTTCATAATTTGAAGAGTGGCGAGAGGGCTAGTGTGGATGATTTAGAGGCTCAGTTTGGGACTAGTGTTTTTGAGGAAGTTGCAGAGAAGGTTATTAGGAATGGTGAGGTTGTGCGGACTGCGGATTCGATGAACAAGGATCAGGATTTGAAATATAAACAAGTAGTGGACTTTTTGGTTCGGAATGCTGTTTCGCCTGAGGGCCGGCCTTATACTCCAGATAGAATTATGAAGGCTTTGAAAGAGGCGCATGTTAATGTTAAGAATAAGCCGGTTGAGTCGCAGGTTGAGGAGATATTGGATCAGTTGGGGAAGGTGTTGCCTCTGAGCATTGAGAGGAAGAAGGTGAAGTTGTTGATTCCGGCGATTCATTCTGGGAAGGCTTATGGGATTATTAAGGAGTTTATGATTAAGGAAGATTGGAAGAATAATGGGGACTTGGAAGTTTTGGTTGAGGTGCCGTCGGGGTTGTTGATGGATTTTTATGATAAGGTGAATTCGGCGACTAGTGGTTCGGTTATGAGTGAGGAAGTTAAGTAGGGATTTTTATTTGTTTGAATACTAACTTTTATAAATTAAGATATATACAATGTATATATGGATATAGTTGTTGATGTTGGGAATTCTGAGGTTACTGAGAAGGTTGTTTCTAAGTTTGGAAATGGTGCACATGTTTTTGTTTCTAAGGAGAATATTGGGGAGAGTGTGAAGATTGTCTTTGGGAAATGTAAGATTTTGAAAGGGAAGTTGGTTGTTGATTTTTTAGGAAGTGAGATTATTGAAAGAGTTGTAAAAGGGATTGGGACTGGGGCTCATGTGATTGTTCCGAGAGAGTACATTGGAAAGGAAATTAAATTGGTGATTGGACTATGAAAAGATATTTGATGATTTTTTTGGCTGTAATGTTATTGGTTAGTTTAGTCGAGGCTAATACCTACGAGGCTCCTTCGGATGATTGGTGGATGTTTGGAGGAAACTCTGCGCTTCAAAGGTATACCACTGCTAACGCTCCGGCTAATATCTCGGACACTGTGAATAGAACGGTGACTTTGGCTTCTGATGTTGACAATGGTCCTATAATTGTTGGGGACTTGCTTTATATTGCTCCGGAGGATTTTTCTTCTGCGAAGTCATATAAATTAAATGCTTTGAATATCAGTGAGATTTTGGAGACTAGTGTCGGTTACTATGAGGCTATGCATGGGTTCAATTATTATAATGGATTTCTTTATTTTAATTATGATAATTATCTTTATCAGGTTAATTCTAGTAATATAAGTCAGGTGATTGATACTGAGTATATTGCGGACTCGGCTGGGTGGTATGGAGCACCGACGATATATGATGGTTCAATTTATGCTAGTGCCGGAAATTATAATCCTTACATCAGACAGTTTAATGCTTCTAACATAAGTCAGATATTGTCTAGCTATTATATTTATTCTAGACCTTATGACGCGGTTTCTGTTTATGGAGAAAATGCATATGCCGGTGTAAGTGGAATTTTGCTTCACCTGAATTCTTCTGACCTTTCTCAAAAGATCTCTCAGTATACTTGTAGTGGAGGGAGCCTTGGGAATTTGATTCCGGCGACAGATGAATATGTATACAAGAGTTGTCAAACAGATTCCGTTACATATACTGTTCAATTAAATGCTTCGGATATTTCTCAGCAGATTGCAAACTTTTCTAATGGAAGCACTCTTTGGAGTGGGGGAACTGTTTTGGCTGGGGATTATATTTATTTTGCTCAGGGGTCAACGTTTTTCCAAGTGAATGCCTCTAATGTTTCTCAGCAGATTGCGAATTATACTATGGATGCTAGTGTTACGACTGCGCCAATAGCTACTCCTGATTATGTTTTTATTGGAGCGAGCACTAAAATGTATCAGTTTGATGCTTCGGATATTAGCAGTTTGATTGGAACCTATACCGCTGGTGGTGCGATTAATGGGGATCCTGTTGTTGCAAAAGGGTTTTTGTATTTCGGAGCCACGGATAATAAATTATATCAATTGGGAACATACAATCCGTTACTTGCCTTGAATGTTGATTATCCTGTTGATGGTGAGATTTATTCTAATGTCACTGAGGTTAATTATACTGTTGCTGGTGACCTTTCTTTTGAGTCTTGTTGGTATTCTAATTCTTCGGGGGCTTGGAATTCAGGGGCGGTTGAGGCAGGTATTGATTTTGGTAGTGTTGATGCGTTGCCTGGGGTGAATAGTTGGACGGTTTATTGTAATGATTCTGAGGGTAGCAATTATACTGACTCTTTTGATTTCACTATCGATGTTACGGCACCGAGCTTTGGCCTAATTGAAAATCAGACAATTCAATATAGTAATGCTTTAGTGTATCAGGTTAATGCGATTGATGATTTTGAAATGTCTTGTTTTTCTGTTAATGATAGTGTGAATTTTGATATTGATTGCTCTGGAAATTTGACGAATAGAGTTGAGTTGAGTGTTGGATTGTATTGGCTTAATATTACGGTGAATGATAGTGTCGGTTTTGAGAATTCGACTTTGATGTTTGTGAATGTTACACCGAAGAGTCTGCTTGGATTGGAATGGATTTATCCTGTAGGGAATATTAGTGTGACGCAGAATGAGTTTTTCAATATGAGTGTTAACGTGAGCTGTTCGGGTGTTGATTGCGGGGAGGTAAATGTTACTTTGGATCCTGCTACGAATTCTACACCGAAAAGTTGTTCGGGAGTTTGGGGAGCGAGTTGTGCTGGGGCGGATCCGGGTGTTGGTGATTACAGTTATGGTGATTGTTCTGCTGGTTCGTATTATAGTTCTGGTTTCTGGGTTGACGATGCTCATGTTAATGCAAGTATTGTGGCATTGGGAGATACGATAAATATTACTTGTGATTATGATTGTTACTCGACGTCTAGTTATAATGATATAGCGATAATGTATTATAATGGAACATGGAATAAGATTTGGAGACAGGATAGTGCGTGTACTGATGGGAACTATTCTGTGAGTGTCGAGGTTAGTGGAGATATCGGGGAACAATATGCTCGGTGTTCTATTGGATATTATTCGTATCCTAACGACGCTGATAATGATACTTGTTTTGATACGACGTATTCTGATAATGATGATGTTAATTTTACTGTTATTGAGTCTAGTAAGAGTGGGACTGTTTCGATGGTTGTTGGAGATACTCCATTCTATACGAATGTTACTAATCCTTATAATTTGACTTTGGATATTGGCGAGTCTCAGATCATTACCTGGTGGGTGAATGCTACTGGAGATATTAATACGTCACATCAATTTTTTGCTTATACCAATAAGACTTCGGATGGAACTGTTAGTAATATAACTTCGATATGGAATATCACGATAATGGATAATGTTGCTCCGACTATTAATTTGACTTATCCATTGAATGCGTCTTATGACATAAATGTGGTTGATTTAAATTATTCTTATTCGGATGCTAATAATGGATACTGTTGGTATTCTAAAGACGGTGGTGTTACGAATTCGAGTACGGTTGCTGGTGGGACTAATTGGACTGGTCTTAATAGTGGTGGAGGGTCTCATGTATGGACTTTGTATTGTAATGATAGTTCTGGCAATGAGGCATCTGATTCTGTTGGGTTTGCTAGTACTATTCCTGCTGTTGGTCTTACCATGATTTATCCTACAAACAATGTTAATGTTTTACCCAATGAGTTCTTCGAGGTTCGGGCTAGGATTAGTTGTTTGAATGGGAATTGTGGAGATGTTAATGTGACGCTGGATCCTAAGGAGGTTAAAGATGAGGAGGTCGGTATCAACTTTAATGTTCAGAGTGCAATAATACTTTATGACAATAAAAGTTTTGACTATGATATTCAGGATGGGTGTTATCTTTCGGATGGTGAGGCTGATGTTTTCGACACTGGATTGCAACTTCAAATTAATGGGTCTGCTTATTCGGGATCTAGAACAACTACGGAAGATTCGGGTAGGGAGGCACTTTGTACTTGGCAGACCAAATCTTTAATGAATGTTAGTCGAAAGGTTTATGTTCCGGTCGAGGAGAATTGGGCTAGGTTTTTGGAGGTATTGAATAACCCTAGTGAGAGTGAGATTTGTGTTGATGTTAAAATATATCAAAACATGGGTTCGGATGGGGCGGATTTTTTGAACACTTCGGATGGGGATTTGACTTGGGAACTTAGTGATCATTGGATGATGTGGGATGATTCTTCTGCGACTAGTGGGGATGATGCTGCTGGATTTATTTATCAGGAAGATGATACTTCGGAGGCTGTTGATACGATTTCTCCTACGACTGCTGGTGGTGGTGCTAACTATTGGATATGGGAAGATGTTTGCGTCGAGGCTGGAGAGACTAAGATCTTAATGCATTATTTTACTCAATGGGATACTCGTGCTCAGTCCGAGGCTGAGGCTGATATTCTTTATGAGAATTTTAATAATGAGACTCAACTTCTTGGGCTTAATGATGATGAAAAATCTCAGATTGCTAATTGGGGTATTAGTGCAACTAAGAGTGGGACAATTTCGATGGTTGAAGGAACGACTCCGTTTTATACGAACACTACGAATCCTTACGATGTTACTTTGGGAGAAGGTGAGTCTGAGATCATAAGCTGGTGGGTGAATGCTACGGGAGATTTGAATACGACTCATGAGTTTTTTGTTTATGCCAACATGACTTCGGATGAGACCGTTAGTGATATTACTTCAATATGGAATGTTTCGATTTCTCTTGACGCTACGGTTCCCCTAGTTAGCTTGATTTCTCCTTTGAATAATTCGGGACAGAATTCTAATATTACTTTTAGTTATAATGTGAGTGAGTTGAACGAGTTGAGTAGTTGTTCTTTGATGATTGATGGTGTTGTTAATCAGACTAATACTTCGGTGACTAAAGATGCTACGCAGAACTTTACATTGAATGGATTGGGGATTGGGAATTATAATTGGAGTGTGCGTTGTCTTGATAACTTTAGTAACATTGGAGATGGGGTGACTCGTTTTTTTAGTGTTATTGAGAAGAGTGAGTTTGTCGGGGATACTACTAATCTTACGGAGATTGATGTTTCGAATATTACGAATTTGATTCTTGATAGTCCTAGTTATGGTAAGGTTAATTTTAGTGAGGTGATTGATTTGGACTCTGGTGCCGATATAAATGAGTATGTTAATATTTCTTTTAATAGGATTGAAATTAATTCGACAGCGTTACCTGCCTTGAATAAATCTGCTAGGTTAAGATTATATAATTTGACATTTAGTGATCCGCGTGTTTTGAAGGATGATATAATTTGTACAGATTGTTCGGAAGTTTCGTATTCAGGTGGAACATTTGTTTTTGATGTTAATGCATTTTCGATTTACTCTGCCGAGGAGAGTCCGGTTGATGATGCGGTTGAAACTCCGGCTGCAACTACTGGTGGAGGAGGTGGAGGAGGTTCTAGTAATGTTGAGGCTGTTGAAGCTGAATGTATTATTAGCAATGATTGTAATGGGGGATACAGTTGTTATGCTGGAGCGTGTGTCAAGTTGTTTGATGTTGAGATTTTGAAAGTGAGCCCTTTAATTGAGACGCTTGATTTTGAATTAGAGTATTTAATTAAGGGTATGGCGGATATTGAGGGGGATGTTATTATGAAGTTTTGGATTGTTGGTGATTCAGGGAGGATTGATTTAGGACAGGATGCGATTTACTTAGGTAGCTTTGAAGAGAAAATAAAGAAGACTCGATTTAATCTTCCTTTGGATATTTCGAATGGAACTTATGATATGTATGCTCAAGTTAATTTTGAAAATTATAACGCTGAATCATTTAGGAAGATTAATATTTTAATTTTTGATGATGATGAAATTGCCTTCGAAATTTTTGAGGAAGTTCCTAAAAGTCCTCTTTACTTCGAGTTTTCTTGGTTAATACTAGTAGCGGTTTTTTTAGCGATGTTGATTTTTAAGAAAAATGAGATGTCTCACCTTGGATTCAGAAAAACAGTTAGGCGGGATAAGGAAGGTGTTAGGCTGAGTGATTTTAGAAGAAGGATAGTTCATGGTTCGTGTGGACATGAATTAGGGAAGGTTAAAGGACCGGTATTATCTAATGGAAGAGTTTATGGTTGGATTATTAAGCCCTATAGAAAACATAATATAAAGAAGGATGTTTTAATTAAACATATGGATATCGACGCTGTTGGTGATATTTTTATTCTAAAGGAAACGATTGGTAGGTTACTGGGTATATTAGGTGAAAATAAGACCCAAAATATCTAGATTTGCTTCTATTTGATAAGCAGAAAACTTTATAAACCGATTTTTGATAAAATAACCATACGAGAAAAAATTGGATGTCAATGGGCATCAAGAACGCATTATCGATTATCTCGAACGAATAATAAAATGGCAGAAAAAAGGCAAATTGTTGTACCAGGAGAAACGATTGTTTCTGGGAATGAATTTTTACCTGGCGACGGTGCTTATCGAGATGGTGAGGAAGTTGTTGCTAACCGATATGGGATTGCGAATATTTTTGAGAAGCATGTAAGGGTTGTTCCTGTGAGTGGTGCCTATTATCCTAAACGAGGGAATACTATTATTGGGACTATAGTTGATATTACTTTTAATGGATGGTTGATTGATTTTGGTGGCGCGCAGAATGCATTCCTACCTGTAGCTGAAGTTCCTCGATATGTTAACAAGAACGAGATGGCTGAGTTTTTGAATTTTGGTGAGACTGTTATTGTTAAGGTTTGGGATGTTAAGTCACGAGGCGTTGACGTTTCTATGAAGATGAGGGGATATGGTAAGATCGAGGGTGGAATGATTGTTTCTGTTGGTTCGAATCAGGTACCGAGGATTATTGGACGAGAGGGTAGTATGGTTAGGATGATTAAGGATGCGACTGGTTGCGATGTGACTGTTGGGCAGAATGGAAAGGTTTGGATTTCTGGAAAGGATACTGATATGGAAGTTGCTGCTAAGAAGATTGTTGAGTTTATTGGTTGCAATGTTTTGGTTGCTGGTTTGACTGAGAACGTTGAGAAGATGATTAAGGAGATGGGATTGAAGACTGATGATGTTGAAGTTGTTTCGGAGGACACGGATAAATAATAATGGCAGCACCAACAACACAAAGCGTACCCTTGAAGGGCAAAAAAGGAATTTATACTAAGCGAGAAGATGGAAGGAAATTCACAGATGTTCGACCAATGACTGCTAAGGTTGGTATTGTTCCTTCTGCTGATGGATCTGCTAGTTTTTCGACTGGTAAGACTAAAGCTATTGCTGTTGTTCGAGGACCTAGAACGCTTCATCCGCAACATATGCAGAATGCTAGGACTGGGATTTTGAGAGTTTCTTATGGTATGATGCCGTTTTCTGTTGAGGATAGGATTCGACCTGGACCAAATAGAAGGGCTGAAGAGATTGGTAAGGTTACTGAATGGGCTTTGAGCTCTGTTGTTGATTTATCTGGATTTCCAAATACTGTGGTTGATGTTTTTGTTCAGATTCCGCAGGCTGATGCTGGAACTCGTGTTGCTGGTATTAATGCTGCTGCTTTGGCTTTGGCTCATGCTGGTATTCCTATGAAAGAGATGGTTTCGGCTATTGGTGTTGGCAAGATTGATAAGACTTTGGTTGTTGACTTAGATAAGTTTGAAGATAGTGAGTTTCATGACGCTGAGGGTTCGACTGATATTCCTATTGTTTTGACTTCGCGGAAGAAAGAGATTGCGCTTTTGCAGTTGGATGGTAAGATTTCTGTTGAAGAATTTAAGGCTGTTATCGAGCTTGGGAAGGTTGCATGTGATGATATTTTGAAAGTTCAGATGGATGCATTGAAGAATGCGGGAGATTGTAAAAATGGGTAAATTTATTATGCCTAATCTGCAGAAGGAAAAGATTGAGTCTTACTTAGGTGAAGGTAAGAGGCTTGATGGTCGAAAGGCTGAAGAGTTTAGAGAGATTAGTGTTGAGACTGGTGTTAGTAAGAATTCGTCTAGTGCTGTTCGTGTTAAGTATGGTAAGACTGAGGTTTTGGCTGGGGTTCATTTGGCTTTGGCTACTCCTTATCCTGATTCACCTGACTCTGGAACATTTATGACTAGTGCTGAATTGCACCCTATGGCTTCACAGCAGTTTGATATTGGAAGACCTGGAATTAATTCTATTGAACTTGCTCGAGTTATTGACCGAGGAATTAGGGAATCTGGTTTTATTGATATGAAAGCTTTATGTATTAAGAAAGGCGAGAAGGTTTACCAGGTTTTTGTTGATATCTTTGCTATTAACGACGATGGGAACTTGATGGATGTTGCTGGACTTGCTGCTTTGATTGCTCTTGGACGAGCTCGAATGCCTATCTATAATGAAGAGGAAGATAAGATCGATGGTTACGATGAGAAGAAAGGAATTCCTTTGAATAAAGAAGTTTTGTCTTTCAGTATGACTTTCCATAAAATTGGAGATGCTATTGTTGCAGATGTTTCTAAGGAAGAGGAAGCTGTTTCGAAGTTTAGGTTAACTATTGCTATGGGAGATAATGAAGGGAAACCTAGAATTACTGCTATGCAGAAGGGTTTGGCTGGGACTATTTCTGATAAAGATATGGAAACAATTTTAAAGTTAGCTGAATCTAAATGGTCAGATATGTTTCCTAAGATTAGGGAAGATGTCTTTGGATAAGATGGCGCTCAAAGAGTACCAGTATAAAAAATAAAATAATGGCAAAACAAGAATTTTCTAAGTATGAGAGAGCACGGATTATTGGAGCTCGAGGTTTGCAAATTTCTATGGATGCGCCGTTGCTAGTTGATATGAAGGAAAGTGAGCTTGATGCTATGAACTTTGATCCTTTGAAGATTGCGGAGAAAGAGTTGGATAGTGGGGTTTTACCTATTTCTGTTAATAAGCCGATGCCTGCTCGGACTGCGGAAGCTATTGAGGATGTTAAGATTGATGATGATATCCCTTCTGATGCGGAGAAGATTGCTAAGGAGAAAGAGATTGCGGCTGAGATTGTTGAAAGTGGAGTTATGAAGGAAGACGATGAGGGTGAGGGTGATGTTGCTGAGGAAGTTGCAGAGGTCGATAAGGCTCGAGCTAAGCTTGAGTAAAACTCTACCATATATATTCTTTTAAGTTGTGTTTTTCTGTGTTTTTTATGCTGATTGGACCTAAGCCTGTGCAACTTGCTATAAATAGGATTAAGGATTTGGCTGCAAAAGTGGACTGTACTCCTTGTAATTTTAACGTTGATCTTACACGTTTGGGGAAATATTGGGGGATAACCATAACTGGGGATTTCGGTGGAGAGTGTTCACATGATAGAAATAATTTTATATGTAAATACCTTTGTCCTGATTCTGAATATCAACTTAGTTATTTCCCACGCGAAGAGGGTCAAGACGATGAAAAGATTCCGATTAGTTATATAGAAAGTTAGTTTTTGATTTATTGGAGTAAGATTTATAATCTCCTTTTGTTTTATTGATTTATGTTTGTAAAGAGTGTGATGCCAGGGTTCGTTAAGAATTCGCGAGGAGAACGGAGTATTGAGATTGAGTTGGAAACTTATGAGGGGAAGTTTAGATGTTCGGCACCGTCGGGAAAGTCAACTGGAAGTAGTGAGGTAGCTTGTTATAATAGGAAGGGTATTGACCATTCGATGAAGTTGTTGCGGGTGTTTTGTAAGGGGTTGATTCATGGAAATTTTTTGGTAAAGAGATTGAATGATTTAAAGGAGTTGAATGGTTTGATGGTTAAGTTTGAGGCGAGGCATGGGAAGTTTGGTGGGAATGTCTGGTATGCTGTGGAGGGTGTTTTTTTGAAGGCGGCTGCTAAAGATGTTGGGAAAGAGCTTTGGGAATTTATTAATGATGATGTAAATAATGGACTGAAGCCGAAGATGCCGATGCCTGTTGGAAATTGTATTGGTGGTGGTTTGCATTCTAAGAAGATTAAAAATAGGCGTCCTGATTTTCAGGAGTTTTTGCTAATACCTAAGGAGAAAAAATTTGGGCGAGCGGTGACTAAAAACTTACGGGCTTATGAATATGCCAAGCGTCTTTTATCTCAAAAGTCGCTAGTTAGTAGTTGGGGGTTGGGGGTTGGGAGTAAGTTTAGAGAGTGGAGACGTGAGAGAAATGATGAGGGGGCTTGGTTGACTAGGAGAAATAATGAGGAAGTTTTGGAGATTTTGAGAAAAGTTGCAAAGAGGTATGGATTGAGAATTGGGTTGGATGTTGCATCGGGAAGCTTTTTCGAAAAGGGTTATTATAATTATAAAAATAAAAATTTGATTCGGGATAAAGTTGATCAGGTTGAATATATTTCGAAATTGATTCGGAAGTTTGGGATTTTTTACGTTGAGGATGGAATTGAGGAAGATGATTTCTCTGGTTTCAAGTCTTTGAGTGAGATGGCTAAGAAAAATAGGATGAAGAGTTTGATTGTTGGGGATGATTTAACGACGACGCATCTAAAGAGGGTGCAGAGGGCTGTTCGAGGTGGGGCTATGAATGCCATGATTATCAAACCGAATCAGGTTGGGTCGATTTTGGAAGTGAAGCGGGTTGTTGAATATTGTAAGAAGTATGGTATTGTTATGATTTTTTCGCATCGTAGTGGAGAGACTATGGATAATATTTTGGCGGATTATTGTGTTGGGTTTGGAGGGTCATTTTTGAAGGCTGGAATTTTTGGGAAAGAAAGGTTGATTAAGCTGAAGAGGATTATGGACATTGAAAAGAGTTTGAAATAACAAGAACTTGTCGACATAATATATATATTGAAGTATACGAATTATTAAAAAATAAGGCTAACATCCTCTAGTTATGACAAGTATGATGGGAGCAATAACTGATGATTATTCTGATTATGTTACTTATTGTGTAACAAATGATGTAAGTCCAATGAAAATAGATCAGGGAAACTTTTATGAAACTTCTGAATGGAAGGGAGTAGAGAGCATTCCTCATTTCAGAGGTTGTTTAGGTATGGCACTAGAGAAAATGAGAAAGGATTAATTTTAGTTGTTTCATTATGTTATATTTGTGATAAGATTTTAAATCGGTTATAGGTAAACTTATATAGTGAGGATTTTTAGTTGTTTTATGTATCAGGTGCGGGGCTCGATTGAGTTCGAGTAGTAGCAATAACTCCTGAGCAGAATTATAACCAAATGGCAGATAAGAAAGAAATTATTGAAATAGAAAAAGATAACAATCTAGATAAACAAGAGGAGGGGAAACCTGACAAAAAAGAAATAACGCTAAGCGTAAGTGATGGCGACAAAAAAGAAGATCAGACGATTTTGACTCCTCTTGAAGATTATATTAAGACTGCTGCATATTTGGGGACTAAGGTTATTACTCCGACTATGAGGAAGTATGTTTATAGAAGGCGGCTTGATGGCTTGGCGATTTTGAATACTTTGTTGGTTGATAAGAAGTTGGCTGAGGGAATTGATTTTATTAAGCAGTTTAAACCTGGTGATTGGACGTTAATATGTAAGAGAGAAGCTGGATGGAGGGGAGCTAAGATGTTTGCGGAGCTTACTGGGGTTCGGACTTATACTAAGAAGTATCCTTCGGGTGTTTTGACGAATACTGTTTTGGATGATTTCATTGAGACGAAGATGGTTGTGATTTGTGACCCGTGGTTAGATAAGAATGCTTTGAAGGATGCTAAAAATATTAGGATTCCTGTTGCTGCTATTTGTGACACTAATAATCATACTGCTGACTGTGATGTTGTTATGATTGGGAACAATAAGTCGAATAAATCTATGGGTTTGTTTTTCTGGTTGATGGCTCGAGAATATATGAAGGCGCATGGGATTGACAAGGAGTGCCCTAGTTTGGAAGATTTCGTTGGTGAGAAGTTGATATTGGAAGAACCACGAAAGAAGAAGATGGCGAGAGAGAAGAAGGAACAAGATTTGAAGAGTGCTGAGAGTGCGATTGAGGAGAAGATGAGGGCTTTGGCCGAGAAGGCGGATGAAGAGGCTTTGGATGGGATGAAGGAAGAAGAAGAGAAGGAAAGTGTTCGGGTTGGGGAAGTTGTTGCTGAGGGCGTTTAACCTTGAATAGATTTATAGTGTAGTTTATATTTGGAAATTTTTCAAATAGATTTATATATTAATTTTATTTGAGTATATCATGGGGATTAAAGAGCAGTTTGAGAAAATGAAAGAAAATTGGCTGATGCTTGTTTTAGCTTTGGTCGTGATTGTTTTTCTTTCTGGTAGTAATGGGATTGTTGGACAGAGTTTGAATAACATAGGTGGCTCTTTTGAAAAGGGATATGCTGATATGGTTGACTCTAGAGTGATGGGTTATTATCCAGAAACAAATTCTGACTTTGCTCCTGAAGTTGAAGAGAGAAAGATTGTTAAGAGTTCGAGTTTGTCTACGGAGACTGCTAGGGGAGAGTTTGGAGAAGCTGAAGAGAGATTAAAGAATATTGTTACGTCCTCTGGAGCTTTTTTGTTGGATGAGAGGGTTAATAGGAATGGTGAGGGTTGGAGAGGTTATTATTCTGGATACTATCAGCTGAAAGTTAATGTGGATAAGTATGATTCTGTTGTGGCTCAGTTGAAGGAGATTGGAGAGGTTCAATCTTTTAGTGAGAATATGGATGATGTTACTGGTAGCTATAATGATTTGGAGATTGAGGTAGGTGTTGAGAAAGAGAGGCTTGCGAGGTATTTGGAAATGTATGAGGACGCTGAGATTGTGAGTGATAGGATTGATTTGAATGATAGAATTTTTAATCAGGAGAGGCGGATTAAATATCTTGAGGATTCGCTTGAGAATGTTGATAATAGGATTGATTACTCGAGTGTTAGCTTTAGTATGACCGAAGAGAGGAGTGAGTGGACTGATATTGTGTTTGTTAAGTTGTCTTCGCTGATTAGGGGATTTGTTGATAATTTGAATTCACTATTATCTTTTATTTTTGGAATAATTCCATGGGCTGTTGCTCTTTTGATTGTTTGGGTTTTTTGGAAGAAGTTTAGGTCTCAAACGGCATGACTCTGGTGAGCCTAAAATAATTAGGCCTTTTTTGTTATGATTAATATTTCCCCTGCATATTCTCTCATCTCTATATCTTCTGTTGTGAAGCAGGAAAAGGTTAGATTTTTTGATTCTTCGGGTTGTAAGATGAAGTTATTTTCTGAGACTCTGATGCAATCTGATATTTCTCCTGAGGTTTCTATTTTTGTGATTGTTGGTTTGTCGAAGTCGTTTGTGATTGTTATTTTTCTTGAAGCGCTATAGCCTGGAATTATTTGTCCAAAATTTAGATTTCCTGGACCTAAATCGAAACCCATATTTTCTCCGCCTACGAACCTCGTTGGAATTGTTTGCTTGTTTAATGGGATGTTTAATAATATTGCTAAGGCTATTATTCCTATTGTCGCTAATAATGATATTGTCTTATTTCTTTTTTCCATTTTGATTACTTAGTTTATTGACTTTCCAAATTAGGTATATAAATATTGTGAAGATTAGTATCGCTACTATTGATGCTATTATGATATAGTTCATATATGTTTTTGATGAAGGTTCATGAACGTAAATTGCTACTAGTTTTGAAGTTGTGGCTCCGTCGTAAGATAGTATTATTTTTGCGGTGTATCTTTTTGCCTCGAGATTGGTTGTATCAAAATATCCTGTTATGTTTTTAATTTCCCATGGCTTTGTATCTACTGAGACTGTTTTAAAATCGGTTATTAATGTGCCTGCATCTGTTATTGAAACTGTTGCGAAGACTTCCTCTATTCTTGTATTCCACTTATTTTCCACTTCTATTCGGAATGGGTTTATTTTCCCTTGTTCAAATTCGTAATCATAATCAACAATGTCTACTAGGAATTCTCCTACCCGGAATGTTTGATTTAATATGGTTGTTTCTCCCCATTCTATTGTTGCGTATGCTATATATTCTCCAGGTGGTAATTCTTTTGTTTTTAACATGCCATTTATGTTCTGAGTTTCTTTTGATTCCATATTGATTTCGGGAAATTTTTCCGTGATTATAACTTCTGTTGACCCTATTTTATGGACTTCTATTTTTGGATTTACTATTATTGATTCGGTTCCTAGACTTTGTATTTCTAATTCATAAGGCGCCTCTTCTCCTTGATTAATATTAGACATTTTGAATATTGATTGTGCGTATTTTCCTGGATAGGGAACTAAGATATCTATTCTGCCTTGTATGGCAGCGATTCCACCTACCATAGCTCCTTCTGCTCCGCTTGCCTCTATTGCTCCTACATAAATCTTATGAGTTCCGGGTATTGCTATTTCGTCTGGTAGTGATATTTCAACTTTGAAATTTCCGCCATCTGGAAGATGATCCGTAGATAGTGTGACATATTCTGCAAGATCTCCTTTAATGTAAAGATCTACCCCGTCCTCTGAATTTGTTGCGAATGCGTGAAAAGAATATGTTTTTGTTAATCCGGGTTCAAAGAACTCTTTGTAGTAGACGGGTGTTATTCCCACGCCGCTAGATTGGACTAATTGTAATGATAGTGTTATTAATATTAAAAAAACTAATGACCTCTTCATATCTAATATAGAAGAATAGGGCTTATAAATATTAGGCTGTCCCGATTGCTGTTATGGCTATAATTAGAGCGATTATAGCGAGGATTGTCACTTTTTTTGCCTTCCATATTAGTTATCCTCAGTACGTTCCGATTGCTGTTATAGTCATTACCTTTACACCCTCTGCATCATCTGAGATGTTCATACTAAAGTCTATCGCTATTTCATCAATAGCTGCTTCGTATCCGAAGAAAGTTCCGCATGCTGATTGCATTGTTGTGTTGATGTTTGCGTAATTTGTGAAAACATTTGTTCCGGTGCATGCACCTACGTTACCTGTGTTGTTTACTACTTTTGCTTGGAATGTTGGAGCTGCTCCTCCGAGAAAATCTGCTGGTGATAGGTCTGTTTTTAATTGAAGTGTTAGATTTACACTCCCAATGTTTTCTAGAGTTAGATTTCCGTATGTTGCATTTCCACTCCAACTTGTGTTTGTTCCTTCGCTGTCTAATATTGCCGTCTGGCCTGGAGTTACGGCTCCTGATCCGAAATCTAGGATATCTGTTGTAAAATTTATTTCTGCTGCAGTTAGAATTGTGACATTTACTATGGCTGTATCGTTTCCTGTTGCTAAGCCCGTTAGTTCGGTTCCGATGAAGAATAGGGATATTGCTATTACCGCGATTGATGCGTAGGTTATTGCTTCTGTGCTTTTCATTGTGGTGGGCCCGCTAGTTTATCTTCTACTTCTGAGGGTTCGATGACTATACCGACGACGGCTCCAGTTGGTGAGAGTTGGTTTGGGTTTTTTGTTGAGATTTCTGAATTAATGTTTGTTAGAGTTATTGCTGTTATGGCTAAAATTAGGGCGATTACGACGAGAATTGTCACTTTTTTTTTATCTTCCATATTAACCTCCGTATGTTCCGACTGCTGTTATTGTTACTTGTTTTGTACCCTCTGCATCATCTGAGATGTTCATACTGAAGTCTATTTTTATTTCATCAGATGCGGATTCGTATCCGAATATAGTCCCGCATGCCGATTGTAATGTTGTGTTTATATTTGCGTAACTTGTGAAAACATTTGTACCATTACATGCACCTATATTACCCGTATTATTTGCTACCTTTGCTTGGAAGGTTGGTGATGCTCCTCCGAGAAAATCTGCTGGTGATAGGTCTGTCATTAATTGAAGTGTTAGATTCGTATTTCCGATGTTTTCTAAAATTAATTCTCCTGTTGTTGCATTTCCACTCCAACTTGTGTTTGTTCCTTCGCTATTTAGTATTGCTGTCTGTCCTGGGGTTACGGCTCCTGTTCCGAAGTCTAAGACATCTGTTGTGAAATTTATTTCTGCCGCTCCTGTTATTGTAACGTTTACTATGGCTGTATCGTTTCCTGTTGCGAATCCTGTCAACTCTGTTCCGATGAATAATAATGATACTGCTATTACCGCGATTGATGCGTAGGTTATTGCTTCTGTGCTTTTCATTGTGGTGGGCCCGCTAGTTTATCTTCTACTTCTGAGGGCTCGATGATTATACCTACGACGGCTCCGGTTGGTGAGAGTTGGTTTGGGTTTTTT
>JABHSE010000001.1 GCA_018697035.1 archaeon | reverse complement strand
GGTGCTGTTGTCAGTAGGAGGGACGGTGCTGTTGTCAGTAGGAGGGACGGTGCTGTTGTCAGTAGGAGGGACGGTGCTGTTGTCAGTAGGAGGGACGGTGCTGTTGTCAGTACCTTCATCGCAATCATAACATCCACTATGTCTTGAATCATGCATAAACATTCTCCAATCCATATTTTCTTCCTGATATAAATAAGGATATTCATACATAAGTAATTTAATAATACCGAATCCACTCTCAATGAATAAAGCCGAATCAACAAGATTATTATTATCAAAATTTCCTAAGGAAATTGTATCTGTAGACCAATGTATTGGAAAAAAGTCTTGAGTTGATAATTCTCTTTTAATAATACCTCTTGAGTTATAAACACTTACACTACCTCTATCCTTAATTAGTACTTCTTTTTCCCCATCATTATCTATATCCCCAATAGAAGCTGCTCCCTCGCCAAGTTTTATTATCGGCCATCCAGGCATGACACTTCCATTATTTCTAAATACATATAATTTATGTGCTGTTCCAATTAAAATTTCCAATTGGTTATCAGAATCTATATCTCCTAATGATAAGGGATATCTCATTACAGAATTCTCTGGATCAATCTCTTTGGGCCACCCAGGCATGACACTTCCATTATTTCTAAATACATATATTTTCGGTAACTCTACCCATGGATTAGGAGGGCAATTTCCACCACACATTCCCGATCTTTCCTTACGCCCTAGATTAAAATAAACAATTTCCAAATTACCATCATCATCCACATCTCCTAAAACCACATTATTCATAAGAAGCCATGAACCCCAATCCCCAAAAGTAGTTTGAGATGAAGTTAATTGTGGCCAACCTAAAAGATTATCTCCCCTAAAATTTAGAACATCAATGGTCCCATCAGTTCTAGCAAAAATAATGTCCCCTCTTCCATCATTATTAATATCCCCTATTGCTGCTGGGCCCTGAGCATCATAAAGATCCCCACCAACATTTCTTGTTTTGGGCCAGTTATCTAAAAAGGTGCCATCGTATTTTAATATAGATATTTTTGAGGGAATGCTATAAGCAGGAGCACCCATTGAAACAATTATAATTTCTTTAAATCCATCCCCATTAACATCTCCAAGACTAAGTGATGAGCCAAAAGAAGATGGAATATTAATTGGATTTAAATAATATGTTCCATCATTATTAAAAATATGTAAATAAAAATCAAACGTATCATCTCTTTTTATGACACTATCAACAATCATTATCTCGGGCATTCCATCATTATTAATATCACCAACTACTGGACCATTCTGTAAAGAAAGCATTCCCTTGATAGTAGATGAAATATCTGAGGTATAGGATATTTCTATTGGCCAGCCCTCTATATTTCTTCCATCTCCATCAATTACATGAATACTTCTTTCATCTGGAATTAATATTTCTTCATCTCCATCCAAATCCAAATCAGCAACAGTAATTGATTCCAATTTAACAGAGCTCCCAAAAGAAACTGGAAATCCTCCTTTAAGTTTAGGTTCATAAAAAATAGATATGTTTGAGATAGTGTCAATTATTATTCCATTTGAATCAAATAAATATAGTTTTAAAATATACATTCCAGATTCATTTAACGTTGATAAATCCCAATTACCTAATATATCATTCACAACTTCAGATGCTCCTCCCTGATTTAAAATAATTCCTCTGCTTGATTCTTCCCCATTAAATTCCCATTTTAAATCATAATAATCAAAATTAATGTGTGATGCAAAACCTCTTATTTCAATTACTTGAGGACCATACATATTTTCAAACAAAGGATTTATTTCAGAATGCACAACTCTTAAAAAAACTATTTCACTAAAACTTCCTTGAGAAGTAAAAATAGTTAAGTTTAATGAGTAAAAACCCGAATCATAAAGATTTGCATTAAAATCTTCAAGAAGTATATTGTCATCTGGAGATTGTTGATTATTTACCAAAACATCACAACTTATCTCCCCACCTCCAATGTTACAAATTTCTAATTGATATCTAATAAAATTAGTAACATTAAAGCTCCCATAAATATCAATAATTCCAGCAACACTTCCAGGTGTATCAAAAGAAATTGTTGTTGGATTTTCTAATTGAACTGCTTGTAAAATATCAATTCTTCCATCCCCTTGAGAAGAGATATGGGCGTTTAAATCTTGCGCAGTATTTTTTAATGCATATTTTATTTCAAGAGGACTCCAGTCAGGATGCGCCTGTTTTATTAATGCTGCAGCCCCTGCAACAATTGGGGTTGCCATCGATGTTCCAGATATCGCTACATGTTCATCATCCACACACCCATGCACGTCTGGATGTTCTGGATCTATCTTACTACCAACAAATGCATTTTCCCATTGTGTAGCACAAATTTCAACGCCAGGAGCAACCACATCGGGTTTACTAATTCCTCCGTTACGCCAAAGAACTGGACCTCTCGAACTAAAGCAAGCTAAATCATTAATGTCAGGATTATGAAGTAGATTAAAACAGTCAGATAGCCTAGAAATGTTATAAAAATCATTACCTTGTTGTTTGTCGAAACTAGCTCCAACAGTAATTGCTTTTCTTGCAGTTCCAGGCGTTCCAATAGTTTCAGATGATGGTCCACTATTCCCAGCTGCAATAACAACAACAACTCCCGATTCAACTGCATTATCAACAGCTACACTTGTGGGATCATTGGGTCCACAATTTTCATTATAACCAAACTGACAATCTAGCCCTAAGCTTAAACTCATTACATCCACATGATCTGAAAAATCCCCGTCTTCATTAGGATCAACCGCCCTTTCAATAGCATCAATAACACCTGAAAAAGGTCCAGATCCCCCCTCATCCAATACTTTATACCCTATTAATTTTGCATCAGGAGCAACACCCCTTACCACCCCATCTCCCGCAACAGTCCCTGCACAATGAGTCCCATGCCCATTATCATCCATAGGGTTATTATCATTATTAATAAAATCATATCCCCCAATTACCTTATCACAATTACCAGCTAAAAATTGAGATTCCGTACAACTACCAAAATCAGGATGCGTATAATCTATCCCCGAATCAATTATCGCAATTGTAATATTATGCCCAGTAACTTCTAAGTTCCTCGAATCAGTCATACCCCAAACATCATCAGCATTAATCAACGGAACAGATTCGGTAAGTGTTGTATGCGCTATATAATTAGGATACACATTCTTAACAGAACCGAGCTCTTTTAATTCTTCAGCCTCTTCAGAAGATATATCCAAGGCAATACCGTTGAACACCTTATGAAATTCTGCCTTAACTTCAATCTCTTCACCCCCAACTACATTACCACTAATTAAAGCCGACAAATCTTTTCCGAGTTTGGAAGCAATATCCATCTTATTCCTCACATTTTTACTCAAAATTTTCTCCTCATAAGCTCTTAAATCTCCAGCCACCTCATCAGATTCAAGCAAGAAAAGTTTCATAGCATACTTTACAGGATTATAACTAGACATAGAACTAAGAGTCATATCATTTTCAACTGCCTTCTCTTCCAATTCCAACGATTTTTTTATCAAAGGTTTTTCTTTAAATTCCACAATATATCCATCATATTCCAAATCTTGATTTGCGACATGACCATTCGCTATAAGATTACCACTCCTATCATATCGATTAGTCGAAGTGATATAGTCTTGATTGACCGAATTACTATCCAACTGATCCCCACGCACAACATTACCTGAAATAAAATTAGTATTACTAGAGCTATCTCCTGAACTCCCAACAATGTCAACTTCCTCACCAACATTGTATTTATCTTTTGTTGTCTTAATTTTTAAAACTAAATTAGCTTCATCCACATCGGGATTTTTTCCCTCAACACTTCCAACCTTCCATTCAGGAACAATATCTTCATAATCAACATTCAAACCATCCCCACTAAAAGACATACCTACATTATTTCCATCCTCTTTAAATAAAAATACAGAATGAACAGCGCCTGTCTTATCTTTAGTTATTTCATCATCAGTCAACTTTTTAGCAGACCAAAACTCTAATATATCATGACTATCAGCCCAAACTCCCCCATTAGATAAATAACTTACCCTATCCTCAGAACCAATAACAGTTATCATCTCTTCTTGAAAAGTAAAACCGCCATCTGTCGTTAAATTAATCTCAGAATAAATAACTTCCAAACTTTCTCCATCTCCCAAATCATCCGCCCAAGTATCCCCAAATTCACTCATCTTACTAATATCAAAACTTTCCGTACTCAAAACATGTATATTAGATATTATCATATCAGAACTATTTTCTTCTCCAAACAGGTCTCCGGACTCTTCAGACTTATCCTCTTCCCATATATCTTCGGATTTATCTTCTTCAAAATCACCATCAGAAAAATCAGAACTAGATTCCTTTAATTCACTCCACTCGTAACAAGTATCGCTATCAAAATTCCCACAAATCCTATAATCTTCACCGACATATTCTCTTAACCCCCGAGCATTACACTCATCATAACACTCAACATCCTCTTCCTCCAATTCTACCACATGCACAACAGCATCCTCAACCTGTTGAAGCGCAGACATATTATCTAAATCTCCAATATCATCGATATCATAAAAAGTATTACTCATTACCCAGACAACACCACTCAAACCACCGAGAACAACTAAAACAATTAAAACCCCTAAAAGTTCACCCCTCTTTTTCATAATATATAGTTACCATTCATATTTATAAAGTTTTACGCGTTTGGCTCTGTTAAAAATCTCCTATATCCCTATAATACCTTAACTAATCTAACTCAACTATATCTTGCCTTTTCGAAACATGACGATAAAGCAACCACCAAACAATTAAATCTATTAATATATATAATACAATCCAAGCACCACTAAAATAAGCCAACCTTTGAGATACAGATCCCATAACAGTATCCCCCGCACCTTTCAGTAACATTGGAAGTAGTATAAATATTTTAAATAAATTTTTAACCACATAATAACCAAAAGTTATGTTAATCCATCTTTTACTATCTGGAGACATCTTCCATAATTTAACAAATAATACTACAGTCAAAACAAGGCCAATAGCAGATATTAAGTTATTCACACTCAATAGCGGCATAGAAAAAAAGGAGGGATTCATACGAATAAAGACATTAAATAATACAGAAATTAAATTTACCGATTGCCAAACAATCATTAATCCAACAAAAATAATCAGAAACCAAGTAAAAAATGTTTTTTGATTAGTCATAAACTTCCCTAATATAATATCTTTAAATATCTTTTGCCTTAAAGAGCTCTATTGAAAAAGTAAAAATATTTAGAAATTTTTTGGGAAAAATATCATATAAATAAATTCTTCTCCCTGAAGCACATCCCGGACCAGGACATTGGTCTGGAGCAACCAACTTACGTCCAAAAACATCCTTATCACAAACCGCAACGACCCACCGATACGACTCATGCACTTTAAACAGAATATTACCCATAACAAATAAAGTAAAAATTCCTATATAAAAACATCCAAACAAAACAAAAAAACAATTTTGATTTATAGCTGGTTTAGACAAGGCGAAAGGTTGCGCCGCGTACAAACGTACGCAAGCGTTCTTTCAACGAAGTATAAACTGCTAAAAATAAAAATTAATAAGCTTTTTTCGCTTCGCCGTCTTTAACCGCCTTTTCAGCATTAACTTTCGACATAATCCTGCACATTCCACATCCACAAACAGAACACTTCCCTTTCGCCATAAAACCACCTCGCGAAGTTACGTGCATCTCAGCGTCCTTCATTTCCTTCTGCTCTTTACATTTCATACATCTTCCTTCAATTGTCATTTTTTCCTCCTCATACATTTAATTCCTTCATATCTTGTGAACTTCATTTTTATTACCACAAGCCAAACATCGAACGAACAACTTCCCACCTTCTTCGTCCAACTCACTATCCGGCTTACCGCATTTCACACAAATTACATATAACTTAGCATACTTTTTAATCTTTGCATTCACATCTTTACTAGACAACTTCCTAGACAAAATCAACCGCTCACCCTTAATCTCACCCTGAATCCCAAGCTCCTTACCCAAAAACTTCAACAAATGCTCAGGGCGCCTCCTCAAACAAGCCACAACCTTCCCAAAATTCGAAATCACAGTACGAACACCCTCATGATGCCCCTTAACATTCACAACCTCAAAACGCTCACATTCCTCACTAACCTCAACATCCTCATACGCAGATTCCAACAATTCCTCATAACTCATAACTCCCCAATACAATTCTCCCTTATAAAACTTACACACACCAACCCGCCACCCAAAAACTTATAAATAAAAAAATCCTCAAAATATCATAAATTCTAGAAGTAATTCTAAATTATAAGATGGACGAAGATTTGAAAAAAAATATATTAGCGACAGGAACAAGTTTAGTGGGAATAGTCTGTAAAGACGGAGTAGTAATGGCATCAGACAAAAAAGTAACCATGGGCGGACAACTCGTAGCAGACAAAAATTTCCAAAAAACCCACAAAATAAACGACTATCTAATAATGTCAATGGCAGGTACAGTCTCTGATGCACAAGTAAACCACAAACTAATCGGAGCACAACTCAAAATCAAAGAATTAAAGGATAGGAAAAGACCAACAGTAAAGGAATCCGTCAACTTCATCGCAACAATGAAATTCCAAACAATAAGGAGACCATCCATGATCCCTTCAATAGTAGGAAACCTAGTAGCAGGAGTAGACACAAGTGGAAAGACAAGTCTATATAATATCGGACCGGATGGAGCAATCGTACAAGTCACAGATTACGACGCATCAGGAAGCGGAATGCAATACATATGGGGACTCTTAGAAAGACAATATAAGGAAAATCTAACTATCGAACAGGGAGTAGAATTAGCAATAGAAGGAATAAAATCTTCATCTCAAAGAGACACAGCATCAGGATGTGGCATAGACGTTTTCACAATCACAAAAGACGGCATAAAACACGTCGCAAAACAAAAAGTAGAGACAGTGTACAAAGAACATAATTAATTATCAAATTCAAATGGCAGACATTCTAAAAACAATCGAAGAACAACTACCGAGAGGTGTAGTAGGCTCAACAATATTCGAAGGAGCAAACATAGTAGTCTACACAACAGACACAGCATTCTTCAAAAACGGCGACTCTAAAGTCAAGGAAATCGTAAACACGATCAAAAAAAGACTCGAGCTTCGAGCCGACAAAAAAATTCTTCTCTCTCAGGAAGAGACCGAACAAAAAATAAGACAAATAATTCCACGCGAAGCCGAAATAGAGAGAGTAATCTTCGACCCACAAAGAAGTATTGTAATAATCGAAACAAAAAAACCCGGATTAGCAATAGGAAAAGGTGGCTCACTATTAAGAGAAGTAAAAATCAACACGTATTGGACACCCCAAGTTCAAAGATCAGCCGCAATCAAATCCAAAATCACAGATAAAATCAGAGAAGTTCTTTATATGGATAATTCTTACCGTAAAAAATTCCTAAACGACATAGGCGAGAAAATATACAAAGAATGGAATCCAGATAAGATGGAAGAATGGGTCAGAATAACCGCTCTAGGCGGCGGTAGACAGGTAGGCCGTTCATGCTTTCTAATGCAAACCCCAATATCAAAAGTCCTAATAGACTGCGGAGTCGACGTATCCTCAAGCGGCAAAAACAAATACCCATACCTTGAAGCACCAGAACTCGACCTCGAAGCAATAGACGCAGTAATCCTATCCCACGCACATCTCGACCATTCAGGATTAATCCCTTACTTGTACAAAATGGGCTACAAAGGACCAGTATACATGACAGCCCCAACACGAGACATCTCAGCCCTAATGGCACTAGACTTCATAGGAGTAGCCTACAAACAGGCCGCAGCCCCACTCTTCAAGTCAACAGACATCCGAAGCATGGTCAAACACTCAATCACACTAAACTACCAAGAAGTCACCGACATCACACCAGACATCCGAATCACAATGTACAACGCAGGCCACACACTAGGCTCCTCGATGATTCACTTCAACATCGGAAACGGTCTACATAATTACCTCTACTCTGGCGATATAAAATTCGGAAAATCCCGAGCCCTCGAGGCCGCAGCCACATATTTTCCACGACTAGAAACATTACAACTAGAGGCAACATACGGAGGTAGAGACAATAACTACCCATCACGAAAAAACTCCGAAGAAGAACTCCTAACATTCATCAACGACGTAATACAAGGCGGAGGAAAAGTCTTATTACCAGAACTAGGAACAGGTCACGCTCAGGAGAAAATGCTAATCCTAGAAGACGCAATGCGCTCAGGAAAAGTCCCGAAAGTCCCAATCTACATAGATGGAATGATATGGGACATCAACGCAATCCACACAGCATACCCAGACTTCCTATCCAACGCACTTAGAGCAAACATCTTCGCAGACAATAACCCATTCACCTCAGAAATTTTCTCTCAAGTCGGCTCACCACAAGAACGAAAAAACGTAATCGAAGGTGGCCCCTGTATAATCCTAGCAACATCAGGGATGCTCGTAGGCGGAGCAGCAGTTGAATACCTTAGAGAGTTTGCAGATTCACCAAATAACGGTCTCTGTCTTTCATGTTATCAACCAGCTGGAGGAGTCGGACGACAAATCAAAGAAGGAGCAAAGGAAGTAAAATTCGAGGTAAATGGAAAAATGGAACTCGCACAAATCAAATTAAAAGTAATTTCGATGGACGGATTCTCCGGACACTCCTCACGAAACGAGCTCATGGCATTCGTAAACAACATCAACCCAAAACCAAGACGAGCTATAATCAACCACGGCGAACAATCAAAGTGCCTAGACCTAGCATCTTCAATCTACAAATCTCAACGAATCGAAACCACTGTCCCTAAAAATCTCGAAACAATAAGATTAAGATAATTTAATTAAGAATAATGAATAGAACCTAATCTATATCCAAAAGCACTACCATCCTTATTACGCATCAAATAATAATTTCCAACTTCAAACAATTTATCATCTTCCCACATCTCTGGCAACCTACCATCCAAACCCGATTCTTTACGAACATCCTCAATGGATAAAAACTTTTCAAAATGAATCTTATCTATTGGCATACTATCCATGCTATCTACCAACAAGAACCATTTTATAAAATTTATCTACCCCTCAAAAGAAAAAGCAACAACAAAATCAACAAAATCAAAAGCAACAATATCCCAATAAGCATCAACCAAATAGAAAACCCATCTTCATCAACACTCGAAGCATCGAAAGAAATCACATCTTCAGAATTAGTCCCAAAAATACTATCAGAACAACTACGAGTCTCTAAAGGCTTACCTGAACTACTTCCGCATCCCTCACTATCAATACAAATCCTCTCCTCAAAGCCTCCATAGCAAACATTCCAAATCGAACAATCCCAGTTCGGCGAACAATCAGGGTCATCATCCGAGTCATCTTCAACATCAACACTCAAAACCTGCTCATCATAATCTCCATCCAAATCAAACAACCTTAAAACAACTTCCCATTTACCATCATCCTTACCGTCGATAAACAAACTCTTTCCAACTACATTAACATCAACACCACTCTCAAACGAAACCACCTCCCACTGCAAATCGTCCCCAGAGTCTTCAACATCACTTTCATACAAACTCAGATTCAAACTAATATCATTACCTTCATCAACATCCTGCGATGGTATACTAGGAAAAATAACAGGCACATTATTTCTAATTATCAAAGAAACCTCTTCCTGTCCACCCGCACTCTCAACCAAATCAAACACAAAAGCAAACACAGTACTATCCCCAATAAAATCATGAGTCACAGGAACAGGAATCAATTTATAATAATAATAATTACCAACCTTATCAACTCTCTCAAGAACAACACGTCCTCCAGCAACCGAACTAACCAAACTCACATTCGAAATCAAATCAGCACTCACAGAAGAACCAAACATATCCTCGACACCAAACTTCACAAACAAACCTTCTCCCCTGAAAAAATCATAATCCTCGTCGCTAAAATTAGAGTCACTATAAACAGCCAAATTAATAATATCATACTTCTCCTTCAAAACATCATAACCGAATTTCAAACTCTTAGAATCATCGCTAAAATACCCAGCCTTAGATGCAACAGCATAAATTTCAAAAGCACCAACAACTCCTTGCAAATCCTTAACACCACAAGCACCTGAAATACCATCAGTCAAACAACTTCCAAAATCACTACCATCAGAATAAAAAATATCTACATTCACACCACCAGCTCCAGCACTCAAAGAGTCCTCAACATAAACACTACAACTCTGATTATGCCCCTCAATAACCTCATCAAAGCAAACCACCTCAACAATCTCTAAACTCTGCATCCCAACTTTCACATCAACAGAAGCAGAAACCTTATCTCCATCCTCGTCGCTAACAGTACACTCCGCACTAAAATCCCCAGCATACAAATAAGTATACGTCGGATTTTGAACATCACTCATATCCCCATTATCAAAGTCCCAAGAATATTCTAAGTTCCCATCTCCTCCTGTACCCTGACAACTAAACGAAACAACCAAAGGAAAAATTCCACTTAATGGATTACCCGAAGCAAAAACTGAAGGGACAGAATTACAGCCCTCATCAATATAACCATCGCAATCATTATCAACTCCATCACCACAAACTTCCAGAACACCAGGATTCACATTATAATTACCGTCATCACAATCCCAACTAACCGAAGCATAAGAACCGAACAAACTAGCTCCAGAACAAACATCAACTTCAGGGTCAACACCATAATCATCTCCATCTCCATCAAAATACCCTTTCAACAACTGCCAAACACTAATATCATTATCATCACAATCCTTATCATCAACACCCTCAAAACCCGAAGGCAAACTAGCTCCAGAACAAACACTCTCAGCAGGCCCAGCACTTTTCCCGTCGCCATCAAAATCCCGATACCCACTCAAAAATTGCCAAACATTCGCATCATTATCATCACAATCATTATTATTAACACTATAACCCGAAGGCAAACTAGCTCCAGAACAAACATCGACACCAGGATTAACACCATAACTATCAAAATCACTATCAACATACCCACTCAACAGTTGCCAAACACTAGCATCCAAATCATCACAATCAACATCCTCGCTATACCCGTCATCATCCTTGTCATTATCATAAACATTAAACGTCACATCATCCGAATCCACAGTATACGCCAAACACTGAGCCTCATTACCAGAACTGCTAGAAGCAATCAAGGTATAATCCCCATGAGCAAGGTTAGTCGAAAAAGAAACTCTCTCACTTCCCGAATAATCTACAGTCTTACTATCACTATCACTCCAAATAACCTTCCCTT
This sequence comes from archaeon, assembly GCA_018697035.1. Lineage (GTDB taxonomy): Archaea > Nanobdellota > Nanobdellia > Pacearchaeales > GW2011-AR1 > JAGVXH01. The sequence goes on along the minus strand of JABHSE010000001.1, from coordinate 137,677 downwards.
TATCATCCTTAATTTCGACATCAATATCAACTAAAGTCTTCATGTGAGAAGAAACTTCGGAAGGAAGATACATAGAACCAGACTTATCAACAATGGGGGCTTCAACCTCGACATCGAAAGACAAACTCCCAGCCTTCTCAGAAAAATCTTTTATGGAAATATCCGCAATACAATTTTGTTTCTTAGCTGGATACCTATTAACAGTAGGTACAATCCCGGTCCCATACCAAGTAACGCCCTTAACCCAATACGGCACATAACCATCTTTATACAAATAAAAACCATAACCGTAGGAAGACTGTAAAGTTGTAGGGTAAACAAGATTCAAGCCATTACCAGGAGCATAAAGTTCACCGCCCCACAAATCTCCAAGACTCCCAGAACAAGCACTATCCGAGCAAATAAAACCCTTAATTGTAACTCCACTAACACTAGTTGCTGTCTCAATTAAGTTAGTATTCGCATCTAGCTCACCCAACTTAAAATAATTATATTCACTAACAGCCGCACTAACGACACTCAAAAAAACAACACTCAAAATAAAAATAAAAAATTTCTTATTCATTTTATCCTCCAACAGACCCCCCACTTCCACCACCAGCACCTGCAGCTCCAGCACCAGCTCCAGCACCACCAGCACCTGCTCCAGCACCAGCTCCAGCACCAGCAGCACCACCGCCGCCTTCTTCCAAAATCTTAAAGTTATTACCAAACCCAACCTTAACAACTCCATCGAGTCTATCATACTTCAAAACTTGAACATCTGATGAGCCCAACAAATTAGGAGAAAGTGGTTCATAGGTCCATAAAATAACATAATCTATATTAGCCTCATCATTATAATGAGTATGAACCTGCCCTACCGTAAGACGCTGATGCTTGGTCATCTCCTCCAAATCTTCAACAGATTTTATTTTTTCACTCTTACTAAGAACTTCTTCAGAAAATTGAAGCTTAGGATCACCTCTAGCAGAAACAAGATAGGTAATATCTCCATCAGAATCTTTAACCTTATGAAAATCATACTTCCCAAACACTTCTTCATCTAAAAAATAAGATATCTTTTTTTGAGGCTGCTCATCAGCCACATATCTCTGAAAGGAAGGATTATTATAAATATCATTGGAAGCACACCCGAAAATCGTCGCAGCAGCAGCAAGAGATGTAGCCGCAGCTTCTACAACTTTTCTTGAGGTACTTTTCTTTTCCATTTTTCATAGCATCACCTCAGAATAAATATCACACAAAATTTAACTTTATAAGTATTATTGTAATTATATAGTCATTAAAATAAAAATCCCAAATCTTATATACCTCTTCAGTCAACAAAAAATATGAAGAATAAATCCTCAGTAACCCTAATCCTCCTCTCAATGTTCCTAATAACCCAATTCATAGGACTCTTCGTAATCAACGCCTACTCCCCATCCTCAGAAATAAACCAAACAACAGGAGAAACAATCCTAACCCAAAATGACCTCCCATTCGGACTCGAAACCCCAGAAGACGAACAAGCCCCAACCTTCCTATCTCTACTATTCTCTTTCGCTCTAGCCTTCGCCTTAATCTTCATTCTAATGAAATACAAATGGAAATTACTAATAAGAACCTGGTTCTTCCTAGTAATAACTCTAGCCCTAGCAATAACAATCAATGCCTTTCTAAAAATAACAACTCTAACAAATATAGCAACAATTGCCCTACTAGTTGCATTCATACTAGCCTTTCTAAAAATATTCAAACCAAATGTTTACATCCACAACTCAACCGAACTCCTAATCTATCCCGGAATCGCCGCAGTGTTCGTCCCAATCCTAACACCCCTATCAGTCATCGCTCTCCTAATCCTAATCTCACTCTACGACGCATGGGCAGTATGGAAATCCGGCATCATGCAAAAAATGGCAAAATTCCAAATGGAAGAAATAAAAATATTTGGAGGTTTCATGATACCTTCAGCTTCCACAAAAGTAAAGAAACAAATCGAAAATATAAAAACAAAATATAAAAACAAAACAATGCCAAAATCAATCAAAAATAAAAAATTCAAGGTCAGCATGGCAATCCTCGGAGGCGGCGACGTCATCTTTCCAATAATCACAGCCGGTGTCTTCATGAGAGCCTACTCAATCACTCCAGCCCTCTTCATAATCTTCGGAGCACTCGCAGGCCTAATCTCAATCTTCGTCTTCTCCAAAAAAGGAAAATCATATCCAGCAATGCCCTATATAACAACGGGAATTTTCGCAGGATTATTAGTTTGGAAACTATTTTTTTAAATCTCTAAGTAATTTTTAATTTCGGTAGGAAATTTCGCAGCGTAAAAAATTCTGATGTGTACTCCAGTACATAAAGAATTCTTTACCAAGAAATTTACACTGAAATTAATAAATTATCCCCACAGTCTTATATTCAATATCTCTAAACCGAATCCTACCATCCCCAACCAAATTAGCATCACCCTTCACAATAAAATAAATCCCATCCTCATCAACACCCTTCTCAACAACCCGATGCACAACCAAAACACCAAGCATCCGAAAACTAACGATATCCCCAACCTCAATATCATCCTCACTCAAAGGAACAACCCGAATCCCATTAGCCCCCTCATCCAAAACCGGCACCATGCTTCCCGAATCAGCATAACTCGAAAGCGTCACACCCTTAATCCGCAGAATTACCCTATCATCTGAAACAACAATATCTTCCTCACTCAAATAATCCGAAGGCGCACTAATCTCTCCTGACTCCCAGCTCACAACTCCCAACCCCGTAAACGGAACCTCCAACTCAGTCCCAAAACCAAAAACCATAACAGCACAACTGCCAAAACCCAATAAAAAAACTCCCAACATTTTCCAATTCATAAAAAACCAAAACCCCTTTACTACTTAAACCTTATCATTGTAGTCCCTATTAAAAGACAACATAACCCAAAACTTTATAAAAGAAGTTTTTATTATAAAGTAGTAATAAAATGGAATTCGGAAAATATTGTGGATTGATAGAAACAGCAAACACTGTAGTCAAATACTGTGAAGGTAGGAAACCTAACAAAATAGAAGCCGCATTTGTCAATCAGTTATATCATCAGATATTAAATGACCAACACAAAATAGTAGAAAAAGATATAGGCACTATGACTTCAATCACCCTAGATGATCTATCTAAAACATTTTCAAGGAGCCGTAGAATCTAAAATGATAGTAAAACCAGAATTAATAAAAAAACTGAAAGGATACTTTGACCTAAACATCTACGAAACAAAGGTATGGTTAGCTTTGCTTTCTAAAGGAATATCTTCAGCAGGAGAAATCGCAGAGATATCAAGCGTCCCACGTTCAAGGACTTACGACGTCCTAGAATCCCTAGAAAAACGAGGCTTCGTAATCCAAAAACTAGGCAAACCAGTAAAATATATCGCAGTAAAACCAGAAGTAGTAATTGAAAAACTAAAAAATAACACAACTACACAGGCAGAGGAAAAAATCAAAACACTTTCTACACTAAAAGACACAGTCGAATACAAAGAACTAAAAGAACTCCATAAGACAGGATTCGAACCAATCAAAAACCACGAATTATCAACATCAATCAAAGGACGTTCAAACCTATACCTCCAAATGAAATCCGTCATGGAGTCAGCGACAAGAACAATCCATCTAACTTCGTCTGCATTCGAACTAACAAAGAAAATGAAAATGTTCAAAGAAACATTCGCAAAGCTAAAGAAACGAGGAGTCGATATAAAAGTAATGATTGGCGACGATGAAACAGAAGCAAAGAAGCTATCTAAGAAACTGGGAGTCGAAGTCAAATCACGACCAATTCACGCACGATTCGTAGTAGCCGACAGAACCGAACTAATCTTCACAATAAAACCAACAAACGTCCACGAAGACTACGACTACGGCGTCTGGATAAACTCCCCATTTTTCACAAGCTCTCTAGCATACATGTTCGAAATGGCATGGAAAGAATAATTATTCTAAATATTAAACTAGCCCTTACTTCACAATATAATAAATTTCATTTTAACAGGCAAATTCGCAGTGTAAAAAATTTCGTGGCGCACAGACGTACGTGAGAAATTTTTTACCAAGAAGTTGTCGTTAAAATAAATTTATTCCAGCACCCATCTCCCCTTCAACCTTCTTAACAAACTTCAAAATTCCCTCAACGCTAACAACCTTCCGAAACCACCAAAATCCCTTCCTCTTAAAAACAGCATCCCCTTTAGCCTTACAAAATAACTTAGCCTCCTTCTCCAACCCAACAGACGGCCCTCGAACCTCGACCTCTCCTTTCTCTAAAACAACCAAATACCCCTTCGCAACTTGACCACTTCCCGAATAATCAAACTCACTACTCAAAACCATCTGACCTTGTCGTCCAAGCTCCCGAACAAAAAACCGAAAAATCTTCTTCATCTTAGTCCCAGCAATATCACCTTCCTGCCTATCAGTCGAAAGACTCAACTCTAAAAACCTAGCTCTTTTTTTAGAAGCAAGTTCCCTAATCCCCTCAATATCTAAATCCTTCTTAACAAAAAACTCCAAACTCGGCTTCTTAATAAAATCCTTACTAGCCTCCAAAAACTTCTCAAAAGTTCCAAGTCCCAGACCTGCACAAACATTCCTAAACTTATAAGTCGGATCAACAACAACAAGCGGCCCCTGCAACTTACTAGCATTCAACTCCCTCATAACCTCTCGCTCACCCTTAAAATATTTCATAGGGTCAACCACACCCCCCTTAGTAACACCCTTCAAAAACTTAACAAATCCACCAAAATGAATAACCAAAACCTCCAATGAATATCCACTAAATCCCCGAATATAACCCTCTGCACCATAACACCTCTGGGCCCCAGTAAACGCCTTCGCCAACTTTATCTCATCTGCAATCCCAGGCTTCTTCTTAATTTCTCCCACAATATATTTAACATGACTCAAACTAACATCAGTAACATTCTCCGCCAATTCCGGATCCCTATTCTTAACAACCGGAACAACTTCCAAAACCAAATTATCCATAACAACATGAAAATAATCTCGCGACCCATGAACTCGCTTCAATATCCCCGGCAACTCCATCTTCTTCAAAATCCCTTCCAACTTCAAAATATCCTCACTATAATCAAACACAACAAAAATATCAACATCTTGTATATTCTTAACAACAAGTGTCCCCTTCGCCAAACTACCTCCAACATACGCCCTAAGACCCTCTCTCTTCAAAGATTTAATAAAATCCGCAGATATCTTCTTCAGCCTCAAAACCTCACTTTTGGAAACAGAAATCAATTCCAGTTCTTCCGATAAAACATCCTTCATATTCATAACAAAAAAACACAATCCAACTTTATAAAACTAATTCCTATTAGACCTTCGGGGCAACAAATCATACTTTCCCAAAACTTCTTGCAACTCTAAATACTCATCTGCCATAGAATCTCCAGTCGCAGTTCTAGAATACTCATTCATCGAAGTACCTCTAGAAAATATACTATCCCCCAATTCACTCATCCGAAACATCGACAACCTCAGATACCTACCTTGAAGATATTTAGTCAATCTACTTGATTCATAACTTTCTATCTTACTTGAATCTCCAGACGACATCAACCTTTCAAAATCTTCAATATTCTCTTCCAATGTAGGACCTCTGAAAATTTTCCAAATCTTTCCTATATTCATAATTAAAGAACAAAATCAAACTTTATTAAACTTCTCTACATGCCCTCAATATCGATCAGATACTTCCCCTCACTCAACTTAAACACAATCGGCCTCCGATTCATCAAACTAACAATATCCAATTCAAATTTCCCAGGCCCCAAGATCTTCACACTTTCCAAGTCCAAAACCACAACCTCTTCCTCATCCTCAACCTTCAAAATACTCCGAACATCCTCCTCAACTTTTTTCTTATCAATACTATTAAACTCAGGCAAAACCTCCTCACTGGATTGCCTCATCTTCTCCGCCTGCTCATCACGAATATAAAAGAAAAACTTACCCGAACAATTGCCACAACCCTCAAGAATCTCTTTACTCCCAACCTCTAGGATCTTAGAACACTTTACGCATTGATGTGGCATAAATATAATACAATTCAAAACTTAATAAATCTTTACTTCCGGGCCAATAATAATTCAACCTTCTTCGGATCCTTCGTTATCTCCTTAACAACACTCGCTGGACCAATTACTGTAATAGCATCCTGCTCCCCAACTAAAATCTTCGCAATATTCCTTCTCACACTATCAAACAAACTCCGATTTTCATTTTCCCCACTAAGGCTCGCAATCTCAATACCAGCAAATCCAGCAACATTCCCAATCAACATCATGGAATTCTCAATCAACTTCGCCTCTTCTTCAACCCTCAACTTCCCCTGCAAGATAATAATTTTATTTTTCAAAACAATCCCCATAATCTTCTTAACTCTTGCAACAGCGTCCTCATTAGCAATCTCAGAATACGGCATAAAATGAATAGTCAAATCATTTTTTTTACTCAATGAAGATCGAGCCTTGGTTCTCATTTTAGAAGATGTATTATTACGCACAGCAAGCTTCTTAACCCCCTTCTTCACCACTTTTTTTTTAATCACCTTCTTTGCCATTATTTTAATTTAGTATTCTGGTACTCCTTGAACGCCATCTTATACTTTTTTCACCAACTTAAAGAGCTCTTCATAAAACTCCTCAATATTATCCCCACCCTTCGCCGAAATCCCTACAACCTCATATTCCGGGAACGCACCTCTAACCTTCTTAATATTAGATTTTTTTAAATCTATCTTATTAGCAACAACCAACACCGGAATATCCCGAGCAGCCAAATTTCCAAGAATCGTAATATTAACCTGGGAATACGGATTCACCGTCGAGTCAATCATAACAATTACAGCATCCATATCGTCCAACCACTTAATCGATTCAATAATCCCCTGCGTAGCTTCCTTCGCCCTATCCTGCGCCGCTTTCTTCTTTAAACCAAACTTCATAAAATCCTCAAAATCAATCCTCGTAGCAACACCAGGTGTATCAATCAACTTAAACTCAATCTTCTTCCCATCTCTTTCCAAAACAACCTTCTCTTTAATTTGAATTTCCCTAGTCTCATGAGGCATCTTACTAACCGTTCCCAAATCTTCACCCAACCAATCCTGAGAAATTCTATTTGCCAAACTAGTTTTCCCCGCATTTGGAGAGCCATAGAAACCAAGTTTAATCTCACCCTTCTTCTTAAACACACCAGAAAAAATCCTCTTCGCAAAATTCCTAATTATTTTAATCATCTTTATTTATTACAACCTAGATTTATTAATCTTGCCATTACTTTTTCACTCTTGTATTATGGTACTTTTTGAGGCCATTATTTTTTTGCTCTTATATTATGGTACTTTTTGGGGACCCTTAGCTCGTTTATCACCCTGGGCAGCTACCCTATCCTTAGCCTTCCGATTCCTAATCCAAGCCGAAACCATTTCAATCGGAATAATCTCGATCATCCCGACACTCTTTCCAGCAGACTTCTTAATAATATATTTAACCCTCTCACTAGACCACCCCTTCACCCTCAAATCCGCACCAATCCTATCATCCTTCAAACCACGAGCACGAGCATTCGTCACATACATCAACAAATTATACATCTGCGCACCATCCTTAAACAAATATGCCTCATAACGCTTCTTATACCAAATCTGAAAACCAGTATAAACAACCAAGAAAAACAAGATACCCAAAATCAGAAAGGTCACAGCCTTTGCAACTGGCTTACAATCACTCCGACAGTTATCCGAATCCTCTCCTCTACTTTTCTCACAAACATAATTATAATTACAATCGTCGTCTATATCGGCCTCAATCACAAGAGAACTAAGCTTCGGAGAAATAAAAACACTAACATCATCACTACCCTCATAATAAAATTCAAAACTCTTCTCTTCATTAGCATCAAGCACAACAACAGTCGAATCTCCAACCTTCCGAGCGCCAGCGTCGCCATTAAAATACAATTCACTAAAATCCTTATTAATAACAAAATAACTTTCCTTATCAGATCCAGAAGTCACATCAAAACCATATGCCCTTAAAACACCTTCCTCATGCCCATTCAAATAAGAAACAAAAACACTCTTCCCACTCATCACAACATCAACATTATCATTCTGCCAAGACAGAATAGAATTCGCATATACATCACTTCCACCGTCGACGTTTCCAGAAATAGTTTCGACAGGTTCAATATTAACATCTTCGAGTTTCGACATCAAAAACGGACTCTCAAAACTATCCGTTCTAACCGAAATAGGAATATTCAAACCATACAAATCAACTGCAACCTTTCTAAAATCTTCAGCATCAAAGGAACTATTCCTCACCCTAGCCATCCTTTCAAACTCACTCTCAAAACCCGACATTCCGATAATATCAAGCAGATAATCCCCATACCAAACAAGAGAATCCTCAATACCATCTCTAACATATTCCAAAAAGGTTACTCCAGATTCCAACCCTTGATCCACGGCCACCTCAGGACTAATTGCATTAATTCCAAAACTTTTATCAGAAGTCAAATTACCACCGGCACTAATCTCTAACGATAATGTATAACTCTTCAACTCATTATAGGTATGAAAAACATAGGGAACACTAGTCTCATTACTCTCACTGTCGCCAAAACTCCACTTATAACTCAAAGACTTATTTTCACCAAAATCAACATTAGCATAAATAATAATAGGAACGCCCGCAGGAACAGTCAATGGATAGATAGAGGAAATAATCGGAGCAGGCAAAATCTCAACATTGCTTCTAAAAAGATATTCTCCAGAAAGCCTAGCAAAATATTCTCCAGATTCAGAGACAACCATCCTTAACAAACCCAAATCCAAAATCCCACTAAAATCAACATTAGCAAAACTTTCACTTAGGCTATAAATTAAATCGTCCGAATACCAGTCATAATCATCTGTATAATTTAAGCTAACATCTGAAATTTCCAAAATCTGAGTAACGCCAGAAATCTTCAATGGCAAAACACAACCTTCAGAACAATCTCCACCATATCTTCCCGAGATAATCGCGTTAGCAGCCTCGACATAATCTTCATCTAAATCAATCGCCCCTAAAGAATCCGCATCCGCATACTTAACACCCTGAGCAAAAATACCATAATCCTTCACGCTCTCCGAAGGATCAACACCATAAGCAAAACCACAATTAACTCCAACAGCATCCGTATAAATACTATAACCAGTCAAACTCTCGGCACCAACACAAACCTGATAACTCCCTTCAGAAAATATACTATCCAATCCCGCATCAACAACACATCCATCTTCCTCGCTCACATTAAAACTGCATTCCCACGACGCACCAAAACCACTCTCAGGATAAACAACCATATCCAACTCACCACCGCTCCCATTAACATCAACTCCAACTCTCAACACATCACTATTCCCAACAGCAATCATCTCACAATAAAAGGTCTCACCAATAAAAGGCCCAACCTCTTTACTCGAAGAATCGAAACAGCCCCAATCTTTCTCAATAAACTCATTAGAGAACTCACTAAAACCCCATTCCTCGTCCTCAAAAAATTCAATAACCAAAGGCTGTCTAACACCCACATCAAAATCACTCTCGATACTAAAATCAATATCATGCAAAACAATATCATCTCCAGTCAAAACAAAACCAACATACCTTTCTCCCAAGGACGAAATAGCAACACTCTTATCTTTAGCACCAGAAGAGGCACTATAACCGATAGAACAATCTGCAGGAAAACAATCAAAATCAACTCCATTATCTTCCAGAAAGGCACCAAGCACAATATCGTCGCCCTCACTAAGCTCTATATCTTCATTGTAATCCTCGTCCTCAATACTCAAATTAACACTTCCCTCTATCTTCTCAAAAGGCACATATTCATCAACAACTTCAAAACTCTCAATATCCACAGAAGCAGATACAAAACTAAATAGTAACAATAACAATAACCACCTTTTCATGAAATAAACTAGCAACACTACTTTATAAATATTTCAAATCACTTTTTCTTTTTGGTTTTCTTAAAAATCTTTTTCCTGAAAACAAGATAGGCAATCAGTAAAACAATGAAAATCGAAATAGGATATTCAAAATCATCCACAAAACCCTCAGAAGATTCATGATCCTCCATATTCACTTCCTGAGGAACATCCACAGAAAACTCTACAGCAGTTCCGGAACTAGCGGCAAAAACAAAACCAGATAAAACAGTCATCATAACCAAAAATAAAACTCTCTTCATAATCTCCCAATCCTTTCATTATAATAATAAATCCCAATAATAAACAAAGCGGCAAACAAACTAAACAAACTAAAACCAGACAACTTAACTATAGGCTCACCGCAATACCGCTCTTCTGAACCAGCAATGCAATCCGCAGCCTCCAAACACCTTTCAGGAACCTCGGGATCAAAGCCAAGTATCTTATTAACAATTACGGTCCAAGTGACCTGTTGCTTCCCATCCACACACGCTCCAGCCTCAGAACTCTTAAAACACTCAAAAGCATCAGGAATAACCCCATAACCATAATGGTTCCCTTCATAATTAGTTCCAAGCTGACAACTCTCCTCTCCATCTATATCAACCCACATACACGCACAACCAAAAGTACTAATGGTGCTCCCCTCACATTCAAACTCCTTATATTCACAATCTCCAGAAGCAGCATTCAAAACATCATCATCACAATCTCCAGAATTAATATAATTGTCACAAAGAAAGTCACTCCTTTTACACCAGCAATCATCAGCAATCTCATCACCATCATCATAATAATATTCATCTGCATCTTCACACTCAACTTTACTCATATCTTTCCTACACACATCTCCATAACCACACTGATACAAACTAGCTCCAACCTCTAAACAATCCATATCACTAGGACAACAGGGGGCTACCGGTCCTCCTAAAATATAAGGATCCTCTCCCATAGAACACCAAAGACCAGGCTCCGAAGTAAAATGAGGGATACCTAAATCATCCCAATAAACAATTCCATCTTCACAATAATCAACAAACTCCCCAATAGTAAAACCAGTCTCACTTTCAGAAGAAGCAGCCACAACAAAAGCAACCCCAAAATGAACAAACACCAAAAAAATAAAACCCAACACCAACTCCTTTCTCATATCCTATTAACAATGTTTTACTATTTAAAGCTTACTTAAAATATAAAATATTAAGGACACAACTCATCAATACAAGTCCCATCCTCGCCATCTTCACTAACGCTAACAATCAACGAAGCAGAATTATCTCCAGGACTAAAGAAACGCCTCGTAAAATTATACGCTTCAATATCATATACTGTGTCAGGAAAATTTGCATAACTATCATCTACTCCCGGACTACTAAATGTCCAATTCCAAGCAAAAAGATCTTCATGGTCAGGCACAAGCAGATAACGAAATCCATCAACAACTCTCATCCCTCGAGTAGCAGAAGCACTGAAATTAACAACAGTCCCATCAATCCTACTAAGATCTTTAGGCTCCGTAATACACGCCGCAACATACTCCCCATCAACATAAACATCTGCAGTCTTACCCAGAATCATAATATTATCAATAATCCTAACACTCTCATGCCCATTAGAGGCCTCTACAAGAATTTGAAAACTTCCATAAAAATCAAGGTCTACAAGAAAACTAGTCACACCGTTAGTAAAAGGAAAAACTTGATCTCCAAATGTAACGGTACCCACTATCTCATCGTCAGCATCATAGGCAGTAATAGTAATATTCAAAGCATCACCTTCATCATAATACTCTCCGCATCCAGGAGATATAATATCAATAATAATCGGGTCATCTTCTTCATCTCCAATACTCAAATAACTACTATTCTTCTCATTGATCTCAAAATAAAACTGCTCAAAATCTTCACCAATATCATCAGCTCTATCATAATCACTCTGCGTAATCTCCCAAATTCCAACCAAATCAGAATCAATACTCACTCCCTCAATCTCTCTAATTTCATCAGGGAAAAAAGCATCCTCGTCCCAAATCACAAAAGTTCCGGAACTAACTCCTTCAGCAATCAACTTAACTTTTTTAGTAATATTGCTTTGACTAATCTCTTCTCCATCCATATTCGACCAATAAACACGCCCAGAAGCAGATGGACTTACGCAACAAACCTTAACAGGATAATTACCATCCGAAGCATTGGAAATATGAGTATTGAACCCACTAAACATCCTAGCAACAATCTCTCCATCGTTACTACAGCTAGCATCTACACCAGTATCATAAACACAATCCAAATCCCCATAACACACCTCAACATCATACCCAGCACCAGTCACATTAGAAGCATGGGCATTAGAAGTATTACTCAAACTCAAAACTCTATTAGCAGAAGTACAAACATGAGGATCAATATTAGTATAAACTTGTCCAAAAACATCATCATAACAAGTTTCTTCCAGATAACTAGAAATACTTTCATTCCAAGTAGAAACATGAGAATTACTCGAAGAGTACAATCTCATAATAGTCTGATTATCATAACAACTCCCAGCAGAAATAAAAGAAAGTCCAAATAAAACTAAAACAAATCCCAACACGAACTCTTTTCTCATTACCTATCAACAATATTCTACTATTTAAACTTTACCCGATTACAACCAACTTCGGCCTCAGCCTCGCAACCCTCTTCCCCAAATCAACCTCATCACAAACCCTTACAACTTCCGTCACATCCTTATACGAAAACGGCGACTCCTCAATCATCCCTTTCTTTTTACCAGCCTCAACAAAAACCCCACGCTTCTCCATATCCAAAACAGCTTCCTCAAAACTAATCTTATCATGTGCTTCACTCCGACTACAAGCACGACCCGCCCCATGTGCACAACTCCCCCACGCCTTATTCTCATTAGTCCCAATCAAAACATAACTCGACGTCCCCATGCTCCCAGGCAACAAAACTGGTTGACCAACTTCACGATAATCCTCAGGCACTTCAACCCGCCCCGGCCCAAACGCCCGAGTCGCCCCCTTCCTAGTAACCAATACCCGCTTACCCTCATGCTCTTCAACCTTAGCAATATTATGACATATATCGTAAACAACTTCCGCCTCAAACTCAGGAAAATAATGCTTCAAATCTTCTCTAACAAAATGACTAATAACCTGCTTATTAGCAAACGCAAAATTAGCAGCCGCATTCATCGCACCAAAATACCTCTTACCAATATCACTCTTAATCGGAGCACAAGCCAAACCAACCTTAGCAAACTCCACCAAGCCCCCATTGCCCTCCACAGAGGGTACTTGCCGAGGCGCGCTTTGCGATGAACCACCCAAAGACACAGTCTTCGAACCACCCACAATCTCTGACTGTGAACCACCTAGATTCACAGAATCTGAACCCCCACATTCAGACATAAGTCGAATGTAGTCCGTCGCAACCTGATGACCAAGACCCCTAGACCCACAATGAATCATAATCACAACCTGCCCCATCTCCAATCCAAACACCTTAGCAACATCCTTATCAAAAACCTCGTCGACGATTAGCACATCCAAGAAATGATTCCCAGCACCAAGCGTCCCAAGTTGATTCATACCACGTCCCTTAGCCTTAGCACTAACCGCCTTCACATCAGCCCCCTCCAACCTCCCCTCATCCTCAATATGCTTCAAGTCTTGCTCAAAACCATAACCATTCTCAACAGCCCACCGAGCCCCACCAATCAAAACATTATCCAACTTCTTCCCATCTAATAAAATAGAACCCTTGACACCAACACCCGACGGAACACACCGAGCTAAACTATGAACCAACTCTTTCTCCTTCCCTTTCAAATCACTCTCCCTAAGATTAGTCTTAAGTAATCTCACCGAACAATTAATATCATAACCAACACCACCAGGACAAATCACACCTTCATCCAAATCAAAAGCCGCAACACCTCCGATTGAGAACCCATAACCAAGATGCATATCAGGCATAGCAAAACTCCCCTTCAAAATCCCAGGCAACTTAGCCACATTCCTAACCTGCTCAAGGACCCCATCGCCAACACCCTTCATAAGCTCATCACTAGAAAAAACCCGACCCGGAACTTTCATGCCTCCAGAAACAAGGAATTCGGGCTCACCAGAGTCATGTCCGGAGAGGACCCATTCAAAATCCGAAATCTTCTTCACTTCAACCATAAATCATTTCTACAAAAAACATTTAACTAACTTCCTATCTACTTCTTAGGCATAAATCTTTCATTAGAGTTCTTTTCTCTTCTTCTTATTATCACAAAGATAACAAGACCACCAATCACAATTAAAGCAACCAGCATTAATACCCAAGAATTAGACTCTCCATCTCCCACAACAGCACCAAGACCAGCACCGATATCAACTTCTTCACTAAAAATAACGGCTTCAAATCCGTCCTCAATATTTGTATCAACAACTTCCTCCCCACAAACCAAGTCACGCCCGTCACAATCCTCATCAATACCATTATCACAAACCTCATCAATACTAGGATTTATAGAAAAATCCGTATCGTCACAATCCCCTAAGGTTTCCGTATAATTTTCAAAAACAAAACACTCGAAAACACTAACTCGCTCATTCCCATAACCATCCATATCAGAATCGAGATAATATGCAGTCTTTCCCTCATCAACCTCACCATCACAATTATTATCTACACCATCAAAAACCTCAACAGCGTTGGGATTTATCAATAAATCATAGTCATCACAATCCCTCAAATCTTCATCGGAAGAATCAGTATGAAAACCATCTTTATCTGAGTCTAAAGCCAAAACAGCACTAAACAAAAATACCGAATAAACTAAAGCTAAAAAAACTCTCAAACTTCTACCGTCAGAACTCTCGGCTCTCATAAAATAATATATATCTCATTATTTATAAAACCTAGCATAAATTTCAAAATATATACTTCTAAAAAATTACTTAATCCTCTTGCCTTTCTTTTTCATTCTCACGAAAACAACAAATCCGCCTATCGCAATCAAAAACACTAATACCCACACCCAAGAACCAGCATTGCCAGTGGCAGCAACAGCACCAAGACCAAGACCAACATTCATCTCCTCCACACTCTTTCTAGAATCAGCAAGTTCCAATTCCAGCTGAAAAACCCCACCCCACAAATCCTTAAAAATATCAAGCCCAAACCAAACAAGATGAAAAGCATACAACCACAAAACGTCATCAGCACTCTAGAGAAATCAATTCTAGTAGACGGCTTCCATAAAGTAATCGATCTAGAAAAAAGTCAAGGAAGTTATATAATAGATGCAATAACCGGAAAGAAAACTCTAGACTGCTACACCTACTTCGCCTCACTACCAATAGGACATAACCACCCAAAAATGGCAGATCCAACATTCCAAAAAAAACTAATGACCGCCGCACTATCAAACCCAGCAAACTCCGACATCTACTCAAAAGAATTAGCACAATCAGTAGACACCTTCGCAAGATTAGCAAAACCAGAATACATGAACCACCTATTCTTCGTAGCTGGAGGAGCTCTAGCAGTAGAAAATTGTTGCAAGGCAGCAATAGATTGGAAGGTACAAAAAAATTTCCAAAAAGGATACAATACAGAAAAAGGCCACCAAATAATGCACCTCAAACAAGCATTCCACGGAAGGTCAGGATACACAATGTCCCTCACAAACACCGACCCAATCAAAACCCAATACTTCCCAAAATTCGACTGGCCAAGAATCAACAACCCAAAGCTAAACTTCCCAATAAACAACGCAGTAATAACCAATGTAAAAAAACAAGAAGAAAAATCATTAGAAGAAATTCATCAATCACTAAAAACAAACAAGGATGACATAGCCGGAATAATAATAGAACCGATACAAGGAGAGGGAGGAGACAACCACTTCAGACCAGAATTCATCCAATCTCTAGAACAGGTCTGCAACGAAAATGAAATGCTACTAATGGTAGACGAAATACAAACAGGGATGGGAACCACAGGAAAAATGTGGGCACATCAATACCACAAAGTAAAACCAGATCTACTAGCCTTCGGAAAGAAAGCCCAGGTCTGCGGAATAATGGGAGGACCAAAGCTAGATCAAATAGAAAACAACGTCTTCAAAAAATCATCACGGATAAACTCAACATGGGGCGGAAACCTAGTAGACTTAGTTCGAGGAGCAAGATATTTAGAAATAATTCATGAAGATAATCTAATAGAAAACGCAAAGACAGTCGGAGAATACTTCCTCCAAGAACTAAACAACAAAATCTCGGATAACGACAAAATAACCAACATCAGAGGACAGGGAACGTTCATAGCCTTCGACGCAAAAAATCCCCAAGCAAGAAACGAACTCTGGCAAAAAACATGGGACAACAATCTCGCAATGCTAACCTGCGGAGAAAAATCCATAAGATTCAGACCAGCCCTAACTTTCTCCAAAGAAGACGTAGACACAGCAATAAAAATACTACAAAAAACTATACACAATTAATCCCAATCTATTAACTCTTCCAAAGTCCATGCAAATTACAATAAGCCCTTGCTCGCTTAATAACAAAAGGAAATTCAATTTCCGGCTTATCCCCCGGTTTCAAAAACTTTTTACACGGCGCCATTCCAGAATCACTACTCGCTTCAACCCACTCAATATAATGCCCACTCTCCATCGGATGTAAAACACTCCCAACACTAACCTTCTTCCCATTAACAACAGGTACATGCTTCTCAATATCGGCATCCATAGAATTCCCCCTCATCAAAACCATAGCCTCCCCACAACAAACCAAAGCATCCGCACCCTCATGCAAAACTTCAACAACATTCCCACAAACATTACACTTCCAAATCTGTCCTCGCGTAGTCATCAAGCCCTAGTCTTCTTCTTCGCAATCTCAATAAAAATAAAAATCGACAAAAGAAAAACGACCCCCATTTTCAAATAACTATCTAACACTAACTCATACAATCTAAAATAATTCGCCGCAAAAACATTCAAACCAACAAGCAAAATCATCGCAACCCAACCTTTCCAATTAATCGGAATAAATCCCCAATCATTATCCTTTCTCTTCTTTCTAAACCACGCCCCCTTACTCCGCAATTTGGGGTGCACCGAGCGGTGAGAAAACTTAACACCCTTTTTCCTAGCACCCTTCTTAACCATAATAACACTAATAATTTAAGCTATTTAAAATCTTCTAACAACTAATAATTCTCAACCCAAATCTCATAATAAGCCTGCGAATGCAAGCAAGCCGGACAAACCTCAGGCGCTTCATTCCCCTCATGAACATAACCACAATTCCTACACTTCCACTTCACAACCTCATCACTCTTAAACACTTTCCCCTCTTCAATATTCTCCAACAACTTCCGATACCGCCTCTCGTGATATTCCTCGACTTCAGCAATCTCATGAAACGAATCAGCAACATCCTCAAACCCTTCCTCTCTCGCAGTCCTCTCAAACTCAGGATAAATCTCCCCCCACTCTGCCTTCTCCCCCTCAGCAGAAGCCAACAAATTCTCTTCAGTCGTCCCAATTTTACCAGCAGGATAACTAGCTTGAATCTCAACATCTCCGCCTTCTAAATACTTAAAAAAAATCTCTGCATGCTCTTTCTCGTTATCAGCACTCTCTTGAAAAATTTCCGCAATCTGCTCATAACCCTCTTTTCTAGCAACACTAGAAAAAAATACATAACGAGATCTAGCCTGACTCTCTCCAGCAAATGCCTTCAATAAATTCTTTTCAGTCTCACTTCCTTTAATACTAACCATCTAGAACAAAAACTCAAAACTCTTTTTATATCTTTGGAATCACTGTTAATAAAAATTATCCTATCCTAATAACATCCTCTCTCAAGCACTGGAGCACTAAATACCCCAACACAATGAACAGACCCAGGAGTACATATCTCGACTTCTTCATCTCCCCAATTATGACCAGTCACACTACAAGTTCCATGAAGACTTTGCCAACCAGTTTGACACATATCATCACGAAACACAATACAAAAAGGACAAGCTTCATAAAAAGTTTTCGATTCTGTAGTCGTCCAATCATTATGTGGCAACCATCCACCAGGACAACCAAGAGGCATCCTACAAATATCCCCCTCATCAACACTCTCCACAACTCCACCAAGGGCCACACATTGCTCACTAGAATGAAGCCCATTCAATAAATCCAATTCTCCCATGCCAGTTCCATTATCATCATACCCACAAGCATGACCAGTTATCTTTGTGCAAAAAACATCACTAACCTCTAATTCATCAGCACTATGCCCCATAACAGCAGGATCTCCACTTTCATCGACAGTATAAGCATAAACAAAACCAACCCCAACCAAAACAATAACAAACGCAATCCAAAAAGAATCACTCTTTCCAACCTCTATCTTCACCATACTACTTATCCCAACAATAACCTATTTATAAATATTTAGATTAATCATCTAATTAGTAAAACAGCAATAGAAATCAGCATAACAAAACTAAAAAAACCAAGAACCATCCAAATCAAAACAAACCAATCGAAACTCTCTTTCTCAGAAGAAGGTGAACTCACCAAACTAATAACCGCATTCTCAACACCAACCCCATCACTATCCCCAACAAAAAAATTTGGAATATCGTCATCGCTCACACCACTCTTCTTCCCGCTACTTTTCCTAACTTCCTCCTCTTCAAGAGTACAAGCAACATCACTAACCATCGGACCCTCACTACCATAAACATCAACACTAATAATTATAATCTCATAACACTCATCATCATTCAAATCCTCCGCCTCAAAAAATTCATCAGTCCCATTAATAACCAAAAGCCTATCAAAGAAAACCAAATTATAAGAAAAACCATCATCATCACTATTTTCCCAAACCCACTCTATACTATCTTCAGTCAAATCCTCAACCTCCAAATCCTCAACATACCCACCAAAAGTCCTATTCCCAGATTCGTTAAAAGGGGTAATCACAAAAGTCACAATATCCTCACTAGTAGCACTAGCTCCAATCCCACTAAACAAACCAACAGCCAAAAAAACTCCAATAACCAAAATCAAACTTCGCTCTATCTTCATAAAAAATCAAACGATAAACACTTTATAAAACTTCTGCTTTAGTGTCATTTTATAGTAATATCACACACAACCAATAAACCTTATAACATCAAAACCCCTAATACACTTATGAAAAAAATACCCCAAGATATAGTCGGCAACATAGCAATCCTAAAATTCCCAAAAACAACCCTCTGGATAATAAAAAAGTTAAAAGCAAGAAAATTCCTAAAAACCCACAAACATATAACAACAGTCCTAGAAAAAACCGGCAAGATATCAGGAGAATTAAGAATCCCAACAACGAAACATCTAGCAGGAGAGAAAACATATATAGCAACCTACAAAGAAAACAACTGCATCTTCAAATTCGACATAAACAAATCCTACTTCTCCCCAAGACTCTCAAACGAAAGAAAGGTAATAGCAGAAGAGGTGACCAAACTAGCAAAACCAAATTCTAACATATTAGTCATGTTCGCAGGAATAGGACCCTACCCAATAACAATAGCAAAAAAATTAAAGCAATCAAAAAAACAATTCCACATCTACTCAAACGAACTTAACAAAGAAGCCAATTATTCAGCAAAAGAAAATGTAGTATTAAACAAACTAGACAAACATATAACCTTAATCCCAGGCGACGCCAATAAACTCTCAAAACTAATAACAAAGCTAAACAAGTCTAAACTCCAAACTCCAAACTCCAAACTCCAAACTGACAAATTCGACATAATCCTAATGCCACGTCCGAATTTGTCCAACACCTTTCTAAAATCCGCCCTAAAACTTTCAAAATCCGGAACAACAATCTTCTACCACGGCTTCGGAACGAAACAAGAAGTTCTAGAAGAAATCAAGAAAAACACGAAGAAAAAAATAGGAAAAATAAAAATTAGAAAAGCCGGAGACATCGGTCCTTATTCTTTTAGATGGCAAGTGCAATTTAAAATCAAATAAAAACTCTAAGAGCTTCTTTTAATAATTAAACTCCGCCACAAACACCACATGACCAATCATTATTCACACAAAGACAATCACAACAACCACCACAGCCTTGAGTTGTCTTTGACATCCCATTTTCACAAACCTTAGGTTTAATCGTAGCATAACTCTCACTAGTCAGTTCTCCATCATCATCCGCAGTACACATACATCCCATCTCGGGAGCAAATACTTTAGTGGCATGAGCATCTCCAGAAACTAAGACATTATAAGAATCAAGAGAAACAGAAGCAGCAACATCATAATTAGGAGCCCCGGGAGCCACCCCATAACAACTAGCATACAAACCATCAACCCAACCAGTAGAACAAGCCGCGCCCGCATAACCATTAGCACTATTAATCTTGACAGAATATTCCCCATCTTCATATTTTCCACTGACATCAGCATACATATATGTACTAGAGCAAACACAGCTGGCAGTCCAAGGATCACTAGTAATACACTTTGCCTCACTCCCAACATAATCCCAAGAGTAACCCTCTGGGCATCCGCCTTCACTTCCGCCAAGAGCCCCAGAATCAATAGCTTCTTGCAAAGTCATAGTAACCCCATCAATAACCACATCAACCTCACCTGAACTATGACCCATAATAGAAGGAATTCCCGACCCGTCCAAAGTATAAGCATAAACAAAACCAACACCAACTAAAACTATAACAAACGCAACCAAAAAAGAACTTCTTTTGTTCAACTCAATTTTCACCATACTAACATTTCTAGTAATAACCTCTTTATAAATATTTCCAACTAAAAACCCTAAAGCAAAATCCAATTCTTAGCAAGTAAGTTCGCAGCGTAAAAATTTTCGATGTGTGCAGGCGCACATGAGAAAATATTTTACCAAGAAATTACCACTAGAAATCACTTTTCTTTATGGCCATAGGAGCTTCTCCACCATGCCACGTAAACCTAGGCCGAACCCTCATTGGATAAATCCTCTCCGAATTATCATCTAAAATTATTGCAGACCCCTTCAAATGAGGCAAACCATTCAACTTATCACTAATATCACTCTTCATATAACTCTGCGTCACATCATTAAGCGCATCAACATCAAGCCGAGCCGTCACTCTATGCGAAATAACAATATCACTTTGAGTCATAGCGTCACTATGAATCTTCCCAGGCTGCTGCGTCGCCAAAACCATAGATACCCCAGGCTGCCGCCCCTCCCTCAACAACTGAACCAAAGCATCCGTCGCCGGAGTTTTCCCGACTTCTTCATGCGGCAAAAATTCATGAGCCTCATCAATAAAAATCCAAACTAACGGCATCTCCCTCGCAACTCGAAACCGAGCAAAATCCGCCCCATGCGAAACAGCCTGGATCTCCTCGTCCTTCCTCGACTTCATCCTCTCATTAAAAATCTTCTTCGACACTAATCCGATAATCAAAGCTCGAACATTGAAAGCCCCAAGCGAGGCATACATAGACAAATCAATAACAGTTGAAACACCAGGCTCAATCAAATCCCGAACAGCCGTCCCCTTCACCTCATCAAAAACCTTCCAAGTCTCAGCCGCATCAAACAAAGCACCAACGGCATTCTTAACATCCTGATTAACATTCTCAGCCCGACCAATCAACTCATGAATATCCTCAAAACTAAAACTCCCTTTACTCTCCTGAAGCTCCGACACAACCCCCTCAATCAAAACAGCAACAGGGTCGGTAAACTTCAACTCAAAAAGAGAAACCCAATCCGAAGCCTCCAACTCCGAAATCTTAATCGCAAACTCCGCATCAACATCAATCCCCTTATCCTTAAACTCGTTATAATAACCAAACGGTGTAAAAACCTTCACATTAACATTCTTCGCCTCAAGCCCTGCCTCCCCAAGCAACTCCGCATCCTTCAAATTTTTATACTTCATAGTCCAATAAATCCCCATCGTGTCAAAAATCACCGACGCAATATTCCCAGATTCCTCAACCCCCAAATCCCCCAAAGCCTCAGCCATCACTCCTAAAGTATACGACTTACCGCTCCCTCTCTTCCCAGAAACCAAAACAACATGACTCCGCGCAACATCCATATATATAGGATTAGAAAGAGAAGTATAGTTCCCCATCGTAACAAAACTCTTCCCCAAATAAGCCAAGCCTCGATTACCAAAATCCTTCTTATCACTTTCATTCCTACCAACAATAACATCAAACGGCATACAAAAACTTACCAATCACAATATATAAAATTATCATAACAAAAGCAGCCAAGTCCGCAAAATAAAATTTTAGTCGCAGGTTGTCCGGCCCGAAGGGAAAGGGCGGAACCGTTAAGAAATTTTATTTTGCATCAAATACGAAACGTCAGTTTCGCTAACTAAGTTTTGATTCCGAGGAACCTTTTTTTAAAAGGGAGCTCACCAGATTCGGAAACTAACTCTCTCATTACTAACAGAACTATCATTTTTCAAAACCTTAACAACATATTCCTTAGCTAAAACATCCACACCATCGGGGACATTCCTTTCCATTATAAGCTCTGGAAGACCCTCAATAACAATCGCAAAATCAAAAACATCAGGAACTCTCAAATTTCGCTTTAATTCAATATAATCAGAATAATATCTATTCCTAGTATCATTCAATCCACTATATGAAAAAACCTCCGTCTCAACAACACCACCCAATTCAAAGTCAATCAACTCTTCACAAGGAGCAACACTATCACTATCAAATTCCGAAGAAATAGCAACCTTAAAAAAATCATCGCCCGAACCACCCTTCTCAAGATTTAACTTAACAGAAGAAGATTGCAATTCTGATTCAACATCATCACCTCCAAGAAGAGTCACCAAAGTTCCCTTACCTCCAACATCATAAGCATAAAGCTCATCACTTAAATTAATATAAAAACAATCATCACTCCCAACATAATCAGCCTCCACAAAAATATTAAACAATGTAATACTAGTATTACTCCTTAAAGAATCCCGAAGTCCCATCACTGCAGAATTGGGCAAAGATGAATTAGCCCAGGGATTCAAAGTCATAAAAAGAAAAAACACAAAGCCTATAAAAAACACAAAGCCTATAACCATTTCAAAATGTGCCGAACCCCTTTTCCCCATCAATCTCTCCATTATCACATAACACTCCCCCTATTTATATAATTATCCGAATAACAATCTGGCACCAGTCGTAATCAACAAGGTCACAGTCAACAGAATAAACGAATGCCGAACACCCGCGCGAAGACTTCCTTCACTAATCTTACCAATAACAAGTCCCGCAAAAAACGACTGAATCAAAAGCATAATAAAAAGAGGCTTGGAAAAAGCCAAACTATCAGCCTTCTCAACACTCATACTCAAACCCTCTGTATGCTGCAAATCCCCAACCAATGGCAAAATCTTAAACTCCATAACCAACATAATGATAATAAACAAAAAGAAAATCATATATCCCTGTGTAACTAAATTAGAAACCGAAGCCATCCTTTCTTTCCTCAACTTCTCAACCTGATTGACCGAAGCAGAAACAGATTCCAAAACCAACTCAATCTTACCACCCGCTCTCTCGGCCTCACTAATCAAACTCACAGCCCTAGAAATAACATCACTATTCGTCTCTCTTCCAAAAGTCAAAAGAGCATTCCGAAGTGTAATCCCCATCGCCAATTGATTAGCTAATTTAGCAATATGTGGACTCAAAGATCCATAGTTCCGCTTCCTCAAATTAATAATCCCCTTCCCAACCGGAGTCCCAGATCGAACCGTTTCAACTAAATCCTGTGTAAACGCCAAAAATTTTTCCTCCTTCTCCCTTTGCTTACTCTGTGCAAGTATAAAATCAATCATAAAAGGAATCGCTCCAACCAATAAGGAAACAGTCAACAAAAAGTTTAACAAATTCCCTTCAAAAAAATAAGATGAAAACCCAGCCAGAATAGACCCCGCTAAAACTCCCAACACATATATCGGTTTAATTTTCATACTCTAGGTTGTTTAATATTTAATACCACAATGAAAACAATATTCGTAATTACAATTCCACCAATTGCTAAAGCCAACAAAGCCTCAAGACTAAGACCTCCCATCCCAAGACCAAACGTATTCATAATAATAAGCATCATCATAAAAATAAGAGGAGCCGCAATCAAAATAGAAATATAAACATCCATAAAAGTTCCAGCCAAGGCCGAATATTTCTGCCGCTCAAGTCTATAATCAACTAAAAAATTCTCTGACTTCTTCTCTAAATAATTTTTCAAAGCACCTCCACTACTAATGTTAGTAGCCAACCCAGAAAACAATTCCGACAACTTCTTATTAGAAGTTCTAAGAGCAACATTCTTCAACGAGGTCACCAAATCATAACCATAAACATCAACCTGAGTAACAACCTTCTTAATCTCCGCAGCAACATTAGGATACTCTCCAGACTTTATCAAAATCTTAAAAATCTTCGAAGGAGAAATATTTGAACTTGCAATAGCAGACATATGAATCGTGGCAAACGGCAGTTCATACGAAATATTCTTGTTAACCGAACTAGCCTCACTCGAAGGATACAAATAAAACCCGGTCGCAGCAACACCCACGAACCCAAACGGCAAAACAAAATACAACCAATTACTCAAACTCGAAATCAATAAAGCGCCAAAAACCACTAGCCCTAAAACAAACGCAATCGACATCGACATCATCGCCATAGATAAATAACTCGTCAACAAAAGAGGAACATTTCCCCTCTTCAAATCCTTACCCAAATCACTAAACTTCGGCGTCAAACTTTCAGAATATTCCCTAAAATACTTATTCGAAAATCCAGCATAAGGATTCGGCTTCCGAATCACCACCCCAGTCTTCCTCCCCTTAATCTTCCCAATCTTCTTCAACGAATCCTCACTCATCTTCAACCCCTCCAAAAACGCCTTCCTATCCTCCTTATTAATCGTAATCATCTTTTTCTCCTTAGTATTAGGAGAAACATAGCTCATCTTCACCAACTTCTTTGGAGTCTGAAACAAAGGCTTCAGACTTCGAGTTTTGGGCTTTGAGCTTTGGGCTTCGGGCTTAGCACTTGGAGCTTTGGGCTTCATCGCAGCAATAGAAGACCACCCTTTTAATAAAGTAGGAATAGTATCATTCAGCAACGACAACTGATCTGCCAACGCCCTAAGACTAGTAAGATAAAAATCTCCACTACTAGCGTTCCCTTGCATACTAGCCACAACAGACCTCATATCCAAAACAATCGTCTTCTCGTGCTCAATATTCCCCTTCAAATCCTCAAACATTATCTCAAAGCCTCCTTAGTCTTCCCATATAAATCAAAAATAAAAATTCTCATCTTATCTTCCTCAGCCTTATTCTTAGCACCAACAGCCCATTCAAGCCTAGCCACTGCCTGCTCCATAGAATCAATCAACTGCCCAATAAATTCAACATCCATCATATCACCTGAAGAACAAATGAAAACCCTATTTATTAACTTTGTCAAGATACTGAGCCTTAACAAAACACTCATTAGGAAAATACTCTTCTAATGAAATCGCCTTAGAGGAATCCCTTCTACTAATATCCTGAATAAACTGAATCCCCTCGAAGCCAATTTTAAAAGACGGAAAAACTTTCTTATCAAATACCCATTCATCCTCCCCTATAATACCAACCTTCTCATAAATATCACTATCGCCTTTACTTGTATATCCCTGCTCAAGAAACAACTTCCCAACACTCCCTTTTCCCTTTCCAAAATGAAACAAAGCAATTTCATTATACTTCAATAAGTCGAACCAACCACGTTGTATAACTTCTCTCTCATCACCGAAAAAATCTCTACAAAACTTTTCAACACAGGAAGGCATCCTAGTTCTAAAATCAGACAAACTCAAAAGATTCCCTTTGTCCTTAGAATAACCCAGTCCCGCATTTACTCCCTTTATAATCTCATCAGGCGAATTGAAATAATACATATCCATTCCCATAAAACCAAAACAAATCTGCACTTTATAAAAATTATTACACTCTACTTCAATCTAGCAATTTAGTTTCTTAGCAGACAAGTTCGCAGTGTAAAGAATTTCGATGTGTACAAGTGTACATGAGAAATTTTTTACCAAGAAATTGGCGCTAAGAAACTAAATTATACTTCTTCAGGATAACTTCAGGCGTCTTAGCATAATCATTAATCGCTTTCTGAACATCCTCATAACTAAAAACCTTATTCTGAAACAACGCATAAAGCAACCGCGTCCTCATCTCAAACTCCTTCTTCAAAACCTCTCGAGTCAAACCATACTTTTGAGCAATCTTATCAAAAACCTTACTCTCTGCAGCATAATAAAATTTATCATCAGCAGGATTCCATTTAAACGGAGTATTAGTCACAGCCGCACCACTCTCAACAATATTTCCAACCTCGACAACCTCACGAAGACGACGTGTCTCCTTTCCCTTAACAATCGCATGCGTCATAATAGCCATAACATCAAGCCCATTAACAAGCATCGGACTAAGACTAATCGGTGGCGTCATCAATCTCCGAATAATCGAATCAACAGAATCTCCATGCATCGTAGAAATCGAAGCGTGCCCAGAGGCCATCCCTTGAAACAAAACACTAGCCTCCTTACCTCGCACCTCACCAACAATCACATAATCAGGATTCTGTCTAAACGAAGCCCGAAGCAAACTAAACATGTCGACATTACCAATACCAGCACTAGAAACTCCACTCCGAACAACCGACGGCAACCAATTCTCCCTAGGTAAATTAAGCTCTCGTGTATCTTCAATAGAAACAACTCTATTCTCCTGCGGAATAAAAAATGCCAAAGCATTAAGCAACGTAGTTTTTCCAGAAGCAGTCCCACCAACAATCATCAGATTAGATTGATACTGCAAGGCCAACCAGAAAAACGCCAACATCTCAGGACTCACCGTATGAAAACCAATCAGCTGTATAGGTGTCCACGGCGTCTTAGTAAATTTACGGATAGTAAACGTCGGACCTTTAGAACTAATATCCTGAGTATACGTCGCATTAATCCTAGACCCATCAGGCAAACTACCATCCAAAATCGGATTCGCATACGAAATATAACGCCCCGTCTTCTGTGCCAACTTCTCAACAAAACTTGACAACTTCTCCACATCTTCAAACCTCGTCGTCGTCTTAATATTCCGAAAAACCCGATGAACAATATACATAGGAGTATCAACACCATTACATTCAATATCTTCAATAAAATAATCCTTCATCATTGGCTCAATTTTATTCAACCCAATAAAATCCCTATACAAATAATAAAAAATCTTATAGAAAGAAGCCTCACTAATTTCCAATCCCAACTCTGAAATAATCAACCTCGCCACCTTGTCAACATAATCCAACAACGCATCAAGCCCTTGAGTCTTCTCATTCATATTGGTATTCACAACCTCTCTCATCGCCGCTTCAATCCTCACAAGGTTCCCCTTCTCGGCCTCATCCAACATTGGCTCTTCAACGTCATAAATCACCTCACCCAGTTTCACATCATAATGAACGTGAATCGAAACATAAGGCGCAATAACCATATACCTAACATCAATCTTAGTCTTATCCTCGAAACTAGGAATGTTCGGAACCGGCGGATTCAAATTTATCTTAATAGCCATCTACATCACCCATAATACATCCACAACATCACATTATATAAAACTATTTCCCAATAACAAATTACGCTTCCCGAAAATCAATAACCTTATTACTGCTAGTATCCAATCCCAAATTCTCAATAACCAACCTATAAGGAATCGGCGCGACATCAAACCTCATCTCACCAGAATCTCCACCATCGAGAGTCAGATTCGAACTACTGCCCAACTCCAACCTAACTTCATAATCTCCTTTCTCTGTAGTTGTAACATTTATATTCCCAGACGAAATCTCAACACCAGGTTCGCTATAGGCAAAACTAGAATCTAACACCCAGGAAACCACATTCTCATCAGGATCAATAATCAATGCACCCTTTCGAATCTCCAAATTCACAACCCTTCGATTCCCTGCGGCCCGCGAGACCTCATAAATCTTATCATCGATATGCCTCAACGCCTCAATAGATTCATCAATCATAACTTCATCTTTCTTAGCATTTATCTTCGGCAAAGCCCCCGCCAAAACTAATCCAACAACAGTCAAACCGATCAAAGTATAAATCACCGTCTCAATCCAAACCTGCCCTCTCTTATTCATAAATTCTAAACACAAGACTTCTTTATAATCTTTTCCAAAAACTTAGAAGGCCCAAAAGGGCCAAAAATAAAAATAAATAATATCGACTTAAGCACACAGCTTCAACTCTACCCAATTATCGTTCTCACAAGATTCTTGTTGCCCATTTCCAACTTCTATAATAGGAACAATTCGAACGGTATCAGGGGTATCCACACTAGTAGCTACGTAAACTTTCTCTTCGCTAGGAGCAAGAACAGCAGCTTCAAGTACTGATGTTGCAGTAGAACTTCCGTCAGTGGAAACCAATATATTAATACCTACAAGAGGAAAATCCAAATCCGCACCACGCTTTATTTGAACATCAGTTGTAAGACCACCAGCGTTATAACAGGTCCATCCTACATCTTGAATACTAAGTTGATTAATAGCCTCCGAGCAAACAATTCCTTTATCTAAACTACCCTTAACCAAAGGAAGAACAGCAGACCAAACAAGAGCAACAGCAGCAATAGTAATTAATATAATCAAAACTGTAGCGACAATCGCACTTATCCCCTTTTTTCCAAAACCTCGAGAAGACGAAAACCCTTTCAAACTCATTTTCTTTTTCATTATTATACCCCCTTTCATTATCATTTTATCAAATAACAGCTCCCGAATTTACACACGTGAAAACATTATTATCTCCCTTACCTACCTTATTCCCAACCAACACAGGATAAACTATAACCTCTTCTATATCCTGCCCATCATTCATAGCCAAGCCAACTGACTCCCTAACTGCATCCCCACCAACATCAGCCGGAAACATAAAAGTAGTTATCTCAGAATTTCCATCACCGTCAGACACTTTAATATCGAAATACCTAATATCAACATCACCTTCATTCAAAACCTCCAACACATACGTATCTCCCGTCCTACTTGTCTGCGTAACATCAAACAAAATCCTAGAACAAACACCTTCAATAGGTTCCCCAAACTTTTCCATCTTCTCACCAAGAAAACCTTGAGCCCATAGAAAAATAAAAATCGCTAAAAAAACAATCAACAAAATCAGAAACATACTAGACACAACCGGAGACAAACCACGCTTCTCAATACCTCTTCTCATTCTATTTACCTGTTTCTATATTTTATAAATGTAATTATTGTCATATCCAAATATTCTCTGCCAAAAATCAAACATCAACTACAATCAACTTTCTGAGAAGCACTCGATCTACAATTAAGCTTCTTCGTACCTTCCATAACAAACGGCTGAACTTCGACCAATGTGGCCTTCGTTAACTTATACCCATCAAAATCATAATCATCAAAATCATAAATATACTCAACCTCTTCTCCCGGCGCAAGGAAAATCCCAGTAGAATTAAAAGAATAAAATCCGAACTCAGCATCGACAACATCATGAACTCGTAACACATACCCATCCACATTAAACAATCCTTTATTCTTGACACTAACATTCAGATAACCACCAACTCCATCCTCGCATCCATAATTACTAATAACAACGTTCACATTATCAGGACAACTATCAACATCCTGATTATTAGTATAATTCTTCAACCAACCATAAACAACAACCGAAAGAGAAAGCGTTATAGAAATCAGCAACACATAAGCAATCACATTACTAAGCCCCCTCTTCTCACCAATCCTAGTTAGCCGCAACATGCCTATCTCCATTAACATCTTTCGTCATAAAAACAATAATCTGATTATGCCCGGTAATCGGAAAATAATAATCTACTCCTTCAATCTCGATCTCAACTTCCTTTTCATGATCCTCCTCAATAACCTTATCCAACTTTTTGTCCTTGACTACTTTAATCTTAACATCCTTATCCTTTTTCTCAACCTTCTTACAAGACCCCCCCTGACAAACATCACTCAACGCATCCATCGGCGCTTCAATCAACTCACCCTCTACACGAACTTCCTTCTCCACGGAAAAATGATTCTGCACACTCATATCATCACTATCGTTTATATGGATAATAATAAACTCCGTATCCACATCCTCTTCAAAAATCTCATCAGACAACAAATCCACAAACACACTCAAATTCACATCATCCTCAAAATCAGTATAAACACCATAATCCAAAACTGCACCAATCTCCCTCTGCACCTCGTAACTAAAATCATAAAAACTATCAGGCTCCTCGTTAACCATAGCTCGATTAGTAGTAACTCCGAGACTAATAACAACCGCCGAAATTATCACAGCCGCCAACAAAAAAAACTGTCCACTCTTTTTCATACAAAACCAAACCCAATATACTTTATAAAACTTTCACAACAACTTCCAAATTCCCCATCAAAATATTTCGCCATTTTATCGATTCGTAGATGAAGTTAAATCAAAACTTCATAGGCAAATTTATAATCAAAGAAGCAAATTTGAAACTATGTTTTCGGTAATTAAAAGAAAGTATGGGAATCTTATTTTAAGTAAAGGTTTTGGAAGTTAGAAAAAGGAGTTGATTCTTAGATTGATTACCTATAAGCGTGGATCAAAAATCTATATTAAGCCTGATTACTTTAGTGCTTCACTGGAGCAGGTTTAACTCTTTTTTCTTCTGCTAAATTTATAATATACTGACTAATTTTTCCCCATGGACAATATTTTAAAAATTCTTCAGGCTTTATGAATCTCCTTTCTGGCACTTTTCCAGTAGCAGGATCGATTGATGATTCATTCAATTTTTTAATATTTGCTACAAATCTTATTTGATGAAAAAAAGGTAATTCTTCATCCCTTTTTATTTCACTAACCCTCTGAAAACCCAATGGAATTATGTTTTCTATCTCAACGTCTGCTTCCTCCATTGATTCTCTAATGGCAGTTTCCTCCCAGGATTCATTACACTCAGGCTTTCCCCCTGGAAGTTGCCAATTCCCAACTGTATTGATTACCAACATCTCTCCTTCTTTATTAAATAAAATCCCATAAACTTGTTTTATATTTTCTATTTTTAAGAAATCCGTATCTTCGAACCATTCAATATTATATTCAGCTGAGAATCCTGGCACCTCTACTCTCAATCGTTCTTTCATACTATAAACAAGCTCTCTTTGTTTTTAAATTTTCTTTATAATACAGATAAAATTAAAAAGAAGGAAAAGCTTTGCCTTCATGGTATTAATAATCTTTGAAGGTTTGCCAGGAGCTGGAAAAACCACATTAATACATCAATTATCCAAAGAACTAAGCCTCCCCACAATAGAAGAGGTTCTAGATCAGAACTCAGGAAGTCTTTTGCCAGGAGACACTCGAGGTTTTTCTGAGAATTTCTTTTTTAATAGTGATAGATTAAAATATTCTAACGCGAAAAGAGTAGGCGAAAAGATTGTTTTAATCGATCGAGGAGTTTTCTCCACCTGGGCATACAATTCTTGCCTAAACAATAAAGATATTTTGGAAAAAGCTAAGAATAACGCTAATTTAATTTTAAAAAAATATAATTATGATTGCATTTATGTATATATAAAAATTGATACAAAAACATCTCTTGTTCGGAAAAAAAAGAAAATCAATGACTCATTCGATATGTGGTCTTTTAAAAAGAATCTAGAGAAAACCAAAGAATTTTATGATAATAAATTTAAGGATATAGATAATGTTATTATTATAGATGGATTAAGGAACTACAACGCCGTGCTCAAAGAACTTAAAGTAATATTACTTGAAAAATTTACTTAGCCCCAGAATATAATTATCAACAAATTTTATCTTTTTTGAACCTTCTATTTTCTTTTGAGATTCTACTTTTAGCATTTTATCTAGTAAGTCACCTGAAGTCAATGAGAATTCCGTGGCAAACTCAATATTATTAAATAGTTCTTTTAGTGGATCTATTTCTGAGTATAAAATTTTTGAATCTTTGTGAAAGTACAAGGCCTCAAGTCCAATAATTGGATTGCCTTCAAATCTTGAGGCAAAGATTATCATCTCTAGGTTTGAGTTTTGCAAAACATAATTAGGTAATTTATCATCAAAAGAATAAATAG
Source organism: archaeon (assembly GCA_018697035.1). Lineage (GTDB taxonomy): Archaea > Nanobdellota > Nanobdellia > Pacearchaeales > GW2011-AR1 > JAGVXH01. Next base: position 105,337 of record JABHSE010000001.1, on the reverse strand, counting down.
CAGTAAAAGACTCCTGTGGCAATTCCTTTATTTGATTTTTAACTTTTTCAACATAATCTTCTTCAGAGGTCTCAGTAGGCATTAATAGTATTAAATGATATTCTGGGAACTTCTTTACAAACTCCTTATATGCTGAAATTATCAAATCATATCCTTTTTGACTGACACATCTTCCCCATGAAAAGATCAATTTTTTGTCCTTAGGAATACTGTATTTAGTTTTTATTCTTTCTATGTCATCCCTACAGAGAAAATAGCTCTGGGAACTCCCGTAAATACCATTTATTAATGAAAGTAACTTTTCATCTTTTGCTCCATATTCTTTGATTAAAATATCTCTAAAGGATTCTCCTATGTATCCAAAATAAAAAAGTGGATTGTTGTTAATTGCATGTACAGCTTCTGCTTCTATTTTTATTCTTTCATCAGAAGAAGATTCATCATCGAAAACCCTATCTAGACTATGTGGAACCCAGATAAACTTTATCTTTTTTGATGATAAAAGATATTTTCCTATTAAGGAGAATATTGTGTCATGTCCAATAACATAAATAATATCGTATTTATTCTCCATTGAATTAACCACTGAAGCTGCACTTAATGAAGCACCTCTCCATTGAAGGTGGTTTCCCCAAATAGACTTTTCGGAACTTCCATCAGAAAAAGTAGAAATTTCTATTAATCTCCCCCTGTTTTCTTTACAAATAGTATCTGTGAGCTTTTGTATTCTTATATTAAAATCATTTGAATCTTTTTTGAGATATGGCGCTAATCCTATTAAATCTATTTCTTTGTTCTTCAAAAAATCTATTTCTTTTTTAATTTCCGGAAAAGCTTCTACAAAAGAACTTACCATTACTCCCACTCCAGTAAGCATAGATTGTAATCCATCATGAGCAGCTATAAATATTCCAATCTTCATTTACAATCCATCTTCCAAAGATTTTAAAATTTCTTCATGACAGTCATTCCTGCCCCTTCTTCCATCTATAACTATCATTCTAGAATCTTTCTTCGCAACGTCTAAGTATGATTTACGCATTTTATCTTGATAATCAATAAATCCTAACCCTAAAAATTCTGATTGAAAATCTCCTCTTTCTATCCCGTTAGTTTGCCCATCTTTTCTTTCATGTGCGCTTCGAGAAGGTAAATCAATTAAATAGGTAATATCTGGGGATATAAGAACCTTAGACTTTTCCACTGCCCACTTCATGCTCTTTCCAGCCATATAGGCCGATACTATATTTGTATGAATATATCTATCCAAAATAAATATACTATCTGCGTTTGTTTCAAACTTTTCATTCAATGTAAGGTCATTTGCCAAGGCTAAATGAAAAAGAATTTCTGCCTTCTGTGGCCCTTCTTTCTCTAAAAATCCCATTATATATTTTGATAAAACCTTGTCTCGCGATGAGAAATGTTTTACATTAATATTTTTACCTAATAAGTAAGAATATAACATCTCTGCTTGAGTTGACTTTCCACACCCATGTATTCCTTCGAAACTAATTATTTTCCCCATCTTTTTCCATTTCTGAATATTTAGTCTCCATATCCTTCTTCATAGCGTCTAAAAAGTTCCGCATAATTATACCATATTTGGAATTAAAAATTTTTACACACTTCGTCTTTAATATATCAAATTCTTTTCTCGCGAATTCTAATGTCTCTTCTAGCGAGCCACTTTTCTTAATTAATTCTAGTGCTTGTAAAATTTTCTTTTTATCATGAGTTTGTTCATTTAATATATTAAGTAACTTCTTTGCGTCTTTCTCACTTAGCCTTTGTAACGCGAAAATATTTACAAGGGACTTTTTTCCCTCAGAGATATCATTTCCAATACTTTTGTTCCTATTCTCTTTTTTACTTACTGAACAAACATCTGAAAAATCGTCATGTATCTGGACGCAAATTCCCAACCTTTCTCCAAAATTTTCTAATTCAGAAACTTTTTTATTATTCTTTTTAGATAATATTCCTGCAAGAGAAAAGACCATTCTATCAATTGCACCAGTTTTATAACAACACATTTGTAAATAATCTCTTATAGATGGTACCTTTGATTGACCATGCCAATAAATATCTATCCCTTGTCCCCAAGTAACTCTGTTTAGATGTTCTAATAAAGAATCATAAGCTCTTAGTTTTACTTTTCTTGAAAATTCTTTAGGGTATTTCTTAAAAAATAAGAATGGTGCAAAGTATAATAAATTTGCAGAATTCACTGCTATATCTAGGCCATATTTTGAATAAATGGGCTTGTCCCCTCTTCTGAGTTTAGCATTATCTTCTATATCATCATGAATTAAAGTTCCATTATGAATCATCTCTAATGCCGATGCATATTTAACATATTTTTCTGGATTCTTACCCATACCTCCTACACATAACAAAAATAATAAAGGCCTAAGATTCGTCTTCTTTCTATCTAACATATCCCAGTTTGACACAAATAAACTCTCGGTTATCTCTTTACTAAGGTCACTATATTTTATTTTCCCACTAACAAATGAAAGGTAATTCTTATTCGCTATTCTTGGATGAATTATTTCTATAGATTTATTTATTTCTTCTGAAAATTTTAAGATATTTTTCAGGGGTTTCATGAACGCCAGTACCATGAGAGAATGGTAACTATATTACTTTTTATAGCTTCCGATTATAATTTTTAGAAATTAAATCAAGACAACCTAAAGGATTTACCACTGCAATAATTCTGTTAAAAATCTAGCCCATTACACCCAAGAACATTAATACAATAATGATTCACCTCATTATCATCAACACCAGAACCAACCGAAACACTTAAATAGTTAGATTACAAAGTAGTAACATGAAAACAGACAACTACAATTCAGAAATAAAAGATTTCGGAGAATCATATAAGACTACAACTGAAGATTCTAATTCTCCAAATTATAAAAAAACAATAAGAAACATCGGCGTAGCAACCGGACTAGCAGCAACTCTATTTTTAGCAACAGGAAGTTTAACGGGCTGCGTACATGATCAAGGAACTGGGCAAACAAATGGTGCTGGAACTGCAGGTGCTGGTGGAGCAGGTGCAGGAGCTGGTGCTGGAGCAGGTGCTGGAGCAGGTGCTGGAGCTGGTGCTGGAGCTGGTGCAGGAGCTGGTGCTGGTGGAACCGGCGGATCAGGCGGAGACTAATTTAATAAGAGATTTATATATTCTCAAAAATTTATTTTTCTATAATCTAATCTGTATCAATACTATAACTAACTTCTACAGCATTTCCATTTTCATCTTCTCCATACCATGTCTCAATCATTTGTTGAGGATGCCTACTTGTCCAAAACCATCTGTCATCAACAGAAACTTGTCCATTAGCAGTTATTTGATCCGTACCAAATTTAGCAACGGGATCATATACTATGCTCTCGCATCCATCTACATACAGCCAACACCTCTGCCTATGACTCAACGTAACACCAACCCCACCACTCTCCGATATAACCAAATCATAATACCACCTACTACTCGACGATTCATAATGTAGGTTACTATAACTAGCCTCCAACACAGGACCAACCACACAATCCTCCTTAGAAAGCTGAACATACCCACTAGGACAAGCAGGATTCAAAGAACAAGAAATCTCATGCTCATTCTGATATTCCCAACAATCATAATAAAGACTATCACAAGGAACTCCAGGAAAACTAATATAATCACTATCTCCCAAATAATTATATCCATCATGTCCAAGAACATTAATACAATGATGACTCATACCATTACCACCAACACCACACATAGGACCAGTCACACTAACCTCTTCCACACAAACCAACTCACTCCATGAAGTATCTACACAAACTCCAGCATCACAAGTTCCATCGATACAACTTCCACAATCTTCAAAGCCTCCACATATAATCTGAAGACCACACTCGAAGCCCGAATTCGAACAAGTTTCTGTACAACCATCAACTACACAAGTACCCTCAAGACAACTCTCTCCTAAACCACAACTTCCACAATCAACCGAACCTCCACAGATATCCTGCGTTCCACACTCGAAGCCCGAAGTCGAACAACTACTCAAGCAAACACAAGCCCCATCATCACAAACCATACCAGCCTCACCACAATCCTCAGTCTCGACAAAAACTCCACTATATTCCAAACATTCATCACTATCAAACTCTCCACAAATCCTTTCCAAAACTAACAACGAATCAAGTGAACAATCGAGAACAGTACCAGCCTCAACACATTCATCCATACAATAATCTTCAGGAAAACCACCTTCCCAGAAAAATAATCTCACTTTCTTAGGCGAATAAACCTCCTCACCCTCACCATCACCAAGCTCCGAAAAAACAACAACATCCTCGACGAAAACATCGAAATCCACAGTAAACTTATAAAAATAAGTATCCATCTTACAAAAATCCGGATCATCCAAATCACAAACCCGAAGCAAATATCCAAAAGCATCCGAAATTTTCTCTCTAACAAAATCATTCAACACTATATAATTATAATCATCAGACGTTTCCTCCTCAACTCTCAAGGCTGCCAATCTCAAATCACTATCCATCCCAATATCCGACAAAACCTCTCTTTGTAGATCATAAACAACATCTTCAGTCTCCTGTCCACTCGATGGATTCTGAGAATAAACAACAATCATACTAGCACTAACAATCAAAACCGCGATAGTTGCTTCCAAAATCCGAATCCATCCCCTCTTCTTCATCCAAATACCAACAATCCTTATTTTAAATATCTACCCATCTCAAAAACACATTTTGATTTTAGTCTGGTAAATTCGAAGTGTAAAAAAATGCGAAGCGTACAGGCGTACGTGAGTATTTATTTTATCAAGAATTTAGCGAATAAAACAAAAATGTAGGCCAGTGGGAAGCTCAAATTCGCTACACAGAGGAAAACAATTATCCTCAGTTCTGCAACCCTCCAAGCACCTAAACCTTAACTTAGGGCTGCTGGGATTCCTCCCTCTGACCCGATTCATCAAGGCAAGATCAAAGAGGACAAAACCTCAACGTCAAATTATCAACATGTGAAACTTCATATCACTATCCCACCTTGCAGTCCGCCATAAAGCCCATTTGCGAAAAGCGTGGGGCTAACACGCCAACCTGCCTACAAAATATACCAGTAGAAAACCTTTAAAAGAATTGTTATTCTAAAAATTCAGTGCCTACATCGCATAATGGTATTGCACCGCTCTGCTAAGGCGGACCCTTCGGGGTACCCCGGTTCGATTCCGGGTGTAGGCGTTTCTAGAATCGAACAGTTCGATTTGAGCATCTTCGCTTCGGATAAAATAAATTCGGATAAATATTTTTAAGAGATGCAAAGTGCGAGAGGGTGTAGGCGTTCTATCGAAGCGAGGTGTGCCCCAGCGAAAACTTTATTCAAAATATCCATAAAATAAAATAGAACACCGATACTGATACTCAATATTAGAACCCAATATCAGAAACAATATTAATAGTAATCCCTAAAAAGTTGTAAGAAAGCTTTATAATTACCGAATACTCTCTATAACTATTCAGTTTATTTGGATTTCGACTTCGGTTGAACTTCAACCTAGCTGATATTTGACTTCGGTTAAATTGGAGAGAGGTGACGTAAAAAATCTGTACTCTCCTTTTATATTCAAGTCTTCGGATTTGAGCGTTCAGCTTCGGTTGAATGTTGGAAGGTTAAAAAGCTTCGGTTATTTAGCCTTCCTTTTATTTTTTTCAAAAATAAGCATGAAAGATTTTACATCTTACTTTTTTTATTTAGATTAAAACCACCATAATCCTTATAAACAATATTTGTCCAATTTTAAAATGGAAAAAGATATTGGCGAAATACCAAAGAATGAAGAAACAAAAATAATAATTAGAATCGACGACTTCGGCGGACAACCAGGCCTAACAATAAGAGAATTCGTAACATCTCAAAACTACACGGGATTTACAAAAGCGGGCGTCAGAATCAAAGCCGACAAATTCGAAGACTTCAAAGCAATGATCAATTCAATAGATTCCTCAGATTTAACAGAACACAAAACGCCAACACAACAAGAACCAGCTACAGTAGACAACGACGAGGCTGGAATCGACGAGCAGGGATTAATGTAACTTCTAACAAAATTTATAAAGACAAACCAATAACAATCATCAGGTGATACTTCCATGAAAAAAAGAGGCATAAAATATGTAGTCAAAAAAGGCAACCAATTCTATCCAAGCGAAGAACTCAAAAAAATCGCCAATATAACCGACCCAAAAATCTACACACAAGCTGCAAAAGATCCAATCAAATTCTGGGGAGATCTAGCAAAAGAAGGCCTAACTTGGAGCAAAGACTGGGACAAAACTTATGAAGAAAAACTACCTTACTTCAAATGGTTCAAAGGCGGAAAACTAAACTTCTCAGTAAACTGCGTCGACAGACATCTAGCTCATCCAGAAAAAACCGCACTCATCTGGGTACCCGAACCAAAAGATGAAAAACCAATCAAAATATCATACGGAGAACTCCATAACAAAATCAACAAATTCGCCAACGTCCTAAAAACAAACGGAATCAAAAAAGGCGACGTCGTTTCAATCTATCTTCCAATGATACCACAAGCCCTAATCGCAATGCTAGCATGCACAAGAATCGGAGCAATCCATTCAGTCGTCTTCTCAGCATTCGCATCAGATGCACTAAAGGCAAGAATCCAAGACGGCAAAGCAAAAATCCTAATCACATCAGATGGATACTACCGAAGAGGAAAACCAGAAAATCTCCTAAAGAAAGCAAAGAAGGCAGCCAAAAGAACAACTGTGCAAAAAATAATAGTCGTAAATAGGATTGGTAAAAAAGTCAGAGGAAGAAAATTTCTAGACTTTGACGATGAATTAGAAAAAGCTGAATCCTATTGTAAACCAGAAATGATGAACTCCGAAGACACAATGTTTCTACTCTACACGTCTGGAACAACCGGCAAACCAAAGGGCGTCGTCCACGATACCGGAGGATACGCAACACAAGCCTACTGGACATGCAAATGGAATTTCGATCTACACCCTGAAGACGTAATGTGGTGCACAGCAGATATTGGATGGGTAACTGGCCACACCTACGCAATGTATGGTCCACTCTTAACAGGAGCAACTACATTAGTCTACGAAGGCGGACCAGACTTCCCAAACCCAGGACGATGGTGGAAAATAATCCAAGATCACAAAGTCAACGTATTCTACACCGCACCAACAGCCGTCAGAATGTTCATGAAAATCAAACAAAATTGGATAACCAAATACGACCTATCTTCACTAAAAATACTCGGAACCGTAGGAGAACCAATCGACAAAAAATCATGGATGTGGTACTTCAAAACAATCGGAGGCTCCCGTTGCCCAATCATCGACACATGGTGGCAAACCGAAACAGGCGGAACTTTAATTAACACAATTCCAGGCATTGGACCATTCGTCCCAACAGTATCCGGAAAATCTTTCCCAGGAATTAAACACGTAATCGTAGATGACAAAGGCAAACCAATGCCAAAAGGCAGACAAGGATTTCTAGCACAAACAAGCCCTTTCGCACCAGGAATGCTCCACGGTGTATTCAATAATCATAAAAAATACGTCGACACATACTGGAAAAAATTCAAAACCATGTACGACACATCAGATGGAGCTTATCTCCAAGATGGACTAATCCGAATCACAGGAAGAACCGACGACGTAATGAAAGTCGCAGGACATCGACTTGCAACAGCAGAAGTCGAAAACGCAATCCATGACAATAGAAAAGTCGGCGACGTAGCAGTAGTTCCAATGCCAGATAAAATGAGAGGACAAGTTCCAATCGCATTCGTCGTACTAAAAAGAGGAAAGCCAGGTAAAAAACTAGAACAAAAACTTAGAAAATACGTCGACATCAAAATAGGACCAACGGCAAGACCTGCAAGAATCTTCTTCGTCCCAGACCTTCCGAAAACAAGATCCGGCAAAATCATGAGACGAATTCTAAAAGCTCTTTTGATTAATGAAAAACCAGAAGGATTAATGACACTCGTCAATCCAACCTCCGTAGATAAAATTAAAAACATAATCACAGAAAACTCCTAATGAAACTAAATATAATAATAGGAGGACAAGCAGGTCAAGGAATAAACAAAGTCTCCCAAATTTTCTCAAACGTCCTAAGTAAACACGGCTACTTCACATTCAACTACCGAGACTACATGTCCTTAATCCGAGGCGGCCACAACTTCAATACCCTAGCAATATCAGATCAACCAATCGAATCCCACGACGCTAGGGCCGACGTCCTAGTAGCCCTCGACGAACGAACAATCAAAACACACTCCAAAGCCCTAAAGAAAAAAGGTATCTTAGTCAAAGGCGACCAATTCAAAGACCTAGGCAGAAACCAAAATGTAGCACTAGCAGGAGTCTTAACGAAAATATTCGACATCCCACTAATCACCCTCGAAGACGAAATCAAATCCCAGTTCAAGGAATCATCCGAAGCACTAATAGCCACAAAACAAGGATACGACTCACAAAAAACATCTCAAAAATTACCAAAGTTAAAACACTCTCCAACAATTTTATCAGGTTCCCAAGCACTACCAATCGGAGCAATCAACTCAGGACTCGACCTCTACATCGCATACCCAATGACGCCAGCAACAAACGCAATGCACGAACTAGCAAAAGATCAACTCAAAAACAACATGATAGTCTTCCAAGCCGAAAACGAAATCGCAGCAGCATCAATGGCACTAGGCGCTTCATTCGCAGGAAAAAAAGTTATGACCGGAACTTCCGGCGGCGGCTTCGATTTAATGAGCGAAACCCTATCTATGCAAGGAATGTCCGAAATTCCTCTAACAGTATATCTAGCCTCACGAGCAGGACCAGCAACGGGAGTCCCAACATACACAGCACAATCCGACCTCGACATAGCATTAAGGGCAGGGCACGGCGAAGCCCCACGAATAGTAATAGCACCAGCAAACCCAACGGAAACAATAGAAAAAACATCCGAAGCATTATTCCTAGCCGAGAAATTCAAAACCCTATCAATCATTCTCTCCGACAAACACCTAGCAGAATCAGAATTCTCCTCGACACAAAAACCAAACAAAACACCAACCTTCAAAATCACAAGACCAATTCCAGGAAAATCCTTAGTTAAAAACTCCTCATACGAATCAGATCCCTTCGGCAATTCAACAGAATCATACACCATAACAGAAGAAAACACAAACAAGAGAATAAAAAAATACGCCGACATTAAAAAATACATAAGAAAGAATTTCGAGATGATAAAAATCCACGGCAATAAAAAATCAAAAAATCTAATCATTGGCTGGGGTTCAACATCAGGTGCAATAAAAGATGCGATAAAAGATTTAGACGCAAAATTCCTACAAGTCATATACTGCAAACCACTTTCCCCTCAAATTAAAAAAGAAATAGAAAAGGCCGAAAAAGTGATATTAGTAGAATGTAATGTAACCGGACAACTTGGAAGATTAATTAGAGAAAAAACCGGAATCAAAATTGAAAATCGACTATTAAAATATAATAGCCGTCCATTCCACACCGACGAACTAAACAAACTAATCAAAAGCATAATATGAAAAATAAGATAAAGTTAATGAAACATAAGGTATCTAATGCAAAAAGGATAGTTAATCTTTTAGAAAAAGATGTTGTTAAAACATTAGGGATGGGACTGAAAGCAAATTACCCAAAAATAACAAAAAAATTTGAAGAAAGTTGGCTAAAAAAACAAATAAAAAATTATACCAAAAAGAAGCCGAATGAATTTAGTCTAGCAATAACTTTAGATAATAAAATAATTGGCAGCATGGGTTCGGGAACAATAGATTACGAAAATAATTCAACAGAAATAGGATACTGGATTGGTAAAGAATATTGGGGCAAAGGATATGGAACAAAGGCTCTAAACTTATTTATTAAAGAACTTAATAAAAAACATAAATTAAAAAGAATAGTAGCAAGATCTGCAACATTCAATCCAGGATCATATAAAATTTTAGAAAAATGTGGATTCAAATTAGAAGGAACACAGAAAAAAGTAATTAAAGGAAAAACTAAATATCACGATTTATTCGTATACTCAAAAATCCAATGAAACCGAATCTAAATACAACCTCAGAAAACACCTGGTGCCCCGGATGCCCAAATCATATGATACTAGCCAGCGTCAAACAAACTATAACAAACCTAATAGAATCCGACAAAGCAAAACAAACCGATTTCGCAATAACAACCGACATCGGATGCCACGCAAAAATATTCGACTACATAAACCTCTCTGGAATCTACTGCCTTCACGGACGAGCCTTGCCAACAGCAATAGGAATGAAGCTCGGAAACCCAAATCTAAAAGTCTTGTCCTTCGTAGGCGACGGAGCAATGTATGCAGAAGGAATGGCACACTTCATCCACGCATTCAAACACAACGCCAACCTAACCCTAATCCTCCACGATAACCAATCCTTCTCTCTAACAACAGGACAACCAACACCAACATCACAACAAAGCTTCACCTCAAAAGCTTCACCACTCGGAACATTCGATAGACCATTCAACCCGATCAAACTCGCCCTAGCATCAAACGCAACATTTGTAGCAAGAACCTCAGCTAAAGACATCAAGCACATGACAGAAACATTCACAAAAGCAATCCAACACAAAGGATTCTCATTCGTAGAAGTGATACAAGACTGCCTAATATTCAATCTAGAAGCAAACAATAAAGACGACAAAATGTACAAAATCAAAGACAACAAAGACAAACAAGCCGCAGAAAAATACGCCGACCAATTCGACTACAACTCAAAATCTGGAAAAATCCCAATCGGCATAATCTATCAATCCAACGAAAAATCCCTAGAAGAAAAGTGGCCACAGCTCAAAAAGCAAATAAACAAGAAAACGAATACTTTAAGAAAACCAAACATCTTAGATAAACTAATCCAGGCCCAGTAGGGTCATGTCGATTGAGACGAACTAAATAAAAGGAGTATAAAAATGGCAAAGAAAAAGGTGAAGAAGAAAGTAGCAATGAAACCAGCTGACACTTGCGCAACAGGAGAATCCTGCCACTGCAACGGAATTTTAGCATTGATAATAATAGTCTTAGTATGGTGGAAACCTGCCGTAATGTGGTCACAAATCACAATGACAGTAGCTGCTGCAATCATTTTACTATCAGGAAATTCCTGCTTCTGTAAAAAATAAACCACAACAAAATTTTTATTTTATTTTTTAAAATTCGAACAAACCCTTAGTATTCTCAAAAATCCTCTCTGAAACTTCCTCAACATCCAACCCCTTAATCCTCGCAATCTCCTCCAACGTCACCATAACATTAACTGGCTCATTACGTGTCCCAGCAACCGGAGCCAAGTAAGCCCCATCGGTCTCAGTCAACAACAACTCCATCGGAACCATATCAACCAACATCTTAAAATGATCCAACCTCGCAATCACAGCCGGAACACTAAACGACCAACCATTCTCAACACATCGACGAATCAAAGCCTTCTTCCCATTAAAACAATGCATGATCACACTGACCATCTTCTCCTCCTCCAAAATATCAATCGCATCCAACTCAGCCTTCCGAGAATGAACAACAACACTCTTACCAATCCTCTTCGCCATCCGCAAACACTTCCGAAAAACAACCTTCTGCTTCTCCCTCATCTCCTCAGTCTGAAACTCCTTAAAATTATAATCCAACCCTATCTCACCGACAGCAACACAATCCCCAGCATGCGCCTCAATCCAAGCCAACTCCTCATCAAGATCAAACTCTTTAAGTTCCCTGAGTAATTCATTAGACTCTCCAGATTCAACTTCAGCTGCCAAAGCATCCGTAGGATAAATCCCAAAACAAGCCCGAACAACATCATACCTCTCAGCCAACTTCAAACTCTCCCTATTGCTCTCAGGATTAACACCCGACGTAACAATAATCTCCCCACCCTTCTCCTTAAACCGCGCAAGCACCTCATCCCTATCCACATCAAACCGCGAATCATTCAAATGACAGTGCACATCAACAAGCTTCATTAAAACAAATATCAAAACTATTATTTAAACACTCTCAAAACGCGCGTACAAAACGCGCAACACAAAAAGACCTACAAACCTACAAGCGAAGTGACCTACAACCTACCACCTCGAGAAACAAAGTTTCTCGCCTACCTCTCAATCTCTTTCCCATCAACAAAAATCGTAGACGGCCGACCATCTAATGTTCCAACACCAATAACAACATTAGCCTTATCCAAAATATCACTCGGAATATCACTAATCTTCACAGCAAAAGGCTCTCCTAGAAAATTAACCGAGATAGTAATAAAAGGAACTTCTGCCTTAGAAACAATATTCGCAAACTCACAATCAGGAATCCTAATCCCTAAACAATCATTAGAAGAAACATGTCCTAGGAAATTAGAATCCTTCTTCTTCAAGATCAAAGTATAGGGGCCAGGTAAATACTTATCTAAAATATCCTCCTCGACAACACAATGCTCCAACACCCAATCCTTCGACGGCGCAATAATACTCATCGGCTTATCCCCATCTTTGTATTTAATATTCCTAATCAAAGCAACCGAGCCCTCATTCGTAGCATCACACCCCAAACCATAAATCGTATCCGTAGGATAAATAAAAATCGCCCCATTCCTAACATCTTCGACAAAATCCATGAGAAACTAAAATAAAGTCCCCTTAAAAATCTTATCATCCCCTCTTTAATATTTTCAAAAAACCTAATCCAGCTATCACGCCAATCGCTCCCATTTCGGACACACCAGCAGCATGATACAAATGATCAACAATGCTCCAATCTTGAAACATATTAAGAGTACCATGCAAGGCATAGGCTCCACAGCCCGAACCGAAACAGGCAGAAAGAGGAAACATCAGACCATCTTTAGAATCACAAATCTCCTTATACTCAACATCAACAACATTAGAATCCCCACAACTCAAATCATCTCCAACCAATTCGCAAAGATCTCTCATAAAAACAAACACTAAATCACCCTTATAAAAATTATTGTAACAAACCATCCATAAAACACACATCTAAAAACTCTCCAACTATAAACTATTATGATAGAATATCTAACCCTAATTTTAGCAATCCCTCTCGGAATCATCCTAGCCAAAACCACACAAGACGAAAAACCAATCTATACCAAAACAAAATACTTCCCAACCCTAATCAAAATCCTAGCAATCATCTCCGCAATCGCAATCTCCCAAAACCAACAAATCTTCCTAACCTCAACATTCCTCCTAATCACAACCCACACCTGGCACCGAGCCTAAAGCCCCATCTCTTTCTCGACAATAAACTTCAAAATAGAATAGGCCACATCTAAATTATCATTAGTCAGGCAATACTTAAATTCACCAGCAACAGCACATTCATTTTTAGAATTCCGAAGACGAATCTTCAAATCCTCAGGACTCATCTTCCCCCTCTTCCCAATCCTCCGAACAAGCTCATCTTCGTCAGGAGGCAAAATAAAAATCGGACACAACCTATCGTAGGAAAGCTTCTTCCTAATTTGAAAATATCCTTGAATATCTAAAACCAACAAAGGAAACAATCCCCGATTCATTGCATCAAACAATGGCGTCTTCGGAGTCCCATAAAAATTCCCATGAACCTCTGCCCACTCCAAATATTCTCCACTATCAACTTTAGATTTAAATTCCGCAACACTAATAAAATTATAATCTCGACCATCAATCTCATCAGAACGCTTTCTCCTAGTAGTATCCGAAACAGAATTATAAAAAACATCAGGCTTATCTGCAAGCAATCTGCGCTCGAGCGTAGTCTTCCCCGCACCCGAAGGCGCACTAATCACAAAACATTTCGCAGAATTAACACTCTCAATCTTCCTCATAAAAATCCCAAAACATCTTCATTTAAATCCACTAGTATAATCCAACATATATATCACATACCCAACCAAAAACTTCTTAACCCAAAAATCCACCCTAATAACATGGCACTATACCTAATCGGCACCGGAATGACAAAAACCTCAATCTCAGCAGACGCCCTGATAGCCTTAAAAGAATGCGACAAAGTCTACCTGGAAAACTACACCGTAAACTTCCCTTACTCAAAAGAAGAATTAGAAAGAGCATACAACGTAAAAATAATGGAACTAGACAGAAAAAAAGTCGAAGATGAATCAATCTTAGAAGAAGCAAAAAGTTCACGTGTTGCATTACTAGTATACGGAGACTCCCTCTCAGCAACAACTCACATGCAATTAATATTGGAAGCGAAAAAACAAAATATCAAATATCAAATATTCCACAACGCCTCAATCCTAACAACCATAGCCGAAACAGGCTTATCATTATACAAATTCGGAAAAACAACTTCAATGCCAAACTGGGAAGAACACACAAACAAACCAACTTCATTCGCTATTTATATAAAACAAAACCAATCAATCCAAGCCCACACCCTAATCCTAACTGACATAGGATTAAAAATAAAACCTGCAATCGAACAATTGAAAGAATCAGCCTCAGAGGAAAACCTAGATCTCCCAGAAAAAATCATAGCAATCTCTCACGCAGGAACCTCCCTACAAAAAATCCTCTACGACACACCAGAAAATTTATCCGACAAAAATATAGAAATGCCATTCTGTTTGATCGTTCCAAACTCAATAAACCACACAGAACAAAAAGCATTAGAAAAATTCAATCAATAAAATCAAGGCTCTCTAATTTTATCATCAAACAAAAACTCAACCCCACCTATCTTATCATTCAAACAAATATAATCCACACTAGACCTTTCAAATGTCCCAAGAGCATCTGCTATACTCTCATCCCAATTAATTCTCCCACTGGTATCTTTCCTAGCCTCATTGTACCAATCCATTGTAGACTGATGGGTAACATATCTCTTAATCCCATTATTCACCGTAAGCTCTGCACAAGTATCACAAGGAACCCAAGTTGTATATAACGTACAATCCACAAGAGTTTGTCCAGCTCTATTTGCGCAATACTGTGTATCTCTTTCAGCATGAGTAATAATTTCATACTTCTCTGGCCTCCCGAACACTTTCCTTTCCCCTCTTCCCTCATATCTCCTAGGATCTCCAAAATTAACCCGATTAGCACCTACAGAAATTAATTTAAAATCGGGACTTACCACAATCGCACCTGTTTGAGTATTAACATCTTGAGAAAGATTTTTAGCGGCCAAAAAAGCCATTCTTAAAAAATAAATATCTTTTTCCTTTTCCCCCATTCCCAACAAATCAAAATAATCCATAGAAAACAACCCGTCAGATTATTTATAAGTTTTATTGTATTACACAATCTAACCAAAAACATTAAAAGCAACTTCTCCAAACAAACTCTATGGTAAAGAAGAGCCAAATCAAGACCATCATCATTCTAGCGTAAGCTCTAAGCTTACCATTACAACCCACAAAATGAGTTTCGCATATACAGGATACATACAAAGGCAAGTAAAAAATTTCCACACATACTTAGAAGACCAACAAAACCAAGACAGAAACCTAGAACTATACGGATCCCTACTACTCCAAAACAAAATCCAACAAGCAGAAACCCTAAAAAAATCCACCAACCTCCAAATCCCAGAAACAGTCCTAACCAAAATAATCAAACTCAGACCATCCCTCGAACAACAAATCTTAAATAACTCTATTCAAACTAATTAATATGAAGACATTAAACTACAATCCAAGAAAGGAAGAAATATATGAAAGAAGAAATTTTGACACGCCATCAATGAAGGAGATATATCAGACAGCAGAAGACGCACCACAGAAAGAAACAGAAAGAGTAGCGAACCTAAGAAGAAAAATAGCTCACGAAATAATCAATAGATAATATGGTAAAAGAAAAATCAAATATACAAAGAACCGAGGAAGAAATCTCCGCCTACTGGAAGAAAGATAAGACATTTGAAAAATCCCTAAAGAAAACAGAAAAAGGCAAACCCTACATCTTCTACGACGGACCACCATTCGCAACAGGCCTCCCCCACTACGGGCACTTACTTATCTCCGCAATCAAAGACGTCTTTCCAAGATTCTTCACAATGCAAGGCAGATACGTCAAGAGAACATGGGGTTGGGACTGCCACGGCTTACCTATAGAATCAATCGCAGAAAAAAACCTAGGCATAACTTCAAAAGACGAAATAGAAAAAATGGGAGTAAAAAAATTCAACGACCACTGCCGAAGCCAGGTATTAACCTATGACTCCGATTGGAGAACCTACATAGAAAAACTAGGAAGATGGGTAAGCTGGGAAGACGGCTACAAAACAATGGACACCAACTACATCGAATCAGTCTGGTGGGCCTTCCAGCAACTCTACAACAAAGGCTACCTTTACGAAGGAGAAAAAGTCTTACTCTATTGTCCTCGATGCGCAACCCCACTAGCAAAATCCGAAATCGCAATGGATAACTCCTACAAAATAATCAAAGACTTGAGTATAACCGCAAAATTCCAAATTAAAAACGGAGAGAACACCTACGCCCTAGCCTGGACAACAACCCCATGGACACTCCCCTCAAACTTAGCACTAACAGTCAGTCCAACCTTAACATATGTCTATGCAAAGGACTCCTCCGACAACAACACATACATCCTCGCAAAAGACCTCCTAGAAAAATTCTATAAGTCGAGTGATGAATATAAAATAACAAAAGAAGTCAAAGGAAAAGAACTCGAAGGACTAGAATACGAACCACTGTTCCCCTATTTCAAGAACAACCCCAACTCATTCAAAATTCTACTAGGTGACTTCGTAACAGCCGAAGAAGGAACCGGAATAGTCCACACAGCCCCAGCATTCGGAGAAGAAGACAATGCTATATGCAGAAAATACAAAATACCATCAGTCCAACCCGTAGACGAAACAGGACACTTCACATCCGAAGTAAAAGACTACGCAGGTCAAATAGTCCACGACACAAACACCCAAATAGTAATCGACCTAAAAACCGCAAACAAAGCAATTTCTTCTAGAAAGATAGAACACGAATACCCATTCTGCTATAGGTGTGACACAAAATTGATTTACCGAGCACTCCCAGCATGGTTCGTAGATATTCAAAAAGTAAAAAAGAAATTCATGAAACTAAACCTCGACATCAACTGGTTCCCATCTCACCTTAGAGAAGGTCAAATGCAACACAACATATCAACCGCACCAGATTGGAACATCACAAGAAACAGATACTGGGCAACAGCTATTCCTATCTGGAAATCTGAATCAGGAAAAATAAAAGTCTTAGGTTCAATTGAAGAATTAAAAAAACACGCAATCAACCTACCTAAAGGCAAAGTGGATTTACATAAAGACTTCCTAGACCCAGTCAAGCTAAAAATAGACGGAGAAGAATATACAAGAATCCCAGAAGTCCTAGACTGTTGGTTCGAATCAGGCGCAATGTCATTCGCACAATTCCATTACCCATTCGAAAACAAAGAATTCTTCGACAAAAATTTCCCGGCACAATTCATAACAGAATATATCGGACAAACAAGAGCCTGGTTCTACTACATGATGGCCTTATCAACAATCCTCTTCGACAAAATGCCTTTCGAAAACGTCCTAACAACCGGAATTATCCTAGCAGAAGACGGAAAAAAAATGTCGAAATCCCTAAACAACTATCCAGACCCCCTAACAATCATAAACAAATACGGAGCCGACACTTTCAGATTTTACATGTTACAATCCCCACTGATGACAGCCGAAAATTTCAACTTCTCAGAATCCGGGCTACAAGAAACTTACAAGAAAATAACAGTCCTACTCTACAACGTTGCAAGATTCTACAAAGACTACGCAACTAAGGACGACCAGAAATTCGAAAAGTCCGACAACATAATGGACAACTGGATAATCTCACGAACCGAAGAACTAAACAAGGTCGTCCAAGAGAACATGGAAAAATACAACACAATCAAAGCATGCGCCTTCGCAAAAAAATACATCGACGACCTCTCAACATGGTACATAAGAAACTCCCGAACCAGATTCAACGACGACGACAAACTAGCAAAAAAAACAACATACTACATATTAAATAAACTCACAAAAATACTAGCCCCCCTAATCCCATTCGCAACAGAATCCATCTACCAAGACATCAACGACTCAAAAGACTCCGTCCACCTCCAAGACTACCCAACCGCCGACGAATCCTTAATCAACAAAGACCTAGAAACAGAAATGGAAACCGCAAGAAAAATAGTATCGACAACACTTAGACAACGGGACAAAGCACAAATCGGAATAAAGTGGCCTCTAGCAAGCGCAACAATCTCAACACCAATACAACCAAACGAAGAATTATCCCAGATAATAAAGGAAGAACTCAATATCAAAGAACTAGAATACAAAGACTCAGAAACATTAGAAATAACCATAGACACAAATATAACCCCGGAATTAGAAGCCGAAGGATACGCTAGGGAAATATCACGAAAAATCCAAGCAGCAAGAAAGGAAGCCAGCCTCGTAAAAACGGATACCATAGAACTAGAAATCACCTCAGAATTTAACAAAATATTAGAATCTCAAATAGACTTCATAAAACAAAGAGTCGGTGCAACCAAACTCTCCCTAGAAAAATCAAGCAAAAAATTTAATCACTCTGAAGTTGGAAAAATTAAAAACAAAAAATTCGAAACAAGATTCAATAAACTGTGATACCGACGACAAAATTTCTTTTCACTCCCAAAAACCCAGACAATCCAAAGAAACATTTAAATACTATTTAGAATTAGGAGAACTATGATAGTCAAAGAGGAATTCCTTAGCAGACTCCGAAAAATATTCGACCTGAATTTATACGAAGTAAAAGTCTGGACTGCGTTACTTTCTAGAGGAACATCAACAGCAGGTGAGCTTTCCTCGATCTCCGACGTACCACGATCCCGAACTTACGACATCCTAGAATCACTAGAGAAAAAAGGATTTATAGTGATGAAATTAGGCAAACCAATCCAATTCGTTGCACTAAAACCAGAGGAAGTAATAGAAAGGGTAAAGAAAAATTTAGTCGTCAACGCAAAGGAAAAATCAAAAAGGTTAGAAAAATTAAAAGGTGATGAAGTATTAGAAGAATTAACAACTATATTCTCCGACGGAATAAAATATATAGAACCAAGCGATCTATCTGGAGCATTAAAATCCCGACAAAACATTTACAACCATTTAGATATGCTAGTTCGAGAAGCTCAGAAAACAATTACACTCGTAACAACAGCAGATGGCTTAAGTCGAAAACTAGAAGTATTGCTACCATCTCTAGAAAAAGCAAAAAAACGAGGAGTAAAAATTAGAATAGCTGCACCAATAACTGCAGATAATAAGAAGGTTGCAAAAGATTTTACAAAAGTAGGAGAAGTACGAAACGTTCAGGATTTAAACGCAAGATTCATGTTAGTAGATAGTGAACAGATGATGTTTATGCTTCTAAACGACGATGAAGTTCACCCAACTTATGATATAGGAATCTGGCTTAACACTGAATTTTTTGCACAAGCACTAGAAAGTTTATTTGAAATTGCTTGGAAAAATTTCAAAGTTGTAAAATAAATCACTTTTCCTTTTCTTTACTAATCCTTTCTTCTCTCGCGATCTCAACTTCTTCATTAATACATCTCTCAATGCCACCTAGAGACAGTCTACTACCACTCTCCTTAGGACTACCACCTCTCATATCGCTACCGCCCCAGAAGTTTGTCTCACTAACAATATCTCCCTCTTCCTTATTTAATCTATCAAATATCTTCGGAATACAATAATCAATATTCCACCCCGTCTTCTTTCCAAGCATAACATCAATATTCCCATCTTTCCTTTTCCCAACAAGACTAGCAAAAGTTCTAACCCCTTCCAAATACATAACCATTCTACTAGCTGGACTAAACTCCTTAGTAAAAATCCAACCATTCTCCTCGTTCCTCTTTCTATCTATCCCAATATCCTCATATCCCCCTTCAAGCTTAACTTCACCTCCACCTCCAGAAACATAATCACAAATTCTTCCATTAACTGCTCTGATCATATTACCATACTCACGAGGTCCCATGCTATCCGAACGTCCCTTATACCTCGCATTGTGATAAGGCTTAAATATCCACGCCATCCTCCTCCTTAAAACCGTATCCCCAGTCTCAAAAGAACCAGCCGTAGTATCCAACTTATCACATAAATCAACCAACTGCCGAATCCTATCATTCTCATTCTCAATTATCTTCTTAGCATTCCTCAACGCCCAATAACAACCACAGACATCTTCATCCCCGTGATCCGCATACATATACACAGAAAACTCCCCGTCCTTACTAAATCTATCAACCAAATCCCTCTGTTTTATCTCCAAATACACTTGCATAAAACTACTCCTAGTAGCAATATCATCACTCCCATAATGGTGATCAAAATTAGCATAAGGACCTTCTGGAACTCTAAAAGTCTGTTCATTTTTAATTATCCCATCAACAGCTATCGAGTTCGGCCTAACCTTACTAATAAAATCCTCTCTACCCGTAAACGCCAATTTAGGATTAACCTTTAATATAACCGTCATAAAAAAACCAAAATCTCACGTTTTAAAAGCGTTACCCCGTCGGTATTTTTAACAATAATACTTAAAAACCCAAAATATAGGAATTTCATTAAGTCATCGAATTTTAAACATTTCCAACACGTTTACTTATAAATCTAACCTTTCGTAAAAACCAACTCACATTTCTTCCAGCTTTTCAATACCCAACAAATTCAAACTCTTCCCCATCACATCCCGAAACGCTCCAACCAAAACCAACCTAAATCCTTCTTTCTCATTCCCAAGCACAGGACAGGCATGATAAAATTCATTAAACAAACTAGCCAACTCAAAACAATAATTCGCAACCAAATTCGGAGCCAACCCCAAATAGGCTTTCCCAACAACATCCTCAAAAGAATCAATCTTCTTAATCAAACCAAACTCAGTATCATTAATCTCCCCAATCTTAACACTAGCCTTGCTATCAACTTTCCTCAAAATACTAGAAGCTCGAGCATAAGAATACAGCAAATAAGGCCCAGTGTCCCCCTCAAAACTGAGGAACCTATCCACATCAAAAACCATATTGTGCTCCCGATTATTCTTCAAGTCCCCATAAAAAATAGCAGCCAAGGCAATCTTCCTCGCTCTCCCATCCAACTCTTTTCCTTTCAACATTTCCCTCTTTAACAAATTCGTCTTTGCTTTCTCGACGACCTCATTCAAAACATCCTTCATAAAAACACTCTTACCTCTACGAGTAGAAAATTTCTTCCCGTCTTTATCCAAATATAAACCATGTGCAGCATGAACCAAATCCTTCGACCACTCGTAACCCATCTTATCTAAAACCCCAAACACCTGCCTAAAATGCAACTTCTGCTCAGAACCAACTTCATAAACAGCTCTATCAAAATTATATTCTTTCTTCCTATCAATTGCCATCGCCAAATCCCGAGTAGCATAAAGACTCGTCCCATCACTCTTCTGAATCAAAACCTTACCCAGTCCCTCACTATCCAAATCAACAATTTTCGCCCCTTCATCCTCAATCAACAAACCCTTTGCCTCCAACTCCGCAACAACCGCACCCATCTTATCATTATACAAACTCTCTCCCGAAACAACATCAAACGAAATCCCAAGCAAATCATAAATCTTATCAAACTCCTTCAACGACAAATCCTTAAATCGCTTCCACAACTTCAAATTCTCCTTATCTCCATCCTCCAACTTCTTAAACTCAGCCCGACACTCTTCATCAAACTCATCTGTCGCATTCGCTCGAACATACAACTCATACAAATGCCCAATCGCATCCTTTTTCAATTTAGCCTCACTACCCCATTTCCTAAAACCAAAAATAATCTTCCCAAACTGCGTCCCCCAATCTCCAAGATAATTAATCTTCACAACCTCAAACCCATTCGCCTCACAAATCTTCCCAATCGAATTCCCAATAATCGTCGACCTCAAATGCCCAATCCCAAACGGCTTCGCAATATTAGGACTCGACATGTCAATACAAATCTTCCCTTTCTTCTCAACATCAACTCGCTTCTTCCCCAAAACCCCCTTAGCAAAAATCCCCCTATCAACAAAGAAATTAACATAAGCCCCTTCCGCTTTCACCTCAGAAATACCCTTAGGCAACTTAACCTTAGCTAATCCAGAAGCAATAATAACAGGCGATTTCTTAAGAGACTTAGCTAATCCAAAACAAGGAAAAGCAAAATCCCCCATCTCAAGCCTCGGCGGAACTTCCAAAAGATTCTCAATATCACAAACATCCAAATCAACTTCCTTAGCAATCATCTTAACAACAATATTCTTCATAACATATCTCACACAACTTAATTTATTAATCTTCCCAATCAAAAAACTGCCCACTTCCCTTTAGCCTTCTGTTCCCTATCCAAAACGCTTCCCCTCTTATTAATCCTAGGCCGACCCGATTCCTTATCTTTCCGAAGCGTAACATCCAAACTCTTCAACAACTCACTCACACCTTCCTCAAATCCAACAACCTCTCCAGCCTCCCCTCGAACACCACCCTCTCCGTCAAAATTAATAACCGAATCAGCCAAATACGAGACAACCAATAAATCATGATCCACAACAAAGGCCGTCTTCCCTCGCTCAACCATAGTATCCTTAATCGCCTTAGCAACCGAGATCCTCTCCTCAACATCAAGATAAGCGCTAGGCTCGTCAATCAAATAAACATCAGCATCCTTCGCCAAACACCGAGCAACTTCAAACCGCTGCAACTCACCGCCACTAAGACTACTAATCTTCTTCCCTTCCAAAACTCCCAAATTAAAAGTACTCTTTAACCTCTTATTAATTTTCTCTCTAAAACAAATATCCCTAACCATATCTTCGCTTTCCGAGAATAAATATTGCGCCTTATAGGAAACACTCAAACCCAAGTCAAGCTTGCCCTCAGTCGTTTCAACCTCACCAACAAGCGCCTTAACAAAAGTCGTCTTCCCAGTCCCATTCTTCCCAAGTATACCAATAACATGATTCTCATGAATATCCCCACCCTTAACCTCCAACTCAAAATCGCTACCAAACTTAACCCCAAAATCAGGCCAACTAGCAATCTTATTCCCACTCATATCAGCATTCCTTGTAAAATCAAACTTCAACGCCTTGTCCCGAATCTTCATATTCTCTTCCTTCAAAAAACCTTCAAGATATGCATTAACTCCGACCTTAGAACTCTTAACTCCACTAACAAGGCCAAACGCCCCTTGTCCCCCAAAAAACACATTCACATAATCCGTCAAATAATCCAAAATTAACAAATCATGCTCAACAACAATCAAAGTCTTGCCCGATGAAGACGGCGCCTTGGCGCCCATTTTAGAGGGTACACTATTATGTGTGACGCCAGAAAGCTCCCGCAAAAAATCCGAAACCCGCAATCTCTCTCCAATATCCAAAAACGCCAAAGGCTCGTCAAAGAAATATATGTCTGCCTCACCCAACGAAGCCGCCAAAATCGCAATCCGCTGCAACTCTCCACCAGACAACTTATCCATCCCATTCCCAAGAACCTGCGAAACTCCCAAAACCTCAGCCAACCTCTTAATCTCACCTTCCTCTCCACGTTGTAACAACAACTCCATCACCTCAACATCAAGCGCAAGAGTAGACAAATTCTGAGGCTTATACGAAACAACCTTCTTGTCCAACCCCTCAAAATACCTCAAAATCTCATTCCCCTTAAAAAATTCCTTAACATCATTCTCTCCAACCTCACTCTTTCCAAGATTCATCTTCTCACTCCCTGCCAAAATCTTAACAGCCGTACTCTTCCCAATTCCGTTCCTTCCAAGCAACCCCAAAACACTTCCCTCTTTCGGAACCGGCAACCCATAAAGCGCAAACCCATTCGCCCCATACCGATGCACAATATCCTTCTCCGACACCGAAGGCAAATTCACAACATCAATCGCACCAAACGGACACCGCTTAACACAAATCGCACAACCGACGCAAGTATGCTCATCAATAGCACATTTATCTCCAATAGTCACACATGTATCCAACTCCTGCTTCTCAACCGGACAATATTTCTTACACTCCCGACCACAAACAGTCGGCTTACATTTCTCCTTATGAACAATAGCTAGTTTCATAGTATCCAGAATAAAAATCAAGTTTTAAATCTACCCAAAACTCTAAATATTCCCAATGCAATAAAACAAAATGGAAATCCAGTTCTGTCCCAAATGTAAGAATATGTTAATAACAATAATAAAAAATGACAAACAATATCTTACCTGCAACAAATGTAAATTACAAGCAAAACATAACATAAAAGAATTAATTGCCGAGACAGAAAATATTACGCAAAACAAAACCGGAACAGGTATAGCCGAAAAAGACCTATCAGGCTACGAATTTAAATGCAAAGAATGCAAAAACGACAAGTGCAAAATAGTAGACCTCGGCATGATGTTTGGCGATGAGGATTGGGTATACTTACTACAATGCACAAAATGCGACTACGCCGAAAGAGTAGGCGACTGGTGCTAACACTTACATCCGCATTCAGGACAAAACTTCTCACCACCCTGCAAAGCCCACCCACACTCACACTTCTTCACCCTATCTTCCCTCTTCTCAATAATAGCCTCATAATCACTTCGCCCACTAAGCATCTTCCCCATAATCCCCGCAATCTTCTTCTGCTCATCCTCATCATCCTGATACTTGGTCAAATCGAATCCTTCCATTTTCATAACTTAAACAAAAGCTTTTATAAAATTAACTTTCCTTAAATTCATGTGAAGAAAAAATGCGCCCTATGTAATCAAGAAATCAAAACAATATTTCTAGACAAGCTACAAGGAACAATAATTAGAACCGGAGAAGGAGAAACCTCTAAAACACACCACATCTGTTCATCCTGTCAAAAAGAACATGGGAACAATCTAAAAGAAAAACTATAAGCCTATGGCCGGAGTCAAACCGACGACCTCTTCATTACGAGTGAAGCGCTCTATCAACTGAGCTACATAGGCATAACAAACAATCATAAAATCAATTAATAAATTTACCTAGACAATTCTAGTATAACCCCAAAATAAAAGCCGTATTCTCAATCGCTTTAAGATTATGAACAGCTCCAGCCTTCATAAGAATCACAACACCAGGTTTCATAACAATGTCCTTGCCTTCCAAATTAAACACCCCATCCCCCTCAACAACCTGAACAAAAGCAGTCTTAACAGAAGTATGGTCCCCCATAACAGTCCCAGCAGCCATACAAAAAAGCCCCAAATCCAACTTATCATCCTTACAAATTTCCTTACTCAAAATCCCCTCACGAGGATACTCAATCATTTCCTTAATGTTTTTCATACAAGTTAACAATAGTGAACATTTATAACCTTATCGGAAACACCGACAACAGTCCATAAAAAAATCACCCCTTATCATAAACCTCATCAAAAACATTACTCAGCTGATGAACCACAACCTTCCCCTCACAAACATCCCCATTATCAAAAACAACCCCAGGACAATCCCACCCAGTCCGAAACTCATCCAACCTCTTAACATCCTCCGCCTCCATCTCAAAATCCAAAGCCCCGATATTCTCATCAATATGCGCCAAATTACTAGACTTAGTCATCGGCAAAAAACCCCGACCAATAAGCCAATTAAAAATAACCTGATTCTGACTCTTCCCATACTTCTCACCAAGCTCAACCAAAAGCGGCCAATTCCGAAGAGCGGTCTTGTTCCTCCGAATAGGCTGATACAAAACATTCAAAACATTATTATCTTCACCAAACTGGATGATCCCTATATCCTCCATCTCCCTAATCTCAAAATTAAAATTCAATTCATGACAAAAAAACTTATCCCCAAAAATCTCCTTAAACTTTTTTAAATGCTCTAAATTAGAATTAGTAATACTAACCGATCTAGCTTCTCCCGAAGCCAAAACGTCCTTCAAAAATTCCACAACATTATCAAACCCATACTGCAAAACCCCAGAAAGACTAAACTCAACAGAATCCATATAATCAGTTCCCAAAATTTCCCTAACCACCTTCATCTCCTCGGCAATATCCTCCAAAGTTTCATTCCTATAGTTATAAACAGCCTGATTAAAAAACAACTTCTCTCTACCTACTCCACTCTTATCAATAGCCTCAGCCAAAAGCTCAACATTATGCCCCTCCGAATTCCAATAATTAACCTCAATAAAATTCATCCCCTTAGACAAAGAATAAACCAAAGCCTCAACATCTTTCTCATCATTACTAGCATCCTTTTTAGCAAAACCACCAATCCCCCACCCGCCAATTCCAATCGGAAAAATATCTTTATTCATAAAAATAAACACAACTCAATCTTTATAACAATTACTAAATCCTACTTTCAATTCTTAGTAGGCTTAGACAAGGCAAAAGGTTGCGACATGTACAAGCGTACACGAGCGTTCTTTTAACGAAGTATAAGTCACTAAGAATTAAAAGAAAACCTAAGCAAATTAGCATTAGTGACTACCGTAATAGAAGAAAGCGCCATAGCAATCTCTGCAACAACAGGATTCAAAAAACCCGCAACAGCCAAGGGAATCGCAACAACATTATAAAAAAACGCCCAAAACAAATTTTGCTTAATCTTTCTAAATGTCGCATTAGATAACTTTATCGCCTCAACAACCCCAGTTAAATTCCCCTTAGCAAGAACTATGTCCCCAGCCTCAATCGCAATATCACTACCTCCCCCCATAGCAATCCCCACATTCGCTTCCTTCAAAGCAACAGCATCATTAACCCCGTCTCCAACAAACGCGACCATACCACTCTTTTGCAACCTAATAACTTCTTTCGCTTTATCCCCTGGCATAACCCCAGCAATAACCTCCTTAATTCCAACCTCTCGAGCAATAGCTCTAGCCGTAACCTCATTATCCCCAGTAATCATAACCGTCCTAAACCCACCACGATTCAACCGAGCAACAGCCTCTCTAGAATCTTCCTTAACCGCATCCGCAATTCCCATAGCCCCGAGAACTACTTTATTTTCAACAACAACCATAACACTAAATCCCTTCTCAGCAAAACCCTTAACCACCTTAGCATAACTCCCAAGGGCAATTCTTTTGTCCTTCATCAAGGCCTCGTTGCCAACAATATATTTTTTCCCTCCAATAACTCCCTCAAGCCCCTTCCCTCGAATAACCTTAAATTTCTTAACGCTCAAATACTTCTTCAGTCCAGCCTTCTTAACAACAGCCCTAGCCAAAGGATGCTCACTTAATTTCTCCAAACTTCCAGCAATTTCAAACAACTTTTTTTCATTTTTTGTAGAAACTTCAACAACCTCAGGCTCACCCTTTGTAATCGTCCCAGTCTTATCAAAAACAACCGTCTTAACTTCCTTCATGGTTTGAATAGCCTCACCTTTTCTAATAAGTATGCCACGCTTCGCACCCATTCCAGAACCAACCATCAAAGAAATAGGAACTGCCAACCCCAAGGCGCATGGACACGCAATAACCAAAACAGCAATAGCATTACTAAGAGCAATACTTAAGGAAACGTCAAAGATAAGATACCATCCCAAAAAAGTCAAAAGAGCTAATACTAAAATAACCGGAACAAAAACACCCGTCACCTTGTCCGCCAACTTCTGAATCGGAACCTTTGTCCCCTGCGCCTCTTCGACCAACTTCACAATATGTGACAAAAAAGTATCACTCCCAATCTTAGTTGCCTTAATATAAAGTACTCCATCTTGATTAATAGTCGCTCCAATGACCTTTCCCCCCCTCATCTTCTCAACCGCCAAACTCTCCCCAGTAATCATCGACTCATCAACAGCACTCTCACCCTTGACAACAACGCCATCAGTCGGAATCTTCTCTCCGGGCTTCACAATCATAACATCCCCAATTTTAACCTCACTAATATCAATCTCAATCTCCTTTTTCCCTCGTAAAACCAAAGCCTTCTTCGCCCCAAGCTCCAACAACTTCCGAATTTCCGAAGTCGCACGACCCTTAGCCTTAGCCTCAATAAATTTTCCCGTAATAAAAATAGTCATAATCATTCCTGACACACCGGCAAAACTCGTCACATCAATAAAATAACTAAGTATACCAGTCGAATAAGCAACGACAGTTCCAAGTGCAATCAAAGAATCCATAGTAAACTGCAATCGAACAAAACCCCTAGCTCCAGATTTAATAGTAGAAAAACCAAAAATAAAAATAATTGGAAAACTCAAAACCAGCATTAAAGGAATCATCCATTTAATTGGAACAAGAGGTGCTCCAATTAAATATTCAGAATACATAATAGCTACAATAAGAGAGGTCAGCCCCCAAACACTAATCAACTTAGTCTTCCAAGTATTAATTTCATTACTAGGTTTAAAAGAAGAAGGGGCACCAGAAGCAGAGCCCTCACTGAATCCAATCAGCTTAAACCCTGCATCTTTCACAGCTTTTCCAATCTGCTCAAAAGAAACACTGTCATCAACTTCTGCAAAAGACTTCCCACTAACCGGGTTAACACTAACATTCCTAGCGCCAATCTTCTCCAATTCAGAAGTCACTATCTTCGAGCACGAAGCACAATGCATCCCTTCAATGTCCAACTTTATTTTTTTTGCCATTATTTTATTTATGCTTTGAGCTCCATTATTTCTTCTGTATCTGTTTAGTTAACCAAACAATCAACAAAACTAAAACAGCAACAAACAATATTCCAGTAATCCAGCCAAAAACCATCCCACCAAAACCATAGCTACCGGACATCATTCCGCCCATTCCATGATCATAGTCACCAGAATCAGCCGAAACAAAAGTCAAAGCTAACATTATAGAAACGAATATTCCAAACATTAATTTTACTTTATCCATATAATATACTCCAAATTTAATTAGTTAACAATAGTGAACAAACTATATAAAATTAACTAATCTTCAACCCTCGAATTAATAGACCCCCACTTATCCTCACATATTTCACAGCAAAAAAGTTCATCACCCTCATCCATAGTCATTCCGCACATTTTACACCCCTCACCAGCACCAGAAAAAACTTGCTTCTCACAAATCGGACAATCCAAATCCTCTTTCATCTCAAGCGCCACAAGTAGAACCTCCTCCACACCCACAGCCACCACCAGCAGGAGCAGACGCAGCAACCTCCTTTAGTTGAGTATCACTAGCCAAACCATCATCAGTCACAATAAACGTCCCAGGAATCATTCCCATCCAACAACTCCATCTAACAGTCCCCGTCTCATCAGGCAAAAATTCCACAACATTCATCCCCTTCTTCAACTTAGCATCAATATCATAATCCCGAACAATTATCTCATTATTACACCCAGTCAATTCCTTAACATCGATATTCCATTTCACAGGAACCCCCTTCTTTAAAGTAAATGTATCTGGCGTCCACCCATATCGCGTAACCTCCATATTAATCACCTGAAAATCTCCTTCCAAAACAGCCGCTCCAGCAGCAGTAGCTCCAGCACTAACTCCGCCGATATTAGAAGCAATCGCCTCAAAACTATAATCACTTCCCAAAACCACAAGCCCTCTATTAATCATAATAAGTCCTAATATCAAAACAAGAACCGCCGCAATTTTCAAAATCCTCTTAGTAGCCTTCTTACTAATAACTGAAGTCAAACTACCAAATCCAATCAATACTGGCAAAGTACCAAGACTAAAAGCTCCCAAAGAAAAGAAACCAGTCCAAAAACTCCCAGTCCCCGCAGCATAAAGATAAAGCGCTTGAAGCGGCCCACAGGCGATAAAGAAACCACTAAGTATACCAGTCATAAAAGGGGCCGTATAAAATCCCTTTGCGCCATGAGTAGTCTTAGCGGCCCACTTAGTCAAAAACTTAGGGTTAAAAGAAAACTTTCTAAAAAATCCAACACCCAGCATACTCAAGGCATAAGACACCATAAACAACCCAGCAAAAATAGCAATACCGGCACGAAGCCCAATACTAAAAGAAAAAATACCACCAATCAAACCAAAAATACCACCAATAACAGCATAAGAAAAAACCTTAGATCCACCATAAACAAAATGTTGCATAAACCCCTTATGTCCAACCTTCGCATTACTGGTAGTATAGGAAACAACAAAAACTCCACACATCGAAACACAATGAAAGCCAGTTAAAATGCCAACAAAAAACAAAATAATAAACCCAGACTGCTCTCCAACACCAGGAATTGAAAAACCCAAGTCACTAATCCAACCATAAGCAAAATACGCCAAAACAAGAAAAGATCCAATCATAAACCACAAGCCAACCTTATCTTCAGTCCTACCTTCTTCAACAATACTAAACTCCCCACCCTCCTCAATTAAGCTAATAATCTTTTTCTCACTAATCTTATTTTCATCAAATTCAACCTCGACTTCTCCCTTAGAATAACTAGCAGACACATGCTTCACCTTATCTTTCAACTTATACTCAATAAGATTAGCACACGAATTACAGGTCATTCCCTCAATCCTAAAAATTTTCTTCATATAAAGCACAAAACAAAATCCTATATAATCGCTTCGATGAAACTAGTTTCAATTAGCTCTTCCGACGAGCTTTCCAAATTTCCCCAAAAATAATCAGAATCAGAATCCCAATCAAAACAACAAGTCCCAAAACAACTTGATAAACAAAAGGGACTATTCCTAAATATCCAAAAGCAAAGGTGACAGGTAAAAGCCCAATAGCACTAGCAAGAGCATACTTCCAAAATCCAACTCTACTAAACAACCCCAAACCATAACTCAAAATCTCAACCGGAATCACCATCCTCAAAATCACAATACCCCAAAAACTCTTCAAAATAAAAAACTTATCCTCAAATTTATATAACTCATCCAAAGAAACAAACCTCCTAACGGCAGGAACACCAAACCTTCGGGCAATCCAAAAAGCAACAATAGAACCAAGTATCCAGGCAAACCAACTAGCAAGACTAGCAACAACAGGACCCCAAATCCCCGTAATCACAACAATCAACGGAATCACAGTAATCGGCGCAACCACAGTCCCTAAAAAATTAAGAAAAATATAAATCACCAATCCCCATGAATTACCCGCGACCAACCTCTCAAAAAACTCGAAATTATTCTGAACAAAATAAGATAACAGAAGAAAGATAAAAATCAAAACAAACACTCCAAACAAACTCCAAAGTTTCAACTTAATATTTCTCTTCATCGCACCAGAACCAAGATATTATTCATACCACGCCTTTTCCTCTCAACCAAACCCTTAGCCTCTAACTTATCAACGAGTCTAGTCATCTTAACTTTTCCACACCCAAGCTCTTCCATAACACTCTTCTGAAAAAACGCCCCACTCTCCCTAATTAAAATATCAACAACCCGCCTTTCCTCGCCATCCAACTTACTCAAATCCAATCTCTTCTTCCGCATCTTCCCCTTAACTCGCTTAACAACAATCCTCTCACTCTCTTTGCTCAAAATAAAAAATAATCCGATCAAAAAGACAAGCCCTGCAATAATAACACTCAAGCCAGTCTGAACCCTAATCGTATCATACATAGTACAAGTCGACCCATGATCACAACTCTCATCCACAATATCTTTCAGTCCCGAATTAAATAATAGCACAATAGCTACAATTACAATCGAAATTCCAACAATCAAAAACCCAACATTCTTATTCTTCATTACTCATAAAACCAAACTATCTATAAAAACATACCTAAACACCGTTAACAATAAAACTTATAAGTTCTTCAAAGCTCCAACTCCCATGTGGGAATGCCGGAGTGGCCAAACGGGCTGGACTTAAGATCCAGTAGCATCTTTGCTTACGGGGGTTCGAATCCTCCTTCCCACATACTATATAATTTCCAAAAGGAATTATATTTGATGGATAATTCTAATGCTCGTAGAATACGGGGGCGAAAATCTTTGCTCGAATTTTCCCAAACGAAATGATAAGGAAAATTTTAGAGTGAATTGTGAATAGAATCCTCCTTCCCACATTATCCAAATCTTTAAAAGTCGAAACTATCTCCTCCTATTATAGCGGGGTGGAGCAGTCTGGTCAGCTCGTGAGGCCCATAACCTCAAGGTCACGTGGTTCAAATCCCGTCCCCGCTATTCTTATAAACTCTTGACGATTTAATCAAACATGAAAGTCCTAGGAATCGACGACGCAGGCAGAGGCCCAGTCTTAGGCCCGATGACCCTAGCAGGAGTAATAATAGACGAAAAAGACGAACCAAAAATAAAAGCCCTAAATGCAAAAGACTCAAAACTCTTATCTCCACTCCAAAGAAGAAAAATAGCAGAATCCCTAAGACCTAAGTTCACCCACCACATAGTCAAATCCTCCCCAAAACAAATCGACGACTCGACAAACCTAAACTACCTAGAAGCAATCAAAACAGCCGAAATCATAAACCATCTAACAAAAAACCTAAAAGAAAAAACCACAGCAGTAGTAGATTGCCCCTCAGTAAACATAGAATCCTGGTCAAACGACGTTCAGCAGCTTCTAAAAAATCCAAAACAAATAATCCTAAAATGCGAACACAAAGCAGACGCAAACCACCCAATTGTCGGAGCAGCATCAATACTAGCAAAAGAATCTAGAGAAGACGAGGTATACAAACTAAAACAAAAATATAAAATAGATTTCGGATCAGGATATCCAGCAGATCCAAAAACAAAAAAATTTATAACTGAAAATTTCGACAACGAAAAATACTCTCCTATTATAAGGTTCTCCTGGAATACAGTAAAAAAATTATTCAAGGCAAAAAATTCGTCACAGAAAAAACTATTCTAGTTTCATCATTAAAACCAAATGATTCAAATCAACAGCACCTTCCGCAATCCTCAATGCCTGCCGAGCAAAAACATCCTGCCCTTTAATCACCGCAACCTTTTTTCTAACTTTCTCTCTCAAATCAAAAACTTTCTCTAATTCCTTTGAATCAAATCTATAATAGGAATCAAAAGTCCAGTGAAGACACTTTCTTGACAAATCAACAATCTCTCTAAGCTCTTTAGTTTTCTTAATTTTTTTCCCAAGATTCGCTCTCCAAAATCTCAAAATATCGTCCCCAATTTTTTCCAACTCAAGTGAATAACTAAATAGACTCCGTCCCCGAACAGCATCCCCATAAGACATCTTATTAATAGCCCTCTGCAAATAAAAACAAAGCTTATTCACCTCCAAATCCCGCATCCTCAAACTACTCTCACTCTCAATACCCGCACCGAAAACGTCACTAATAGCAGAATCATAAAATAAAATAACTGACTGGAACGCCCTCTTGAAAACTTCATCCAAATCACCATAACCACCACCGCTAATATCCTTTATTACATATTTCCCATCCTCTTGAGAAACTAAAACATATCCAATCAAAGAATTCAACAACTTAATTATCAAAGACGAAATTTCCTTATCCGAACTAATCTCAATCTCATCCACTCCCTTAGCATAAAGCGCGTTAATGTGGCGATAAACGTTCCTATACTCAAACCCCGAAACATCCAACTTCGCCTTTTTCTTAACAACACCGCCTTCATTCGAAACCAACAAACTCCGACCATCCACAACAACGTCAATCTCACATTTTTCAGAAATCTTATTAGCCCTAACCCAGTCGATCGGCAACGTCAAAGTATACGCCTGGTTCGCCTGTTTTATCACTTTTCGCTTCATTATATTATTTATATAAATCATATAGGAGATATATAAACGTTTCTATTGTTAAGTATAATTATGGGAACAACAAGAAAAGACATAAGCAATTGGCTCGAAAACGGCAAAGAAAAAAATATCACCCACATGATCGTAGTTTGTGACACATTCGACTACGAAGACTATCCAGTATATGTCTCAAAAAACCAAAATGCAACTGAAGAATACAGCAAAATAAATGGAGTAAACATGCAAAAGGTAATGGAAGTTTACTCATACAATCGAGATTTAGAAGATCAACTAAATGAAGGACGGGTATTCCATTTCGATTAACATGAAAACAAAGTACATAGACCTCCATATGCACACGAAATACTCGGATGGACAATTAGACCCAACACAAATAATAAAAATATCAACAATGAAAGGAATAGACGTCATGGCAATAGCAGACCACGATCATACACGGGGATATTTCGAAGCCTATAAAACCGCAGAACAATACGGAGTAAAACTTTTACCAGCAGCAGAGATCACAACCCAAA
This sequence comes from archaeon, assembly GCA_018697035.1. GTDB lineage: Archaea > Nanobdellota > Nanobdellia > Pacearchaeales > GW2011-AR1 > JAGVXH01. The sequence goes on along the minus strand of JABHSE010000001.1, from coordinate 70,939 downwards.
ACTACCACCTACTAGCATTAAATTTCAATCCCGAAAACTCAAAACTCCAAAAATTCCTAAAACATTCAAGAGACATACAATACACCCGATGTAAAACAAGGGTAGATATTCTACAAAAATCAGGCCTCCCGATAACAATGGAAAAAATAAGATCCGAATATCCAGACTCAAGAATAGGTAAAGGAAACATAAAAGAAATATTTTACAAAGACAAAGAATGTAGAGAATACATTCAAGAAAAGCACTCAGAATTATCACCAGAAAGATTATTCAAATATTACCTAGGTAAAAAGGGAATAGCGGGAGACCTCAAGCCCAGAATAGGAGTAGACCCGAAAGAAGCAATAGATATAGTACATGAAGCAGGAGGAATAATTGGAATCGCTCACCCACCTAAGGACATCAAAAGAATGAAAGAGTTAGAAATTCTAGTAGAGCAAGGCATAGATTTCTTAGAAGTACAGCCACTTTTCAAAGAAAAATATCCCTACCATAAATTCGAAACATTCGCCAAGGAAAATAATCTTCCAATCAGCTACGGTTCAGACTATCATGGTCCAGCAACCCAAAGAGAATTATTAAGTAAAGGAGAAAATATCCTAAGCAAAGACTTGGCAAAACTCCTAAAATTGTCCTAACAATTCTTAAAAACCCCACTCCCTTAAAAAACAAATGACCCACATAAAAAAGATGACGATGCACGGTTTCAAATCCTTCGCAAGAAAAACCGAAATACCCCTAAACAACTCAATGAACGTAATAGTCGGACCAAACGGCTCAGGAAAATCAAACATAACTGACGCTCTCTGCTTCGTACTCGGAAGACTCTCAATTAAATCAATAAGAGCCGCAAAAGCAGCAAACTTACTCTTCTCCGGAAACAAAACATACAAAGGCTCACAAGAAGCATCAGTAGAACTAACCTTCGACAACACAGACAAAACCTTCGCAATAGATGAAAAAGAAGTCACAATCAAAAGAACCGTACGGAAAACCGGACAATCAATATACAGAATCAACGGCAAAACAAAAACCCGTCAAGATATCCTAGAACTCTTATCTCAAGCCGGCGTAGACCCAAACGGATTCAACATAGTCCTCCAAGGAGAAATCCAATCCTTAGTAAAAGCAACAGCCGAAGAAAGACGAAAAATAATAGAAGAGGTCGCAGGGATATCAATATACGAAACAAGAAAGCACAAATCCCTTAGAGAATTAGAAAAAACAGAAGAAAGGCTAAAGGAAATATCTGCAGTACTAAGAGAGAAAACATCTTACCTAAAAAACCTAAACAAAGAGAGGCAAGAAGCAATCTCTTATCAAAAATTAGAAACTACAATAAAACGATGCAAAAAAACCCTTCTAGTTAAAACTAAGAACAATAAAGAAAAAGAAGTCTCTGAAATAAATAAAAAAATAGAAGAAATTAATCTCGAAATAAAAAAAATAAAAAAAATCATACAGGAAAAAAACTTCAAAGCCGAAGAATTCCAAGGTAAAATTCTGGCAGTAAACAAACAAATACAATCCTCAACATCCAACGAACAAGAAGTCCTTCATGGAGAGATATCTGACCTAAAAGCCGACCTAGCAGGTCTAGATGTCCGGAGAGAAAATTTCGACAACAGACTTATTCAAGGAAAAGAGAAAATAGAAAAATTGAAAGGAAAAATAGAAAAATTAAATCAAGAGATGTCAGAAATAAGGACAGCATCTCCTGAAATAAAAAAGCAACAAGAGCAACAAAAAATTCTCCAAGAAAAATTCGACATACTAGAACAACAAAGAAGAAAATTCTACATCTTGAAATCCGATCTCTCAACTCTAGAAAATCAGAAATCTCAAAAAGAAAAATTCCTAATAGAATCTCAAAAAGAAGTCCAACTAATAGAACAAACAATCACTTCCCTCTTTCACGAAATCAAATACGAAAAAACACCAGAATCAAACAAATCGCTAAAATCAGAAACAAGCTCTAAGATAGAAAAAACAATAGATCAAATATCAACACTAGAAAGACAAATACTAGAAAAAGAAAAAAGAAACGCCATTTTAGAAATGGATGTCAAACGAGAAAATAAACTAAAATACGACGTAACATCTTTGAAATCATGTCCAATCTGCAAACAAGATGTAGGAGAAAATCACAAACACAAAATATCAACAGACGCAGACACAAAAATAGAATCCGTATCCAAGGAAATGAAAACAAACCTTAAAACAAAAACCGAAGACATCGCAAGAATAAGCCACATAAAAGAAAGGTTATCACTTCTGCAAACAAAACTAGAAGAACTAAGAATAGATAGAATCAAACTAAAAAACTCTGACGAGAAAAAAGCACAAATAAAAATAATAACAGGAAAACAAATAGAAACGAAAGAAGAGCTGAAATCCATAAACGAGAAAATACATTCTAAGAGAACAAACTACGAATCCCTCAAAGACATTGAGGAGAAATATGACGAAACAAGACTAACTCTCCAGGAGATATCCTTTGCTGATATGGACGTAGATACAGAAATCCAATTAAAAAAAAGAGAAACCGGAAGACTAACTATCGAACTGAAGGCAACACAAAGAGACATGGAAGAATCTCAAATAGAACTAAGAAAAATAGAATTACGAATAACCGAAAAAGATAAGGAAGCAGTAAAAAAAGAAATTGAAGAACAAAAGCTCTACGAGAAATCTCAAAAATTCTTCGACTTCAGAAACTCTCTACAAGACCAACAAAAAGTAGTAGAAACCGATATCATCGGATTACAACACACTGTCAAAAACTTAGAAGACAAAATAAATCATAATAAAATTCTCGTAGCACAACTTGGAGCACAAATCGAATCCCTAAATTCCGAGCTCTCTGAATTCATCTCCGAAGAAATACTAACTCTCCCAATAGAACAAATAAAAGAACGATTACAGAAATCACAATTTAGAATGTCAAGACTGGGAAATGTAAACTTGCGGGCCCTAGAGGTCTTCGACAAAATTGAAGAACAGGTAACACTCATAGAAGGAAAAGTCAAAACCATCCACGAAGAGAAAGAACAAATAGAAAAAATAATACAGGAGATAGACAAAAAGAAAAAGAAATCCTTCCTCTCTACCCTTAACGCCGTGAATGAATACTTCACAAGAAATTTCATACAACTATCAAGAAAAGGTGAAGTCGTCTTAGAACTAGAAAACAAAAAAGATCCCTTCTCCGCAGGACTAAATATATTAGTAAAAGTCTCCCGTGGACGATACTTCGACATAACTTCACTTTCAGGAGGAGAAAAAACCCTAGTCGCACTATCCCTAATCTTCGCAATCCAAGAATACAAACCATACTGCTTCTACGTATTCGACGAAATCGACGCAGCCTTAGACAAACACAATTCCGAGCTCCTAGCAGCCCTAATAAAAAAATACATGACAGCCGGACAATACATCATAATCACACACAACGACACCTTAATATCCGAGGCTTCGAATCTTTATGGAGTATCCATGCAAGAGAATATGTCAAAAATCATAAGTCTAAAAATCTAATCAAGCACTGTAAAAATAAACAGGATCATTGATACAAACAACATCTGAAGAATCAATATTCAACACAGGCAAAACCTCGACCTCATCAACAGTACCACTCAACTCAACACTACCACTATTAGCACCATCAACTAAAATACCAACACCCGAATTAACAAGACGCGAATCTCCACCAGAATAAACTTTAAATTTTAGAGAACTTATATTAACATTCCCACGATTCACAATATCAAAATTATAAACATCAGAGGGGCTAATCCCATTAAACACAATATTAAAATCAACAGTAGAGCATAATTCACTAGCAGAAAACTCACCATTATCGGAACTATTAAGAATAAATGTACGAGCCCAGGAAAAAACAAAGGCAGTAAGAACAAAAACCAGCAATATCAAAAGAACACTCGCAACAACGGGAGACACACCACGATTTCCAACTCTCATAGAAATAACAACAAACCCAACTTTATAAATCTAATTTCCACAAATCAAAGCAGAATTGATAACCTTCAGAACCCATGTCCCTTTCTCTAACCTTAAACTCTCTCTCTAATCTCCTCTGAATCTTAATAGCATAAATATTACTTGGATTAAGAACCTCACAATAAGAAGATTTACAACCAATCTCTCTAGCAAACTCCAACTGATGCCTCTTTATCTCAGTGCCAATCCCCTTATTCCCAACTCTAGTAAAAATCATATTAGAATAAAAACAAGAATCCTTTGCCCCAATACTTTTAGAGACAAAATGATGCCCAACATCTCCGTCCCAAAATCCAACAAAATTACCATCCAAAGCAGCAGCGGCATAATACTTATTCTCCGGCAAAGGCCAATTAAACTTCTTAAGAATATCACATCCAGAGATGCCTCTAAAATCTTCCCTATCCTTCACAATCCTAATATCCAATCCTTCCATCATAGTCTCCAGACACCCCAAAAAAAATTCTAAGCCCCAAAGGGGGCAAAATAAAAATAAAAATAATTATAAGATTTAGTAATAACTTGTCTCTACTTCTTCGATTGGCCTTTCCTTCTTTGTAAGAAGAACAACCAAAACAGCAAGAAGCACGATAAAGATAATAGCAAGGATAACTGTCAAGGCAACAACAGAAGTCGAAACCGAAGCTCCAACAACATTAGCACCAAAAACAAGACTCTGGCCATTAGCATCTACAGAGAAAGTATAAGTTCCAACTTCAGCATCGCTAGATGCAGTAACAGTAATCTGGATTGTCTCGCTTGCATCTGGACCAACAGTAATAACGGAAGGCACTGATACACTCAAGTCATCACTAGAGACACTATCAATATTGAAAACTTTAACATCGTCCGCAGAATTAACTATAATCATATCATATGTTATAGTCTCTCCAGCATTCAAATCTTGATTCTTTACAGCAGCTAAAATCATACTAGAGGCAGATCCGCCAACAGCAATCAACTTAGTAACACTAGTTTCAGTATCATCGTTGTAAACTTCAACGTCCAAATCATAAACACCATTAACAGCGTTCTCTGGAATTTGTAAGTAAACAGTTCGATAAACAGAATCTTCTTCATCGTCGTAATCAATATAGTCCTCAGTTGGAATTATATCTCCAACATAACCTCGAGTAGAAACACCCAAAGCAGGAACTGAAACAACAACATAAGCATCATCCATTCTATTGTAACCAATATTCTTTACGACAACAGAAACAGGAAAAACGTCACCAGCAGAAACTTCCGAAGAATAATCAACGGATAAAATCTCTAAGGTATACGATTCTCTTTGCATACTAACAGTATACCTCTCTTCACTCTTATCATCTTGAGAAACAATCTCTACATAGAGAGTATATTCTTCAGACAAAAAGTTAGAATCAGAAGGCAACTCTAGAGATAAAAGTTTCGTGTAAGTGTTACCGTTTTCAATATCAAACCTATTAGTATAGGCAGACACATCGTCCCGGTGACCTTCCATGTAAACCTTTACCTTAACATCTGTCTCATCAGCGATAGAATCAAACGTAACCCTTATAGGTACAACGTCGTCAACATCCCCAACCATGGTACTACCACTTAAGGCAACACCATTGAAGTCAGTATCAATATTAGTAGCCAATCCGGCCGAAGCCACAGAAGCAACCAACAAAGTTAGAACTGCTACAAAAGGAATCAAAAGTACATTTCTTTTCATATTTTTCATTTTGAATTTAGTTAAAATAATAACCTCCAAAACCTATATAAACCTTACGTCTGTTGTAATTCTAGAGAGACAAAAAACTTTAAAAAGTATACTAGGGTATACATCATATCGTAAAAATGAGTAACAAAAAAAAACCTGAAGAAAAAATCACCACGATAAAACTTCTAGAGGAAACTAAGTTCCGTATAGAGAAATTAAGAGAGCATAAAAGAGAATCCTACGACGACATTTTAAGAAAAATCCTCTACATTTTAAATACAGCAAGAGACTCTCCGGAAAAAGCAAAACGAATTCTGGAAAAAATATCCGAATTAAGAAACAGGATGATAGAAGAGGAACGACAACAAAAAGAAAACCTAGAAAAGGAAAATAAACTAATCTAGAACCTCAACTACACCTTCAAATACTTTCTCAATACTCTGCTCTCCATCAACTCTAACGGAGGTATACCTCTCCAAAATGCTCTCCGTATCTTCATGATAAACCTTTAATCTCTCTCGCAAAGCCTCCTCATTATCATCCTTTCTTTGAATCAACTCACCCCCACAATCATCACAAACACCTTCAACCTTAGGCTTCGGAGCCGTAGCAATATTATAAATCGCACCACATTTCCCACAACCCCTCCTTCCCGAAATCCGCCTCACACTCTCTTCATCCGAAATCGCAATCTCAACAACCCTATCAATTTCCGTAATCTTCGCCAACTCCTCAACTTGCGCAACATTCCTCGGAAACCCATCCAAAATAAATCCGCTCTTGCATTCATCACTCTCTAACTTCTCCTTCAAAATCCGAACAATCAACTCATCAGAAACAAGATCCCCTCGACTCATAATTTTATCAACTTCAGTCTTCAGCTCTCCATCAACCTCACGCAACAAGTCTCCCGTAGAAATATGACAAAGCCCAAATTTGCGAGCAATCCTCTTGGCCTGCGTTCCTTTTCCACTTCCCTGCGGACCAACAAAAATTAATTTCATATCTCTAAAAAAACTCAACCTTATTTAAACCTAACCTTAGAAACCAAAACAATCCCTATGCTTCACCATCCCAGAATACTTCAACAAAAGAGACGCCTTATTATACGGACTATCAAAACCAAGATCACCATTCACATTAGCCACACGAATCACATCACATATATTAGATTGAGCAAACTCAGAAATATACTTTGAATTAAGCGAAAGATAAACCCCAGCATCTCCACTAGTCAACAATTGATTTTCCCCGATCAAAAACCCACTTCTCCATATTTTCTCACCGCTTTGAGAAAAACTAAAAAACCTAAGTGCAATTGGATACTTCGAAGGAACATCCTCCACAAACTCACTCGATAAAATCGTACGCCCTATTAATTGAATTTCTTCTTGAGTCAAGGGAACTATCTCGACCTCCTGAGTATTAGCAATCACTTCACCTGTAAAAAACAAACTCTTGATTATAACTCCAAAAGTCAGCACAAGAAGAACAGCTAAAACAACAATAATTTTTTTCTTATTACAAATCTTTTCCTTTTTCACCATATTACATTCAAATTGATATAGTTTTTAAATATTTCATAACTACTTGGAATTTTCCCTTAGAAAAACCTCAGCATCTCCAGCAATCTTTTGCATATTAGACAAATAAATCTTCATAGTAGAATCATCTGTAGAGCCAGCATATAAAGAAAAAGCTAAATAAGTAACAGGGGCCATAATAGCACCAAGCATCAAACTAGGAATCGCAATCGCCCCACCAGAACAAAGACCGAAAATAATATGAGCTTTTTGCGAACCCCTGAAATCTTTTCTCCTTTTTTCTATGTTAAAAGGTTGAGGATCAATATATCCAACACCAACACCATTAATAGAACTAAAAACCCCTAAGGCATTTTTATCAAATCCATCTTCTCTACTAGGCAAGAATGCTCTTTCTAAATAAGAATCATATTTTTCAACAACGGGCTTAATCCTTTCCAAATAAGAATCATTACCCTTAGCAACATCTTGAGCCATAGGATTCCCACGATAAAAATTACTCCACGCAGCCAACTCTATCTTACGAAACTCCCCACTCCCCAATTCAACACCAGCCGAAGCCACATCAGATTTAATCATATGCAGTGCATCTAATTTTGACTTTAGTGTATCCCCCATACAATAAAACAGTAAAGACAACTTTATAAAAATATATATACTTAACTCATAATCCCTTCCAAACTCCCAACCCCACAACACTATCCCCAACAGGATCCGGAGCCTCACAAACTAAAACAATATCTTTATCTAACTTAGACATCCAACCCAAAACTTCTTCCCAATCCTTCTTCGCAGTATCCAAATGCTTCCGCTCGCCCTTTTCCCCATACTCAATTCCAGAAAAGTGAACATGCCAGTTCTTCATAGGAAATGCTTCCTCCAGCCTCTCAAACTCATACTTGCCATAGCGAGCCAACACATGCGCAACATCAATACAAGCAGAGCACCCAGTCTCACGAACCAATCTAGAAATCTCACTAATCGATCCAAAAACATTAATCTTCCCCATAACCTCAGGACAAAGTTCAACGTCCCACTTCTCTTCCTTAACAACCTTCATAATCTCAATTATACCTTCTTTAATCTTCTCAAAAACCTTACTCTTCTCCATTCCAGAATAAAACCCCGCATGAAAAATAACTCGGCGTACACCAAGCCAAGACGCAATCTCACAACATTTCAAAATCCTTTTCTTACTAGCCTCAATCTTCTCCTCTTCTTTACTGTTTAAATTCACAAAATAAGGAGCATGAATCGACAAAGAAATCCCAAGTTCCTTAGCCTTCCCTCCAATCCTCAAAGCATCCTCCTCATTCTTAATATACGGCCCATAAGTAAATTCAACCTCACAAGCCCTCAGTCCCATCTCAGCAAACATCTCAAGATTCTTAACAGCATCCTTAACAGACCCCAATCCTCCAGGCCCAAACTTAATAGTACTCATAAAAAACAAAGAACTCTATCTAATTTAAATTTATACATTCGGGATTCCAAGCATCTCCAAATTCAATGTTCCCAAATTCTCCACCAAATAACTATGCAAATTCCTGATAATCAAATCTTGCAACCCCTCTTTCAATAATCCATGACAAACTCCAATATCACTCTCAGGCACAACAACAGCACCAAGCGGCAACATGCAAGTCATCCCCCGTCCTTCCAACTTTATAGAATCAGCATTATCTAAGTCCCCCTGCAACAACTCAATATCAACCTCACAAGCCCCAGAACTCTCTCCTCTAATCACATATCTAAAAATCATCTCATTTCCTCCTATAAACCGAACTCGTTCACAACCCTTCAATTTATCATCAAAACAAATCTTACTATCACAACTTTCATAACTAAAAAATACAAACCAAACGCCCCAAGACAAGATAAACAACAAAACCAAAAAAATAAGCAAACCCCTCCAACTAAACCCATCACTCATCATCTCTTTCTTCATCCAACATAAAACAGAATTAACTATATAAAACTTACTCAATCAAAACCAAAAAAATAAAAAAATAAAAAGAGCCCAAAAACGGACCCAAACAAAATTGATTTCAGTGAGGAAATTTCGAAGCGTAAAAAAATTCGTGGCGTACATATGGTACGCGAGAATTTCTTTTACCAAGAAATTTTCCAATAAAATCGATTTTACTAAAGTGATACAAGTTGAATCTCAGTAACAATAGTCTTCTCAAATGTCTTCGCCGCAACCGCCTTAGATTGAAATCTCTCAGCAGCCTGAACAACAACACCAGTAGCTTCCGCAACCATCAAAACAAACGCATCTTTCGCATCAATCGAACCGAGCCTCAAAGCTGAAACGTTTTTCACAACTTCTAAACTATCATTCACAACCAAGACATTCTTGCCCTTAATATCAGAACTAAGTTCTCGAAGCTTCGAAATATCGTCATTAGTCAACTCTCGCCTAACAATTCCTTCAACAGATGCAGTAGCTCGTCGCGAACCAGTCGCAAGCGCTCCACTACCATTCTTCAAAAAAACCGCAGCAGGAACCTTCTTTCGCAAAGCGATCAAAAGCTCTTTACCAGCTAGCTCTTCAACTTCCTTTCCGTCAGGTGCAGTCGCAATATATACAACCTTCGCATTGTCACAAACATTTTGAGCAATCAACTTACCGCCTCTATCTCCATCAACAAACAAAGTAATTTCCTTTGTCTCGGATAAAGTAGCAATAGTTTTCGGAAACCGAGTTCCCTGCATACCAATAACATTCTTGATACCATGCTTCAACATATTCACAACATCAGCTCGACCCTCGACAACAATCAATTCTTTCTCGTCATCAATATTTGGACCAGCAGCAAGACCTTCTTCTCCGTATGTAACAGCCTTAGAAATTCGAGTCGATTCACGAAGTTCAGTTTCCATCTCAGTAGAATCCATTCCCTCATTAGATATACCAGCAAGAAGAGCTTTCGCCCTCTCCATAATATAATCTCTCTTTCCGCCTCGAACATCCGAGATATCTGCAATCTTAATCGTAGCATCAGTTGGACCAATCTTATCAATTGTCTCAAGAGAAGCCGCAATAATTGTAGTCTCAGTCTTATCAAGTGCAGTCGGAATAGTAATCTCTCCAGTAGTCTTACCACCTTCGGTGACCAAATCTACCTCGATCCTACCAATCTTTCCTTCTTTCTGCAGCTCTCGTAATTCCATATCAGCACCAAGTAAACCTTCTGTCTGCCCGAACAAAGCCCCGATTACATCAGGTTTTTGAAACGGCCCGTCAGCGTTAAACTTAGCAACAATCTGATACTTTATCGACGTTGGACTTATTTTTGCCATATTTTATTTTCTCCATTTAGTTATATTAGAAATATCTCCCTACCTTCCAAACATGAATGTGATGATAATACTAACTCTATCTAGCTATCTCTAATAACAAAAAACAACAATCTTCATTTAAAAACTTTTGCACATCCACATTTAAACAGAAAAGCGTAAAAATCTCAAGGAAATCTCTCTTTAAATTCTTTTACCCTTTCCAAAGATAAGAAAATTTAGCACAAATATTTATAAAGATTTCAAAGCACCAAATCTCAAATAAAAAAGAGGGCACAAAAATAGAAATCAAAAAAGAAGACGACATTGAAGAAGAGGAATTCGACGATGAAGAAGAACTTGAAGATGACTAGCCCAAAAAAAACAAATGACAGAACCTGAAAGCCTAAACAACTTCCCCGAAGAAGATTTCGGAGAACCCGCACTAGATTTAGAAGAAGACATCTAATTTTTTTTCTTTTTTCTTTTTTTCTTTTTAACTCAATAGCCGAGCTTCACGAAACATCCCCAACGCCTTATAGGAAACCCGCAACTTTTCAACAACTTCATCCTTCTCAACATCTTCCAACTTCATCTTATTCAACTTCTCATAAAACTTAACCGCACTAGCTCGCTTGCCTTTCCCCTCAAGCTCACGAGCAAAACCAAAATAAACATTTTTTCGAGCCAACATAACCTTCTCTTTCCCATTTCCAGCAACATCCCTAGATGCACGAACAAACATATCCTCAGCATCCTCTATCTTCCCAATCCGACAAAACAACTCCGCCGCCATCACATAAGAATCCATCCTCTCCCTAAACATCGGCTCCATCCCTGCCAGGTTCCCAAGTGCACGAGCCGCCCGCTCAAACATCTTCCGCTCCTCATATAACTTCGCAAGCTCACCCCAAAGAAACCGCTTAATCTCAAAATTCCCACCAACAGCCTTCAACGCACTTTCCAAATAAGTTATTTTATTGAAAGCCGTAGCCATAGAAGCCAACTTAACCTCCATCTCTTCAATACTCTTTTCTCTAACCTGAACTGCCACAACAAAACCCCGACTCAAAGCTTTTTAAGAATTATCGTGATTAACAATCAGAAGAAATACCCTTTCGAGAATTAATAATAACATCCGTAGTTCCTCTAAGACCACCCTCTAAAGAATTAACAACAGCGACATCTAAACCAATCTCAATATTTGAAAGATATTCACAAAGTTTCCCTTCAAGTGGAGTATAAAAATCAGCTTTTGAACCATCGTCAGCGAAATGATCAACGATATACCCAACAGCAGCTCCATTAATTTCTTTAATTTCCAATCTTTCTCTCATGTAAATAAATAAAATCAAATATTTATAAAAACATAGTATACTAAACAATACAAATAAAAAAATCTCAAAGCCCAAAAAAGGGCAAAATAAAAAAATAAAAAAGCTGAAAGAAATTTAATTTATAGCAGTGAAGTTCGAAGTGTAAAAAAATCCGTGGCGTACGTGGGTACGTAAGGATTTTTTTACCAAGAAATTCACGCTAGAAACTATAATTTCTTTTCAGTCAAAGACTTACAAACGCCAGCAGCAACTGTAACTCCAGCATCTCGAATTGCGAACCGTGCCATATTAGGATTCTTATCTGCGGATTCCATTACTAGGTTTCCAACAGGTTTGATCTTAACAATAGCAACATCTCCGTTCTTCAAGAAGTCAGGGTTTTCTTCACTTACTTGTCCAGTAGCAGGATCCAACTTAGCCTTTAATTCCACGAATTGACATGGAACTTGAGCTGTGTGAACATGGAATACAGGTGTATAACCTTTAGCAATAACAGTTGGATGATTAATGATAGCAACTTGTGCCTCAAATTCTTCAACTATAGGTGCCGGGTTAGCAGCTTCACAGATAACGTCGCCTCGAGCCATGTCTTTCTTACCAACACCTCGAATGTTGATACCGACATTGTCTCCAGCTTCGCCTTCCTTTAACTGCTCATGATGAGCTTCAATACTTCGAACCTCACCTGGAATACCGCTTCCAGATCGTCCTGGTAATACAATAACCTTTTGTCCGATTTTCATAATACCTGTTTCAATCTTTCCTACAGGAACAGTTCCAATACCAGTAATCTCGTAGACATCCTGGATTGGCATACGCATTGGTAAGTTTGTTGGTTTAGATGGAGCATCGAACTTATCAATCTGTTCTAAAACAGTTGGTCCTTTGTACCATGCTAACTTGTCAGATTTAAGTGAAACACCTTCTCCCATTAGAGCAGAGCCCGGAATGAAAGGTGTAGTATCGGGGTTATAACCAGCTTGCTTGATAACTTCTTTAACATCAGCAGCAGCTTTATCAAACTTAGCCTGATCGTAATCAACAACATCCATTTTGTTAATAAGAACCGCTAACTGGGAAACTCCCATAGTCCTTAGTAACCAAACGTGTTCTTTAGTCTGAGGTTGAACTCCGTCTTCACATCCAACAACCAAAAAAGCCGCATCCGCTTGCGAAGCACCAGTGATCATGTTCTTAACAAAATCCTTATGCCCCGGAGCATCGATTATAGTAACTTCAAAATTCTTAGTAATAAGCTTCTTATAAGACAAGTTAATTGTAACTCCTCTCTCTCGCTCTTCCTTCAAATTATCCATCACATAAGCGAATTCAAATCCAGCCTTACCATGCTTCTCTGCTTCTTCCTTGTACTTCTTCATCTCTTGTTCAGAGACTGCGCCACCATCAAAAAATACTCGCCCAACGCAAGTAGATTTTCCCTGGTCAACGTGTCCAACGAATACAACATTTAGTCCTGGTTTTTCTTTAGCCATTTTTTTCTATTTTTTCATTTAGTTAGTTTAATTGTGTCGAAGAGATATTATCCAAACGATACAATTTAGAATATAGATTTTGGTTTTTAAAGTTAGTGGTCTTCATAATCTTTTACCACTACCACTACCAAAAACCCCGTAAGCGCAACTATCTTTTTCCCAAGTTATCTTGCCTCGAAAAATATCTTCAATATTTTCACAACCAAGCTTCTTTAAAACATCAGTACATTCTTCCAACCAACTTTTCATAAAATCAGATCTCGTAGCCATATTAGCATCATACCAAATATGCTTAGCATTCCAACTATTAACCGAAGACAAAAATCCATTATCCTCAATTCTCAAGTCTCTTACAGGCACAATGTTCTTATAGGCCGAAAAATCATCACAATTAATCAAGGCAGAAGAATCATGCAAAACCGAAAAAAACGTAGCATATTTGACACTATCAGACGATAAAACCTCTTTTCTAACCCCCACTAAATTCAAATATTCAGGCCTATTACTAGAAACTAATTTATAGACTCCACCTTTCTTGAATTCTTTTCCGTCAATAGTCATAAATTGACTCATAAATTAAACTTTATAAAAATAATGCCACTCCACTTAACAATTCCAATTTATAGCAGATTTAGACGAGGCGCAAGATTACGAAGTGTGCAAGCGCACATGAGTGTTCTTGCAACGAAGTATGAAACGCTAGAAATTGAAATTATTGGTTTTCGGCTAAACCCTTCCGCTCCCGTATCTGCGCAATAACCTTCCTTTGCATATCACCAGGCAACTTCTTAAAAGTCTGACTAACCAAACTCGAAGAACCCCTACCTTCAGTCGAACTCCTCAAATCGCTAGTCCAACCAATCATCTCCGAAACCGGCAACTCAGCACGAACAGTCACGCCAGTCTCATCCTGTTCGACATCAACCAACTGCCCTCTCTTCGTAGAAACCAAACTTGTTACAGCACCCATAAAAGAAATCGGCGCTTCAATCTGATGAACCTGAACTGGCTCATAAATAACAGGAACAGCCTTAGCAAAACCTTCCTTAATAGCATCACGAACAGCCGGGTATACCTGTGCAGGGCCTCTATGAATAGCATCCTCATGCAACTTCATATCAACAATAGAAACCTTCATCTTATGACAAGGCTCTCTCGCCAACGGACCAGCATCCATAACCTGCTCAAAAGCATCAAGCAACAATTCAATAACCTCACCAATCTGAACAATACCTTTCGTCCTATCTTGAAAAACACTTCCCTTGTAAATATCCCTATACTGCTGCGCCTCATCTCGGCTAATCCCCAAACCAACCAAAGTTTCATCAAGCGCCTTATCTTTCTTCTTAATCCGTCCGATTGGCAAGGTCCCATCAGCAATAGCCTCAATAATCGCTTCCTCTAATGGCTCAACCGTAACAAAAAAATCATTATGCTTATTTGGAGTTCGCCCAACAGCAACATCACTAACCTTCGCAACCGACTCACGATAAACAATAATCGGAGGACCCATCTCAATCTCAAGACCCTTCTCGCTCTTAATTCTATTCTCGATAATCTCTAAATGTAATTCTCCCATACCCGACATCAACGACTCCCCAGTCTCTTCATTAATCTCAATCCTCAAACTCGGATCCTCTTTCCCAATCTGTCTCAAAATTTCAATCAGCTTCGGCAAATCAGCAGTTCTCTTAGCACTAATCGACTTCGTAACAACAGGCTCAAACAAATGACTAATAGCTTCAAACGGTTCAATCGGGTTTCGAGAAACAGTCTCGCCAACAACAACATCTTTCAAACCAACAATACCAACAATATTCCCAGAAACAACTTCACTTAGCTGAACCCTAGAAGCTCCCTTGTAAATAGAAACCTGCTGAGCCCTAACCTTAGTCTTAGCAATATTCATATACAATTCATCACCCTGTTTAATAGTCCCACCAAAAAGTCGTCCAGCCGCAACCTCACCAGCATGAGGATCGATTACAATCTTAATCGGAACAAATGCAACTTCACCTTTAATATTACAATTCATAAAATCTTTTCCAGCCTCACTCTCCAAATCACCATGCCAAATCTTCGGGATTCTGTATTCTTGAGCAGTCACAGGATTAGGATGATTATCAACAACCATACCCAAAATAACCTCATGAATCGGAGCTCTCTTCGCTAAAACCTTATATTCCTCTCCACCAGCTTCATAAGCCTCAATGACTTCTTTAAAACTAATTCCATGCTTCTGCATATACGGAATACTCAATGCCCAATTATGAAACGCACTACCAAAGGCAACAGTCCCATCAGCAACACCAACTTGCCATTTTTGCTTATACTCAGGCTCGGCAATCTCGGCAATCAACTCATTAACAGAATTAATAATTCCAATAAACCTCTTCTGCATTTCTTCAGGAGTAAGCTTAACTTCTCGAATCAATCTATCAACTTTATTAATAAAAAGAATGGGTCTAACTCTTTCCTTCAAAGCCTGACGAAGAACAGTCTCAGTCTGAGGCATAATCCCCTCACTAGCACAAGATAAAACAATAGCACCATCAACCGCTCTCATAGCCCGAGTAACGTCCCCACCAAAATCAACATGACCTGGAGTATCAATTAAATTAATCAAATAATCTTGCTTATCATGAGTGTGCACCATAGAAACCGAAGCTGAATCAATTGTAATCCCTCTCTCCGCCTCATCTTCATGAAAATCCAAAGTCCGCGCCTTCCCTGCCAAAGCCTCACTCATCATCCCAGCACCAGCAAGTAAGTTATCAGAAAACGTCGTCTTCCCATGATCAATATGTGCACAAATAGCAATATTCCGAATATGTGTAGGATCATTCTGTAATTCCTTAACTTTCTCAGTCATATCAGCAGCCATGAACAAGCAATCGAAAAAACCTTTTATAAAGTTTTGCTGTAATAAAATTCAAATCGAAAAAACAAGCCAAAGCACCCTTGGTCACAACAACTACTTACTCTTTTTTCTTAGCCAAAGCATGGCCACCAATCACTCCAGCCAAACCAGCTAAAGAAAACAAAACACCTTTCCTATGCTCAGTATTCTTAGCATCAGAATATAACCTCAAATTCTCTACATTAGAAGAATCGGAAACCAATTCCGCAAGCCTATCTAAATTCTCATAATTATAAGCCGCAACCTCCCGAGTGACACTCTGAAGCTCATCAACAATATCACTTTTGGAAACACGATTTAAATCCGTAAAAAACAATCCATAAAGAAACATACTCATACCAGCCAAACCAGCAGCATACCCAAAATATTTCCTATTCATGTAAAGTATAAAAATAACCACTTTATAAAAATAATTATACTCTAGTTCTGAAAAAAATGACAAAAGTCAGTAATTTTAAGTTTTAACAAAAAATCGATACCTAACATAATACCCACCCATACCATCAGGCGCATAAATATTCTTTTCACCATCAATCATCTTGAAAAGGTATCCACCAAACTCCTTCTTATCAACAGGTGCCCATCCTTCATCAATCAACTCCAACTTAATTTTCTTCTCCGAAGCACGAATCTTCTCCAATCTATCATCCATAAAAAAAGAACAAAATCCAACTTTATAAAAATAATGACACTCCAGTTAATAATTTTGATTTATAGCAGATTTAGACAAGGCGCAAGGTTGCGAAGCGTACAGGCGTACGTGAGTGTTCTTGCAACGAAGTATGAAACGCTAGAAATTAAAATTACCGAGCCGCGTCTGCCTGTTTTTCCGTATCCACTCTCTTCCGAACAGCATAAGACTCACCCGAATTATCCGCAGCCAACATTATCTCTTTAGCCAAAGCCTCAACAATCGTCGCCTTCTTATTAAACGCCTTATCATAGGACCCATTAACAAAATACCTCAAAACCAAATTCAACCTTCGTCGTGGCGAAACATCAACTGCTTGAGGATATTTAGAACCACCCATAACAATCGTAGTAGTCTCATCTCTCGGAGCCGCATTCTCAATAGCCCGAACAAAAACCTTCAAAGGGTTCTCCTTCGTCTTCTCTTCAATTATCTTAAACGCATCAATAACAATCCCAGTACACCGAGTCTGCTTCCCCGTAATCCAACCAGTAATAATCTTATGCTTCTTCCCTCGACTTCCAGGAACCTGCAACAAATTAATCAATCTCTCAACAACATTAACCTTAGTCCTAGCTGGATCCCACTTAATCCTACCATGACTCTTCAACATCAACTTAGCATTCAAATTAACAACCTTCTTCAAACCCGGATCCTCAACTCTAACTTCACTAGCGTCAAACAAACCAAAAACCTTCATCTCTACCATATCTAATCCGCACCTCCATACTTGATTATTTTTTCCTGAACAGAATAGTATTGGTAACGCTTATTCTTACTTGGTAAACCATCACCACTAGTACTATCGTCGTAAAAAGCACTAATATGATTTGTAGTTTTCTTAACCAAATCACTAACTCTCTTCTTACGAACTCGAAAATTACCTTCGGGATTCATCGTCGCCCCTTCTCAATCTTACCCATCCAAAGTCTCTCCAATGGCTGATCGTTTACTTTAATAACACAAAACCTAACTCCAGACAAATCCCCTTTAGTCCTTCCCTGCTTCCCACCAATCCTCTCAATAATAACCTCATCATGCTCATCAACAAACTTCTGCGCCAAATTCCCAGGAATAAAAGCAGGAACCTCTTTACCATTCTTAATCAACTGAACCCTACAACACTTCCTCATACCAGAGTTAGGCTGCTTAGCTTCCTTCTGCATCTTCTTAACAACAATACCCTTAGCCTGACTAGCCCGACCAAGTGGATCAAACTTCAAACTAATACCAAGCCTTTTCTTTTTATCAGGCAACCTATTATCACGAAACTTCTTCCGCTTATTCTTCATCTTACGTCCATTCATCAAACCCATAGTAACAATTAAGTGAAAAATTGATTTATAAAACTTTGCCCCTTTAAAATTAATACCACAGAAACTTCCCGTCGATAAAAACCAAGTTTGTTAACAATTTTGGTTTATACGCAGAAATTTCGCAGCGTAAAAAAATGTGAAGCGTACAGGCGTACGTGAATCATTTTTTTACCAAGAAATTACAAGTAGGAATCAAAAATTAAACTCAGGCAATCCGCAACTTACTAACCCCAAAAAAATCCTTCATAACATCAGCCAACTCTTTCTCACGTCCCCTATTACGTCCAATCAAAGCCGCCTTGCTCTGCCGTCCAGCATTAACAACAATACTCCCACCCTTCATCTCAATCCCAACAAACTCAATCGGCGCAACAACATCCCCAACAAACTTCTTAATCCCCTCAACATCATCAACCGCCGGCATGACAACAACCCGAATCTTCTTCCGCAAAGTCTCACTCATCCTCTTAATATTACAAGCTCCCTTCCCAATCGCCATAGAAACCTTCGCTTTCGGAACAGCAAAAATAATTTGATTATTATAATAAAAAACCTTAGTCGTAGAAACCTTAGTCGTCCGCGCAAATAAATTAATATACCTCATCAACTGCATATCAATAACACCTGCCATCTACTTCGCTCCCTCCCTTAGCTCCTTCCACTTACCGCTAATTCCTTCTGTAATTTCGGTTCTTAATTCTAAATTCCCATTTTTATCCCAAATAGAAATCCTTGTTTCTATTCCCTTATTCGCTGAGTTATAAGAAACAAAAACATCAGCACCTTTAATATCATAAAAACGATTATCAGAATCAACTCTCATACTATCTTTACGAGGACCCATTTCAGAAACAACACCAAAAATTTCTTCTACAAGATTACCTTCAAATGAATAAGAAGACGAATGGACTGAACCAGAAACCTTCTTACATCCAAATTCTTTAAAATAATTTTTATCAGAAAAACCCAAATCATTCATCTTAACTGGCATCTTACTTTGCCCCTTTATGAGATACGCCCTGATACAAACAAAAAACTTCACAAGCAAAGTCAAGATTTAATTCCTTAGTCAAATCTTCCTTAGACTTCAAAACATCAAACGCCAGCTCCGCTTTCTCCAGCTTCTCCACCGTACTATCCCGAGTATCTTTAGCAATAAATATATTCTTCGCCTTTTTGCCAACCTTCAAAGCCTGCTTGATTCCAAAAACCACCTTACCTTCTTCAATTCCTTCTTTCAATTCTTTAACACTCATTTACCCTTCTTCTCCTTCTTTTTATCAGCCAATGATCCAGTAACCTTAACCAACAACCCAGGTAATCCAGTCCCAACAGGCACAGGCTGATTCAAAATGATATTCTCGATAACCGACTTCAACTCATCCCTCTTACCAGTCTTAGTAGCCTGAACAAACTGCTTAACCGGAGTCTCAAATGAAGCTCTAGCTAAAATAGAATTCTTATCCCCAATGATCCCCATACGAGTAATACCCTTAACAGTTCCCGACGCTGTCATAGTATCCGCAAGCAACATCGCATGCTTCCCGTCTACTGCAAGACCCTGCGAACTAATAACCTTATTAATTTCTTGAACAACTAAAGTCCGTGCAGCCTCAACACCCAAAACAGCCGTCGTCTCATGCAAATCATTACTAGTAACCTTATCAGCATCAACACCCTTAAACGCCATAACATCCTTCAAGTTAGAACCCGCAGTCAAAACCACATAATCCTTCCCTCGCTTCACAACCAAAACCTGCGTAATCTTCTTAATCCCAGTCAAAATAACTTCCTTAATTTTCTCCTTAGTCCTATATATAACCTTAAAATCATCCTTCTTCATATCTAAAACAATTCCATCACTCATCTTCTTGACCTCAAAACCTTTCTCACCCAAAACCTCAACAGCCTTATCTAAAGAAATATGAACACCCCGCAAAGCTTTCATATCCACACCAATCTTAATCTTCTTCGATCCAAAATCAATTGCAATATCGCTAATAACTTCCTTCAATTTAACTTCCTTAATTTTCTCCGCAATAGTCCGAGCGCTCTTCTCATTATTGAAATCCTTATCCAAATAAATTTCCATAGAAGGAGTCTTAGGCATCTTCCTAGCATCCAAAATCTCAATGATACGAGGCAAACCAGTAGTCACCTGAACCTCTGCAACACCAGCGGAATGGAACGTATTCAAAACCATCTGTGTCGAAGATTCACCAAAACTCTGAGCAGTAATAACCCCAATAGCCTCACCGGGCGCAACCTTCTTATTCAAGTGCTTAGCCGAAATATCAATACCATCAAGCCCATACTTAAACTGAACAATATTATTAGAAGCATCTCTAACCGTCTCATCATAGGCCATAATCAAATCCTGCAACGCATTAGCCAATCGCCTATACAAATAACCAGACCTCGGAGTCCTCAAGGCAGTATCCATCAGACCATCTCGTCCAGTCATAGCACCAAAGAAAAATTCCTGAGGTTGCATCCCTTTCATAAAAGAACTATGAATAAAACCACCAGAACTCGCCGACAAATCACCCTTCTTAAAACAAGACAACGTCCTACCTGTATAACCAAAATCAATCCGCTTCCCATTCAAAACCTGCTGCCCAACCGAACAAGCAATCTGTGTAATATTCAACAAACTACCACCAGCCCCACTACCAATCATCTTACTCGCCAAACTATCCTTAGAAAACCCAGTCTTAACAGCGTCCCCAATATCAGTCCTAGTCTCATTTAAAACTTGCAAAATTTGATTCTCCCTAGTCTCCTCCGCAGTCTTCCCAGGAATCAACTCCATACTCTTATCATAATAACTCTCAATAATCTTCTCCGTCTTTCCTTCAGCCTTATTAATAATAGAAGCAGTCTTATCTTTCACAGAATCAGGAACATCTAAATCCTCAACACAAAGCGTGAAACCAGTCCTAGATAAAAAAGTAGTCCCAATAGCAAAGATCTGCCTCAATAATTCCATAGCTTCCTCTCTGCCCAATTCCCTATCAACAACCCTTAGAGGCTCACCTTTACCAGTCTTAAAACTCGTAGAATCAAAACCCTTACCAGAAGCAGCCTTAGGTAAAATCTTCTCGAAAATATCCGCACCAGCATTCATCTTATTCAAACTCGGAATTTCAACGCCCGAACTATACAACAACTGCGTCGCATCTTCCTTACTCATATCAGCTTCCCTTAACATATAATTACCACTAACAGCATCCTTAACACAACCGAAAAAATTCATACTATTTTTTGGAGAAAATAAATTCTGATTAATGTTCAATAAAACCTTTGCCTCAGCAAGAGCCTCTTCAGTTTGAGGTGCATGAATATTCATTTCATCCCCATCAAAATCCGCATTATAAGGACCACAAACTGCAGGATGAATCCTAAATGTCCTACCAGGAATCACCTTAACAAAATGAGCCATCAAATTCGCCCTATGCAACGACGGATGCCGATTAAATAAAACAACGTCTCCATCAATTAAATGCCTTTCAACAACATACCCAACCTCCAACTCCTCAACTAACTCATCACGCAACTCCTCAACAATCCGCTTCCTCTTACCATCGCCACGCAAAATATAATTCGCCGCAGGATACTCAGTCCGAGCAACCAACTCTTTCATCCTCTTCAAATTAACACTAGTCACCTTATCTGAAACAGTTAAAATCTTCGCAACCTCAAAAGGCACACCAACCTCATTCAACTTCAAACTAGGGTCCGGCGAAATAACACTACGAGCAGAATAATTAACTCGCTTCCCAGCCAAGTTCTTCCTAATCCGACCTTCCTTACCCTTAATCCTCTCCTCAATCGTCTTCAATGGCTGACCACTTCTATGACGCGCAGGCGGAATCTTAGCAATCGAATTGTCAAAAAAAGTCGTAATATGATACTGCAATAAATCCCACAAATCCTCGATAATAACTTCAGGCGCACCAGCATTCAAATTCTCCCACAACCTCTGATTACTTCGAATAATATCCGACAACTTATGAGTCAAATCATCTTCACTCCTCTCACCAGATTCCAAAGTAATCGAAGGACGAACAGTCACGGGCGGAACCAAAAGCGAAGTCATAATCGCCCACTCTGGTCTCAAACTCTCAGCATTAATTCCTAAAATCTTCAAATCCTCGTCACTAACATTAACCAATCTCTCCCTAATCTCCGAAGGAAATAATCGCCTACGACCACTTCTAAAACTAGTCGGCTTCTCAAGCCGAACCTTCTCCTGAATAATCGAACAATGCGGACACTTCTTCCCATCCTTAGCTCTCTTAATACGACCAACCAAATCCTTAGCCAAATCCTTCTCTTCCTTAATCAAAGCCTTTCCACAAGCCTCACAAGTCGCCCTTAAAACCAAATCAATAATTGGCAAATACTTAATATGAACAACAGGACGAGCCAACTCAATAATACCAGGATGCCCAAGACACTCTTTCAATCGACCACCACAAGTCCGACATCGAACACCAGGATCAACAGCTCCAAGCCTCAAATCCATCAAACCACCATCAACCGGATATCCATCAACATCATACAACTCAGGCGTCACAATCTTAGCAACACTCAACTTCTTAATCTGCTCAGGACTAAGCAAAGAAAATCTCATCTCCTTAATCTGCTTCTTAACCGGTCTCATTCTTGATCTCCCACATATTTAACATTAAGAGAACAAACCCGCGAAAAATCATCCATACAAACCAAACCCCTTCCCGCTTCACTCGTATTACAAGCCAAATAACACGCGCCATTCTTAATTCCCTTCTCTACTTCAGCATCATACATAACAGTAAATCCTCCATTAGCGTCGTGTCTTATATCATTATTCATATTTATTCTTCATCTCGAATTTAGTTAATAAATGCAATCCCTGCAACTCCTCAATCAACAACTTGAACGCGTAAGAAACCTCAACCGGCTCAACCTGATTCGAATGGCAAAGTGAACAAACTCTCTTATTATGAATCTGGTCATCAATAACAATCGCTCCACACTTACTACAAATATTAATCACAACCTTATCCGAATCATACCGTTCCTTCAACAACAGAGACGCACCATGACCAACCAAAGCCTCTTGCTCCATTTCCCCAAGCCTCAAAGCACCACCACGTGAACGACCAGCAATAGGCTGCCGAGTAAGCAATGCAATCTTCCCAGAAGCACGAGCGTGCATCTTATCCGCAACCATATATTTCAACTTCAAATAAAACATATTCCCAACAAAAATCTTAACCGGCATTCTTTCCCCAGTAACTGCATTATACATAGTCTCCTTACCATTCGCCCTAAACCCAAGCTTCTTCAAGCCATCCTCCAAACCTTCAATCGTTTCACCCGAAAAACTAGAAGCATCAACAATAGAACCCCTCAAAGCCGCAACCTTGCCAGCCAAAACATCCATCAAATAACCAACAGTCATACGCGAAGGAATACCATGCGGATTAAACATTATACTAGGACTAATACCACTAACACTAAATGGAACATCCGACGCAGGAGCAACCATACCAACAATACCCTTCTGACCATGAGGCACCGAAAACTTATCCCCAACCTCAGGAATCCTAATCTCTCGAGTCCTAACCTGAATAATCCTATTACCTTCCTTATCGTGCGTCATAAAAACAGCGTCGACAATTCCCCTCTCTTCCTGTTTAATAGCAACAGAACCTTCCTTCTTGGTCTGAATCGAAATATCACGAGCTTCACTCAAAAACTTCGGAGGAGTAGTCTTCCCAATAATAACCTCACCTTCATGCAACTCAGCCTCAGGATAAACAATACCATCATCCTCCAAAAACCGATAACTCTCTTCCATTCTATAACCCGAAACATCCTTATCTGGAATACAAATCTCATCCTTCAAACCACCAGCATAATTCAACTCAACAGATACATGAGGCTTCAGTCTACTGCTCCGACCAAAACCACGGTCAATCGAACCACTATTCAAAACAATAGCATCCTCAATATTATAACCATCATAGGGCATAACCGCCAAAACAACATTCTGCCCAACTGGATGAACATTCAAAGTATCATAGGTAAAACTCCTGACTAAAGGCTTTTGAGCATAATGCAAAATCGAAACATCAGTATCAATCCTCACCGGAAAATTCCCAGCATATAACCCGAGTCCCTGACGATAAGCCCTCGAACCACCCTTAACCATACGAGCAGGCGGATCATTATTACCAAACGGAATCAACGAAACACTAACTCCGAAAACATCCATCTTATCAACTTCCAAATGCGTATGCTCTGAAGTCAACTTATCCTCCTCTAAACAAACATAACAATCATCTTCTTCAGCAGCATCTAAATATTCCAAAATTCCCTTCTCAAACAAATTCCCCCAATTCAAACTTCCCTGCTTAACCAACTCAATGTGCTCTGGCTTCAACCTCGACTCACCATTATCAACAACAATCAAAGGACGAATTACTCGACCAATCTCTGAACTAATATAAATAGTATCCAAGAATCTATCAAAACGAACAGACATCTCAACCGGCAAATTCCCTTCACGCCTCTCATTCTTAACATTATTAACAAATCCTTCAACATCATCTGTCGAGCCGACAAATCGTCCATTATAGAATACATCCAGTTCTCCATCATCCTTCATTCCAATCCCCTTCAACACTTTCAATATATCGTCGTCTTCCATCGTCGTCCTAGTAGAAACACGAGCAAGCAAAGCCAAATTCTTCCTCAACCCAATTTCAGTTCCTTCAGGAGTCTCAATTGGACAAAACCTTCCATAATGAGTAGGATGAACAGTCCTCGCCGCAAAATTCTCTTGCTCTCCAGGCAAAGTTGAAGTAACCCTTTGCAATTGACTCATAATCGCAAATGAATTATTCTTATCAATATTCTGAGTAACACCTTTCCTCTCTCCAATCCAAGAACCAGTAGCAATCGCCGATTCAACTCGATGTGTAAACAAAGTAGATTTTGCAATAGTCTTAATAGAATAAAACTTACGCCTCTTAACCGTCTTCTGCAAAGTATGTTGAACCTCTCGAAGTAAAATATTAATGTTAACCCTAAATAAATCAGCCAACAAATCACCAGACAACCTAACCCTCTTATTAGCATAATGATCTTTATCAGTCATAGCTTCACCAGGGTTATCCTTAGCAATATAGAACTGCTTAATAAATTTACAAAGAGTCCTAGCCTTCTCCAACCTGGCCTTCTTATCCAAACCAATATGTGGTAAAAAATAAGAATCAATTCTTTGCTTAACTCTATCCAACATCTCCCTGTTTGTCCCTTGCAATGAACTCTTCTCCGCAATCCACATCAAAGCATCATTCACATTCCCAATATCAGCATACTCATACAAATTCACAACCAAACTATCTGTCTGCTTACCAATCAACTTCGCAATATCAGCGTCGCTATTAATACCTAAAGCCTTCAATAAAACAACCGCAGGAATATCCCTAAACCTAGAGAATGAAATCTCCATAATACCATCAACACTCTCAACTAAAGAAACCGGAATCTTATAAGCACCCCTCTGCGAAAACATCCTCAAAATCATTCTACTCTTAATCTTCTGCCACTCAACAAAAGTCTGATTCGACGCCAATTCCTCCGCCATAACCATAACCCTCTCATTCCCATTAATCAAAAAGTATCCGCCATAATCCTTAGGATCAATATAATTCTCAACCAACTCAGTCTCACTCATACCTTTCAAGTTACAAACATCGCTCTTCACCATCACAGGAATCCGTCCCAGCTCAACCTCTTCTGTCTCAACCTGACCCGCATAATTAATTGTCATCTCCATCCAAATAGGAGCCGAGTAAGTCAAATTCCTTAATCTAATCTCAGCAGGAGTAATCGGTTTAGATGAACCATCACTCTCAATCACATTCGGCTTCCCAACACGAACCTTCCCAAGCTTAATCTCAAAATCCTCATTAGGCAAACCATCACTCAATTCTGTAATAATCTCCTGCATCCTCTTCTCAATAAAATTATTAAACGACTTAATATTCGACTCAACAAGAGAATGATTCTTCAAAAATTCCTTGACAAGTACATGTTCAGCCATTTTTCACCTCAAGCGAACAAATGTCTGTATGAAATATTTTTAATGTTACTTCGGCCATCTAAATCACGACCCTGAAGTATTCTTCATCGGCTCTAGAAATCTTCACAATATCGCCCGTATCACAATCCTCAGAAAGCGCCGGATCCTTTTTAGAAATCTTAGGTAACTGCATCGAGTTAATATTAAACTTTTTCAAAAGTTTCTCAACCTCTTCACCCGTCAGTTTCTCGTGCTTTGGTTGGAGTACGTGCATTTTACCTTTTAGAATATCCCTTTAGATAATCAAAACATCAAAAATCCCTTTAAAAACCTTTCGACTTTTGTTATTACATAGTGGTTCGGGTCAAAAAACTGACAAAATAAAAAACATGGCCCCGAGGGGATTAAAAGTTTTTTCGAAGAAATAAACTTTTCAGAAAATGTTTAATTTTCGTTCCGAGTTTCTTTGAAACGAAGGTTGTTCAAATACCCGGCATGGCCCCGAGGGGATTTTGATCACCAGATCACCTACTGGGTGAACCCCTGTGCGTTCAAATCTAACATGGCCCCGAGGGGATTTGAACCCCCGACACCTGGATTAAAAGTCCAGTGCTCTAACCAGGCTGAGCTACGGAGCCAATAAAACTATATCATATAATTAATTTAAAAACTTAAGTATTGTATGGATTAATCCACAAACCTTATTTTATCAGAAGGTCTACCAATCTTATCCAAAACAACATTCGCTTTTTCCAAAAACTTTCTAGCTCCCTCATCAGAATAATCACGATAACTAACTACCCTCTTTATCCCCGCATTCACAATCATCCTAGCACAAAGAGTGCACGGAGTATGAGTACAATATATAGTAGTCCCTTCAACGGAAATACCATGTGAAGCTCCTTGAATAATTGCATTCATCTCAGCATGAACAGCGCGACAAGTCTCATGTCCAGTTCCAGTCTTAATCCCCAACTCATCCTTCAAGCACCCAACCTCAACACAATTAGGCATCCCCTTAGCCGAACCATTATAACCAGTAGTAATAACCCTCTTATCTTTAACAATAATAGCACCAATATTATGTCTTAAACAAGTTGACCTCTCTCCAACCAAAGCCGCCAACTTCATAAAATACTCATCCCAACTAGGTCTCACATTCCCATCAATCTTCTTCTCAAGCACCTTCTCCACTTTCCCCTTCAATTCCGCAATCGTCCAATCGTTCCGGAAAACAACATCCGCCATCTCAATACAAACCCCTAAGTTCTGCATCGTCGGATCCTTATTCCCCATTTGCTCCTGTTCCCTTTGCATAAACTGCTGAAACGAAAAACCCTTCTCATCCCCAACACTATCACTCCTTTCAATCGTCCGAGTATACCTATTCTCAATATCAGCATCCACCGCCCACAAAACAAAACCATCTTTCCCCTTAAGTACCTCAACCTCACCAGGACACCTCAAACTCTCAATAACAACATCCCCCCTTGAAAGCGCAGCCTTCCGATACAACTCCTCAACAATATAACTCGCCCCATTCTTAGCCCTCAAGTCATTAGCAACAGAAGCCATATTCCCTTGACTAACCTCCAAACCCCTCTTCGAAATCTCCTCAATCAAAAACTCCCTAACCGAAAAATGCTCAAAACCCTTCTCTTTCAAAAACTCAACAACCGTTCCCTTCCCAGCACCAAACGTCCCAGTAATCCCAATAATCATAATCTAACATACTCTCAAAAATATATAAAGACTACTATACTAAATCCTCTACTTCCCAGTCGACCCAAACCGCCCCTCTCCCCTTGAACTCTCCGACAACTCCTCACTCTCCACAAACTCAACCTCAGGACAAGGCAAAATCATAATCTGCACAATCCTATCTCCAACCTCATAATGCCCCTTGTCCCCAATAACATTAAACCTAATCATCAACTCCCCACGATACCCAGAATCCAAAACCCCAACTGAGTTCCCCAAAATCAAATCACTCTTGGTATTACTGCTCCGAGGAAACATCAACATCACATGACCTTCAGGAACCTCAAAAGCCAAACCAGTCCCATATTCTATATAATTATCACAAACTCTCTTAGAAACAGCAACAACATCCATCGCAGCATCCCCTTCACGAGCATACTTCGGCAAAACCGCATCCTCTCTCAATCTCTTAACCCTAACACAAACCCCTTTCCCCTCGTCACCAATCTTCTCAAATCTCTCAACCTTCTTCCCACCAATATCCTTAAACCCAATAAACTCACTCAACAACCGAACCCAAATCTTACCCTCCCCATAAAGCGCCCGATAAACAACAAGCTCCTGCTCGGGATTATCACAATTAGAAGCAACAGACAAAACTTCATATTCACCTCCCTTAAAATGCCGATACCTCCCCTTCAAAATATTCTTGCCCTTCAAGGGTACGCTTTGTTTTATTGGTGCCATACAAAATTCAACTAAAAATCACTATATAAAAATTATTATATAAAATCCTATAAGTGCCCATAGGAAATCATGTGTGCCGAAGGTGCCGTGATTTCTTATGGAATAAAACGAAGGACCAAGAGCCACTTACATTAGTAAGCATGTCAACACTGATAACAAACAACTAAAAACAAAAACAACCTAAAAAGTAAATGGAATTAGAAAACGCAAAAACAATAATAAAAAAAGCCGCAGAAAAATTAAACCTCTCACAAGAAAAATTAAACATAATCCTAAACACCGAGCGAGAAACAAAAGTCAACTTCCCAGTCAAAATGGACGACGATTCAACAAAGATATTCACAGGATACAGAATCCAACACAATTCTCTACTCGGCCCATACAAAGGCGGAATCCGATACCATCCACAAGTCGACCTAAACGAAGTCTCAGCACTAGCAACCTGGATGACAATAAAAACAGCGACAGTAGGACTCCCACTAGGCGGCGGAAAAGGTGGTGTAATCTGTAACCCAAAAGAATTATCAGACAAAGAACTAGAAAACATAACACGCGCCTTCATAAAAAAAATAACACCAGTAATCGGACCACAACAAGACATCCCAGCACCAGACGTATACACCAATGCCAAAATCATGGACATCATAGTAGACGAATACTCTAAACAAACTTCCACACCAATAGAAGAAGCGAGAGCAGTAGTCACAGGAAAATCCATCGAGAACGGAGGCTCACTAGGACGAGACACAGCAACAGCAAGAGGCGGACAATTCGTCTTACAAAAAGCAATCGAACAAACCCAGATAATCTCAACCCTAAAAAACGCCACCATAATAATACAAGGAATCGGCAACGCAGGAAGCAACTTCGCAAAACTAATATCAGAAGACAATTCAAAAATCATCGCAATCTCAGATTCTAAAAACGCAATATATAACCAAGAAGGACTAGATATCAAATCAGTATTAGAACACAAAAAACAAAACGGCAACCTGCAAGATATTCCTAACACAACTACAATAACAAATCAAGAATTATTAGAATTAGAATGCGACATCCTCGTCCCAGCAGCCCTAGCAAATCAAATCACAGAAAAAAACGCAGAACAAATAAAAGCAAAAATAATCCTAGAATTAGCAAACGGACCAACAACTCCTGAAGCCGACAAAATCCTAGAATCCAAAAACATCCTTATCCTCCCAGACATCCTAGCAAACGCAGGCGGTGTAACCGTATCTTATTACGAATGGTATCAAAATATAAACAAAGAATCCTGGACAGCAGAAGAGGTTGACAAAAAACTAAAAGAAAAAATGTTCAATGCAACACAAGAAATCTTAAATAAAAAAACAAAACATCAAACATCGACAAGGATAGCCGCTTACATAAACGCAATAGAAAGACTAGCACAAAAAATAAATTAATCTACACCCGAACCCCAACTTCTCCAAACAACCCCTCAACCTCCACCTTCATCCTCAACAACTCCCCCTCCAAAACATCAACCTTCTTCAAAAACGCCGAATCAATCATTCCATCATGAGAAACCTTAAACCCCTGCAAAAAAATCTTCCCAGGTGGCCTCCCACAAACACGCCCCATCCACTCGCCCATTTCCAAAACACTATCCACATCATGTAACCCTGGAACAATCGTCGTCCGGAACTCACCCCCGAAATCATTCACAATCTTAATAGACCTTTCAATCTTTTCCAAACAAACATCAGCATTCACAATTTCAAAATAATCATCCCGCGCACCCTTAACATCCATCGCAATATAATCAACAAACCCCTCATCAATCAAATCTTTAAGCTTATCAGGAAAACTCCCATTAGTGTCAATTTTAATCTTAAATCCCATCTCCTTAACCTTCTTCACAAAATCAAAATCCAAACTCATCAAAGGCTCGCCTCCCGAAATACAAACCCCATCTAACTTCCCAATCCGTCTAGATAAAAATTCCAAAACCTCATCCTGAGAAAACCCTAATTCCTGCTTACCATCTCCAACAACCAATTCTGGGTTATAACAAAACCCACATCTAAAATTACAACCAAATAAAAAAACCACACAACAAATTTCCCCAGGATAATCAATCGTCGAAACTTTTTGCAATCCCGCAATCTTCATTCTTCCCCACACCCTTCCCCAATACAAAACTCCTCACTAACCAAATCAACCTCACTCTCAAATCCATGGCCACCCATATAATCCGTAGACAAGTCCTCTCCATCAACCCGTCCAAAATCATCTTCGAACCTCTCAATATCATCCTCACCCAAATACTCACCCATCTGAACCTCAATAATCTCAAGATCAATCTTCCCCATATTCTCCAACCGATGAACAACCCCAACACCAACATAAGTAGATTCATTTTTTCCCAAAACAATACTCTCACCACCAAGCACAATCTTAGCAACCCCAGACACAACAACCCAATGCTCCGACCGATGTAAATGCTTCTGCAAACTAATCCGCTTACCAGGCTTCAAAGTCAACCTCTTAACTTGATATCCGCCACCTCGCTCAATAGAAACATACCCTCCCCAAAACCTCTCAATAAAATTACTATTACTCTTCTGAAAACGCAAATCATCCTCCATAATAAAAAAACACAACAGCCACTTATAATAATTATTATACTAAACCATATAATAAAAACCATGCTGATTTACAGCAGGTTTAGACGAGGCGGACGGTTGCGAAGCGTACAAGAGTACGTGAGCGTTCGTCCAACGAAGTATAAACCGCTAGAAATCAGCAGGAAAATTAGCAGGAACCGAAAGTAGTCCTATCACCAAATTCAGCTAATTTCCCATCATTCCATCGAACAGTCGGTCTCAAATAACCCACAACCCTACTCCAAACTTCACACTTAGTCCTCGCCATCAATATCACCTCTCTTATTTAATTTAGATTCTTCACCCTCGCCAAACGCACTAACCTTCTTTACCTCAATAGCAATCGGCTTCATTAAAACATCAGCATCTTCAACCTCAACAATCTTCTTCTCAGCCTCCTCCTCCAAAACAACATCCTCGGCAATAGCAACATTCCCTTCCGCAATCTCCAAATCACATTTCGGACAATACTCATGCTCCCCACTCAAATACCCATGATTAGGACAAATCGAAAACGTAGGAGAAATCGTAAAGTAAGGCAAGTGATAACCAAACGCAATCTTCTTAACCATATTCTTAACAGCATCCGTAGTCATCCTCTCTCCAACAAAAGTATGAAACACCGTCCCACCAGTATACTTACATTGGATTTCATCCTGCAAATCTAACGCCTCAAAAACATCGTCCGTAAAGTCGACAGGCAACTGCGACGAATTTGTATAATAAGGCTTAGCCCCAAGCTTCACAGCCTCCTCATTCGCAACAATAATTCTGCCAAATCTCTTCTTATCCGTCCGAGCAAATCTATAGGTCGTCCCTTCTCCTGGAGTCGCCTCCAAATTATAAATACTCCCCGTCTCCTCCTGATATCCTGTCAATCTATCCCTCATAAAATCCAAAACCTTCAAGGCAAAAGCCCTACCCTTCTCCGTAGTAATATCTTCGCCAGGCATAAAATTCTTCACAGACTCATTCATACCAAGCAAACCAATCGTCCCAAAATGATTTTTCCAATACTCCCCAAACCTTTCATGAACAACCCGAAGATAAAACTTAGAATAAGGATAAAGCCCCATTTCAGTAAACCGCTCAATCGCCTTCCTCTTAATCTCAAGACTCTCTTTTGCCAACTCCATCAAACGATCCAGCCTTCCCATAAAATCATCCTCACTCGTCGACACATAACCAAGTCTCGCCATATTCATAGTCACAACACCAATCGAACCAGTCAAAGGATTCGCCCCAAACAAACCACCACCTCTCTTCTTCAATTCAGTATTATCAATCCTCAAACGACAACACATACTCCGAGAATCCTCAGGCTTCATATCAGAATTAACAAAATTCGAAAAATAGGGAATCCCATACTTCGCCGTCATTTCCCATATCAACTCATGCTCCGGCTTATCAAAATCAAAATCCTTCGTAATGTTATAAGTCGGAATCGGAAAGGTAAAAACTTGTCCACTAGCATCTCCCTCAATCATACACTCCGCAAACGCCTTATTAATAATATCCATCTCTTTCTGAAAATCTCCATATTTCTCCATCTTCAACTCTCCACCGATGACAACATGCTCATCCTTCATGTAATTCGGCACCTCCAAATCCATAGTGATATTCGTAAACGGCGTCTGAAAACCAACCCTCGTCGGCACAGCCATATTAAAAACAAATTCCTGCATCGACTGTTTAACCTGCTTATAGTCCAATTTATCATAACGAATAAACGGAGCAAGAAGTGTATCAAAATTGCTAAATGCCTGAGCACCAGCCGATTCACCCTGCAAAGTATAAAAGAAATTAACCATCTGTCCGAGCGCCGTCCTCAAGTGTTTAGCAGGCTTACTTTCAACTTTACCCTTCACACCCTTAAACCCAACCGTCAATAAATCCTTCAAATCCCAACCAACACAATAAGCCCCAAGCGTCCCCAAATCATGAACATGAATATCTCCAGCCTCGTGAACTTTTCGGATAGCCTCGGGATAAATCCGCCTCATCCAATAATTCGAAACAATCTTAGTTGCAATATAATTATTCAACCCTTGCAGCGAATAACCCATATTAGAATTCTCTTTAACCATCCAATCATTCAACCCAATATAATCCTCAACAGCCTCGATCGTATCAAACAAACCCTTAACATCCCGAAGTTCCTCTCGACTCTTCCGATACAAAATAAACGCCTTCGAAACCTTCGCGTGCCCTTCCTCAATTAAAACCTTCTCAATCAAATCCTGAACATCCTCAACATCAGCAACCCCATGCTCCCCATAAATCCGCTCTAACTTTTCAACAACCTGCCCAGCTACCTCACTAGCCCTATCTTTATCCTTCCCACCAACAGCTCGAACCGACTTCCAAATCGCATTCTCAATTTTATCAGGCTGAAAGAACACAACGCTCCCATCTCTCTTTCTTATTTTTTTTACCATTTTATTTTTATTTTATTTTTTTCAGCTCGTAACTGAATTCGTCAATATTCGCAAAGTCCCGATAGACCGCCGCAAACCGAATGTACGCCACCTTATCCACTTTCTTCAACTTCGCCAACACAAACTCCCCAACCCTGCTACTCGTAATATCCTTATCTTTCGCAAACCGATAAACCCTAGCCTCAATATCATCAACTATCGAATTTATCTGCTCACTACTAAAAGGCCGCTTCTGCAAATTGTTCTCAATCCCCTTAAACAACTTGTCCCGCGAAAACCGCTCTCGCTTCCCATCCTTCTTAATAACATACATATCCAACTCAACCCGCTCATACGTCGTAAACCGCTTCCCACATTTCAAACACTCCCTTCGCCTCCGAGACTCACTTCCAGAGTCCCGCTTATCAGTAACCTTCGTTTCACTTGAATTGCAATATGGACATAGCATCTTGATTTGTTATTTTGCAATGAATACAATATATGGTATATCACACTCATTTTAACTACAATAAATTGTAGCTATGGGACAAAACTAATATTTCGTCTATTTAAAGATTGTTGTCATAAAGAACACACTTTCGTTCACAATAGTTAACAATCAAAACGTACCAGTACTTTTCAAGAATGAAAACACATCTTTAAGAACTAGGAATTTTCCTAAACTCTCTAGGAATTTTTCCCGTCGCCAACCAGGCATCATAAATATCAATAGCCTGCTCTCTCGTACTCTCAATAGAAATCCCCGCATCCAAATAGGCAACAGCACTACCAGATTTCTCAAATATCTCCCGCAACCAATCACTTTCATAACAAACCTTAACCCGCTCCAAAAAATCCATCTTCTCAAAAATAGCATCATCCTTTTTTCCTCTCGCTTCAAACCTCAACATCAAATCCTCAACCTTACCAATAGTCGGAATAATCAACAAGTCCGGAGCATACGACAACTCAAAAACATTACCAGTCGACCTCAACACCTCATCCCTAACAGCGACAGGATCCAAACCCTCGTCCTCAGCACTCAATGTCTGATAACAAAGAGACGAAGCAACACTCCGACTCTGCACAACATCACGACCCCTCGCAAGCACTGGAAGAACCAAATTTCTCAACTGAATATCACGATCCAACGAATACGCCCCAATCAACAACCCATAAGGAAAGACACCTCTCTTCAAATTTGAAATAAGTGTCCTACGAATATCAGAACCCAACCCAGAATAAGTCGGCTCCGCAGTCAAAACAACATCACACTCACCAGTCAACGAAACATCAGGACGCTCTCCTAAATTCTCTTTACTCCAAGAAACACTATCAAAAACCTCCCCACCAATCCTCTCCAACAAAGCCAACTCAATCACACTCTTCCCAACACCATCAACACCATCAACAACAATGAAATTCCCCCTATTCATACAACCGAAAAACCACAACACTTTATAAAAAAATATGAACTACACTATATAATAGAACTACTTCAAACCTTGATCACAATATTTCAAATCCTGAGCCTTAACCTTCTCAATTATCGTAGACTTTGCTGCATCAAAAAATGGTTGAACAAAGGCTCTATCCCAAGTTCTATCCTCAAAAGAACGATTAGATATAGATTTCACAAAACGACTTCCAAAATCTTCAAGTCTCTTCCCATAAATATGATAAGAATCAGATTTATCTTCAAACCTTCCTAGTTCAACTTTTTCACCCTGTCTACCAGAAATTTCACCAGCCATATATTCTGCCAAATTAATAAAAGCAAAGTTATTCATAAAAGCTGCATCATAAGCATCCCTACTTCTAAACCTCATATTAAGGTTCAACTTTTGCTCACCATCAGATTCATTCGAATAAAATTTAAATTCATCATTCGTCCTCAAAATCCTACCCCACAAGGACTGGAAGCAAGCTGGATCTGAAATATTCAAATCTTCCCATACTTTCCAAGAAGTTGCCTGAGCCCTACGAGTAATCGGACTCCTAGCCAAATTACCAATCATATTTTCAACTTGATCAATAGACCCTTTCAATCCCGGAACTTTATATCCAAACATACGTTCATGATAAGTATACTCCCACCTCTTATCATCAGGATTATTCTGATCTCTTACCCAATGATCTTTAATCCCATCTAAAACCTCTTGACGATATTCTTCCAAATCTTCCAATCCTCCCGGGAAAGACTTATGAATCATAGGATCAGAAGAAGGAGCTTCAACAATTACACTCATCGTAGCATCAATACTAGGAGGAGAAAGATAAAGTCCATTTTCAGAATTTTTATCATCATACTGTGTTCGAACAAACCCACCTCGAGCAGCCAAAGCAATCAAGGAATTCTCCCAAGCCTCAGCCAATGCTCCACCTCGAGAAAAAAGAAGAGGAATATTCCCATTTCCACCTGGAGACATCACACCAACCTTACCCTCACTCTGCCTCTCTAAAAAAATCCCTTCCAAGTCAGAACCATCACCCCTGAACTCAGAACAATATTCTTGCCATTCACTTTCTTTTCTACCTGCCTCATCAATCATACCAAAACAAAAAACTCCAATCTTTATAAAAATATCTACACTTCACTTACAAACCAAAACACTTCTGAGCAACATCATCAATCAAAGTAGAGTGCCTACTTATCTTCGTACTATACTTCTTACCAAGCTCTCCAGCTGAAAGATGAAAATCAATACCCCAATTAACATACTCCCCCAAACCAAAATGCATCACAAAATCACCGTTATTCTCGGTATGCAACCTTCCATCAAGATGCTCAAGATGAATCCTACCATCTCCCACATAGGAAACACCACCCTCTTCAGCTTTCGCGACACTATCCACAAAATGCAAATAATTACAAACATTAGCCCTATCGTGATTAGTCAAAGGATACAACGCATCACTATCCGTCAAACCAAGAGTCCTATCTCCATAAGAAAGCCATATCTTAAAATCATCGTCTAAAAAATTCTCCATTCCAACTTTCAACTCTTTAGCACTTTCATAATTCTTACAGACCAATCCATCCTCAATAAGCATATCTCCAAACTGACGCTGATTTATCATACAAAAAACAAACAACTTCCACTTTTAAAAAAATGTGTACTCTAATATACAAATCAAACACACTGAACAATCTCACAAAACTTGCAAACCTTCCCTCGCGAAACCTCACCACAAACCTCACAACTCCTAACCTCTCGATCATCCTTCTTCATCCCACCAACACTCTCCATAAACCCCTCAACAACCTTCAACTTATCTTCGTCTTTCATATTCTCCACCATCCATCCCCTCGTATCAACCCGATATGTCCCAAACGCACAAGGACACCTGTCATACAAAATATCAAACTTCATATCCTCAGCAAACTTTCGAACCTCACTCTCCGGCACAAAAAACAAAGGCTTGACCCTCTGCACAAAATTTAATTGGTTCTTGGTTCTTGGTTCTTGGTTCTTGGCTACACAAGCCCCCAGCGAAGCTGAACCCCCCAGAATCTCTAATTCTGAACCACCCGAGCTCTCCGAGCTTGAACCACCCACAATCTTTAATTGTGAACCACCCGTCATCGGAGCAAGTCCTGCTCCGAGACTCACGTTACCTTTGAGGTAATTCATCAAAACATTCTGTGCCTCATCATCCAAATTATGTCCAGTCACAATAACATCAGCACCAAGCTTCCGAGCCCACTTATTCAAAACCCACCGCTTAATAATCCCACAAACCGTACACCCCGTCAACCCTTTCTTCTTCGCTAACACAGCCTTAACAAAACAAATCCCCTGCCCAATTTCCTTCTTCAAATCAACAACAGTCAGAGGCACATCTAATTCCTCACAAAACCGAGTCATATTCTTCTTGTGAATCTCAGACCACTCACCCAAATACAAATCAATCATCAACCCATGAACATCATAACCCAGCTTCTTCAATATATATAAGACAGACGTCGAATCCTTCCCCCCAGACAAAGCCACAACAACCTTATCTTTCTTAACCATCAAATCATATTCCTCAACAGTCTCGACAACTTTACCTTCAATGTCCATGAAACTAATTACTGCAAAAGATTTATAAACAATTCTAATCTCAAGAAAATATGACAAAGAAAAAAAGTGGTAAAAACGACATCCTAAAAACACTATCACAAAACTACTGGACAATTTCAACAGCAGTTCTAGCAATCATATTAATAGCAACACTTCTAACAGGTTCAACATCAGGCACAATCGTATCTCCAGAAACGGCAGGACAAAAAGTATTAGACTTCGCGAACGCACAAGGAGCTAACGCAGAATTAATAAGCGCATCAGACGACGGCTCATTATACGAAATAGTTCTAATGATAGAGGACCAAGAAGTTCCAGTATATGTAACAAAGGACGGGAAAACTCTAGTCCCTCAACCAATCTCACTTGAAACACAACCAGCTTCTGAAACACCAGATGCTCCAACACCAACAGAAGTTCCAAAATCAGACAAACCAATCGTAGACTTATTCATCTGGTCATACTGCCCTTACGGAGTTATGGCACAAGACCCTTTCGCAGAAGTTGCATCTCTACTAGCAGGTAAGGCAGACTTCAAGGCAATCATGTATCACGACGGACACGGAGCATACGAAACTCAACAAAATAAAATCCAGGCCTGTATTCAAGAGCTAGATAACGAAAACTACTGGGACTACGCAGCAGGATTCGTAACAGATATATATCCAGTATGTGGACAATCAAGAGACATCGAGTGTGACGAAACAGAATCAATCAAATTAATGGACTCCCTTGGAATTGATTCATCCGCAGTAATGTCTTGTGTAGAAGAAAAAGGAACAGCATTAATCGATGCAGACAGAGCACAAGCTCAAGCTAATGGAGTAACAGGATCTCCAACAATACTAATCAACGGCGTAAAAGCAAACGTAGCAAGAACAGCAGAAGCAATCAAAACAGCAATCTGTTCCGCATATAATGAAGCTCCAGAAGAATGTGCTAATGCTTTAGATGCAACAGAAGTTCAAGCACAAGGCAATTGTTAATTATTTTTTTCCTTATCTAATCCCATATACAATTCAATCCACATATTCCGTTTCCGCCTATCAACAAACCACTCGTAATAATTTCCCTTCTCCCTCTCCCAAAACACTCTAACATCTTCCCCAACATTAACTCTCTGAACATTATATAAAATCCTACCAACCCTACCATTTCCATCTGCAAAAGGATGAATCATCTCAAAATCAATATGCGCTTCCTTTATTTCAATCAAATCCCTAATATCATTATACCTTTCACACCACTTACGCAAACGCGGCTTATTTCCCTTAGCTTCAATTTCTCGAATAATAACTTGTCGCCCATCCCTATTTCGCCCAACAATATAGATCTTCTTCCGCCTCAACTTCCCAGCAATCCCCACGTTCAACCTCTTCATCAACCGCTCATGAATCCCACAAACATAATCAATCCCGAAATCATTATACCTATCCAAAGCATAATTCCAAGCCTCAACCGAATCCTCAAACGCAACATCACCATACTCACTCTCAATAGCATTAGATTCCCTCAAAAAATTACGAACCAAATCACCACTCATAACAAAACCAAAACTTAATATTATTAAAACTTATACAATATAATCAACTTAGTCTCAATATCTCATAGAAGCCTAAACCTTATCCAAATACAAAATCTCATCCCCACTCAAATCCAACTCCTTCCTAACTTTCCCATCTCCAAGAATCAACCGCA
This sequence comes from archaeon, assembly GCA_018697035.1. Taxonomy (GTDB): domain Archaea; phylum Nanobdellota; class Nanobdellia; order Pacearchaeales; family GW2011-AR1; genus JAGVXH01. The sequence continues at coordinate 31,312 of JABHSE010000001.1, read as the reverse complement.
ACAACAAAAAATCCTTCATAGCCCCCTTAACAGAAACATGAGCCACCTTAGCATACTTCTCACAAATCGACTTCTTCTTCGCAGCCCTCTGATTCTGCAACCAAATCTTCAAAATCCTTGACGGCTTCTTATACTGAACCCAGCCTCCCCGCTCATACTTCTTAACACTAGCAATCCCAGCTCCAAGCAAAAAATACTCATAAACCATAAACCGATAGTGCCTCTGCCTCCGAATCCTCCCCCGATAAACATCCGCCAAACTCAAACGATCTAAAGCCAAACACAATTCCTCTCCCTGATAAGCAACCGCCAAATTCTCTTCAACCCACAAAAACAAATCATCAATCGGCATATTAACATCATCATAAACCCTGAGCATCTCATCATCAATCCCAGTCCCCTGAAACACCTTCTTCAACGCATCAAAAACCGACTTCTCCCTATCCCTATCTCCAACCTCTTGCATCAAACTCTCGCTATCCATCTTCGATAAAACCTCTAAATCATTCAAAGCCGCACGGATATCACCTCTCGCACGAATCGCAATCCCTCGCAAAACATCCCCAGACACAACACAATTCTCGCTCTCGCAAACCTCCATCAAAATTTTCAAAATCTCCTTATGTTCAACCCCCGTCATCGCGACAACCTCCGCCTTCTTCCGAAGCATGCTAAACTTCTTATTCCAAATATCATTAGCCGTAATAACAATCGGAAACGCACTCTTTTCCAACAACCCCAACAACTCAGCCAAACCACCCCTATCCTTCATCGCCGAAATACCATCGACCTCATCAATCAAAATAATCTTCCCCTTCCCAAACAAACTGGCTTGACGACTTGCCGGCCCAACAATCTCTCCAATTTTCGCCTTATTCCGAAAGTCAGATGCATTAAGCTCCAAAATCTCCGCTCCCATCTCCCCCGCAACAGCATAAGCCAAACTAGTCTTCCCAACACCCGGAGGCCCATGCAAACAAATCGCCTTCTTCTTTGGGAAACTCTTCAAAAAAAACTTAATCTTATCAACCGCCAACTCCTGCCCCTTAATATCCGCCAGCTCATGAACCCGATACTTCTCACACCACGGCACATTCTTCAAATTCATCATCTTAATCCAAATCCCTCACTCTTTTAATAAATTCCATCCCAGTGTTCTGAACAGAAACATGACAATCACACTCATCATCGATTCCAGTTCCAGCAGATCCAAAATCTTCACTAAAACAAGATAATCCTTTAATCGGATGATCATAAACGTCTATCGTTTCTTCACCACTACAATATCCAGTCTCTTTAACCAAATAAACACCTTCTGCTATGGGCATACCATTTTTATCCAAACCTCTCATCGCACCAACCCCAACTCTCCATTTATCACAACGGGATTAATCCCCACCAACTCATCCGTAAACGAACAATCAGGCAATTGATTATAAAAAAATATCTTCTTCCCCAAATCCCAAGCCATATAAACCTCCAAAAAAGTAGCCCCTCCAATATAATTAGGAATCCCATTCTTCTCAAGATTCAAAACCAAAACCGCATCCTGTGGCTTAAGATTTTCCCTATCTTTCCTCATCATCCCAGACTTCCATTCAATATGTTCCTCCTCTCCCATCTCCCGAAACCTCTCCTCCGCAAACGGCTCATCATAAGAATTCGGATAACTAACCTCATGTCCCATCTCCTCCAAAATAACAACAACCCTTCTTATCTCAGAATAAAAATACTTACTACACGCAATAAATATCTTCATTCTATTCTCCTATATGATTCAAAATTTACATCAGAACTAGCAACATCAAAAACATCTACGACTTCATATCTCCCCTTAGTCCAAACCTCTTCTTCTCTTAAAAAATGCGTAGCCTCTAAAATCCTAACACTTGCAAAAGGCCTAGATAATATCCCTCCTCCTTTCGTTTCAAGTAAAGGAATCTCCCCACCAAACCAATATGCCCGCTGCTCCTTTTTTAAAAAATCATAAGCCTCTCCTTCCTTAAGTTTCTCAGGAAAACATTCTTCTAAATCTCTACCTTCGGTTCCAAAAGCCCTTAGGGCTAAGTCCGGGTTAAACTCAACTGCAATACCCATTATTTCCCCTCCTGAACTTCCTTAACACTAGACAACCCCGCCCGAATAAACCCAGCTAACAAAGCCTCCAACTGAATAAACTCATCAGCTCCCTCAACCAACCGAAACTCAACCTCCCCAGTCTTCTCAGTCAAAGCAACTTTCAATGAATCATCAATCGGCAAATTCCAAACCTCACGCTGAATCGCCTTAATCACATCCTGCCCCGAAATAGATTCTTTCAACATAATATCAAGCAACTTCTCCTTCGCATTAACAAAATCCCCAGACAAAGCATAATCCAAAACAATCTTTATATCCGAAGGCTTAGCCTTACTAACAATCGTCGAAACCAAATCCCCAGTAATATTCGGACTGATAGACGCAGTCGCCTGCAACAAATTAATCACCCTTCGACAGTCCCCCTCACTAGATTCATACAAAGCCGAAAACGCCTCATCATTAATCATCAAACCCTCACGCTCCGCAATCAAATCAATCCGTTTCTTAATATCCTTCTTCTCAAGCATCTGAAACCGGAACACAACAGCCCTAGACTGTATAGGATCCAATATCTTACTAGAATAATTGCAACTCATAACAAACCTACATGTCGCAGTATAGTTCTCCATAGTCCTCCGCAAAGCCTGCTGAGCCTCACGTGTCAGAGCGTCAGCCTCATCTAGAAATATAACCTTAAACGGAACGTCCCCCAAAGCCTTTGTCCGAGCAAAATCTTTAACCTTTTGCCTCACCACATCAATCCCTCTCTCATCCGACGCATTCAACTCCAAATAATTCTCCCTCCAACTAGCACCAAACAAAGTCTTAACAACAATCAAGGCAAGCGTCGATTTCCCAACTCCAGCTGGACCAGCGAACAACAAATGCGGAATATTATTGGAATTAACTAAACTCTTAACCCTCTTCAAAATCTCCTCCTGCCCCACCATATCCTCAAAAACCTGCGGCCGATACTTCTCAGTCCACACCTCCGAATTAAAAGTCGTACTCATTCCCAAAAATCACATTTTAACTTTATAAGGATTATTGTGATTACTATGATTATTTCAAAACACTCGACTCATAAATATCCTTAACTTTCGAAATATCTCTTAATTTTATAACACTAGGATCACTCCCATTGAATATCCCATCACCATGCCACGAACCCTGTGGAATATATGCAACACGAACACCAGCACCCAAAGCAGGACGAACATCATGCCTATAGGAATCCCCCACAAACAAACCATCAGCCCTTTCCTCCTTTGTAAACAACCTCTTCATTATATCACCCTTACTTCGCAAATCAACATAAACATCATCCCCAGAAAACCACTTATCAAGCCCCACAACCTCAATCTTCCTTCTCTGAATTTCATCATCTCCAAGAGTAATCATAACCAATCTATCTCCCCTGTCCTTAAAAAAATCCAACACATCTTCAGAACCAGGCAACAACCCAGCAGACCCCCAAGCCTTCTCATTAAAAACTCGCCTCCCCAACTCATAAGCACAAGAACGCCCCCCTCTAGTAGCTCGAGCCCCATACACCTCTGACAATTTCACATATGTATGTTCAAAAGATCCAGGAAAAACCTCACTACTAAATCCCATCTTACTTACCAAATCCATCTGGATACCCTCCCTCATATCATCAATCTCGTCACGATTAAACTTCAATCCCTTAAACGAATCCAAAACAAAATCATTCAACTTCTCCTGAGCATCAATATAATGAACCACAGTAGGAATCAAAGTATCATCCAAATCAAAACCAATCAAATTTCCCATATCACGTAATTCAAATTCAACCTTATAAGAATTATTATGATAGACTACCAATTACAAACTTCAATTTGAGCAGACACCTTATCTAACTCTTTAAAAAAATCTAGTTCTTTGTTTTTACGGCAAAACTCTTTGGCAATATTTTTAGGAAGGTAAATCAAAGAATTTGCCAATCTCTGATAATCGACATAGCCACTTATCTCATCCTTAACATTATAAGACCTATGGATACCATCAAATGTACCAAGAACAGTATAACCCAGAGATTTTTCCTCAAGACAATGAGAAGAAGTCCTATGATTACCTTCCAATATGGTGTAACTACCATCACTATTTTTAGAAACTCCAACAGCTGAGGCCTCCCATCCAAGTTTAATGCCTTCACGCATAGCAGCAACAGTCAAAGGACATCTAACAGGTTGAGAAATATATATTGTATCCTTACTAAAATCAAATTTTCCTTTTCTCTCCATAATAACTCCTACCTCTAAAATTACATCTACTTATTACGCTTCATCTTTCTCTTACGCTTTTCCTTCTTAAGCCTCTTACGTTGCCACTTCCAACGCATCTGACCCTTCTTCTTCCATCTTCTACTAGATCTCTTCATGAATAACTAATCCAAAATTCTATTTATAAAGTTTTAGGCACCCTAAATCTAAAGAACTTATCTTCAAAATCAACCACCTTACCATCCACAACCTCAACCTCTTCCATCTTCAACAACTCAATCTTATGCTCACATCCAGAAGCAAACCCACCAATTTTCCCATCAGCTCCAACAACTCTATGACAAGCAACCTCAGGAGCATAAGGATTCTTATTCATCGCATTTCCAACAGCCCGAAAAGCAGAACACCCAAGCCCACGAGCAATCTCACCATAAGTAGTAACCCTTCCCCTAGGAACCCTTCTAAGCAAATCATAACACCTCTCATTAAAACTCTTAACCATATAGCCCCGCCAGGATTCGAACCTGGGTCGTGAGAGTCAGAGTCTCACATCCTTGACCACTAGACTACGGGACTATTAGTTCCATAGGATTCATGAAACATCTTAATGTTACTTTAGACTATGGGACTATCAAATCAATCAACAATCTTCAATTTAAAAAACTTTATAATCACTCAACACCTCCACAAATCATGAAAAAAATCCAAGCAACCCTAATCACAAACCAAACAACCTCCAACACTAGCGAAGCCCATACTCTCCACCAAAAATCCAACTTCGGAACAAAACAAAACCAGAAAATCCTCTACTCCACATACGAAACTTACTTCCTAACTGAACAAAACAAAATGCAAGTCCAAAACTTCCAAAACAAAACAATCACGAAACAAGCTCTCCTAAAAAAATTCACAAACCAGAACAAAAACTTCCTAACCAACTACACCGTATTCAAAGATTTAACAAAATCTGGATACACAATAAAAACAGCTCTAAAATTCGGCGCCGCATTCAGAGTCTACCAAAAAAATACCAAACACTCAAAATGGATATGCTATCCAATCAAGGAAAACTCAAAAATCAAAACCCAAGATTTCGCAGCGCAAAACCGAGTAGCACATTCAACCAAAAAAAATCTACTCATGGCAATCGTAGACGACGAAAACTCCACAACCTACTACGAAATCAAATGGATTCAACCCCAATAATTAACCTAATTTCCTAATATATATACGAAGATAAAAATCTTTATAACCCTCGCCAACTTCTAATCCCCATGATAGACGTCCAAGAAAAGAAAAACCAAATCTTAAAATTCCTAGAAACATCAGGCCCCGCTCTCCCAGTTCAAGTGGCTAGAGAAATAAAAATGGACCCAGTCTTCGCCTCCGCCATCCTCTCCGAATTAATCAATTCAAAACAAATCAAAACATCAAACATGCGAGTCGGAGCATCCCCACTCTATCTCATCCCAGGAAAGGAAGAGACCTTAGAAGAAAAAACAGAACATCTAAAATCTATAGAAAAAGAAGCTCAGGAAAAATTAAAACAAAATAAAATATTAACAGATGAGGATTGCGAACCAAAAATCAGAGTAGCTCTAAGAAACATAAAGGACTTCGCAATCCCCTTCAAATTCAAGGACAAAATAACATGGAAATACGCATTTACACCACAGAAAGAAATAGATGAACTTCTCTTCCCAAAGGAAGGGGAATCGAAACCCGACAAAACACAAACTAATCCAATAGTCGAAAAAGAGCCAGATGTTCCAAAAGCATGGGAAGTAAAGAAGGAAGAAATAAAAGAGGCTAAGAAAATATCCAATAAAGTAGAAGATATATTTGAAAAAGAATCTAAAAAAGAAAAGCCTCAGCAAAAAACTTTCCTAGGAAAAATAGAACAATTCCTAAAAAACCAAAACACAAAAATACTTTCACTAGAAGAAGTAGATAAAAAGAAAGTCATAGCAATAATAGAATCAAGCTCGAAATCATCGATGCTCTTCGCCTTCAATAAAATCAGGATAACTGAAAACGAACTTCTAACCTGCTACAAAACAGCCAATAAAAAAGACCTCTCATACCAAATAATAGTAAACGGAAACCTCACAAAAAAACTAACCGACACAATCCTAGCACACCAAAAACTCACAAAAATTCACAAACTAGAGAATCTGCAACCATAATACTTTTAAAGCCAAATTAATACCACTAATCATGGGAAGAATAAAATCAACTCTAGTAAAAAGAACAACGAGACAACTACTAGAACAATCCACAGATTCATTCGGAAAAACATTCGAAGAAAACAAGAAGGCACTAGGTCGTACTCTACCAAGTAAAAAAATGCGAAACAAAATCGCAGGCTACATAGCTAGAGTGAAAAAGAACACAAAAACAATCATAGACGACAACGAATAACAAAATGACAACAGAAGAAACAAAAAAATCGGAAGAGCACTCTATCTTTATCGGAGGTAAACCATTTATGAATTATGTGACTGGTGTAGTAATACAATTCAATAAAGGAGCAAACGAGGTAACAGTCAAGGCTCGGGGAAAATTCATATCAAAAGGAGTAGATGTTGCAGAGGTTTCACGAAGAAAATTCTTAGAAGATAAAAATGTATCTGTAAAAAATGTATCAATCGGAAGTGAAGAATTCGAAAACAAGGAAGGAAAGTTAGTAAACGTTTCAGTCTTAGAAATAGTATTAAAATCTAATTAACTCTTTTGCTTAAGTAGCTTATTCAATTTTTTATCAATAGAATTAACCTTTTTACTTATCTTATTAGCTTTCTCTTCTATTTGATCAACTTTTTTTATACGTCTATATGTAAAAATTCCCATAACAACTACATAAATAAAATAAAAAATAGCAACTACCCCTAAAGCTTTCAAAATCAAAATCAGTCCTAAAATCTTATCTGAAACATCTGCAGGAAAAACCGAGACAAATTCACTTAAATTAACCATCACATCTTCTAGAGCCATACAATAAAATAATCAATATCATATATAAAAGTAACGAATACAATAATGGCTCTACCGAGTGCTGACCTCGGGACCTCCGCCTCATGAGAGCGGCGCTCTACCGCTGAGCTATAGAGCCATAACCATCAATAATAATTTCAATTTAAAAGACTTACTACGAAAAGAATCCACGAAACCATTCCCAAAAACTCTCTTCATAAACAACTCTTTCGTAATCGTCACAATTCTGACAGCTTCCACCACAATCTATCTCTTCCTCATCCCCATTCATAACACCATCAAAACAATAATCACACCTTATATTTTCCTCTTTAGAAAAGTAAATATTCAAATATTCATTATCCCCCATTCCTCTTTTAACAATCGCCAACATCTCATCATTTAAAGAATTATAAATACCAACATATTCTTCCCCACACTTCTTAAAATCATCCGTATAAACATCAACACTAACAGAACAATCCTTTATCTCTCTCTGTGACAAAGTGCATTTCTCGTCATCAACACAAATCCTTGACTTACTCCCTCTCAAATTCATAAAACCATCTCCAATAAGATCAACAAAATCATAATCAACTTCACATTCGGACCACTCACCACACTCAATCTCCGGAATACATTTGCCAACTTTATCACAAGATAACTCCATAGGAATATCATGTCGAGTTCCACAATTATTCGAATCCACACAACTAGGAACACTCACACCACTCTTACAATCTCCCCATTCACACTCCCAATCCTCAATACAATCTCCATCGCAACCTCGAACAGTCACAGGAGCATCCTTAGAAACAGCACACCCTTTAACATCCTCACAGTCCCGACGACTAACTCCATCAACACAAGTCTCCCATTCACTACATTCCCAATCTGGGTTACACAAAGAATCCCAAATTCTTCCAGCATCAACCAAATCTATCGTAAAAATATCCGAATCCAAATCAGACGTATCCTCAACTTCGATAAAATCATTAATCTCTATTCCCCCGAGAGGACTTATTAAAACGTCGACACCTTCTCCACTGGTACCAACCGGACAATAGTCAACAAACAATTGCTCCGGAGCATCACAAATAGGCTCCGCAAAATCCTTAATAACATCAGCTTCCAAATCTATATCTCGCGGATTCTTTTCGGCAGGAAGTTTATATGCCTTCTCTTCGCCAATATTCGGAATATCATCTAGGTCATAGACTTTTTTAGATAAATCAAGAAATGAAACCTTAAACGAATTAATATTATAACCATCTCGCCCCCTTCTCACTTTCAAGAAAATCGTTTCCAAGTAGGCATCATAACACGCATCATATTCGAAACCAGCCATAACATCAATACAGGGCACCTCTTCTTCTTCATAAACAAATTCGTCAACAACTTCCCCAGATAAGGAATTCCAAATAATAACTGCAGAAAATAATGTAACAACAACCAAAGCCCCCCAATTAAAAATTGTCCAAAATCGACTAACCATATTATCTTAAAAAAACCTCCATTTAACTATCCTTCTAACTTGAACTTAAAACCTCCATCTTTTCAAGTCTTTTCTTTTGTCTTCCGACAATTGTCTTAGCTATTCCATTATTAGGAATACTTTGAACAGGAGACTTACCGGCCTCTTTATCATAAGCTATCAAAAACTTTCTCACTTCTGCATTACTCCTTTTCCCATCTCTAAGTAATTTTTCAACCTTGACTTTATCATAACCATAAGCAATAGCCCTCCGAACCCACCGAATCATTTCATAGTCACCCTTCATAAGCCTCCTACCATGCCTCTCCATGTCCTCCTTCCTGGCATCAACATATCCTTCAACCTTATTTGAAATAGCTATAAAACCACGACTCACCAACTCATCAAACCTACTAAAAAAACCAGGAGACCTTGCAACATCCTTGATACCCTCTCTCTTATCAACTATCTTCGCAAACATCTTCCCCAACAAGGAAACATCCTCCTCACTTATCTCAGCGCCAGAATAATAAGCCTTAAACATTTTCTCACAAAAATCAGCTTCTAATTCATTCTTCCCCTTCTCAAACTCTGCAACCAATTTAAAATAATCAAGATTAGATGGCATCCCATACTTATTCCTGAAATAACTTTTCGCCGTCTTCCCAATAAATTTCAACTTACTTTTCACAGACACCTTCTTACTCAAAAAAGAATCAACCTCTTCAGCAGGAGTTGCAACTTTCACAACCTTCACCTTCGACTCTTGCTTTTTTCTAACCCTAGTTTCAATGACAATCAAAATCAAAGCAACAATAATTGCAATCAAAATAAACCAAACCAAAAACATCACACGAGCATCTGACATCAACGAAACCACAACATACACCTCATCATAACCCGAAGACAAACCAATATAAAAAGCTTACCACAATACTTGATTCAATAGAATCACCTACCAGGTGAAAACTCTGGTTTTTGAAAATTGGAATATAAAGATTTAAAAACGAAACCATTCAATCAGTATCATGGTAAACGGAATCGATAGACCTTTAGATTTGCTGAATTCAGCAAAAGGTAAAGAGATTTTAGTTCAGCTGAAGTCCGGCAAGCAATTCGTCGGAACACTTCTAGCTTTCGACATCCACATCAACGTGGTCCTTGAAGGCGCTAAAGAAGTAGAGAACGGAGAACAAACAACAAGCTACGGCTTAACGTTCCTCCGAGGCGACACAATCGTCTTCATCTCACCTTCAGCAAACTAAATTTGAGCATTCGCCTGGTAATTTAGCTCGGGCTTTTGACTTCTCAGAAAACATATAATCAGTGGAAACTCTATGGTCATTTACGATTAATCTAATAAAAATTAAAGCTCAACTCTCTCTAAATCCTCAGGTACAACAACTCCCTTCCCAAAAATATCAACGGCTTCCCCCAGTATAACCTTAGGAATCCCCTCGTACCTCTGCGACAAATGAACCAAAGCCAACCCCTTAACCTTCGCCTTTTTGGCAATCCCAGCAGCCTCAACCGAACTCAAATGCGCTCTCTGTCCCAACAACTCTTCACTCTCCCTCTTGGAAAACGTCGACTCGCAAACCAACAAATCAGCACCCTTAACAAATTTAACAATATCAGAATTATACCGAGTATCCATAACAAACGAAACCTTCCGTTGGGCTTCCTTGTACAGCAACTTCTTCCCATCGACTCGCTTACCATCAATCGTCACAACTTTCCCCTTAACCAGTTCACCAATCAAAGGAGAATTCGGAATTTTTAATTTCTTCAACTTGTCCCCATCTAACCGATTCTTCTCCCTAATAATAAACGAATATCCGACCGCGGGGCAATCATGATCAACCTCCATGGCCTCAACAAAATACTCACCTTCATCAAAAATAATCCCACTCTTAACCTCATGAACTTTTAAATCCAAATCTATACCCCTTCTCCCAACCAAATCCAAATATTTCCTAACCCACTCCTTGCTTCCCTTCGGACCATAGATCTCAAGCTTCCCATTATACCCATTCAACCGGAGCGTGTTCAAAATCCCAGGCAAACCAAAAGTATGATCCCCATGCCAATGACTAATCAAAATCTTAGTAATCTTGCAAGGATTTAACCCAGCTTTCCTGAACTGCTTCTGCGTCCCCTCACCGCAATCGATCAAAATATTTTCACTCTTATACTTCAAAAGCATAGCTGGATGATTCCGCCGCTTCGTAGGAATAGCGCTCCCAGTTCCCAAAAACGTCAATTCAATTCTTTCTGCCATAGCTACATAACAAAAAAAGACTTTTTATTCTTTGCCAACAAACTTAAAAATCAAATCTAACACTTAATATCGTGCTCCTGTAACTCAGCCTGGATAGAGTGCTACCCTTCTAAGGTAGAAGCCGCAGGTTCAAATCCTGCCGGGAGCGTGATTTGAATTAAGGCTTAGCCGCTGGTTTAAATAAAAACTTTAGTTTTTATTTAGGAATCTTTGATTCCGTGTCCGAGCTTCTTTGAAGCGAAGGTAAATCCTGAAAGAAGATTAACTTTAAGTAGGAAAACTTCTATTAAAAATCAATGCAGATATAGCCAAGCAGTAAGGCAAGCGGCTGCAACCCGCTGATCCTGGGTGCAATTCCCAGTATCTGCTTATTCTAATATAGCCAAACAGTAAGGCCAAACAATTCACTTTAAGGAAAATATTTATATTTTTATTAGGGAATCAAAAATTCCCGTGTCCGAGTGTTATTTGAAAACGAAGGTGAACAAAAGAAACATATAATATTTTTGCGAGATGTAAATTGTGAGCTAGGCTGCAACCCGCGTTCCTGGGCGAAAACTTTGCTCGAATTTTATCTGCGAAGCGATTATAAAATTTTAGAGTGAAGTTTGAGTAAATTCCCAGTATCTGCTTAATTCCAAATAATACCAATTCCCAACATAACTCTTAAATACCAAAATATCATTACTAATAATAGGTGATAAAAATGACAAACATTCTAAGTTTCGTATCAATCAAGGGAGGCGTCGGTAAAACAACCCTAGCCCTAGAAACCGCAGTATCCCTAGCAAAACACTTCGACAAAAAAGTCCTCCTAGTCGACGCCAACTTCTCAGCACCAAATATCGGACTCTACCTCGACCTCACAAAAGACTACGTTCTCCAAGACGCCCTCAACGGAACACTCCCACAAAACGCAATCTACGAAGCCCACGGAATCGACATCATCCCGTCATCAATGCACTACCATAAAGAAATCGACCCACACAAACTAAAAAAAATACTCCAAAAATACAAATCAAGATACGACTTCATAATTCTAGATACATCTCCAAACTATGAAGAATTAAAACCCATCATCGCAGCATCAGACAAAATCTTCCTCGTAACATCTCCAGACCACGTCACACTACACACAACACTCAAAGCGGCGAGAATAGCGAAAGAACAAAAAACCCCGATCGAAGGAATAATCATAAACAAAATTCGTTCACCTAAACACGAATATAATCTAAAAGAAATAGAAACTCTTTCTGAAGTCCCCGTTCTAGCAAAAATAAAAGACCATAAAAAAATGGCAGAAGCTCTCCATTCCAAAACTCCAATATCAGTTCTAGACGAGTTAAACACAATCTCAAAAGAAATAAAAAACTTCGCCGCAGCAATAGCAGGCTCTCCAAAAAAAGAAGGTTGGTTTCAAAAATTACTTCCGTACAAACCTTTCGTTCCAAAAGAAGAAGTGAATCGGCAATTCTACAGTAGCCAAGTATAAATCTAAGGAAAAACCTTAAACCGAAAATTATGCAAAACCCACAGAAGTGTAAACATTAAAATAGTTCCCGATAAAAAATAAAAACTCAAATCAACTGTAACTTCTTTACTCACCTTCGTCAACAACGTATCAAACAACAAATCAAAATCTTCAACATCCTTAATCCTAAAAAACTCACCTCCAGAATTAAAAGCTAAAGATTTCAAAACATCCTCATCAACTTCCGAAATAGTATCAAACCCAGTCACCCCACCCTCGTCACTCCCAACCGCAATCGTATTCACAACTAACCTATTCCTATTAATATAATTAAGAATACGCGGAGTATTTCCAACATTCAACTGCCCATCACTAATCAAAATCGCCGCCTTCACTTGCCTATCATCAAACAATTTATCACCAGCCAACAAAGCGTTGTAGATATTCGTCCCCTGCACCTCTCCATAATCAATAGCATCAATCGCCATATTAATCTTAATCTTATTACTGTCCAAATTATGCAAAACCCGAGCATCCCCAGAAAACTCAACTACTCCGATTTCAACACCAACCGGCAACAAATTAACAAACTTCTTCGCACCATTCTTAGCAGCCTCAAGTCGATCTGGATAAAAATCATTACTAGACATACTAGTAGAAGTATCGACAACAATAACATAGGAAAAATCCGAAGTCTCCGCAACGAACTGCACACCAACTCCAGACAAAGTAAGAACCAATAAAATCAGGATAAGTAAATTAACGTAAAGCGCAAAAAAATTCTTAGAAAAAAGCTCTATGTCATAAAATCTTTCCATTGCCTCAAAATTAGAAAACATCATTGCCTTCTTCTTACTATAAATAAGACCAATAAAATAAACAAAAATAAAGAATGGAACTAAAAAAAGCAAATTCAAAAACTTAGGATACAAAAAAACCAACTCCATTAGAACTCAACTCCATTACTCATATTCTTTCTCCCATGGCACGTGCTCTCAAGAATTTCAGGGTAGGAACCACAAAACCCTTATCCGTAATTAATTCCAAACTATCAATTTGAGAACTCTTCATCATATTTTTAACTATATTCTTTTTACGAACAACATTCTTACGATACCTATCACCAGCAATATTTGGATCTAAAATAACTTGTCTACCTGAATACGGATCCTGTACCGAAAACTGATAATTTCCCTTAGGCAACTCTTCATCCAACCTATCTCGAACCATAACAGAAATAGTTTCAAATCGAGTCCCCAATAATTTAAGTTTAGGGAAATTATCCTTCTTCGTATTAATAAAATCCGAAACCACAATAAAAATAGTATAAGGGGAACTAACAGAACGCAAAACATTTTCAATCGCCTTCTTCAAATCAAAACCACCTCCATACAAACTCTCATCCGCCAAAAACTTCGTAAACATTCCAAACTGATTCTTTCCATTACCAGGCTGTAAAAATTTAACCACATCATCATTAAACATAACTAACCCTATCCTATCTCCAGACCCCAAAATCAAATGACCAAGAGCCGCAGCAAACTCCGCAGCAAACTCCGACTTCAATTTATTCCCAGAACCAAAAAGCATACTACTAGAAACATCAATCAAAAAATAAATATTCAAATCTCTCTCTTCAATATACTTCTTAGCCAGAAGCTGATTTCCCCTAAGACTTGCCTTCCAATCAATAAAACTCGCATCGTCATCCTGTTCAAATACACGATAAGAATCAAATTCCAAACCCTTGCCCCTAAAGATATTCCTATACAAAATCTTCTTAACTGGAAATTTTTTCATCACAGCCTCAAAATCTGAAATAGCCTTCGGATAATTCAACAAAAACTTCCCGCCAGTTTTACTCACCATCTTCATAAAACAAAGAAAAACCTATTTATTAACCTTATCAAGAACCTTCTCGAAATTCATCTAAGGAACATTCAACTTACCAATAATATCCTTAATCACTACTTCTGTAGTAACCCCATCAGCCTCGGCCTCATAATTCAAAATAACCCTATGTCTCAAAACAGGATAAACAACAGTCCGAACATCTTCCGGAATAACATAGTCCCTTCCCTGCATAAGCGCTTCAGCTTTTGATGCAATATAAAGAGCAATAGAAGCCCTAGGGGAACCCCCAAAAGAAATATACTTACCAAATTCTCCTTCCTTACTTCGTGACTCTCTAACAATCTTAACAATATACTCTTCAATAGCCTCCGAAGTAAAAACAGTCTTCACTTGAGATTGCAACTTCGCAATCTTCTGAGGATTCAAAATTGACTTTAAATCATAGCTCTCGAATTTTCTCGTAGTTGTATTCGTATTAAGAATAGATTGCTCCTCTTTCTCTTCAGGATAACCAATTAGCAACTTGAATAAAAACCTATCGACCTGCGCCTCAGGCAAAGTATAAACCCCACTCGTCTCAAGGGGATTCTCAGTAGCCATAACAAAAAATGGAAGCGGCAACTTATGCGTATCTCTAGCAATAGTAACCATCTTCTCCTGCATTGCTTCCAATAAAGCAGACTGCGTTTTAGGCGGACTACGATTAATTTCATCGGCCAAAACAAAATTAGAAAAAATGGGACCTTTCACAATTTCAAAACCTTTCTCTGGAGTATAACTCATAATACCAGTAATATCAGTAGGCAACAAATCAACAGTAAACTGAATCCTCTTCATCTCACAACCAAGAATCGTAGCCATAGCCTTAATAATCAAAGTCTTAGCCGTACCAGGAACACCTTCAACCAAAACATGTCCATCACAAAGCACAGCTCGTAAAATACCATGAATAGTTTGTTTCTGCCCGACAATTATCTTAGAAATCTCTTTCTCCACAGCAGCCAAAACACCTGCCATATTCTCCTTCTTATTATCAGCTACAACCACCATCTTACTAATACTCATCTCCTGTATATTTATTAAACTTTACCCTTTTGTAAACATAAAAGATAAAACCAATAAAGAATATCACCAACATCGCAAAAGAAATATAATAAAAATTCTTCTCAACAAAGCTCTCAAGCTTATACCTAATCTGCTCATTAGAAGCAATAGCATCCTCACAAGCCTGACTAACTTCACTCGCTAGTCGCATAGCCTCATCCACATTCCCTAACACAAGCGCATCTTCCGCCCTACGAAAAATCTCCGTCAACTCCAAACACTCAGGATTATTAGCAATAATGCTCTCTGTAAAAATCAACATCTCTTGCGCATCACTCTCATTAGTCTTCTTAAGATCAATGAAAAAATCAGCCCAATCACTAAACTCTGGAGAACTAATATTAGCAACAATAGTCGCCTTATATTTTCCCGCTCGATGAGTATCAGCTAAAATCTTCATCGAATAATTCTTACCTTCTCCAATTTTCAACTCTGAAATATAGGTCACCTCCAATTCAGCCCTAACATCTTCAGTAAATTCATTGTTATACAAAACACTACTACTCAAATCAATCCCCACTAAATCAACCCCGCCAGAATTTTCAAGCCGAAACGGAATCTCAATATAATTATCATCTGAAATAATAACATCATCCGGAACTATAATCCTAAGCGAATAAAACTTCAACTTCGTAGAAGATCCGCTACTCCCACCAGAAGAAGGAGTAGTTATTGTAACAACAGTGGGAGCAACAAAAGTAACATCAATCTCTTCCAAAATATCAGAACTCAAACTATCATTCCCAAGAATAGAAACATTACCAGAAAAAGCAACATCAACAATGGTACCAATGGAAATATTCCACCCACTCGAATGACTAACCGAGATATCTGCATGTCCCGAATATTTAGAAAAATTCAAACTCTGCAGATAATAGGAATCACTCACATCTTCATCTATAAAATAATTACTTAAATCAAGATTGATATTAGTATTATAGTCCGACTGTACAAACACACTAGAATTAACAACACGAAGCGGCGCATTCGTGTGACTAACATTCAACTTAAAACTAAAATTCACAGCAACCGATTCCCGCTGACTCAGATTCAACAAACTGCTATTTGGATAAACACTCATGGTTAAATTCTTCAAATTTCCATAACTCTCGTCGGTAAAATTAGGAATAAACGTCCAATTCAGGGCACTCCCATTACCGAAAGAAGAGGTCACCTCCCTAAAACTAAAATTCCCATAACTACAATTAGAACCATCTTGATAAGCACAAGATATATTATCCACCCAAAATTCATAAGTTAAATTATCTCCAACAGAATGATTAATCGTAAAATTCAAAACACTCGAAACATTCTCAGTCAAATTAAAAGAAGAATCTTCGGCAGGAGAAACAAGAGAAGCCTCACCATAAACAAAAACCCAAAACACCTGAGAATCAATCATACCATTACTATCATTAACCGTAACATTATATTCCCAAGCCCCAGCATACGAAGAATTCGAACTCATATTAAATTCAACATCTCCATAAATATCCGTCAAATTCGGAGCATTCGAACTCAAATTCGCAATAGAATAACTCAAATTCAAACCGGCATAATCATCTTCATTATCACTAGCATTCAAACTGAAATTTAGATAGTCATGAATCGTCAACGACACATTATCGATCTGCTCTAAAACCGGAGCCTGTAAAGTTTCAGTCATATTCAAAAGCCAAGTTCTATTAATAGAAAGACCGGAAGCATCTGTAATATTAACAACAACAGTATAATTATTAAGTTCGGAAATAGTCGCTGTATAGGTAGCATTGTAAATCATACGATAGTCCTCGATAGGAGAAGGTTCATCAAACGAAAAATTAAACAGGTCGACACTTCCTCCAGTAGAATTAGTAAAACTTACATTAACAATCAAGGACTCATTGTAATAATCCTTCTGTCCATCCGGAATCAAAAAATCATTGTCATTAATCTCCAAAGAAAAATTAATCGCTACTCCCTCTGCTATAATGAAAGTAAAGCCTTCCGTTATCGTAGATTGTCCTGTCTCGTTATCTCCCGTCAACAAATAAAAACTCGGAGCATCCGCAACATTAGAAATACTAAAATTAAAAACCACTTCACTAGAGATCTTACCATCAGTCACAGTAATATTAACCAAATGCTCTCCAACATCAATATCAGACGAACTGAAATTAATTATACCCTCGATAGTCAAATTAAAACTATTGAAAATACTAGAGTTAGTATAGGAAAAATTCAAACTATCGTTTTCGGCGTCACTAACATACTCAGACAAATTTAAATAAACATCATCTCCCTCTGCACTAGTAAAAACATAAGCACTATCATTCCAAACCGGAGCACTATCATTAATAATCTCCACAACAAAAATTCTCGAAGCCACACTCCCAGCATCATCACTAACATTAATCATCACACTATAATTGCCCTCACTACTATTCGCAAGAATAAAACTATAATCAATACTAACATTAGATATCAAATACCCAACACCATCACTAGCAACAGGATTAGCAACAACACTAACCCAGGAGCTATTCGAAACAAAAGTCAAATTTTCATCCTTAACACTATCATCCCAAACCAACAAATCATCATCACTAGCATTGACCTGAAGGCTACCATTCTCATAGATTGTAACATCAGTAATAGAATTTAGAGAAACACTCGACTCCGTAAAATTAACAAAAATATCAACCTGCTCCATATCTGACTCAGACCTCAAAACATCCCAAGCAGTGAAATTAATCGTCCAATTACCAACCTCACTCTTATCCGGCGTTATAGAAATAGGTAAGGAATAAAAAAAGCTAGAGGCATTGTCAGTCGAGTTACTACGAAACCAATCCCTATCATCATAGTCCGACAAGGGGCTGTTCTTGAAAAAACCAAAACTAGAGAAAGTCAACTCATCCTCTTCTCCTTGCGTAGAAATATTAATAGTACAATTAAACTGCTCCCCTTCCATCACAGTCGCCCCAGTACAATTAGTGATATTCACACTCAACGACGAATAAACATTAAACGTCAACTCATAAACAGCACTAGATTTATTCCCATCATAACTAGACGAATTACAATACGCATGCGGACAAGCTCCATCAAGGTCACTAGTACTAAAATTAGCAAAATAAGTTCCAACATCATTATGATCAGCCAAAAAACCAAACCCAGCAGAAGTACTAGAGTCCTCAGTCAGATTAAAAATGCTACAATTCTCCCCCTCCGCACGACCAGACCAAGCTGCATGAGTACAATTATAAAACGTTAAATTAAAAGTCAAGGGATAATGTTCCTCCTCATCAATCGCATTAACAGTATAATTCCCCTGCTGACCCTCCGAAAAATTATAAGTCAAATTCAAATTCACAAAACTGGGAATATCATTAGTAGCATTAATAATAAACTCGAAGACCTCACCGATAAACTCACTATCTGTAGTATTTGTAGCCTGAATAGGGATCGCAAAAAAACCTGTTTGATTATCATAAGGTGCATTAATACTAAAATTCCCACTATCAGCATCAACCATAGAAATCCAACCAGAAACATCCGATGCCGAAACAGCATAAGTCCCAGAACCATTAGTCCAACTAATATCTGTAGCGGTATCAATACTAAAATTAACATCTCCAGAAAAACCAGTTATATTCGCACTAAAATTATGATAATAACTCTGCTCCTCAAGGATACTATAATTAACATTTGATGCTCCGTTTATCCAATCAGGAGCCGCAGCCATAACGAAAACAGCAAACCCAATCAGAACACAAAACAACAAAAACCTACTTCGCATTTTCAGCCTCCACAACAATAGTCTTCTTATCAACATCAAACCGAATCTCAATCTTCTGCTTCACCTTCAAATCTAAAGTATCAACAATCGCTTTAGGAATCTTAACCCTATATCCTGTCTGGATACTTTTATCCTTAAAAATAATTTCAGCCATATAATTTCAAAACATTGTGCCCCTTTTTTATACTAAAAAAGTACTTTTAAAAGTATTTAAATCCTTTCATTAGGCAGACTTATTTTCATCTTCATCTTCATTCTCTTTCTTAGACAATAAAAACATTCTCCACAAGAGATACAATACCAAGAGAAGCGCCAATATCGCCAACACAATTAGAGTTTTACTAATTATCGCAAATGGAACTTCAGGCTCGCAAATAAAAGGGCAAGGTCCGCCACAATCAACTCCAGATTCTCCCTGATTTTGCAGACCATCGCTACAAGTAGAACACGCCGAACACGGACCACCACAGTCGATTAACAACTCACAACCACCACCATGACAATTTTTAATCCTATCACTACAACTCGGATTCTCAGTAAAAGAACAAAACCTCTTCTCTTCAGGACGAGCAACAATAGGATCACTTCTCTCACATGCATTCAAATCATAGCAGTTCGTAATCTGAAAACCACAGAATCTCGCATCCTCTTCGCCATTCTGCAAACAAATTTCCTTAGAAAAAATATAATCTTCCTTCAATAAAACACCCAAATAAAAAGAACTCTCGACATTTTGACAAACATTCCAATCATCACAAAACCAACTTTCAAAACAATAACCACCCGAACTAGCAGCCGCTCCACCACCACTAGATACTGGAATAACCGGACAATCAACACTCGAAACAGAAATGTTCCAAGCTTGCGAATCATTAAGCAAACCATCAGTCGTCACAATCTCAATCGAATGATTACCCGATACCCCACACTCAAAACTATAATTAAAACTATCACTAGGAACATTCTCATTATGCTCGATCAACACGTCATCAACATACCAATCAATATCTGGAATTGTCCCATCAGGATCATAAACCCAAGCAGAAAAAGTTTCAGTAACAGTTCCAGTCATGTTAAGCGAAGTATTAACCGGAGTATAAGCCGTAATATTTGGAGGTCTATTCTCATCGGTCACAGTCAAAGTGAAATTATCACAAACAATCTCTACATCACCGTCTCTCGGACTACATAAACTAATATTCTCATGAACATTACCTAAAGGATTATCCTCAACGCAAACAGTCAACGAATAAGTTTCGCCCTCCTCTCCCAAAGTCGGACTATAATTCATAACACCATCCGAACTTCCAATATCAAACAAATTCTCACCTCCATCCCACGTCAAGTTAAAGGTCAAATTCCCGTCTTCATTAATACCATCCTCGACATCATCAACATCAAACCTATAGTCAAATGAGGAATTCTCACCAACCAACCAAACCGTCTGAGCACCAATATCTTCGACAACTGGAGGATTATTAATCTCAATAACAACTATCGTCACATTCTGACTATCAGTCAAATTTTCAACGTCAACAACAGAAACAGTCTCATTGTGAACCCCAACATCATCTTTCCCCAAAGCTCCAGAAATTATATTGAAATAATTAATAGTCCAATTCAGCCTTATACCAATACTCAAATAAAAAGGATTCTTCGGAGAGATATCCCCAATCAAATCATCCTCATCAATATCTGTAGCATTAATCTCATACTCCAAACTCTCAGCCTCACAAACATAAATCAAATCACTAAAGTTAGACAAAATAGGGGCCGAATTAGAAATATTTACATAAAAAAGAGAAGACTGACTATACCACTCCCCATCCACTTCATGAGCATACACCGTCAAAATATTATCCCAACGAACCGCAACAATAGAACTATTCGGGACAAAGGCCGTATCATTCTCAACAACAACTCCATGCCTCGAGTCAAAAAGACCATACTTCCACTCATCAACATCAAAATCAGCAGAAACATTCAACTCAATAATATAGGGGTCCCCTTTATCAAAATTATAAGTAGCATTATCCTCAGGAGAGAAAATGGTAATAATACGGCTTATCGCAACATCAATCTGAACAATCCCATCATCAACAACATACCCTGTAAAAGCAAAAGAAAAAAGGGAGGTCCCCATATAAACTATAAACACAAACACCAGCGTCAAAACCAACACCGAAAAAACATCCTCTTTCCTCATTCTCAACACAACAAACCCCAATATAAAAATCTACTTATTAAAAATCATCACAACCCGCCACAATACAAAAACAACAATACAAAAAGCAAAAAAAATCTCAACAAAAAAAAACCAATTAAGTCCCTCTAAAAAAATCAAACCAACAATCCCACCATTAAAAGACGAACCACCATAATACAAACTAAACTCAATATCAACATCTCTCTCAATATCCCTCGCATCCAAATATCCAACCAATGTCTCCTTTTCCCAAGCACCCAAATTTACAATCCCCGTATCAAACACTTCCCCCGAACCCATAACTTCAACTCCAATATAAACCTCATTAATTTCTTCATTCCACAAATTCTCCACTTCGATCTCAAACCGATTAATCTTACCCCCACGAAACTCATTAGTATAATTCAAAATACCAACCCTATACTCCCCCAACCTAAAAATATTTTCACCCACAATAACATCATCACCATAATCAACATTAGCAACAACAATATAATCTCCAGCAGAATAATTAGAACTATTCAAAACAAAACCGATATTCATCTTGCCCGAAACATTAACCAACTCTCCTCCCAACTCAAACACTTCAACCAACTCCCCTCTCACATCATCCCACTCATAAATGCCAACACTAACATTCACAAAAACATCCTCCCTTCCTAAATTCGAAACCCTCAAACCAACATCAACATCCTCTCCCTGATTAACATTAGGAGCACTCATCTCTAGCCCGACAAATCTATCAGGATAAGGAAAATGAACCTTAATCAAACTCCGCACATTCCCAGCCGAAATCCAAATCTCATTAACACCAATCCTATCCAAACTCTCTGGCAGCCTCAAGCTCACAGTCACCTCCTCCCTATTAGCAGCATACTTCTTACTCACCTCAACAAACTCGGCCAAATCACCCTCGACGCTCACATCCTTCTCCTCATCCAGAACAAAAACAAAAACAAAATCCTTTTCAAGCCCAGGTTCAAAAGCTACCTCATAACTTCCAGGTATAACTCCTTCGACACCCAACACACCACTCATCGCAAACACCAAGACCAACAAAAACAAAACTCTCATTTCCCACTCTTTCCAGATTTATTCCTCAACATAAAAAACCAAACTAAATTTATCACAACCAACACCACTACTAAAATAATCACAACCAAATTATAATCACCGCTCGAATCAATAGAAGCAACATAGTCAATACCGCCAACAATCAACTCATCATCACCAACCTCAAAACTCAAACTTTTCCTAATAGACTTATCGCCATACCGAATAGAAACCTCCACATCATAATTCCCCTTGGAAACACCCTCGCTATCCCAATAAGAAACAAAGACCTCCTTCCTCAAGGCCCCAATGTCATAATTCAAAGATTTAAAACTCGACACAACTCTTCCAGAACCATCCAAAACCTCACTCTCAATAAACGCATCACTAACCGGAACACCCCACATATTCTCAATCAACATCTCCACTTTACTAACCTTCCCTAGTTCAAAATCATCAGCCCGAATTTCCTGTAACTCTAATTCCTCATTACCAACACCAAAACTCTCTTCCAACAAAATCACCCCACCACCATAACTAACTTCAGCCCTAGCTACATACTCACCAACTTCAACATCTGCCTTCCAATCATAAGAAAGCCGCATCACACCACCTGGCGTCTTAACCGGCTCCAAATCAAAACCATCCACCCTCTCGCCAACCTTATCATAAATAACAACACTCCCCTCAATAGAAGCCAAATCAAAACCAGCGTCGGCAACAACAGGTATAGCAAACTTCACATTCCCACCAACATTCACATTAGGCACATCCAACTCCAAATTAGAAAACTCACCAGAAGAAGAAACACTAACACCAATCAAGCCTCTCACATCCCCAGCCGAAATCCAAATCTCATTAACCCCAAACTTATCAAAACTCTCTGGTAATCTTAACCCCACAGTCACCTCCTCAACCCCACCAACCCTTTTCTTATCCAAATAAACAAACTCAGTCAAATCACCTTCAACCTTCAAATCACTCTCTCTATCCAAATCAAAAACAAAAGAAAACTCCTTCACAAGTCCCGACTCAAAATCAATATCATAACTCTCAGGCACAACAACTCCAGCTCCAAACACACCACTCATCGCAAATACCAAAACTAACAAAGCAAAGAGTCTCATTCCTTCGCCTTCCCGAACTTTTTTCTAAACAAAAAAAACCACAATAAGTTTATCATAATTAAAACAACGATTAGTATGATTATAATTGTACTTGAACTACCCTCAGCATCAGTGGATATCACATAACCAAGTCCAATAACAACCAACTCATTCTCACTAACATCAAACACTAAATTCTTCTTACTCGATTTATCATTATAGTTAATAGAAACTTCAACATCATAATCTCCTTCCAAAACCCCCGCAGTATCCCAATAGGAGATAAAGGTTTCTTCACTTAAAGCCCCAACAGAATAATCCGAAGATTTAAAGCTAGAAACAACCCCACCTCTATCATTCAAAATCTCAGTCTCGATAAACACATCATCAATATTCCCACTCCACTTATTCTCAACCAACATCTCCAATTTAGCAATATCACCCAAACTAAAATCCTTAGCTACAATCTCCTGCAACACCAACTCCTCACTTCCAACACTAAACCTCTCCTCTAAAAAAATCGTCCCATCATCATAGATAACTGTAGCCTTAGCTATATACTCACCGACGGCAACATCAGCCTCCCAATCATAAACCAATTCCTTCTTAGCCCCACTCGGAATCGCAACAGATTTAGTCCCAAAACTATCTACCTTCTCACCTGCACTATCATAAATATCAACATTAGCCCGAACAGAAGTCAAATCAAATTCACCTTGACTAATCACCGGAATAACAAAACTCACATCTTCCCCAACACTAGCACTATAAATATACATCTTAGCATTAGCATGCTTACCAGGATACGGAACGTAAACATGAACCTGAGTAACAACAGCCAATGTCGCCGACAAATATGAATCCTCATCATTCAGCTCATCTGGCACATGCATCACAACAACCTCACCGACATGGAGACCAGGCCCTAAACTCTCTGGCAAATTCAGATTATAACTGAAACTCTTGCTCCCTTCCGAAGCTAAAATCACACCACTCTCACTATTAGGAGAAATATACTCAGCCAAATCTCCTCGAACCGAAAACCTAAGGTTGATATCTTCACTATCAGAATTAACAACCTGAAAAGAAACATCCCTAACCAAACCCGGTTCAAAATCAATCGTCGTACGAGCTGGCGTAACTCCAAGACCCAAAACCGAACTAAACATAAACAATCCAACTAATAAAACTAATAATCTCTTATTCATCATCATAACTACCTACAAATTTATCGCCATCATCTTTTAACACTTCGCCAACCTCAAGCTTCTTCTTCCCAACCAATTCGTCCTCGTCATAAACATCAACATTCAACCTCACATTCCCAGCATTCGTAACACCAAACCCACCATCAACCTCAACCAACACCAACTCAACCCTAGACACAACAGTCAAAGTCCTAATCTCACTACCTAATATACCATCAACCTTCCAATAGTAAACACCAGGCTCTAAACTCACTTTCGAACCCTCACGAACCTGATACTCATCCGGCGTCGTAAAATCCATATTATCATCAATCAACAAAACATCCGCCCTCTCAAACTCAAACAACACATTCCCATCCAAACTCTCATAATCATCCAACGGCGCAATAACCAAGGGTTGAGCATAACCAATCAAACTTATCAAAATCGCCACACTAACCAAAACAACAACAACATCAATTCTCCAAATATGCTCCTTCATTTTACATTCACCATTTTATTTTTTCCATCTTTAATTTACTCTGCTAGCGTTAACTCAAATACGATATTAGCACTCTTAGCACCCGGAGCTTCATTAGCAGGAACCTCTAATCGCATATCGATCTCCACACCGTCATCCCCATCTTGATAATTTAATTCATCAACAGCAACAACATTTCCCGTAATCGGCATATTAAACCAATCCACAATAGACAACAACCAATCAAACGCCCCACCTTCCCCTGTAACATTATTCGCCTTAAACTGATAGTAACTACTATTCCCACTAGCCTGCTCCCACAACTGCGAAGAATTAACAGAAATATTTATAATAGCATTCCCAGAATTATCCAACTCAAACGGATCCAAAACACCAGTCGTAGTGTTCTTAACTTCCCCCATCGCCATCGAACCAAAATCAATTTCCCCATTAATCAAAACAGCCTCGATATTCGCCGTCACATTAAAATGCCAAACATCCGACCACTCTCCCCATCCTAACCCATCATGCGCCCTCACGCTCCAATTATAATAATACCCATTATCATACAAACAAAGCAAATCACTAGCCGGCACATAACTCTCATTGTTAATAGAATCATCCGACCTATCATCATTACAAATATTAACACCCGCATATTTATGCTCGCCAATACTAATCTCGTAAGTCAAACTATCATTATCGACATCACTCCCACTCCAATTAAACATCAAACTCCTATTCGTAGTAGAATTCCAATCAGTCGGACTAATCAAAACAACCGTCGGCAAGGTATTCAAAATCACTAACCCGCTAGAATTCCCCCATTCACTATACAAGCCCCCATCATAAGTCCTCAAAGAACAACTCCAACTCTCACCCTTACTCGTATTCCCACTATCAAGAATCGCACTAAACAAAGTCCCATTAGCATAATTATTATCATACTCAATCGACAAATTCAAAATCGAATTCTTATACCAACGCAAACTAACATTCAAATCATCCCCCCCGACATCACTAATAACAGCCGAACAATTCAAATCACTCGTAGTCACATTCAACCCATCAACAGAAACCAAAATAGGAGTAACCCCCTCTGGAGCAATATTCTCTCCATAAAAAACACCAAGCTCCATATCATAACCACTCGAATTCGTCAGACCAGAAACGATACCCCCAACAATACTCATATTATAATTCGTAGAATCCAAAACTCCTCCACCATCCGTAGCAACCAAGCTTCCCTCGTAACTACTACTATTCATTTGTGCCGAGACAAAAACAAATCCAAACAAAAAAAGCCCAAACAAAAAACCTCTAAATCTCATTTTAGAAATAAGGAATTACGAGTTATAAACATTTAGAAAATAACCCACCATTAGGAAAAACCAATAAAAAAATAATTAATAATTAATACTATTCGACTACAGCTTCAGGAGCTTGTTGTTGCAAACACTCAACTGCGATCATGTTAATAGTATTGTTTTCTATCGTCAATGGAACCTGCTGACAAGATTGTGCCTGTTGGAATACCTGAGCAAGTGCTTCTTCATAACCAGCCTGTCCTCCCTCTTGGTATGCCGTAACTTGCTTATCGAACTGCACACTGGAGTAATAGCTATATCCAACGAAACCTAAAGTTCCGACTAACAAAAGCGACAAAACATAAACCGCGACAACTAATTTATTCATTTTAACCTCCAAAAACATTAAATCAATTCCCTTTAAATATCTATCCCTGATATAATATAAATAAATCTAAAAAGCAGAACCACCTAAAAGCTCGTCGACAATCTCAGAATCTTCACCCTCTTCCAAAATCATCTGAACCAAATCCATCAAAAAATTAATCCTATCATTCTCCATCTCAGCCTCAAGAGAAGCCGTCACATTACCCTCATAATCATAAGAAGCAACCCTTTCATACTTCCCAACTTTATAATTCCTAATCAATCTCCCATTAACAACTTCAGCAACAGTCGTTTCAACTGAAACATTCCCAAACCTACCAATAAGAACATCCATATACTCCTCACTAACATTGTCCAAAACCACCTCCAGCACCTCCTCCGAAACGCTCACATTGCTCTCATTAACAACCGTCAGATTATCACCAACAACAACTTCATCGACAGCCTCCCCTTCATCTTCCTCAACAACTTCATTCCCTTCCAAAACCGTAGACAAAGAAACTATCTCCTCGTCACCATAAACAAGGCTCACACTCAAATCACCAGCAGAAAAATTCAAACCAATCGCAGACAAATCAATCTCAAGGACACTAACTCCACTAGACGAAAAACCATCACTAACATAATCACTAGAAACCAAAACACCGTCCTCATCAACTTCAAAATTAATATAATCATCATCCACAACCTCAGAACCAATCCTCACACTCCCACTCACCAACTCCGCACTCTCACCCTCAGCCAAACTATAAACAAACGGACTATCCCTAGAAACCTTCCCAGAAATACTATCGTCCAAATCCAAAAAGACCTGTCCAGTTATTGTAGGTACCAACCCCTCATCCTTTTCATCCTCGCCATTCTTCTCCTTCTTCTCCTTCTTCTCTTTTTTCTCCTCTTTTTCCTTCTTCTCTTCTACCTCAACGGCTTCCTCTTCAACGATTTCTTCTTCAACGACCTCTTCTTCAACAGCTTCCTCCTCGGTAGCCTCCTCAGCCACTTCAACAACTTCAACGGCTTCAACAACTTCAACGGCTTCAACAACTTCAACGGCTTCAACAACTTCAACGGCTTCACTCTCTTCACCCTCATCGCTCTCATTATCAACAACATCCTCAATCTCAACCACATCCTCTTCAGCTCCACCACCACTACCCCCACCAACCCCCGACTCTTCCTCAACCAAAACCATAAATTCAAACGAAACCTCAGAAGCAACATCCTCACCCTCGACAAAACCATACCCCATCCCATCCCCAGAAATATCCACACCCTCGACAAAAAACACACCCTCAACAGCCTCCTCAGAAACGATATCCTCTAAATAAAACTCCTCTACCCCGTCGACACCTTCAAAGACAATAACAGAAGAAGCAGGAATAAACTCACCCTCACTCAACGACAACCTCAACACACCACCCAAATTCTCACCCTCGACATACTCAGTATCAATATCAAAAATAACACGACCAGAAAAAACATTCTGATAGGAAACAAAACCAAGAATCAATAAAACAGTAAAACCAACAACCAAAAAATACTTCCTCTTTAAACTCATCTTAACCTTACGCTTCACCATCTTATTCCGTCACCTCAAGCATCGTCGTAACATCACTAATCACAACACCGTCCGTCGATTTCAAATAAACCGAAACTACGTCCCCCGCATCAAAACTCACAATCTTCTTCGATTGACTATCATAATCAATAACAACACCAGGAGAATCCACACCTAACGAATTCCTAAATCCAACTTCCTCACCATTCTTATATATCACAACATCAACCATCTCCCCTGTCAAATTCACAGCCGGTGACTTCTTCTCACCCTTGATAACCTCAACTTCTAAATTAGTCGAAATCCCCGTAATACTTCCCGACCTCATCATAACGTATCCTTTTTCCAAGCTCCCCTCGACACCACTCGCCATATTCAAAAAACCAGACTTTTTCATTTTCTTACTAGAGCCAAAAGTCAACAAATATCTAACATCACTCTTTACGACAGCATCCTTTGTCTCACCAGAATGACCAACAACAAAAAGCGATCTATTATTATAACCAACCTGATAAATCCCAATGTCAGAACCTTCAATCCTATCAATATCCAACTCCCCAGGTAAATTACTAAAATCTATTTCCTTAATGTCTCCCTCTTCAACAGAAATATTTTTATCCTTCATAAAATTGATAATATCTGTTCTTATATCTGCAGTTTCCGCGAAAACTCCAACAGCCAAAACTACAATCACAAAAACAAAAACAGCACCAACTCTATCCATCAAACACCAAGCAAACAATTATATTTAAACATTCCTCTTCCCATCTCCCAAATCATAAAGACAAAAGATTCATTTCCCTAACACCATCTCTCAACCCTAAGCGAACATAAATCTTCCTTCAATAAGTTATTCTACTCACAAATTTCCTCATCAGGATGATCCAAGCAAATAAGAACTCTCAATTCCTCATTCTTCTTCCTCAACTCCTCAATCTCC
Source organism: archaeon (assembly GCA_018697035.1). Lineage (GTDB taxonomy): Archaea > Nanobdellota > Nanobdellia > Pacearchaeales > GW2011-AR1 > JAGVXH01. Next base: position 1,827 of record JABHSE010000001.1, on the reverse strand, counting down.
ACATCCTGCTCCTCATTCCAACCAACAAGAGCCTTCACCCCCTCAATCAAAAGCGGCACAATTTGAGTATAATCAACCCCAAGATGCCCTTCCCTATCAATAACAGAAACAGCCTCAGGCAAAACCGCCTCAACATCCTGCGCGATAACACCCACCTGTCGACTACCAGGAGTATCAATCATATTAAAAGTATAGCCACTAAGCCTACCTATCCTAGCCAAAGAATTATCAAGAGATTCAAAATTCTCCTTCAATCGAAAATCAGAAACATCCGTAATAGTACCAGTATAATAAATGTCACCTGCTACATCCAGCGTAGCCCGCGGGTCATCCGTCCCAATCCCAACATTACTATTAGTCGTATCAACAAATAAAGCATCATTCCCAGCAACAGAAGCCATCAACTCCATCTCATCAATTTCCAAACTCCCATCTCCATTATTAAGAGTTATATCTATCTTATAGTATCTATAAGCAACCGAATTAGAAAAAGAATAACTATTCACAGATCCCCAACTTGTCTCTCCAGTTCTCGTATCTAAAGTTGTCCAAGCTGAATCATCATTAGATCCCTGAATCGTCCAATCCTTAGGCCCCCTAGCCGCAATCATATGAGAATCAATGGTATATTTAACAACCGCCTTTTCATTCCCACTACCAAAATCAAATTTCAACCAGCCCGTATTAGTCGTAGCTATCCAACCATAAGTAGCAGCAGAATTATCAAAAGCTTTGTATGGATAATATACGCTATTTGTTGTACTCGCCGATGCAACATTCGGAGAGGGAGCACTATTACTAGTCATTGTCGGAGTTGAATCAGAACCAGCTACACCAGCAACCACATGCAAAGTTCCATTCGGACTCGCCGTCCCAATCCCGACGTTACCGCCTGTTTCTATGACCAACCGAGGATTACTATTCAAATCACTATCACTTTCAGCAAAAACAAAATCATTACCCGCAGAACTATCTAAACCGAATGCCCAAGTACCAGTACTCGCTCCATCTGTTCCCATGATTATTTTAGTATCTCCAGGACCACTATTATCTGTATCAGAAAACATCCTTAAGGCTGACGAACCTGTACTTTCCATTTCCAATCCGTTTACTGATCCATCATCATGAATTTCCAACTTCGCCCCCGGCGCCGTCGTCCCAATCCCAACATTCCCACCATTCAAAATAGTCAACTTTGCATCTGTCTTAACAACACTTCCCGAATCTGCAACACTATCCAACAAGAAATGCATATTCGGCTGAACACTTCCAGTCGTACCCTCAACCATAATAGCCGCCTTCTCATAAGCCGTAGTATCAGCCTCATAACCAAAAACAATTCCCGTATACCCCCCATTATTATCTATATTCCCCCTCACTTTAAGCGGGAACACATTGCTTGCATCATTATCGATATCTAAAATATGACTAGGCACTGTCGTCCCAATCCCGACGTTGCCTCCGTTTGGATTTAGCAATAAAGGATAAGGGGCATAATTATACCCTCTTTGGTCTGTGCTTTGTAACCAAGCCCCTAAGCCACCATCAATTATTCCCATGTCTAATACAGCGTTATCGTTTGTCCTCATTCTAAATGTTCCAGGATGCGTTGTTCCGCTCGTAGGTGGTGCAGTCCCTACTCCACCTTCTATATCAAATATAGTTACCGGACTCGTCGTGCCGATGCCGACGTTGCCGTCTGAATTGATACGCATATTTTCCTGCATATTACCAGTAACACTCGCTAAATTATTTGTGTAAAATGCCATGTAAGTATCCCAACTACTGGCTTCACGTCCAAATCCAATAGCAGCACCTCCCGCTGTT